>CAVSSY010000011.1:0-611203 GCA_963730675.1 uncultured delta proteobacterium | reverse complement strand
TAAGGCAGCAAATGCCCGCCGCGCAGAGGGATCGTCGAACGCCCGTATCCGCAACCAAAGACCCGTCGGATGCGCCGCCACCGCCACCAGGCACGCCGGGGCGCAAAAAGGGCCGCCGAATTCCGGCCCTCCTCCGGTCAATCGACCTGGCCAAGGCCCTGGACCGCATTGTCCACTGGCTGCAGAGCGCCCCCCGCAACCGATTCCGTCCCTGGTACCGTTATCCCGCCACTGACGGAAAGGCCGCCGGCCGCAAGCCCCCAGTGGATTTTGACCATGTTTTGCAAAATGCCATGCAGAATCGTGCCGCCCTCAAGCGCATCCACCGTGCCCGGCGCAGGTCGTCCGGCCCTCAGGGAGACGACACGCTGCCCCCTGTCGCGGCCGTTGTAAAACCCCGCCGACCCAAGCGCAATCCATCCTCAGGGGAAGGATGAGCCGCTTCGTTTGTTCATGGGTGCGCCGCATGGCGGGGGCTATGCCAAAAATCAGGAGGGACCGTTCCAAATGAACAAGATCCTCTGCCGCCCAAGGGCCATGGTGTCATCCGCTGGGGAGACGCCTATTCCCCTTCTTTGCATCCGGCCCCGTGCGACCTGTTGGGTGTTGATCTTTTTGGGGATGCTGTGGGGATGCGGACCGAAACGCCCGGTCCTCTACCCCAACCACCAGCTCACCATGGTAGGCCAGGAAGCTGCCGCGGCCGACATCGACCAGTGCATGGAATTGGCGCAGACCTATGGGGCGGATACCCAGGCCGGTGCGGCGGTTGCCAAGGACACGGCCACCGGCGCGGCCGTGGGAGGGGCAACCGGGGCGGCGGTGGGGGCCGTGTTGGGAGGTGTCGGCAAGGGGGCTGCAGCCGGCGCAGCCGGAGGGGCGGCCGGCGCTTTGACCCGGGGCGTCATCCGGTCGGGGGACCCGGATCCCACCTTTCGCCGTTTTGTGGAGAAATGCCTCCGCGACAAGGGATACGAACCGATCGGCTGGCGTTAACGGTCCCGGGATTTAAACCGCCTCACCCCTTCGTGGTCGCCATCCCCTCTTCGTAGGCCGCATCGGCCGGCAGGTCGGCCTGGGCCATGGCCTGCCCGGCCAACTGGTCGCAGCGCTCGTTCCATTCCTGCCCCGCATGCCCCTTGACCCACCGGAAAGTCACCTGGAGGGTTTCCAGCCGTTGCAGCAGCCGTTCCCACAAATCCGGATTTTTGGCCGGCAGACCGTCGGATTTCTTCCACCCTCTTTTCCGCCAGCCATAAACCCATCGTTTGTTGATGGCATCCACCATGTAGCGGGAGTCGCTGTGCAAGATAATCGGCAAATCCGGTTCCAGGTGCTCGATGGCCGTAATGCAGGCCATCAACTCCATGCGGTTGTTGGTCGTCCATCGGTAACCGCCGGAGAGTTCCCGGCGTTCGCCATCCGGGGGGAGAATGACCACCCCGTAGCCGCCGGGTCCGGGATTCCCGATCGCCCCGCCGTCGGTATAGACCACCACATGGGGCCCATCCTCCGCCGGCGAGGGTTCGTGTGTCGGAGTGGGCTTCGCCGACGGTGGCGAACCTTCCAGGAAGGCCTGCGCTTCCGCCCGCGTTGCAAATCCCCGGTATTGGGCACCCGCAAAGCCCTTCACCTGGGCCTGGGCGCCTTGCGGGCCGAACCATTCCGTGAAAATGCCGGTGCGGTGTCCCCTGCGGACGGCGTAGTACTTTTTCCGAGCCACGATCATCTCCTCTTGCGTGTGTGCGTACCCAAAGCGAAATTGAGCGCTACCATGCCATAACGGCCGGCATCCGTCCAGACGCAACGGGCCACCGCTCGGGCGGCTTGAACCTGCTTATGAAAAAAACCCTTTTAAAGCTCGGATACGTGGTTGGACTTGATGATCCGGCGGGTCGTTTTAATGAGATCTTCCAATTCTTCGACCCTTTTACCGGCTGTTTCGATAGGATCGCTGACGACCAGCTCGATGATGCCCTTGCGAAACATCAAGCGGCATTTTGGAAGGACATGGTAGCTGCCGTTGATAGTAATGGGCAGCAGCGGCATGCCGCTTGGCAGGGCGGCGGCAAAGCCGCCTTTCTTAAAAGCGCCGACCCGTCCATCGGTCGAACGCGTTCCCTCGGCAAAGCACATGACCCCGGCGCCTCGGGGGAGCATGGTCATGCCCTTCTGAATACTGGCGAAGGCGGATTCGCGGTCGGTGCGGTCGATGAAGATGTTGCGGGAAGAATGGAGGCAGTGGCCGAAAAGGGGGATTTTCAGCAACTCTTTTTTGGCGATCCAACGGAATTGAAGGCCCCCCAGGCCCCAAGCCAGGGCCGGACCGTCGAAATGGGACTGGTGGTTGGCAATGATCATATAGGCCCGGTCGCGCTCGATTTTTTCGCCGCCGCGAACCACGACATGGACACCGGTAACTTTCAGGATCATCCACGCCCACATGCGAGACAATTGAAACAAGCTGTTGCCGGTTTTACTGAAGAGAGACACCAGGGTAATGGGAAGGAACACCAGCAGGGTGGCTGTCACGAGCCAGAAAGCGAGCCAGCCGATCTTCATCCAACGCATCAAAACACCCGGAGGGGCATCGGTGCTATCCATCACTGACGATTCGACGGGCGGAGCGGAAGATGGCGGCTTGGGCATCACGGTCTCGCTATTAAACCATGCATATGAAATGCTATGATGACCAATAAACGTCAATAATTCAACATGTTCAACAATATTTGACAAAATTTTTACATTGTTTCGTCATCCCTCTGAATTCCGTCCGTCACCGGACCCCGGCCAACCGATCACCATCACCGGACTGTCAACTCAAGGGGATATGGCACCCGACAACCGGGCGGATCGGATCTTCTTTTCCGCCCCGTGCCCGATCGATCCGGGAAGCGCCCTTTCCCCTCGACCGATCAAGCCCCATCGTCGGCCCTTTGACCCGACAATCCGCCGCGTCGCATAAATCTTTTCTCCTGTTGATTTAACTTGATAATCCCGATGTTATGTGGTTAGAAACAGGGAGACACGACGGGTTCGGCTATGACACTGCATGGAGGCAGGTTATGGCCATCGATTTTGTGCACTACCACCATACCGATCTGGCGCTTCACACCTGGTCGGGCAATTTCAACCTCGAGGCCTTGCTAAACGCCACGCGCGCCTATCTGCTGGCTCCGGCCGCATTTGAAATCCTCGACGTCCGCCGCCTGAACCTCGACTCCATCAGCACCATGGACCTTTTCAAACTGGCGGAGCATCTTCGTTCGGCCTACGAATCCGACCGGCATGTACCCGGCAAAACCGCCATTGTCCACCAGGAAGAAATCCCCCATATTTACAGCCCTTCCCAACGCCTCTTCCACAGCTTTTCCATCTGGGTCAAAGAACACAAACTCCCGCGCGACTTCGCCCTTTTTCCCTCCATGACCGATGCCGTCGCATGGTTGGGAAATCGAAACATCAGCGACTTGCACGCCGACGGCTTGACGCAGGAGACTGCCGAAATCGCCCCCGACCAGGCCTTGAGTGCCTGAAAACATTGCTTAGGGAAACACCCTACAGCATTCGTTTTTGCGTTAAAGCTTCCTGCGGCAAAGGTCGATAAGTGAATTCAGGTCGCCGCGGGCCCCACCGTTTGGCGACCTTCAGGAGGGATGTCAGGGGGAGCTATTGATCGCCCCCCTGACCACCTCCTGGAAAGCGCCCCTTTGATCGATCGCGCAAAAGTCCCCTCCCCGTCCCTATCCGAAGCCTTTCCCTATCGATTCCGATATTCGCTTCCTGACCGGCAGTATGGCGGTTCGCGTTGGTTCCCTTGGCCATCGGTTCACCTATCGAAGACCTTTATATGGCCCCACCCCGAAAAACCCCATCCCCCCTGCATGCGCCATATCGGTGACATATCACGGCATCTCGATGACAAATCTCGTCAAAGAGATGGCGCCCAGCGATCCTTTTCAATTGTGTCTATCTGGTATTATGCAACAAATCTGGAATCAAAAACTTGGCACAAGGATTGCTAACTGATTGTAACAAATGGCAATCAGGGATTGATTTCATATTCATGCTGCCTGGTGACCCTGCCCGCCTGTTGAAGCCCACGACCCGCGATTGCCATCGATAGATTCCATTACAGCCTCCTAATAGCGCTTCACCCTTTCTCACGCTCACGTTGTAATGCGAATCGGGTTCTTTTGCGGTTTATCGGGCAGGACGGCCCTTGAGTCGCCCTTCATCCCCAGCGCTGAAAGGGAGAACGGACAGTGAAAACAGAAACGGGAACGATCGACGCCGAAAAACAGATTGAAAGCATTCAGTCCATCTGCCTCAAGGAGAAATCGACGGAATGCCTTTGTCCAAAATGTGGCACCCATCATCGTGTCAAGCTTCTGTGGGCCGGTCGCGGCATGCCCCGCAAATTCTGTCCCGTGTGCAAGCATTACTCCATGGCCATTAGTGATACCGAGCCCTTTGCGGTGAGTAATGTCGCGGGAGGTTGGGCGTCTTCCTCGGCATAATCCGTAGACGCCCGCGGGAAGGCGGCTTTAATCCGGAAAAGTCTTTGGGCAGATCCCGGCAAAGGCAACCGCATGGTGCCGGTTTTTACCTTCAGCCATCGGGGAGCGCGATTCGCTGTGCCGCCGGCAGGCCGGGCGATCCCAAATGAGTTGCACCGTTCAAAATGGGTCTTATTATGTCAGGTGAGAGAGCCAGCACCCCTGGTGTTGGAACGCCTGAATACTCTCAAACCCCTCCATAAGGCGAGGCGCAAGCCTCGCCTTTACTATTTTGCAAATCTTCTCCCGATCGCGCCATCCAAGAGAAAAAACCGATCTCCTTGGAAGCCTACCGCCAATAGGTCATGCCCCCCACACTCCGGTCGTTTCCGCGGCTCTGGCGTCCTGATCAGATCCGCCGGGTTGTGCAGGGACAGCGATACCGCACACACGAGCAGAGCCTCCGTGTGTGAGACAGGGTGTTGGCAGGGGGCAAGCTGTGTTCGGATGGGGAGGGGGCACGGCAGTGCCCCCCTGGGTAGGTCTAATGAACGTGGATGTTGATCAGCTGATGAATCACCTCGATCCGCTTACCGCCACAGCCACACTGAAAACCTGGTCGATTACCGAGACCGCCACATTGAAGCGGTCATCGTCATAACGCTCATCACTGCTGTAGTGGTGGTAGACGTGCTTTTCAACTACCGGTCTAGGGTGGTGGTAATCCCGCTGGTAACGATCCCGATGCCGGTATTCTTGGCGGTGCCGATAGTTGTCCTTGTGAGGGTTCCCCTTGCCCTTTTCCCATCCGTAATGGTTCCCGGGAGGGGTTTTGTCGTTCTGATGATAAATTTTGTCATTCCTGCGGTCTTTACCGCCCCTGCCATTTTCCGCCCAAGCATTGCTTCCCAGAGCCAGGGTAAGACCAACCAGTGCGATGCCAATCATTAAGAGCTTGCGTGTCATGATGATCTCCTTCGGTTTGGTTTTGGAAAGGAGCCGTGTGGCGTGTTTGACGCGTATGACGAGAGTGATCGCTAAAAAGTTTACATCGCAATAGAGGATAAAATGGACGAAGAGCAGCATGGGGTCCCGGCCAGGTTCGTCGACGAGGTTGAGGATGCCTTGGATGATGCCGGGGAGACGCTGCAGGAGGTTGCATCGGGTTCTTTGGGAGGGGGGAAGCCGAAGAGGATTAGATTGGCAAATTTGTGGGGTGCTGCTGGATGGTCAAATACCGCTTTCTCCGGTGCACCCTTACCACCGGGGATAGCGGAATAAGAAAAGGGAACCAATCCTAACGAATTGATTCCCCTACTTTTCTTTATGGTGCGCCCGGCAGGATTCGAACCTGCGACCTACGGATTCGTAGTCCGGCGCTCTATCCGGGCTGAGCTACGGGCGCAATGGGCTGTTGTTCAAACGAGGTGCTTCATAAGCCAATCCATGCTTGATGTCAACGACTAATTGGGCCCGCGACCGGATGGATTCGGCGCAGTTGCGGCCGGCATCGGCCTTGACCTCGCCTCGCACTGTCCTGCATTCCGTCTGTTGCACCTCCCCCAAAAATCGCCGCCCAAAAGACAACGGTTCTTGCCTCGGGGCTTCAAATCCTCTATGAAGCATTGGGTTCGCCATCATCTACAGGGAGAGCCATGGAAAACGATCCGGGACATACCGCGTTCATGCGCCTGGCGCTGGAGGAGGCCCGCCGGGCGGCCGAACTGGAGGAAGTCCCGGTGGGCGCGGTGCTGGTTTCCGCCGAAGGCGAGATCCTGGCCCGGACCCACAACCGGACGATCTGCGACCACGACCCCAGCGCCCATGCCGAGATGCTTGCCATCCGTCAGGCCGCCGCGCGGCGGCGCAACTACCGGTTGTTAAACACGACCCTCTATGTTACGGTCGAACCTTGTCTGATGTGCATGGGCGCCATCATCCACGCCCGGATTGCGAGGCTGGTTTTCGGAACCCGGGACCCGAAATGGGGCGCCGCAGGATCTCTATACAACCTTGGCGAAGATCGCCGGCTGAATCATCACCCCGACATTACAGAAGGCCTGCTCATGGAAGAGTGCCGTGACCTGATCCAGGGATTTTTTCGTGCGCGCCGCCCGGGTGATCTGCTGAAATGTGAAAACTGAAGACGACCCTATTATTGACCAACTTTGCAAGGAGCATCTCGTGTCCAATCTGGTGATCATTGGTACCCAATGGGGCGATGAAGGCAAAGGGAAAATTGTGGACCTGCTGGCCGCCGATGCCGATATCGTGGCCCGCTTCCAGGGCGGCAACAACGCCGGCCACACCATGGTGGTGGACGGTCAGCAGTTTATCAGCCACCTGGTCCCTTCCGGCATTTTACAGGGGAAACTGTGCGTGATCGGCAACGGACTGGTGGTGGATCCCGGCGTCCTGCTGGAAGAGATCGACTACCTGGCTGGAAAGGGTGTCAACACCGGGCCGGACAAACTCAAGATCAGTGATCGGGCCCACGTCATCATGCCCTACCACAAAGCGGTGGACAACGCCCGGGAACGCATGAAGGGCGACCAGAAGATCGGCACCACCGGGCGGGGCATCGGCCCCTGCTACGAGGACAAGGCCACCCGGCGGGGCCTCCGGTTCGTGGACCTGATGGACAGCGCGCTGTTCGAAGAGCGCGTGCGGGCCATCATGGACGAGAAAAACTTCTATCTCGAGCACTACCTCAAGGCCGAAACCGTGGACCCGGACGCCGTGATCGCCGAATACCGGTCCTATGCCGATCGGCTGCGGCCCTATGTGGAAAACGTTTCCGTCATTCTCGACCGGGCCATCAAAGATGGCGGCCAGGTGCTTTTCGAAGGCGCCCAGGGGACCCACCTGGACATCGATCACGGCACCTACCCCTATGTGACCTCCTCCAATACGGTGGCGGCCAACGCCAGCTCGGGGGCCGGGATCGGTGCGCGCCACCTCAACGGCGTGACCGGCATCGTCAAGGCCTACACCACCCGCGTGGGAGCGGGCCCCTTCCCCACCGAACTTTTCGACGAGATCGGCGACCGCATTCAATCCAAAGGGGCCGAATTCGGGGCCACCACCGGCCGGCGCCGACGCTGCGGCTGGCTGGATACGGTCATCGTGCGCAACGCCGTGCGGTTGAACGGCCTGACCGGCCTGGCCATCACCAAGCTGGACGTGCTGGGGGAGTTGGACGAGATCAAGATCTGCGACGCCTACGAATACCGCGGGGAAACGCTGACGGAATTTCCCTACGGATCTGGGGGTGCTGGCGGAATGCCGGCCGATCTACGAAACGCTGCCGGGGTGGAAGACCGACATCAGCCGCATCCGCTCGGAGGAAGACCTGCCGGAGGCGGCGCGCCATTACCTGGAACGGATCGAAACCCTGACGGAGACGCCCGTCGACATCATTTCGGTGGGGCCCGGACGGGAGCAGACGATTGTCGTCAATAATATTCTGGCCCGATAGGGTTCTGGTTTCTGGATGCTGGATACTAGATTCTTGATGCTGGATAAAAACGATACCGACAACGATAATATCTTCCTTGCCAGGGATAAGCGGAAAAACTGATTGACATTTTAGGAGGTCTTTACTAATCAAGTTTTTCTTGTCGGGAAGTGGCTCAGCCTGGTAGAGCACAGCGTTCGGGACGCTGGGGTCGCTGGTTCAAATCCAGTCTTCCCGACCAACTAAAATCAATAAGGGCGCCATTCGAAAGAATGGCGCCCTTTGTTTTTGGTAACGCTATACAGGGGCGGTTTCTTTTGATTTCTTTTCTTGATGATCCTGTAAAAGCGGTTTGAGGAGTTGTATTGTGATCCCCTCCGGCCGTTGAGGTCACCTATCGTGAGCACTGTTTTTCGCCTGAACATTTCGAGCGGTTGATGGGGTCCGGAGGGTTTTTCCGTAAAGGGGCCTACCAGACCCCTCTTTACCCAGATGGGATTCTGATTGCATCAAGGTCAGACCACAAACCGATCGTTTTCGCAAATAGTCACCCGCGCAATTGTCCAAGCGCGGACCATGCACCCGGGGCCTTTGGGGGCGGCCTGTAAACCTGACGCCGCCCGTGCGCTTTTGGTCGTTCGGTCTGGTTCTCAGTCACGCTACACAATTTCCACGTTGACGCTATTCTGCCAGATACCATGCATGTTGCATTTGATTTGGACGATCAATGATACGGTCTTGCCCTGCAGATCGTCGCCAAGCACCGTATTGAAGGTTGCCGCCGCATTGCAATAGCCGTGCGATTGAAAAATGGCGGTGCCGACGGGTTCGTTGCCGATGCTGAGCTGCATGTGTTCGATCCAGTGGTTGGGCCCCATCGGATGCGGGATTTTTCCGATGTCTATCTGGACGGGAAAAGCCTTGCCGGCTTCGATCTTGTCCGGCACGTTGATGACCGGCGAATGGAGCTTCTCCAGGGGCGTTTCCTCCGCCGGGTTTTTCACCTGGTTAATCCCCTGCCAGAGGCCTTCATCCACCTTGATCGGATAGTACATGGCCCCCTTTGCCAGTCCGGGCCCCAAAATCGCAACCGCCCCTCCCCAGGCCGCAGCCTTCAGCACATCTCGCCGCTTCATTGGAATACCTCCTTGATTATGAATGTTCCATCCCCTGGATGCCGCCACGGCTTCCTCGATCCCGTTAATTGCAGGAAACGATGCGCAGCAAACGATTCGCTGCTGGCTGGGGGGACGAACGGTTCACTAATGCAGCATGCAGGTGCACCACCGCAACGGAATCCGCTTTCAGGATAATTTCGCAAATGTCGGGGAACATGCAGGGGAGCAGACGGAAATCATGGCACCGGTAATTGAACAGATACGGCGGGTCGTCGCCCGAACGCTGCGCCGGTCCTCAACCGGACCGTCCGTTGCCGGGTTCCCTTTCGGTGTACTGAGGCGCTAACATAGGGCTCACAAGGCCTAAATACTGTTTTGACTGTATTTAGGCCCAAGGACCTGCGTAGTTCGAATACCATCCGGTTGCGATTGGGTCGCTGGTTCAAATCCAGTCTTCCCGACCATCGCCACCACCAAAGGTCGCTGCGCGTATGCGTGTCGGCCTTTTTCGTTTATAAACGCGCCGTTTGGTTGGGTCGACAGCGCTAATGGGTTGGCTGGGTTGACGGCAGTTGGTGAGGCGGTGTTTATGGGCTTGATTTCAGGCTGCAATTTTTCGAGGAGAAGAGATGCGGCCCTTGGCGGCTTTGACCGGGCTCATTCCCCGACATCGCTCTTTTCCGTTTTGCTTGGCGGCAGGATATATACGCCCGTAGGCTTGATATAGCCACCGGCGCCGTCCCTCATCACCGGCCCTTTGGGCGTGTCATAGCCCCCTTGCTCGTTTGGTGTCGCTGAAAGACCTGACTTCCTGTTGGTCGTTCTGCTGCCGCCTCCTGCTTGGGGCGCGTAATGGCCGCTTGGGCAATACCACCCTCCCCCGCCATCCGGGCTGCATATGCCGCCACCGGGTAAGCGTATCCGGCCATCGGGAAGGAGAATAATCGCGCCCTCATCGGTATCCCACCCGCCAAGGGAGTTCCTTTGTTGCCGGCTCTGCTCCGCGTATACGGGGGTTAAAATGGATAGCCCCATCGATAAACTCACGCCCACAATGCTGATCAATAGTGTGACAGCCGTATGGTGAAAAATAGTCTTCATCCCGTAACCTCCACCTTCCTGACCTTGGATGGGCACGATAGGTCGGAGCGCCCATTGGGTCATACGCCGCCCCTTTATACCAGCGTCGTGCGCAACGTCATTAGACGGCCGGTGCACGCCACCATGTCCTTGCGCTTGGAATTTACGGCTGGCGACTTGGCCATTGATGATTTCCCGGTCAATTTGCACAATACGCAAATGATGGGTGGCGCACGCTCATACTCTTTTTTCGCCTCGATGGCGGTGGCGGCAGATTCGGCTTGCGGAGTTCGTCGTCGCGCAGATCAGAATCCTAACGGAGGAGGCAGGCATTTGACACGAGGGGGAGGTGGACGTCACTACAGAAAAATGCTTCAACGATGCAGTGGTGCCGCCATCAGGTCTATTGGAGTATTATAATCATGCGACAAGGATTGGCAATTGGGGCCCATATTTTTTATGGTCGCGCAAGAAAGCTCCCAGGAAGGGATCAGGCTGTAGGCGGTTAGACTGTAGGTAAATCAAAAATGAGGGGATTAGGCTGAAGGTGAGATGGTGTTTGGACTTTCCTCAAAAAAGTAGACACGGTTAAAAGCAAACTGCTGATTTCATAACCTGTTCGAATTGGGCTGGGGTTTTGTAGCCCAGTGTAGAATGTTTGCGTTTACGATTGTAATAGATCTCGATGTACTCAAATATCGCTCTCAGGGTATCTTGAGGGCCCTTAAAGCGTTCGTGGTGGATTAACTCCGATTTGATGATGCCGAAAAACGATTCGGCCACGGCATTGTCCCAGCAGTCGCCCTTACGACTCATGCTTTGAACGAAATGATGCTTTTCCAAGACCTTTCGAAAATCACTGCAAGCATACTGAACCCCGCGATCCGAATGAATGATCAATCCGGCCCCAGGGCGACGTTTTCGGACAGCGCGGGTAAGGGCCGTAAGCACCGTTTCAGCACTCAACGAGCTGCTCAGCGACCAGCCAACCACCGTCCGGGAAAACAGATCGATAAAGACCGTCAGGTAAAGCCAGCCGCGCGCGGTAGCGATATAGGTGATATCCGACACCCACACCTTGTCCGGTCCATTCGTCGTAAAATTCCGCTGCAGCAGGTTGTCCGCGACCGGGTGGGAATGCTTCGAGTCGGTGGTCGTCCGGTATTTGCGTCGATAGATCGAACGCAGACCCATCGCTTTCATTCTGCGGGCCACACGATTTTTGCTGACGGCAAGCCCCATGTCGTTGAGTTCATCCGTGATCTTCGGGCTGCCACAACGCCCTTTATGCCTGTTGAAAATAGCCCTGATGTGGGCATCCAGGCGCCGGTTCTCAATTGCTCGCTGGCTTTGAGGTCGCTTGCGCCATCGGTAATACCCGCTACGAGACACCGAAAGGACCCGGCACATCTCCTCAACACTCCAAAGAGTGCGGTGCTCGTCTATGAATCCGAATATCTGTTCGGATCCTCCGAGAAGATGGCCACGGCTTTTTTTAAGATATCACGCTCCCGGCGAAGGCGTTCATTTTCACGCTTGAGACGCTGCATTTCATCATCGTTAGGCTTGAGTCGTCCTTTGCCTGGAAACGCCTGCTGCCCGTCTTGGCGTAGTTCACGTTTCCAGCGGCTGATGATTCCCTGGCTGATGCCAAGATCGCGTTCGATTCCGGATTGGGTGTTGCCTGGCTCCGAGGCCAGCCGCACCGCTTCAATTTTAAACTCTTTGTCAAACCGTTTTCCCATGGTGGAACACCTCCTGTAGCCTCATACATCTTGGCTCTTCGGTGTGTCCACTTTTTTGAGAAAGCCCAAACCCAATGAACCCAATGAACGCAACAACCCAACAAACCCAATGAACCCAACGAACCCAATGAACCCAAAGAACCCAACAAACTCGATAAACGCAACGAGCTCAACAAACGCTATTCTACCCGATACCCCCTCTGCTCCAAAACCCTCCGCAAGGCCCGGCGGGCGGTGTCCGTCCCCGTGAACGAGCTTGACGGACTCCGGTTTTTCGGGCATGGCGGTGATCCAGTCCACGAGCCCCTTTTGATCGGCATGGGCGGAATAGCCGGCCAGGGTGTGGACCCCGGCCGCGATCGTGCGGCGCTCGCCGTCGAGGACCACGTAGCCGCCGGGCTTTGCGGCATAGTCCTGGATGGCCCTGCCCGGGGTGCCGGCGGCCTGGTAGCCGACGAAGAGGATGTCGTTTTCAGGCTGCTCGATGCCGCGCTGCAAATGATCGGTAATCCGGCCGCCGGTGCACATGCCGCTGCCGGCCAGGATGACGGCCGGCCCGCTGGCATCGCAGAGCTTCAAATGGTCCCGGTGGTTTTCCACGGCATACAGGCCCCGGAAATCGATGGGATGGTCCCCGCGGCGTTCCAGATCGCGGGCCTCCTGGTCCCAAAAATCCGCGAGCCGGGCGTAGATCCGGGTGATCTCGAGCCCCAGGGGCGAATCCACGAAGACGGGCGGGCGCCGGGTGCCCTGCAGGGCCGGGAACATTTCCCGATAGAGGGGATCGGAAAAAATCCGGTCCATTTCGTAGATCAACTCCTGGGTGCGTCCCAAGGCAAAGGCCGGGATGAAGACCTTGCCGTGGTCCGCCAGGGCCCGGGTGAGGATCGCCCCCAGTCGTTCGATGCGCTGCTGCCGGTCTCCGTGCAGCCGATCGCCGTAGGTGGACTCCATCACCACCATATCGGCGCTGTCCGGCGGCTCCGGGTCGGCCAGGATGGGGGTGTCCGCCGCTCCGAGGTCTCCGGAGAAGAGGATCGACCCGCCGCTTTGTCGTCCTCAAAACGGATGAAGCTGGATCCCAGGATGTGACCGGCGCGCTTCAGCTTGAAGGTCACACCGTTTGTCAGGTCGAAGGTTTCCCCGTATTCGAACCCCCAGGAAAGATCGTCGATGGTTTTTTCGAGGTGATCGGCAGCCCCTTCGGGTCTTCCGGAGAACCGCATCGCATCGGCCAGCATGGGGGCCAAAAGCGCTTTGGTGGGATGGGAGCAGATGATCTCGCCCGCAAACCCCTTCTCGATCAGCTCGGGCACGCGGCCGATGTGGTCGATGTGGGCGTGGGTCAGAAAGAGGTAGTCGATCCCGGCCGGCGCAACGGGCCACCGATCCATGGACAGCCGGGCATCGTTCCCCTGGGTCAGGCCGCAGTCGACCATGATGTTGAGGCCGTTTAGCTGCAGCAGGTGGCAGGAGCCGGTGACGCAGCGTTCGGCGCCGAGGTGGAAGAGTCGGTAGGGAGGCATAATCAGGATCCTGGGGTCGAGGGTTCGGGGTTCGGGGTTCGAGGAGAAAGGAGTGTTAAGAGGTTAATGGTGAAAGGTTGAGGGCTGAAGGGAAACCAAACCCGGCCGTCAGGGGCATGTTTCCCGCTCTCCGTGAAAATGATCCAACGCGGATATTTCATGTAACAGCCGGGCGAATCCCGTCCGGGGTTAAATCGATGGTGAAAAAGAACGTGCGCTTCCATGGCGATGCATTGTCTATGCCGCTTTTGTGGTTTTGTGCGTTTCCTGCGCAAATCCCTCAATCCCGCTTCGTCCCCTTTGTTATCATTCGTTCGGGAGAAAGATCCGCGGCGCCCTTTTTGACGCGATGTGTCAGTCGATGTGACGGATATTGTCACTAAGGTCTTGAAATAGCACATACTGTTTTTCCGAAGGACGCTCGATGTAGCGGGTATTCCAGCATAATTTTCGGCTTTGGTTTTTGGTTCGATAGTTGCATGTAGTTTGGAAAGGACGCAAGGAACCCCATTGGTTCAGGAGGTCGTTCATGCCCGCTTCAAGCGAATGCTGCTGCGAAGACACCGGCTGGGATTTCACCTTCGACAGTTCCCCGAGGCGCTCCATCCCACCGCCGCGATCACGGGGATTCGAGAGGGCCCAAGCCGTTCGCCTGCGAAACGCGCGATCGGGTCGGGCGACGAGGCGACGCGCGTCTGCTGCCGCGGCACGTGTTTCAGCGGCATGGTGATCGCCCTTCCGCTTTCCCTGCTGATCTGGGTTGCGGGGTGCGGGGCATTGTATCTCCTCTTTCACTGACGTCAGCCATTCTTTGATGGGCGGCCACAGGATCCCCCCTTGTCCATGGGGTGAGACATTCTCCGCCGCGTGACGTTCACTTTGCGATCCGTTGGATGACCGCCGCCCGCTCTGCCACGTCAGGGCGGCCCCGGCTTGGAACCCATGGCCGACGGGGGCGGCCGAAACCGGAATGCCGACACCCGCGCTGCGGACCGGCACGGAAGGAACCTGTCCGATGCGGACTCGAAAATATTTTGTTTCTATTTCGACCTGTTTGATCACCCTTCTGGCCTTCGCCGCCTCTTCCCCGGCCGCCAACCTGGCCTGGGACCCCAACACGGAGCCGGTAGACGGCTACCGGCTTTACTACGGCACCAGCGCGACCGCGCAATCCCAGACCCTGGACGTGGGCAATGTCACCTCGTACAACCTCGACGACCTGCCTTTATCCGAAAATATACAGTACTACATCAGCCTTACCGCTTACAATGACGCCGGCGAAAGCGTCAAAGCCGGCCCGTTGGTCTACACCCCTGCCGATCATACCCCGCCCAGCCCGCCCATCGGCATCGCGGTCGTGCCGCCCAATTGATGCGGGAAAGCCTGAAAAGGCTAAAGGCACGAGGTTAAAGGTACGAGGAAACAGCACGATCAAAGCCAAAAGATCAGATCACACGAGCCGGTTTGTCCATCCCAAGCAATATTGCCGAGGGATTTGCACGCTTGGCGACAGGGAAACGGTTTCCTTTCTATCCTGCGCCAAAGGATCATGCGGGGAGCTTCGATGTCAGATCCATATCGGTGTCGACATCGGCTACATTCCCAAATCCATCGGTGACCAATGGTTGAATGAATCCGAAGAAATTTCCTCCATGATCACCGGCCTCATCAAAACCAAGAAAAAATTCATACGGAAGAATACAGAAGGCCAAGGGCCAAAGGGTAGAGGTTAAAGGAAAACAACAGGATAAATGGCAAAGGTGTAAGGTTTTGAGCCTTTAGCCTTTAGCCTTTCACCTTGAACCTTTCACCTTACTTCACCTGAGCCTTTAACCTTCAGCCTTTATGCTTGGCTTCCTTGACAGGAAGGGACCTGATGTTAGAATCTCAACATCCAACAGGGACAAACCATAGACTGTTAACTATTCGAGAGGTAATACAATGAAAGGTGAATTAACTGCTGTTATCGAAGCTGCCCCGGAGGGCGGCTACTGGGCCATTTGCCCGGAAGTGCCCGGTGCCAACGGCCAGGGCGAGACTGTCGGCGAGGCCAAGGAAAACCTCAAGGAAGCCGTGGCGCTGATTCTGGAAGATCGCCTTGACGACATCAAGCGCGGCCTACCCGCAGATGCGATCATCGACGCGATCGCCATCTGATGAAAAGGAAAGATCTGGAAAAGCAACTTCGTCTGGCCGGCTGCTACCTAAAACGCGAGGGAAGCTCACATTCCTTATGGATAAACCCCAAGACAGGGACAATTGAAGCCTTACCCCGCCACAATGAAATCAAAGAACCGCTTGCCAAAAAAATCCTCAAAAACCTCTCTGCCGAATAATCCAGGACCGAAGGTTCCGACCCTCCTGACGTTACCTTTCACCTTTAACCTTTCACCTTGAACCTTTGACCTTCCCCCTCCCTCGCCGGGCGGAGCGCAAGCTCCGCCCTTTTTGGGCTGTAGATCTTGCGATGCGGGCGCTCTCGTCGCCCCCAACGCCCCGTCGATATTCTTTTATCGAGCAACCTGTATGCGGGGTGCCGGAGGGTCGGGAACCTCCCCCCGGCTGGCTCCCAAACGCCGCCCTGCTATCGTATGACCTGACAAATTACGGCATTGCGACTGACAGATCCCGTCAAACCGCAATGGATCCAATCAGCGGCTAATCTCCATCACCCTGTATTTTAACCGAAATCCGCTTTTGTAATCCTTGGCACAGGGATTGCTGTTATCGGTATCAAGTGGCAATCAGGGATCGACCGCCTACGGACCTGGCCTGACAATCCTGAGCACTTTTGGAGTTCACGATCCCTCGATTGCCGTCAACGGATTCCATTCCAACTCCTTTCGCCGGGGGCAAGACATAACGTCTTGCCCCTCCCCCAATTCGATCGAAACATTCAAAAGCGTCACTTCGCGGATCGTCAACACCCAGGCGGGTCTTCGATCCTCATCAAGGCGGCGGAACTCATCGGCGGAGTAGGATTTTTCTTGTGGCGGAAGTGAGTCTCCTCCCGCATAGCGATAGGCATCCGGTAGCCTCTTAGAAAGAGGCTTCAAAAATGAAGTTTTGTCTTTGGTTTTCAGGTTTCCCTTTGTTCCGCGCCGAGCATCCCGTCTGCGGGCGAAAAAGACGCGGCGACTGCCTGTCCGCCGAAGGCTTGCCGCAGGCGGGTTTGAGTCCGCCGTAGCCAAATCGAAGGCGGGCGAGTTTCCGCGCGCTCCGGCCGTGTCGACGACGCGCAGGGTTAAGCGGGACACGGGCGTTTGAAGCCTGTCACGCCGAGGCGTGATTGCTTCCGTTTTCTTGCACGGGCAAGAAAATGAAGGAACCAATTGATGTAAAGCCACCCCGGATCTTCCTGGTGTCGCAATCACCCGGGCGGTTGCGGCCTTCCCGGCCCTTCCGTTGATTGCGCCTAAAAAACCAGCAGGGCCATGAGGCCGAACAAGCCGATCAGCACGATGAGGATCGCCACCAACATCGGCAAGCGTCGGGGTTGGGTGTATATGAACACATCGTTATCAAGCCGCCTTAAAATCCGCCAATGCTGGACAATGGCCGCGATAAGGCCAAAAACGCCAATGGTGATGAAGCTCCCGCCGAACACCAGCGTGCTGTGAATCGGGTCGGTGGTCGGCAGCAGATCGGATTGTTCGAGATAGTCGTGGAATTTTGCGATCGTAAACCCGAACCCGATCAATGCCAGGGCCGTGCGAATCCAAGCCATCAGTGTCCGCTCGGCGGCCTCCCGGCTTCGCTCCCGGGCGAGTTGGATCGATATAGACCTTTCTGCGGAAGGTTTGTGCATCACCGATCTTCCCCTCACCCCCCGGACCACTTTGATTCAAGGGATGAATTTGAGCCGTATCGGCTCCCACGAGAAACCGGATGGGAACCGGTCCCCTGACCCCAAACGCCCTCGGCCACTGTGCTTGCAATGAAGGCCTTCGGCCAAATTGCAGCCGTGTCCTTCATTCCGTCCCCGTATCCCGCCTGTCGGCCGCTAACCCATCATATCCCCGCTTGCGGCTGTGAATCTGCCCTGTGCGAGTAAGAATCCAAAAAGTCGATACGCTGGGATAGGATCAGGAAAGGGTGGTGCCCGGGGCCGGAATCGAACCGGCACGGTGTATTACACCGAGGGATTTTAAGTCCCTTGCGTCTACCTATTCCGCCACCCGGGCATGGTGGGCATATCCAGGGTGCTTTTAGCGGGAATACGGATGACTGTCAAGAAAGTCAGCCCGTTAGTATGGATCCCGGATTCCGGATGCGCGATCCCCTATTCCTTATCCCTTTCCCCTTTCAAGGCATGCATGACCCCGTGGCATTTGCTGGCGGTACTGATCAGCACGTTGCCCGGCCGGGCTTGAACGGCCCGCAGCGCCTCTTCCAACTGGCGGCCGCGATAGCCGCCTACGCCGGGGGCCAGTTGGTAGCTGCGAACGACAACGGACCGGAAGCCTTCGATCTGGATGGCGCCTAAAGCCGCATAAAGATCGCAGGGTCGCGCCTGCCCGGTCGCCAAGCATGTATTGTCGGGTTCACTGCAGTTTGTCGGGCAGATGAAATCCGCATTGCTGATATAGGCCTGCCCTTCGGGGCCGACGACCGCATTGGGAAGCTTCGCCACCAGATCGGCGGGTACCGGTATCGTGCTCACCCTACCCGTTGCCCTCATTCGGGCCATGATCCATTCCAGGGCCAGATGAAGGGGCAGCGCCGGCACGATCCAGGGCGATGGTTCGGCCGTCATCTCCAGGCGCCGATCGATCAGGAATGCCACGCCGTCCTGCCCGTGCCAGCGCACGTCTTGCATCCCTTCCGGCGGCCCCGCCAGGCGCGGATCGACAACGGTGAAACCGGCTTGGGGTGATTTACGCCGCAGCCGCTCAAGCGCCCGCCGCCCCACCCGGCCATAGCCGATGATCCAATACGCCATGAAGCACTCCGCCCTTCTGCGTCGGGTTGTCAATCCGACGGCCTTCTGGTAGTTAGTGCCCATCCATAAAGGGCATTTTTTGGCTCCTGGCGGCGTTCTCGCCTTCTGTCGAAATCCTCGCCGCAGCCGCAGCTGCGCCTGCGGTTTCCATATCGATTGCGGCCTTGGCCGGAAACCAAAATCTGCCACCTTTGGACGGGCACCACTTAATCTCTTTCCGACAAGATAACGGGAAACGGATTATGGATAAAGCATAAATCCTGGGATCAGCGGCTTGATTTCCGAATTTTATCACGCACCTTTAATGGCGAATTGGAATCCCATGACCGACGGCGTCACCAACGCCAGGCTGATCCTGGCCTCCCAGTCTCCGCGGCGCAAATATCTGTTGGAGCAGGCGGGGTTGCGCTTTACCGTCATTCCCAGCCCGTTCGACGAAGCCCGCATCGCACCGGACGAACCGGCCGCCTACGTGCGGCGTTTGGCCGACGCCAAGGCGAAGGCCGTGGCGATCCACTATCCGGAGACCTGGATTATCGGGGCGGACACCATCGTGGCGGCCGACAACCGCCTTCTCGGCAAACCCGGCTCGCCGGAGGAGGCCCGTCGCATGCTGGAGCGCCTGTCGGGCAAGACCCACCAAGTGTACACGGGCTTTTGCATCCGACGCCACGGCACCGATGCCGTCTTCGGCGGCGCGGTATGCACGGACGTGACCTTCAAGACGTTGAGCGATAAGGAGATCGCGTGGTACATTCGCACGGGGGAGCCCTTTGACAAGGCCGGCGCCTATGCCATCCAGGGCATGGGCACCTTCCTGGTGCGCCGCATCAGCGGCTCCTATTCCAATGTGGTGGGGCTGCCGGTCTGCGAGGTGGTGGAAATCCTGATCCGGGAAGGCATCATGGACCTCGATACACGGGGGTGAAGGATAATGGACCAGAAACGTTTAACCGACGGGGCAATGTGCCCGGCTTGATGGGGAGATGATTCCGGCATGAGGACGCAAATCAATACCATTCGCGATCGCATTCAGTCCGCCGCTCTTGCGGCCGGACGCCCGCCGGAAACCGTCCGGCTGGTGGCGGTGAGCAAAACCGTACCGGCCGAGCGGGTGCGCCAAGCCGTGGAGACCGGCATTACCCTTCTGGGCGAAAACTACATCCAGGAAGCCCGGGATAAGATCGAGACCCTGTCGGAGCTTGACGTGGCATGGCATTTCATCGGCCATCTCCAGAGCAACAAGGCCAAGTATGCCGTGCGTCTGTTCGATATGATCCACTCGGTGGATTCCCCCAAGCTGGCTCGGGAGCTGGACAAACAGGCCGCCAAGCACGGCAAGCGGCAGGAGATCCTGATCCAGGTCAACACCGGCAAGGAGGACAGCAAATCAGGGGTTTACGAAGAGGAAGCCCTGGCCCTGGTGCGCCAAGCCGGCCGGATGGAAAACTTGTGCGTCAAAGGACTGATGACCCTGCCGCCCTATTTCAATGCCCCGGAGAAGGTACGCCCCTTTTTCCGGGCCTTGCGGGAATTGCGGGACCGCATCCGGGACGAAGCCCTGCCCGGGGTGTCCATGGACGAACTTTCCATGGGCATGACCGGCGACTTCGAGGCGGCCATCCAGGAAGGCGCCACCCTGGTGCGGATCGGCACGGCCATCTTTGGAGAACGTCAATGAAAATCCTCCTGCACAGCTGCTGCGGCCCCTGCACCATCTACCCCCTGGGGGTTTTACGGGAGGAGGGTTATGCCGTAATGGGGTTCTTTTATCGCCACAATATCCACCCCTACACGGAATGTCTGCGGCGCCAGGAAACCTTAGAGCGTTATGCCGCCGAACAAGAGCTGCGGGTCATTATCCAGGCGGGCTACGACATGGAGGGCTTCATCCGCAGCGTGGCCTTCCGCGAGCAGGAACGCTGCCGCTACTGCTACCACGATCGCCTGCGGGCCGCCGCCCTGGTGGCCCGCAAGGGCAAGTTCGACGCCTTCACCAGCACGCTGCTCTACAGCCGCCACCAGAAGCATGACCTGATCCATGAAATGGGAGACGCCATTGGCCGGGAAAGCGGGGTGCCGTTTCTCTACCGGGATTTTCGGGTGGGATGGAAAGAAGGCATCGAGGCCTCCCAAAAGTTGGGCATGTACCGCCAACCCTACTGCGGCTGCATTTACAGCGAAAAAGAGCGCTACTATCGCGATTCGTCCCCCGCTTCCGGCGGTAAAAATCCGTGACCGCCCTTGAATTCACCTCAAATCCGTTGATGCCCTGACCATGTTTGCCAATTTTATCTACCTGATTATCGCCATTCTGATCTTCGCCATCTATCAGCCCGCCGGAAATCCCGGGCTCCCTCCGGGCGAAGCCTGGCTGCTGGCCGCCCTGCTGACAGCCGGTTTTGCGGCGGCTTCGCGCTGGCTCTTTGGCCGCCTGGCGGCCGCCATCGGCCACATCGATACCTACCACGCCGACGATCGGCATTCCAACCTGATAACCCGGCAGTCCATCATGGCCATCGGCCTGTTCGCCGTCATGGTGCACCTTCTCGGGCTGCCCCTTACCATGGAAAACTGGCTCCTGTTCAAAAAGCTGCCGACGCTGCTGGCCATCGTTTTCCTGCTGATCTTCCTCCTGCTCCTTTCCATCATCTGGTACAATGCCTATCCGAGCTACCGGCGGCTCTACGGAAGCGCCCTCTCCCGTCGGGGCTATATCGCCTCCAACTGGCGCATGTCCGTACCGATCCTCATCCCATGGGTGATGATATCCCTGCTGGCCGACATCATCTTTGCGCTGCCCTTCGACGCCCCCAAGCGGTTTCTCGCCACCACCGCCGGGGAGGTGATCTACTTTGTGGGCTTTCTCGTCTTCGTGGCCGTTTTCGCACCGCTGGTGATCCAGCGCCTGTGGGCCTGCTACCCGGTCGAAGCAGGATTTTACCGCGCGCGCATCCAGGCCTTGTGCCGCCGGGCCGGGATCGGCTACCGCAACATCGTGTACTGGCCCATTTTCGGCGGCCGCATGCTCACCGCGGGCGTCATGGGCATCGTCCGCAAATATCGCTATATTCTGGTCACCGAATCCCTTCTGCGCTCCCTGACGCCCGAGGAGGTGGACGCCGTCATCGCCCATGAAATCGGTCATGTGAAAAAGCACCACCTGCTCTACTATATTTTCTTCATGGCCTGCTTCATGCTGATCGTCTTTGCCGCCAACGACCTCACGATCTACCTGATCCTCTTTGCCGAACCCCTCTTCAAGGCCATTCTCGGCTGGGGGCTGGATCAGGCGACCCTCCTGTGGTCATTGCACAGCGCGATCTTCCTGGCCGTCTTCCTGGTCTATTTCCGGTTCGTCTTCGGCTATTTCATGCGCAACTTCGAGCGCCAGGCCGATGTGTATGTGTACAGCCTTTTCGACTCGGCCCGTCCCATGATTTCCACCTTTCAGAAAATCGCCCTGACCAGCGGCCAGTCCCCGGACAAACCCAACTGGCATCACTTCAGCATCCGGGAGCGCATCGAATACCTCCTCAAATGCGAGGGCAGCCGCCGCTGGGTGGACCGCCATAACCGTAAAGTGCGTCTCAGCCTTATCCTGTTTACCGCAGCCATGCTCGGCATCGGTTTGATGGGCTATCAGCTCAACTTCGGTCGTGCCGGCCAGCGGATGAACACCCATTTTTCTGAAAAAATACTGGAACAGCGTATTGCCGAGACACCGGGAGACGCACAATTGTATGGTTTTCTGGGAGATTTGAAATACAGCCAGAAGGCTTATGACGAAGCGGCCGCGGCTTACGAACACGCCCTGTCGCTGGCCCCGGACAACCCGCAGGTGCTCAACAACCTGGCCTGGTTCTATGCCACCTGTGAGGACGCGGCCCTTCGCAACCCGACCCGCGCCCTGGTCCTGGCCCGCCGGGCCGCAGCCCTGGACCCCTCCCCCCATGTGCTGGACACCCTGGCGGAATGCTATTTCGTCAACGGCGACATCGACAACGCCATCCGGTTTGCCCAACGCGCGCTGGACGGCGCCGGGGAAAACCAGGATTACTACCGCGGCCAGTTGGAACGGTTTCGCAAGGCTCAAAAAGAAAGATGAGCCCTTAGTGCCTATCCAGAAGTGATAGCATTTGGTTCCTGGCGCACAAGCGCGGGACCCGCTGATTTGTGCAACCGTGTTCAACGAGCGCAGCCGACGGGCGTCCGCCGAGCGGGACTTCCCATCTGATTGATTCTTTTTTTTTTAGTTTTGGTTTCGGCCAACGGTGAGTGCCCACAGGCGTAGCCCGGCTGCGGCGAGGACCACAGAGCGAGAACAGGCCGGGCCAAAAGATGCCGTTTATGGATGGACACTTAGCGATCCAACTCGGCCCGAACGGCTTTGCCGATCTTCTCGAACAGGTAGGGCTTCTTGATGTAGGCGCCGGCGCCCATGCGGAGAGTCGCACGGACGCGTTCGGACTCGGAATAGCCGCTGGCGATGATGGCCCTTTGACCGGCATTGATTTCCAGCAGCTTCTGGTAGGTTTCAAGCCCGTCGATGCCCGGTTCCATGATCATATCCAAAACCACCAGGTCCGGCGGACGAATGCGGGCGGCGGCCACCGCATCTTCGCCGCTGGCCACCGATGCGACCTCGTAGCCCAAGCGCTTCAGAATACCTGCGGCGATTTCGCGCTGTTCCTTGACGTCATCCACCACCAGGATGTGCTCACCCCGCCCCATGTAGTCCTCGACGGCCCCCGCCGCCGTGGTCTTGGCCTTTTCATCGCGTGTCGTCGGGATATAAAGGGTAAAGGTGGTGCCCTCATCCGGGCAGCTGCTGACATCGATATACCCCCGGTGGTCTTTGACCGTCGCCCAGACCACCGACATGCCCAGACCGGTGCCGCTGCGGCCCATGGTCTTCTTGGTGTAAAAGGGCTCGAAAATCCGCTTCTGATCTTCGGGCGAAATCCCCACACCGGTATCGGAAATTTCAAATACGGCATAGTCGCCCTCGGCGATGATATCATAGCCCTCGATGGGCGCATCCAAATAGCGATGTGCGGTGACAATGGTGATTTTGCCGCCGTCGGATATGGCTTCGGCGGCATTGGAGACCAGATTCATAATGGTTTTGGCCAGATGAACCGGCGACCCCAGGATGTTCAGAACGGCATCGGTGGGACGGCATTCGATTTTTACTTCGGGGTGGAATGACATGATTTTGGCGTGCTCGGGGGAAGCCAGATATTCCGCCAGGATGGCGTTCAAATCGGCGGCGTCCGTCACCGTCACCCCTCTTCTGGCCATGGTCAACAAGTCCTGAACAATGGCCGCCGCCTTCTGACCTGAATCGCGAATGGTTTTGATCGGCTCCCGCAGATGGCTGGTTGTCGGAAGATCCATCAACAGCAAATCGGGATAGCTTACGATGCCGCTTAAAATATTGTTGAGGTCATGGGCCACGCCACCTGCCAGGGTGCCGATGGCTTCCATTTTTTTGGCATGCTCGAGCTTTTTTTCCAGCCGGCGCCGTTCTTTCACGGCCTGCCAGCGTTCGGTCATATCCCGGGCCGATCCCCGGATACCGACCGGTTGATCATGATCGTAGACCAGTGAATTCTTGTACTCGATGATGAGCTCGGTGCCGTTTTTTCTCTCGAGCCGGAGGGACCCCTCGGAGCGCCCGGTTTGCTTGATTTCTTTCAAATAGGCATCGAACTCCCATCGGTAGTCCTCAGGGATCAGTTCTTTGATGTGCATCCGGGAAAGTTCGTCCCGGCTGTATCCGGAAACCTTGCGGAACGATCGATTGGACTCTACGATGCGGCCCTCCAGATCATGATAATAGAGAAAGTCGGATACATTCTCGAAAATATCCCGGTATTTTTCCTCGCTTTTCTGCAATTTCCGAAATGACTCGGCGTTGTTGATGGCCACAGCCACTTGGGAGGCCAACCCCATCATGAGGTTCAAATCACTCTGGGACAATTTTTTCCGGGAGTTGTGATTATCCACCGCAAGGATGCCCAGGGTCTTGTTTTCGTATACGATCGGGACACAGATGAGCGCCCGGGCCTTGATGTTTTCCAGCAATTGCAGGCTCCGGTGGGAAAACTGGTGTTTGATCTTGTCCACGTCCTCGATGATCAGCGGCTTCTGATCCCGAAAGCTGCGGACAAAGATCCCGCGGGATTCCGGATTTCCCAAATTAAATCGGACCTGGCGCAGGGAGGCCTCGTTTTCCGCGCCGAATCCGTAGCCCGCCTTATACTCCAGATGCACCCCTTCCCGATCGGCAAGCAGGATGGAACCCCGGTCGAAATCCAGACGATTCCGCATGATGCGAATGACTGCCGTGACGAGTTCATCCTTGTCGAAAATCGTTGCCGTGGCCTGCCCGACTTCCTGCACGAGAAGCGCGTTGTCGTAGCGTGTATCGATAGCGCTGATATGCTCCTGGGCGGCATCCCCTTGGGCCATGACGAGGCGGGTGAGGTCCTTTCTCTCCAGATGCAAGCCATAAATAGCGATCAGCGCTGTGACCAGGGCCAAGCCCAGAATCGCCGCTATCCCCGTCCACAGCGGCAGATAAGCAGCGATGGCGGCGGCGGCGGCCATATCGAAGACAATCGCGAAATTCCGGACCCGCTTCCACAGCATGGAGGGTGACGTTTCCCAACTGATGGTATAGCGGCAGCAATTGTCGCCCCGGTGGAAGCATTCGGGGTGCTCGACCGTGGCGTACTGCTGGGAGAAATACATGCCGACGCCTTCGAAATTGCCGATGCGGTTTTCGCACTGGTAGGGCTTCTCCTTGACGCCCGGGAAAGGTGTGGCCGTGATCTCGACTTTGGACGTTCCCAGCCGGCGGGATGTCGTGGCGGTGCCATGGGTGAGGAGCGGCGAGAGTTTGCCGACGAGGGTGTAGATGTTGGCCGGATTGACGAATCCCAGGGCATAGCGCTTAACCGCACCGATGCCCTCGGATGATGAAAGGTAGCGGCCGGCTTCGCGGGAAATGTGCGCATCACCGGTCGCCTCCATCAGTACCGCGTGAAAGCGATCCACCTGATTTTGGGTGAACCAGTGGGCGGGATCGTTCACCTCCAGTTGCGACATGCCGGCGGAGGTCAACAAATGGTCGACATCAAGTTCGGGGTAGCGATGCTGAAGGTATTCGAGATAGACTCTGGTCAGTCGACTGTTGTAAAGCCGATCGGCGTCTTTCATCTTGGAGCCTGCTGCTGCGCCATCCGAAGCATGTCAACCATGGTGGCCGGCGTCTTCCCCAAGACCGTTAGGGGAATTGATCGGATCGTTGCCATCGTTGCTCGAAATGGATGTGTGATTAGGTAGGTCGGCCGACGCACCGTACAACGGCGACGAACTAAAATTTGAGGCGTGATCGCCCGACCCATTATGGACTCCGATTATAGTGTTTTGTAAATCGTGACTATAGCAACTGCCGTATGGCAGATCAAGGATCGTTGGCATGGCCCGGATTTGAAAGTAATCTCGGTCCGCGGGGAACGCTTGGGAATGAAGGGGAACACGGTCGAACTTGCAGGCGCCCAGGTGCGTATCAGGGACCCGGATCAAAGAAGTCGGTCCGGCATCGAACCAGCCGTCCCCTTGGTATGCCCTGGGGGGTCCTATTCAGCTCACAAGCCTTGCATTCACTGCCGTTGCCCACAAAGGTTCGCGCCCCCGTCACAGCCAGGCAAGAGGATAACGCCGCTCCGGTGGTTGCCCCGCTACTTGATGGTGACCTTGCGGACCTGCAGCAGATCGCAGTTGCCGCCGAAGATTTTTTCCACGCCATCTTGTTTGAGGGTGGTCATGCCATCCTTGACGGCCTGCTCGCGGATCGTTTCCACACGCGCCTTGTTTTGAATCAGGTGCCGAAGTTCATCGGTTCCGGTCAGCAGCTCGTGGATGCCCATGCGCCCCAAATAGCCGCTGTTGTTGCATGCTTCGCAGCCAACAGGTTTGTATAATTTGAGGTTGTCGCTGAAGGGGGTGTCGATATGGGCGGCAAACACGTCTTTACCATACTCCCGCACCAATTCGTCATACTGGGTCTGGGTCGGAGAATAGGAGCGCTTGCATTCGCGGCACAGGGTACGCACCAGGCGTTGGGCGAGGATGCACAGAACGGCATCGGCAAAATTGAAGGGATCCATCCCCATGTCCAGGAGACGCGTAATGCTCTCCGGCGCGTTGTTGGTATGCAGGGTCGACAAGACCAGGTGGCCGGTCAGAGAGGCCTCGATGCCGATATGGGTGGTTTCCTTGTCCCGCATCTCACCGACCATGATGACATCCGGGTCGGCGCGCAGAAAGGAGCGCATGGCCGCGGCGAAATCAAACCCGATCTGCGATTTGACCTGCACCTGCCGCAGGCCGCGCTGGGTGATTTCCACCGGATCCTCCGCGGTCCAGATTTTGGTATCGGTTTTGTTGATGTAGCTCAGGGCTGAATGCAGGGTCGTGGTTTTTCCCGATCCGGTGGGGCCGCACACGAAAATGATCCCGTAGGGTTTTGTAATGGATTCCACGAATTTGTCGTAGTTGCGGTGGGAGAATCCGATGCGATTCAACGGGATGGGCTCTCCGGCCGCCAGGATGCGCAAGACGATGTCTTCCATCCCGCCTTGAGTGGGAACGGTGGCGACACGCAGTTCGATATCTTTGCCGCCGAATTTTTTGAAGCGAATCTTCCCATCCTGGGGTTTACGGCGCTCGGCGATGTCGAGATCCGCCATGATTTTAAGGCGGGATAAGACGGCATTGCGCAACTGGAAGGGAATCTTCTGGTAAAGCGTGCACGCCCCGTCGATACGGATGCGAACTTCGGTTTCCTGCCGGCCGGGATAGGGTTCGATATGGATATCCGAAGCGCCCCGGCTGAAAGCATCCAATATAATCTTGTTGACCAGCTTGACGACCGCACTGTCTTCTTCGCCCACCATGGACTCGGCTTCTTCCACGGCGGCTTCTTCGGTTTTCATATCCGCCAGGATCTCGTCGATGCCCTCAAGACTCTGATCGGCCTGGGTAAAGAGTTTGATGAAATTGAGGATGTCTGGCTTCAGGGCAACAAACAGCCCCAGCTCGCGTCCCGGGAAAAGCGCTTTGATCTCGTCGATTTTCGCCAGATCCTGGGGATTGTCGATGGCAATGACCACCTTGCTGCCTTCTGATCGCAGGGGCACCCAATGATTGCGTTCCAGAAAAGGAATCCGCAGCCCCTGCATCAGAGTCCCGGGAACCTGGGCGTTGCGAAAAAATTCGATGAACGGCACGCCAAAATATTCGGAGAGGGATTTGCCGATATCCTTCTTGGGGATGTTCAGATCCCGCATCAGAATTTGTTCGATGGGCATTTTCTGCCGCCGGGCGTCGGCAATGGCCGTGTCGAGTTCCTTCTGGGTCAGGAAATGATTGTCGATCAGATAACTGAAGCGATGGGGGCGGCTCTTGGCGATACGTTTCTGGTTGTAGACCGCGATGCCGATGATTTCCGCCACCTTGGCCGCCGAGGCCTGATCTTCGGCCGTGAAAGGACCTTCGCCGGGACGGTTGATGAGTTGCAGCACCCCCAGCAGGAATTTCTTGAAGACGATGGGATAGGTCAGCACCTGGCGGGTGCGAAACCCTGTTTTCATATCCCAGCTGCGGTCGAACTTCAGATCCGGGCTGATCTGACGCAACTCTTTATCGTCGTATACATCGCGAAGGTTGAGCGGCATCTGTTTGCTGGCCGTATAGCCCGCGATGCTGCCCGTCGAAATGGGGATGCGGATTTCGGAAATCTCCGCTTTGGATTTAAACCGCGATACCAGCTGGCGTGTTTTGCCGTCCACCACGAAAACCGTCACGCGTTTGGCGTCAAAAAGGGTGGTGATGTCGTTTTTGAGGTCGATCAGGATCTCATCCAGATTGGCGGCGGCATATATTTTGTTGCAAATGCTTTGCAGTCGATCACGGTAGGCGACTTCGGATTTGAGGTCTTGGACATCGGATCCTTTGACCCTGAGTTCCTGGGATTTCTGGTTCATGATCTCGTCCATGTTAAGTTGGGATTCACGTGGGGTCATGGTCGGCGGGACGACTTCCGGAAGCACCCCGGAAGTGGGTGTAAATCTTGCGCAAACCGCCGCCGATCAGCAGCACGCCAAGCAGGCCGAAACAGAACCACAGAAAGAGCATATCCATATCATAGGGTTCCGCCTGTCGCAGCTGCCGAATTTGTTCCATGCGGTGGGGGAGGATTACGAGGACACCGATGCCCGCTGCCGTCAGGGCTGCCCCCCAGATCAGTTGCAAGTAGCGCTGGCTGTCATTCATAGGGATCTCATCGGCCGCTTCGCTTGAAAGATTATGCTTTATTACCTCTTTTATAGCCGGAAAGTCCGGTCCAAGTCAAATATGAAGAATAATCCCGAGGTGATAGTGTACCTGTGAGGATCGAGGGAAGGACGCTAAACAGCCGGCCGAACGGATGCGTTCGGGCAACATCCACAAGGTGTTTTTGACATGCCGCGTAGTGGGGTCGAGTATGGAAAACCTTTAAACGATCCGCCGGCTGCCACCGGTATAGGCCAGCTTGCAGGCCGCGATGGAGGCGCGTTCCTTGAGACGGACGACCACCGGAACGCCCGTGTCCTCCTGGACCTGATCGCGAACGGTTTTCATGCGGGCCTCGAGCATCTTGATCTCGTCCGAGAAGAGCGCCTTGTCCACGGCGATCCAGATTTCGAGAAAAATCTTTTCGCGATAACGGTTTTCAAACATGCAGGCATGCTGGGGCGGCATGCCCAGGGCCTTTTCGATGCCGGACAGGATCTGTTGTTCGTGGACCTTGACCCCCCGTATCCGCAGCAGCCGGTCGCTGCGCTCGGGACGCCATTCGATGCGCACCAGCCGGCAATCACAGGGGCAGGCGTCGGGCAGAATGCGGGCCATGTCGCCCGTACGAAACCGGATCAAGGGATAGGCGCGCGTGGTGAGGGTCGTCAACACGAGCTCGCCGACCTGGCCCACCGGCATAGCTTCTCCCGTCGCCGGATCGATAATTTCAGGCAGAAAATGATCGTCGTTGACGTGCAGGCAGGACCGCGTTTCACATTCATAGGCCAGGGCCGGTCCGGGGACCTCGCTCAAGCCGAAATGCTGCCAGGTGCGCACTTGCAGTTTGTCTTCCAGGGAATCCCGCTGTCCGGCATCCGCCGGTTCGCCCACCAGGATCAGTTTCTTGAGGCTGAACGCATGGGGGTCCAGCTCCTTGTTTTCCATATGAGCGGCCAGTTGCTGGGCATAGGAAACGGTTGTAACCAGGGTGGAAGGTTTATAGTCCCGCATGACCATGAGTTGCTTTTCGATGGACATGAGGGTGTTGGGGATGACACTGGCCCCCAGCGACTCCGCGCCGCTTTGGTAGTCGCGACCCCAGGTATCCAATCCGGGATCCAGACTGATCTGCAGGATGTCGTCGGGCGTGACCCCTGAACTGCGCAAGGCCGTGGCCACCATGCTCTCCCATATGCCGAGATCCTGCCGTGTATAGCCGCTGACCGTGGGATTGGCCGTGGTTCCAGGAGCTGTGTGGATGCGCACGATATCGCGCAGGGGAACGGCAAACAGGCCGTAAGGGTAATTTTCGCTGAGATGTTGGCGGGTCGTAAAGGGCAGCCGCTCGATGTCGTCGAGGGACTGGATATCGGACGGGTCGATCCCCTCCTCCTGAAGGCGCTGCCGATGAAAGGGGACATTGCGGAAGGCGCGGTTCAGCGTGCTCTGCAGCCGCTCCAGCACCATCTGGCTGCGGTCGGCGGGGACGCAAACATGGGTGTCAGGCTTTTCCATCATAGAATTCTCCGTAATCCTTTCCCAGATAAGCCCGTTTTACTTCTTCATCTTCCAATAACTCGCCGGCCCGGCCCTGAAGAACGACCTTGCCGGTTTCAAACACATAGCCCCGATCGGCCACCTGGAGCGCCGCCTTGGCATTCTGTTCCACCAATAGCACGGTTTTCCCCTCATCGCGCAGTTGGACAATGACCCTGAAAATATCTTTCACGATAAGTGGCGCCAGTCCGGTGGACGGCTCGTCCATCATGATCAGGGACGGTTTGGACATCAGGGCGCGGGCCATGGCCAGCATCTGCTGCTCGCCGCCGGAAAGGGTGCCGGCAAATTGTTCCCGGCGTTCCTTCAAGATGGGGAACAGGGCATACTGCGCATCCAACTGCTGCTCCAGTCCTTGCCGCCCCTCTTTCCTTAGATAGGTGTCCTCCCAGAATCAAATTCTCCTCGACGGAGAGGGGCGCGAATACCTGCCGGCCCTCGGGGACCATGACACATCCCAGGGCGGGTATCTTTTGAGGCGCCAGCTGGCCGATATTCCGGCCCCTGAACACCATCTCCCCCGAAGTGGAGCGGATCAGACCGGCGATAGTGGACAGCAGAGTGGTCTTGCCGGCCCCATTGGCCCCGATAATGGTGACAATCTCCCCTTCCTGCACGTGCATCGAGATATTCTTGAGGACCCTCAGCTTGCCGTAGCCCGCCTGTAGATTTCGGATCTTCAACATATGGCTGCCGGGCTCCTAAGCACCGAGGTAGACTTTTATCACTTCCGAATGGTTCTGGATGGCCGTGGGAATATCCTCGGCGATTTTTTGACCGAAGCTCAACACCACGATTTCATCGGATATATCCATTACCAGAGACATATCGTGTTCCACAAGCAATACGGTAATGCCGAGGTCACGGATCCTGGCGATCAGCCGACCGATTTCAGCGGTTTCGTGCATATTCAGTCCGGCCGCCGGCTCGTCCAGCAGCAGGAGATCCGGTTCCAGCGCCAAGGCGCGTGCGAACTCGACGGCCCGCTGCTGACCGAATGCCAGGCTGGTGGCGTCCACGTCGGCGTGGGCGGCAATCTCCAGGAGTTCGAGCAGTTCCAGAGATTTATCACGGATTTCGTTTTCTTCTTTAACCGTCCAGGGCATGTGCAGCATGCAGGCCACAAATCCGGCCCGGCTGCGCAGATGGCGCCCCACCATCACATTCTCCAGGGCGGTCATGTCGTGAAAGAGCTTGATGTTTTGAAAGGTCCGCGCAATTCCGCAGGCGGCTATCTGATGCGGCTTGCGCCCCTGGACATCCTGACCGTCAAACGTCACCCGGCCGGAAGTTGCCGTCAGCGCACCGGTAATAAGGTTGAAAAGCGTCGTCTTGCCGGCACCGTTAGGCCCGATGACGGATTTGATGGCCCCCTTTTCGACCACGAAGGAGACGTCGTTGACCGCATGCAGGCCGCCAAATTTTTTGTGCAGGTGGGATACTTCGAGCAGCGCCATCAGGCTCCCCTCCCGGCGTCTTGCCGGCGGCCGGACAGTCGCAACAGCCCCCCCAGATAGCCACGCCAGTTCAGGCTTAGAATCCCGTTGGGCGCAAAGAGCATAATGACGATCAGGATCGCCCCGAACACGGCGTCGTCATAAGAGCCGAAAACGCCCCGGAGGGACAGGAAGTTGAGAACGATCCCCATGATCATGGCCCCCCAGAGATGGGCCATGCCCCCCACCGCCACAATGGCCACGTAGCGCACGGATTTCATGACTCCGGCCTCGGACGGTCCGATGCCGCCGTTGTAATGGGTCAGGAAAACGCCGGCCAGGGCCGCAAAAACCGCCGACAGAACGAACACCTGCAACTTGAAGCGGGCCGTGTGGACGCCCACCGAGGCGGCCGCCTCCTCGGACCCGTGGATCGACCGCAGCGCCCGGCCCACGCGGCTGTCGATGAGATTCCGAAGCAGAACCATGCCGAGGAGGAGCAGCCCCCAGGCGATGTAGTAGTTTTGCTCCCGGGCTCCGAAATCACCGCTTACCTTGAGCCCCAAGATCAAGGGGAAGGCTGGCACCTCGGAGATGCCGTCGGCCTCGCCAAAGTAGGCGCTGGCCAGCACGATGCGGTAGACGATGATCCCGAATCCCAAAGTGGCCATGGCCAGGTAATGCCCCTTGAGTTTGAGCACCGGTATACCCAGCACCCAGGCGATGATGCCCGCAGCCAAAACGGCCACGATGCAAGCCGCCCATGGGTTGACCACCATGAGGGGGTCTCCGTATATATCCTGGCCCGTTGCCAGTATGCCTAAGGCATCGAGCGCCTTGATGAATCCGGTGTCGCTGTAGGCCACCAGATTCCGTGTCGTCAACGCGGCGGATAGATACCCGCCGATAGCGAAAAAACCGGCGTGGCCGAGCGAAATTTGACCCGCGTAGCCCATGACCACACAGAGGCCGATGATCAGCAACGCGTAATAGGCCGACATGGTCAATTGGGTGAGGTAGAAACGGGTGTCGCTCCAGGCGGTGATTTGTTGAACGGCGATGACGATGAGGACCAGCGCTGCCAGGGGGAGCATCTTCTTCATCGTCAAAACTCCTTCAGCCCGGCCGCCGCACGCGAACCGAAAAGACCGTAAGGCCGCACGAACAGAATCAGCAGCAGGATAAAGATCGCGATGGCATCCTTGAAAGCCAGCGGGACCACTGAAATGGAGAAGGCTTCCAGGATGCCAAGCACCAGCCCGGCCCCCACGGCCGCCATGGAGTTGCCCAGCCCCCCCAGGATGGCGACGGTAAACCCCTTGATCGCAAGGCCCGTCCCGATATCGTATTGCGTGGAGGTGATGGGCGACATGACGCAACCGGCCAAGGCGCCGATGCCGGCACTGAGCATGAACGACAGGGTCACCATGTTGCGGGTGTTGATCCCGCATAGGATGGCCGCCTTGCGATTGGCCGCACAGGCCCGCATCTCCCTCCCCGCAGAAGTGGTTTTGAAGAAGAGGCTCAGAAAAAAAACCATCAGCCCGCAGGCGCCGATGACCCAGAGCACCTGAGGAGAAATCCGGGCCCCCAGGACGGCCACGGTGGTGATTTCATCGCCCACAAAATAGGGCAACGAGCGGATGGATTCGCCCCAGATATGCAGCGCCGCTTCGCGGATCAGGATGGACAACCCGATGGTGATGATGATCATCCGCAACACACCCGGGCTCTCCAGCCATCGGATAAAGCAAATTTCCAGCAGGCCCCCGCAAATCATCGTCACGACGACGGCAACGGCAATGGCGATCCAAAGCGGCATGTACGGCAAAAGCGAGATGGAAATCATGCCGCCGAGCATGACGAATTCGCCCTGGGCGAAATTGATGATCCCGGTGGTGTTGTAGATGATATTGAAACCGATCGCCACGATGGCATAGATCGCGCCATAGGTAATGCCGGCAAAAAGATACTGGATGAACAATTCAGCGGTCATGGATACCGTCGATAAGTGTTATGCGAACGTCCGGGCAAGGCGAGCTTCGTCGTCCGGGCATTGGAAAAGCAGCAAAAGGGGCCGGCAACTCCCGGCCCCCTATCCAATACGACATTGCAGCCCCTTAAAGAACCGCCGGCAGCTGGTTACATCCCCTTGTAGGGAACGAACTTGCCGTCTTTCACGGTAATCATCTCGAAGGAGTCGATATCGAGACCGTTGTGGTCCTCCGCCGAAAAGCTGAATACCCCGCCGGTGCCCGGTAGATCTTTGATCTTCTCGATGGCTTCCCGGATCTTGGCCCTGTCCGGCTGCCCGCCTTTTCGATGGCCGCCTTGGCGATAATGAAGGCATCGTAGGCGTGTCCACCGAAAGTCGAGGCCGCTTCCTTATAACGGCCCTCATAGGCGGCGATGTAATCCATCAGCAGGGCTTTCTGGGGGCTGGCTCTCCGGCAGTTGTTCGCCACCAGCAAGCGACCGGCCGGGAAGATGATGCCCTCCGCCGCCGCGCCAGCGGTTTCCACATACTTGATATTGCCGAATCCGTGGCTCTGAAACAGCGGCACGTCCCAACCGGCCTGCCGCATATTCTTGGCCACGATGGCCTGGGCTGGAACGATGGACCAGTTGACCACCGCCTGGACATCCGGGTTCGCCTTGAGCTTGGCCACTACGGCCGATAGATCTTTCGACCCCTTGTCGTACACTTCATCTTCGACGATTTCGATACCCATTTCAGGCGCGATTTTGATCAGCTGCTCGCGGCCGGCTTTGCCGAAACCGGTATTGCCCGCCAGAACGGCGATTTTGGAAATCCCCATCGCTTGCATGGTTTGGTAGATTTTCTGAACGGCAAAAGAGTCCTTCTGGGGGGTCTTGAAGACATATTGCGCCACCGGGTTGACGATCACCTCGGCCGCCGCACACGAGATCAGCGGCGTTTGCGCCTGCTCGAAGATTTTCTTGATTTTCATGGTCTCACCGGAAGTTGAGGGTCCCAGTACGGCCACCACCTGGTCCTCTTCGATCAACTGCTTGGCGAATGAAATCGCTTTTTCCGGATTGGCACCGGAGTCCTTGATGATCAACTCAACCGGCATACCGTTGATGCCGCCGGCGGCATTGGTTTGCTCCACCAGCATTTCCAGGGTTCTGGCCTCCGGACCGCCCAAGAAGGATGCCGGCCCGGTGACCGCCAGAATTGCCCCAATTTTGACGGTTTCAGCCATTGCCGCCGGAATCGCAACCAAACTGATGATCAGAACAGCTATCATGAATTTTATCCATCGATGTGCCATGTCTCCTCCCCTTGCTTGGATATGGCCGGTCCTTTTCGTCCGCCAGCCGTTGAACGCCGTACTTTTCGATGCCCATCGCAAAAGACCGTATGCCGACGACACGTCTACTCCCTACATGCCGTAAAGGGTCTGCCCGTCGATGATCCGTAGCCCCTTTTTTTGAATGACCCGGAGGGCTTCGTCCGTATTGTCGAAGCGGAAGATCATGACGGCATTGCTGCCGCTCTGCTGGACGAAGGCGTACATATATTCAACATTGATGTTGTTGGTCTGGAGAAGATTGAGAATTTCGTACAATCCGCCGGGCCGGTCGGGCACTTCCACCGCCAGCACATTGGTTTTACCCACGGTAAACCCGGCTTTTTTCAATGCTTCTTTAGCCTTTTCGGTTTGGTCCACAATCAGCCGGAGCACACCGAAATCCGACGTATCGGCCAAGGCCAGGGCGCGGATATTGATCTGGGCTTCGGCCAGTACACCCGTTACCTCGCACAACCGGCCGGCCTTGTTTTCGAGAAAGACGGATATCTGTTCTGCTCGCATGGTTGCCTCCTTAAATCTTCCGGTTGTCGATGACACGCACCGCCTTGCCTTGACTGCGCGCAATCACCTTGGGCTCCACCAGTTTCACCCTGGCGGAAACACCGAGATAATCTTTGATATTCTTGGTGATTTCCTGCTCCATGTTCTGCAGCGTCTTGACTTCATCGGAAAACATGGCCTCCGAGACTTCGACCATCACAGTGAGAATATCCAGCTGCCCCTCGCGGTCCACCACCAGCTGATAGTGGGGCTCCACGTTCTGCATTTCCATGAGCACGCTTTCAATCTGGGAGGGGAAGACATTGACGCCGCGGATGATCAACATGTCGTCGGACCGCCCGCTGACCTTGTTCATGCGCACCATCGAACGCCCGCAGATGCAGGGTTCGGGATTAAGGGAGGTAATGTCCCGGGTTCGGTAGCGGATGACCGGAAAGGCCTCCTTGGTGATGGAGGTGAACACCAATTCTCCGGTTTCACCGTAAGGCAGCACCTCGCCGGTTTGGGGGTCGATGATCTCCGGGATGAAGTGGTCTTCAAAAATGTGCAGCCCCTTTTTGGCCTCGTGGCACTCCATGGCCACGCCGGGACCGATGACTTCGCTGAGGCCGTAGATATCCACAGCCACCATGCCCAACTTTTCTTCAATTTCCTGGCGCATTTTTTCCGACCAGGGCTCGGCACCGAAAATGCCGTATTTGAATTTGAGATCCCGGAAGGAGATGCCCATCTCCTCAGCCACCTCGGCCAGATGCAGGGCGTAGGACGGCGTGGCAGTGAGAATCGTCGGGCCGAAATCCCTCATGATCACCACCTGGCGCTTGGTGTTGCCGCCCGACACGGGAATGACCGATGCACCCAGTTTTTCGGCACCGTAATGGGCGCCCAGCCCCCCGGTAAACAACCCGTAACCGTAGGCGTTGTGAATGATGTCGCCCCGGGTGGCGCCCCCGGCCATCAGGGATCGCGCCATCAGTCCGGCCCAGGTGTCCACGTCGCGGGCCGTATAGCCCACCACCGTGGGCTGTCCGGTGGTGCCGGAAGAGGCATGAATGCGAACCACGTTTTCCATGGGAACGGCGAACATGCCGAAGGGATAGTTATCACGCAGATCCTGTTTGGTGGTGAAGGGCAGCTGCTGCAAGTCCTGAAGGGATTGAACATCGCCCGGTGTAATCCCGGCCGTTTCGAATTGCTTGCGGTAAAACGGCACGTTGGCGTACGCACGATCGATCGTTGCCTTGAGCCTGCGAAGTTGAATGGCTTCCAGGGCTTCGCGCGGCATGGTTTCGTATTCGATGTCGTAGATCATGAACTTCATCCTCCTTTTCAGACTCATCGGATCAAAAAAAAGATGTCACAGCCGGCGCGAGCGCTCAGCCAAAGGCATGACCGCAAAAAAAGCTGCCGGGTCGGCAACCCGCAGCCAAAAAAAAGACCATGGGTTGATTTCTTTCGTCCCCCATGGTCTTGTCAGTCGCGTTGTTGGTTGTATCTACGATGACGGCTCATGGGTGGACTTTCTAAAGTGAAAGCCAGCGCAAAAGCCAAAGAAATAAAAGTAGATACGAGCATTCATCATGGATTGTGTCCATCAGATGAAGTGTTTTTGTCTGCATAACGAATGTCATCCCACCTGTCAAGCGAAAAGCGCTCGGGATAGGCCGGCATTCCCGCTGGTACAGGGCGGTTGCACGTGCTTTCATCGCAAACGCAAGCCAGCCGGTGGGTTGGGTTGGCACCGCACCCATCCATACCGCTGGCGGCGCCCCTTCAACCGTCGCTCAACGTTCCCGTGAAATCCGCTTTGCGTTTCTCCAGGAAGGCGCTCGTTCCCTCCAGCGCGTCGGGACTGGCCAGGCAGAGCGCAAAAGCATCGTTTTCCAGGGCCAGGCCCGAAGCCAGATCGACATTCATTCCGTTGTTGATGGCCTGTTTGGCGGCCCGCAGTGCCACGCACCCCTTTTGGGCGATGGCCGCGGCGGTCGCCCGGACATCGGCCATCAATTGGTCCGGTGCGCATACCTTGTTGACGATCCCCAGCCGCAGGGCTTCGGCCGCGTCGATCATCTTGCCGGTATAGATCATTTCCCGGGCCATGTTGGGGCCAATAAGCCGGGACAGTCGCTGGGTTCCGCCGAACCCCGGGATGATGCCCAGATTGATTTCCGGCAGTCCGAACTGGGCCGTCTCCGCTGCATAGACGAAATCGCAGGCCAGGGCCATTTCGGTGCCGCCCCCAAGGGCATACCCGTTGACGGCCGCGATGACCGGAATGGGCAGCTGGGTCAAACGATTGATCGCATCCATGCCCCGCCGGGCAAATTGTTTGGCCCCCAGCGCTCCCAGCTGATTGATTTCCGTGATGTCGGCCCCTGCGACAAACGCCTTGTCGCCGCTCCCGGTGAGCACCAGAACGCGAACCTCTTCGCTCGCCTCGATTTGATCGAGGGCCTGTGCGAACTCGTCCAGCAAAGTGCGATTGAGGGCATTCAATGCCCTGGGGCGGTTGAAGGTCACTATGGCCAGGCGATCCTGGATGTCAAAGTCGATGTTGCTGTAGGTCATGCCGTCTCCTCCTATTTGGGTAATGATTCGTTTAATCGGCGCCATCCGCGTTGAAAAGCCTTTCGTCCGGCTGTGTTTCAATCTTCCTTCGCGGCCACTTCCGAAATGGACGCGTTGCGATTGCGGACTTTGGGCAAAAAAGCTCGATAAACCGCCATGGGGTCAACGCTTCCGGCCTTCTATGCGGGCCGCCAGATAAATGGCCAGCAGGATCAGCCCCCCTCCGATAAATTTAGGTCCGGTCAACGCCTCGTTGAACAGGAGATAGGCCAGGAGGCTCGCTCCGATCGGCTCTCCCAGCAGACTGACCGCCACCGTGCTGGTGCGAACCCACTTCAGGGCCCAGTTGTAACTCGTGTGTCCGACGAGTTGCGAAAAAAGCGCCATGCCGCCGAATGCGCCCCACGTCGTCGTGCTGAATCCGGTGATGGGTTGACCGCTGGCAAGGACGGCCGCCCAGAGAAGCACCGCCGCGCTGCCATAGCACAATACGATATACCCCAACAGGCTGAGGCGACGGCGCAGGTTGCGCCCCAGCAACAGGTAAAAGGCGGCGAAAATGCCCCCCATCAAGGCCAGGGCGTCCCCCCACAGCGCACGACCACCGACGGCAAAATCCCCCCAACCGATGATGGTGGCCCCCAGGACGCTCAGCAGAATGCACACCACCGTCCCCGTCTGGATACGGTCGCTGGTCAGCAAGGGGGTCAGAAGTCCCACCCAGATAGGGTTGGTATTCACCAGGATGACGCTGGCGGCAACCGAGGTATCGTCAAGCGATGCAATCCAGGTCGCGAAATGCAGTGCCAGAAAGGCACCGGCCGCCACCGCCAGCCCCAGATCCCGAAGGGCCAAGGCGGCAAGCTCCTCCCGACATTTGACCCATGCCAGGGGAAGCAACACAAGACCCGCGATGCCGACCCGATAGGCCGCCGTCACCAGCGCCGGCGCATCCGCCAAGCGCACGAAAATGGCGCCCGTGGATACCGCCACCACGCCAAGGGAGAGCGCCCCAAAGGGGGGAAAAGGGGGATGGGCCCTATCCGGCATCAATATGGTTGTCCTCTGCGTCCTAAATGCCAGGTGGCTGTGAATGCCGCTGGACCCTATGTGCGCCGATCACGGGAAACAACTTTCCAGGACAGGGCCGAAGCTTCCGGAATCCCCTCCGTTCCTTCGCCGTCCATCAACCGTCGCGGTCCGATGAGATATGAATTTTCTGAAAAGCGGTTGGACTGGTCGTCTTGATATAGTTTTCGATGCCGAGAACGATGCCGTCGCTTAAGCGATCCTGATAGGTCGGGTCCATCAACCGTTTGCACTCCCGGGGGTTGCTGATGAAGGAGGTCTCCACCAGAATGGCCGGCATTTGCGCCCCGAGCAGGACGTAGAATGGCGCCTGTTTGACACCCTTGTCCCTTATGCTGCTGTACTTCTTCTGGAGATGTCCCACCATCTGCGTCTGGACGTGGCTGGCCAGACGGCTGGATTCGTTGATCTTGGCGTTTTGCATCAAATCCATCAGGATGGTTTGCAAATCACTGATATTTTTGGTGGAGGTCGCATTTTCCATGGCCGCCACGCGAATGGCGTCTTCGTCGGTGGCCAGGTTCAAAAAATAGGTTTCGACGCCGTAGGCCTTTTTATTCCGGTGGGCATTGACATGGATGGAGATAAACAGGTCGGCGTCCTTGGTATTGGCGAAGGCCGTGCGTTCTTCCAGGGTGAGAAACTTGTCTCCGCTGCGGGTCATGATGACCTCGCATCCGAGGCGGGTTTCCAGTTTCTTCTTCAATCGTTTGGCGATGCTCAGGGTGATATCTTTTTCGCGGGCCTTGCTGTAATACCCCTTAGCCCCCGGGTCCTTGCCGCCGTGGCCGGCGTCGATGACGATCCGGCTGACCCCGAGCGCCAGGGAGCGGGCGATGGAGCCCGGCGGTATCTTGCCGCTCGGCAGCTTGACAGCGGCCTGCCGCGGGGGGGTTCGCGGAGCGGCCTCACCTTCGCCCCACACATCGATGACAATGCGAAAGGGGTTCATCAGTGAAAAAATCTTATACGTCTTGAACGATTTGATGTCCATGACCACCCGTACGGTGTCCGGTTTGTACTGCCCGGCACGGGCGTCCATCAGGAGGTCGTCATTGATGGTGATGACCTTGGGAAAATCCTTGGCAAGACGTGCGTTTTGCAAATCGACATACAGCCGCGGGGGCTTTTTCAATTTGGGATCTTCTTTGAGAAGCTTGTGGAAATAGGGTGTTTTGCCGCTCGTATCCACAACCACACGCGTGTAATTGGGATTGGACCAGTAGCGCAAGCCGGAAACGGAAAATTCCGAGCCGGTCTTACCCGCACTGGCGGGGGGGGTGTCCTCGGTCCCCGCGGCCGCCATCCCGGTGTCGGGCATGCTGCGTTCCCCCAACAGGGCCTTGGCCATGGGACTGTATGGGCTGTCGGGAAAGCGGCTGATCAGCCGGCGCAGATGGTCTTCGCCCGTTTCGCGGTCGGAACGATTTTTGGAATAACCCGCCAGCTGCTGATAGAGCGAGCCCATTTTAAAAAGGCTGACGGCGGCTACCGGCCCTTCCGGATCGGCTTCGTAGGCCTCACGATATTGATTGATGCACGCCAGCCAGACATCACGATGTTTGGTTCGGCGCGGATTCTGCTGCAGGCGCGCATGGCAGTTCTCCGCGCGTTCAAACTTCTGACGGGCGACGCGTTCGGCGTCAGACTTCCGGGGGGCGGGGGGAGGACTGGCAGCGATTTTGATATCCGGGTAGGCTTTGAGCTGGTCTTCGGCTTTCGCCCGGTAAGCGCTGCCGGGAAATTCCCGTCGCACATGCTCGAGCCGCGCCAGGCCGGCATCGCGGTCGGCTTCAAGGCCGGAGCGATGGTAGAGTTCGATGTAGGTCAGGCCGGTCCGATACAGTCCGGCCGCCGCCCAGGACCCGTCCGGGTCCATGTCGTAGACCGCCTGAAAGCCCTTGATCACCCGTAGCCAGTGATGGCGGTACTTCCGCAGCCGAGGGGTATCCAGCATCTTCTGATAAGCGTTTTCAGCCTCGAAATACCGGGTGCGCGCGTTGTCCGCCGGGGTTGCCGCCGGAAAAGCGAGCAGCACCACGAGAAGCGCCCCCGACAGGGCGATGGCGCGCGGTATCGTCAAAATGGTTCTCAAATTTCCCAGCATCCCTCTTGCGAAGGTCAAGCGTCGGTTCAGGTCAGGCGTCCGTCCGCGCCCGGTCCTGCAAATCACTCAGCAGGTTGAGGGCTTCCATAGGGGTCGTCTGGGCGATGTCGATCCGACGCAATTTTTCAATAATGTCCTGATCCGGTCGCTGGAACAAGTCCAGCTGCATCTGGCCGGAAAGCATCTCGCGCGGGTTGTCGATCCTGCCCGGCCGAAATGTGCCCTGGTCGTGCTTTTCGACCGTTTTCAGGATTTGTTTGGCGCGCTTGATAACCGCTTCGGGAATTCCTGCCAGCCGCGCCACCTGGATACCATAGCTGCGGTTGGTGCCGCCTTCAACCAGTTTGCGCAAAAAGATGATCTCGTCATTCCATTCTTTAACGGCAATGTTGTAGTTTTGCACCCGGGGACGCCGATCAGCCAAATCCGTCAATTCGTGGTAATGGGTGGCAAACAGCGTCTTGACCCCCTGCCCGCCCAGGTCGTGCAAAAATTCCGCCACCGCCCAGGCGATGCTCATGCCGTCATAGGTGCTGGTTCCCCGGCCGATTTCATCCAAAATCACCAGGCTGTGTTCGGTGGCATTACGCAGGATATTGGCCGTCTCCTGCATCTCCACCATGAAGGTGCTCTGCCCCTGGGAAAGATTGTCGAGGGCTCCTACACGGGTAAAAATTTTATCCACAATCGGGACCGAAGCCTTTTCCGCAGCTACGAAGGACCCCGTCTGCGCCATCACCACCGTAAGGGCGGCCTGGCGCAACACGGTGGATTTGCCGGCCATATTGGGCCCGGTGATAATCAGCACCTGATGGTCGACCATATCCAGATGAATGGTGTTGGGTACGAACCGCTCACCGGTGAGCATCTGCTCCACCACAGGATGGCGCCCCCCTTCGATATGCAGCACACCCTCCGTGTTGATGGCCGGGCGTGTGAAATGACGCTGCTCGGCGACCTCGGCCAGCCCCATCAGGCAGTCCACCGCGGCCAGAAACATGGCCGTTTGCTTCACTTCGGCGTACTGCTGGGCCGCCTGGCAACGCACCGCGTTGAACAGCTCGTATTCAAGGCTCGCGCGGCGCTCTTCGGCATTGAGCACTTTCGCTTCAAAGGTCTTGAGCTCTTCCGTAATGTAGCGCTCGGCATTGACCAGCGTCTGTTTACGCACATAATGCTCGGGAACCTCGGTTGAACGCGCTTTGGGCACTTCAATATAATAGCCGAAAACCTTGTTGTAGCGCACTTTCAAGGCCCCGATACCGGTGGCCTCCCTTTCGCTGGCTTCCAGCTTGGCCAGGTAGCCTTTCCCGTCCCGGCTGATTTGGACGAGATCGTCCAACTCGGCGTTGTAGCCTGCTTTAATGAGTCCGCCCTCATTGAGAACGGGTGGGGCGTCTTCCCGTATGGCGTGTTCCATCAGATCGGCAAGCGTATTCAATCCTGCCAGCGACAGATCGCAGCGAAAAGCGCGGGCTTCCAAGGCGGTCAAGGCTTCGAACAGGACAGGCAGGGCCTGCAGCGAAACCTTGAGGGCGACCAAGTCGCGGGCGTTGGCGCGCCCCATAGAAATTTTGCTGCTCAAGCGCTCAAGGTCGTGAACCCCCTTGAGCTGCTCCCGAATCCCATGACGCTCGGCTTTGCATGCCAGCGCCTCGGCCACCGCGTCATGACGCGCAACAATCTGCTCGTGATCCATCAGAGGATAACGCAGCCACTCCCGCAGCAGACGCCCCCCCATGGCGGTGCGGGTGCGATCCAGGACATGGATCAGGCTTCCCGGACGGCCTCCGGTCTGCAGATTGGCCGTCAGTTCGAGATTACGGCAGGAGCGTTCATCGACCCACATATACCCGCTGAGGTGGTAGGTTTCAATGCCGGTGAAATGATCGACCGCCTGTTTCTGGGTTTCCCTGAGATAGTGCACCAAGGCGCCGGCCGCCCGCAGTCCGGTCTTCATTGCCTCGCAACCGAAACCTTCCAGCGATAGGGTATGGAACAATTCCATCAATTGTTCCCGGGCCCGGTGATGGGAAAAAACGCTTTCGTCCAGGACGGTCAATGCCCGCTCGGCAAAAGGCGCCGTCAAGGCCGTCAAAACCACGTTGGCTTTGGTGGATTCGGCAATCAGAATTTCGCGGGGGGCGATGCGCAGGGCTTCTTCCAGAGCGGCTTGGTGATCGTCCGTTTCGGTCAGGCGGAAAGTTCCGGTGGAAATGTCCAGATAGGCCAGCCCCACCTGCTGCTCATGGACGGCAAGGGCCAGTATGAAATTGTGGACCGACCGCTCGAGAAGCTCGTTCTCCAAAATCATCCCGGGTGTCAACACCCGCACCACCTCGCGCTTGACAATGCCTTGGGCCTGGGCAGGGTCTTCGACCTGATCGCAAAGGGCCACTTTAAAGCCCTTTTCGATCAGCCGAGCGATATACCCCTGTACGGCGCGGACGGGTACGCCGCACATGGGAATGGGATGGGTGTCGTTTTTGTTGCGGGACGTCAGGGTGATTTCAAGGGCGCGGGAGGCGGTCTCCGCGTCTTCAAAGAACATTTCGAAGAAATCCCCCATACGATAAAGCAGAATCGCATCCGGATAGGCGTCCTTGATGGACAGATACTGCTTGATCATGGGGGTCAGTTTGGCAGAACTCATTCAGGCAAAAACTCGGGGTACGTCAACAGCAAGGCGCCGGCAGCAGTCGTTTCGCCGAGGACGGCCTTGGCACGCTGTTTCATGAGAATTAGTGTTCAGCGCTCGCCATCGGCGCTGGTGTCGTCGATTGGGGGCGTTTCTTCCGCAGCGTCGTCGGTCAGCACGACCGTAGCCGGATTGGCGACATTTTTGAAGGCCTCCACCTCGGTTTTCAATTGAGACAATTCATTTCTCTGTTCGGCCACGGTTTTATGGAGTTGTTTGCAGGCCTTGTTGGATTTAAAGCGTTCAAACAGGCCTGAAAGGTAGGCGATGATCAGGCCCGCCAAAAAGCAGCCCACAAATAAGACGGCATTGTAAATGTCCGGCGAGTGATAGGGGTCCGTCACCCATAGGTTGAGATCGAAGCTGTGCTTCTGCAGAAAAAACCCTTCGTTCTGGAAACCGATGAGCAGCAGAAAGGCGACAACGATAATCCAGAAGCCGATTTTGACTTTTTTCATCAGGCGGGTCTCCCATCGTGAGGGGGTTGGCAACTGCCCAAGGGCCCGCCGGAGATGGTCATGATGGACCGCCTCCGCCAGACCGGCGGATTGTCTCTCCTGGCAAAGGGTGCGATTAATGGTTGCAGCAAGTGCGCAGGGCCCCGATCAGCGTTTCTAGACCTGCTCAATTAACCTTTTTGCCCTTAAAATTCAACCTTTTTTCTTCTGTCGAGCTTGACCAGGCGCAGATCTCCCCAAAGCCCCAGCCGCTCTCCGCAAATAGCGGCCACCCCCTCGACGCCGTCGATCGATCGGGAAAATCGGAGGGCCTCGGGGATGGCCCGGGCATCAGCGATTCGATTGGCCACGGCCGTGGCGGCCGCATCGGCCAGTGCACCTTGACGGGCCACGACGCAGACGGCATCGGCACGCCCCATGCTGAGGGAATGGCCGATGGTTCCCGAAGAAGTGCATACCGCCAGTGGTTTCCCACCAGGATCGAGATGGAGGCCCATTCGCATACTCAAGGGGGATAGCCCGGCATAGAGTCCGATCGTTACCGGCCGGTTTAACACCAGATAGATGTCACCACCATTTTCGACGACGACCTCTGTGGATTGCCGGCCCAGGGTTTCGCCGACCGCTTCGGCAATAGCCCCAGCGACTGCGGCCATAGGCCCGACCCCGGCCGCCCGGCCGGCGCGGATCATCCGGCGTATGATCGCCGGCGCCGGTTCGCTAAGGGTCCATGGAGCGAGGGTTTGCAGAAACTCCGGAAATTGTTTGATATACTGTTCGATGTAGCCCCGCTGCGCCAATACTTCCTCGCGGCAGAGGACGGACAGGTCCTGATCGGCCTGGACCATTAAATCGGTTTCCTGGACCGTGACCTGAAACGATTGCAAATGCTTCACCATGGCCCGCCGCCGGTAGGTGCGCTGCTCACCGAGTTGCGCCATGTGACGACGCCGTCATGCTGTTACGCTTTTGCACCGCAAGGACCGTCCCATCCCTTCATGGTCGCGATGACGCCGGCAGCTGATCCCTGATCGGTGTCAACGGACTTCAACCTGCGGTCGCAATTCGGGGGGGCACTGCCGCAGGAAGTATTTATCGGTCATGCCGGCGATGAAATCGCGCACCACTTCCGCCGGCGAATGGTCATGGACATATTGGTGGTCCATGTCCTTGAGAAAGCCCGAGAAAATCACCGAATCCTCGCGCCCGGCCTCGATATCGTTCAAGTATCGGTTGAATAAAATGTCAAAAAGGCGCTTAATTTTTTGAGTATGCTTTTTAATAGAAGGATTCTGGTAGATGCGTTGCATGTTGAATCCCTTCAAGGCTTTCAATGCCTGCGATACCTCCGGGCTGAAGGTCACATAAGGCTGCCGGTAGCTGTTGCGGATGATATCGGTCACCAGATTGTAAACGATGGTGCCGTTGGTGGCGCCCAAGACCTTGACGACATCCTCGGGCAATTCGTTGCGTTGCAGCATCCCCAGGCGAATGGCGTCGTCGATATCCCGCCCGATATAGCTGATGGTGTCGGCCATGCGCACCACGCAGCCCTCCAGGGTCATGGGGGTCAGTTGCAGGTCGGGTTCCTTCCTTTTGGCCCGCATGCTGCTTTCGAAGGCTTCGAAGGTTTTTTCCCACTCGGGCTTGAGGAGCTGGTTGTGAACCTCGCCATCGTGGCAGACGATCCCGTCCAGCGTTTGCAGGCAGAGGTTCCACCCGCGGCCCTTGCGTTCCACCCGGTCCAGAAACTGTACACTTTGCAAGTTGTGCTGAAAGGCGCCGATGCCGTGGCCCCGGCACAGTTCGCTCAGAAAAAGTTCGCCGTCATGGCCGAAAGGCGTGTGGCCGATGTCGTGCCCCAGCGCGATGGCTTCGATCAAGTCCTCGTTGAGCCCCAGAAACCGGCCGATGGTGCGGGCAATCTTGGACACCAGCTGCACGTGCAGGACGCGATGGGTGATATGATCGTTCTGAATAAGATAGAATACCTGGGTTTTGTCGATATAGCGCGTATAGGCCAGGGAATGCAGGATACGGTCCACATCGAGCGAGAAATTCTGTCGATACCCCCCGGGGCGCTCTTCCGCTTCGCGCCGCCGGCCATCGGAACTCTTGGCGGCGACGGGCGACAAGTATTCGGCCTCGCGTTGATCCAGCGATGTTTTCAAAAGGTCCAGAGCGTTGGTGTCATATGGCACCATTGTCAATCAACTCCTCCATTAATCGGTCATAGTCGATACCCGCCACGCGAAACCCCTCTTTACCATATTTCATATTGGCTTCAAGGACGAGATAGTGACCTTCGTGTTCACAGATATCGATACCGACATCGTTCCATCCACAGGCCCGCGCGGTATGCAACGCCAGCCGCCGCGCCTCCTCCGGCACGTTGTCACAGGAAATCCGGCCCCCCAACGCCACATTGCTGCGATATTCGCCTTCCGCATTTAGCCGCCAGTAGGCGTGAACGACACGGTCGCCGATCACGACACACCGCATGTCGCGATCGAGCGGGAGGTATTCCTGGATATACCCCACAGCGGACTGCCGAAGATAGTCTCTTAGTTGGGCTTCATCGTGAATGAGGAAAACGCCCCGGCCCAGGGCCGAGCCGCGTGGAATTTTGGCAATCAAGGGGAATTTAAAAAAACGGGTGATTTTTTCCAAGCGACGTTGGCCATAAAAAACCCGCGTAACGGGATGGGGAATATCCAGTAGGTGGAACAGGGCGGTTTGTTTGATCTTATCCTGCACACACTTGTAGTTGTGATAGCTGGGAAAGGTGGCCGTACCCATAGCATCGAACAAATCCGCATAAAAAACAGAAGGATAATAGATTTTACGGGCCTGGCGAATGGCCTGGATCTCTTCGTCCGCATAATCCATAAAATTGGGACGCACGCCCAATGTGCGGACATTGCGGCAATTCCGGAGACGGTGCTCCAGCGCGATGGCTTTGTTCACGCGGTGTCCTATGCGCCTGAGTGGACTGCAAGCCGGTATGCCGGCCGGGGGACGCCGATGGTCGGCCTCACTTTTTTTGGGGCGGCGCGATGCGGAAGAGGTCTTCCGCCACGGAAGTTTCCGGCCAGCAGCGGCTGACGTCAAGAACCAGTCTCCCATCCGGACCGCTGAGGGTTATCCGGGTAGGTAGCCGGTACCCTTCTATCGTCTGTATGGCCTCCAGGCGTGCCTCATAGAGGCGATTGCCGTGGATGTCGAGCAACTCCACGGCCTGCAGGTCGCCGGTGTCGCGATCGATGCGAATCCGTCCTACCGTACCGCGGAAACGCCGCTGCAATAAAAGGACCAGGGCATTATCAGCGGCGGATTGACCGGTATCGAGGCGCACGGCATCGTAGGTCACCTTCGGAGGACGGTCCACCAGCAACGCATATAAATCAGCGCACTTAACGGATACCGGCAGGAAGCGGGACAAGCTGTTGTCTCCGATCTGACGGCTGTAGTAGCTGCCATCCGCATAGTTCAGCGCCGTGAGCCACTCGGCATCGCAGCTCATGGAGAATACCGGCATTCCGGTGGGCGCCCGGAACACAAACCGCAGCCGACCGGGCTCGGCGCCTACCCAGACAGCACGCTCATAGGTGTGATCGGTGCCGTCCGTCGTGACCGTCACCCGCCCCACGCCCTTGATCGCTTCCAGACCGGCATTGGTCGCCATCAGCTGGTTCATCAGCAGCCGGGTGGCCTGGCTGTCGTACTGAATTTCAGCCGGCGGGCCCATCCATCCGGAACACCCGGTCAGCAGCGCCCCCAGCAGGGTCAGCCACAGCCCCCTCTTCCACCAATGCGAGCACCCCATCGTTTTCTTGCGCCCGGGGCGGATAGAGGTGCGCCGGCCGAAGCGCCCGGGATGGACGATCACCGGTCTACAACCCGCAACATGACAGACCGCGGGCCATTGCGATGCATCTTGCGTCACGAGGATGGCTGCTCCAGAAGATGGATTTTCTCGATGATGGCATCCTTGTCCGTCTCGCGATATTTCAATGATTTCCTATAAAATTCAAGGGCTTTTTCATTTTGACCCAACTCCCGGTAGGCATCGCCCACATGTTCCAGAATGATGGGATCGTCCTCGACCAATTCGGAGGCCTTCAATAAATACGTCAACGCCTCCTTGTAGCGCCCCTGTTTATAATAGACCCAACCGAGGCTGTCGGTGATGTACCCGTCATCCGGTTTGAGGGTCAAGGCTTTCTGAACCAGTTTTTCAGCCTCATCCAAATGGATACCGAGATCGGCATAGGTATAGGCGAGATAGTTGAGCGCGTTGGCATGATCCGGCTTCAGGACGAGAACCTGTTTCATGGCGGCAATGGAATCTTCCTTCCGATCCAATTTGTCATAGACGACGCCCAACCGAAAATAAGCCCGTTCGTTTTCCGGATCCACCTCGATGGCGTGCTTGAGCAACGCCAGAGCCTTGTCGTAGGCCTTCTTTTCCTCATACATGGACGCCAGGTAAACAAGGAAATCGGGGTGATCCGGATCATGGACCAGGGCCGCCTCAAGGATGCCGATCGCCTTGTCCACCTGGCCATCGTCACTATAATAAAAGGCCTGCTGGATCACCGCGTCCCGGTAGAACTGGGAGTCCTGCGAAACCGCCTGGAAGTGCACCATGGCTTGGGCATTGTTTTCCAAGTTGTGGTAAGCAAGCCCCAACAGATATTGCAGGCTGGTGAAATCAGGGCGGGTCTTAAGAATCTCTTCCAGCAGATAGACCGCGTCGGCATTGCGGCCCGATTCCAAATAAAGTCTGTAAATAGGGCGCACCAAGTCATTTTCGGAGGTTGTATCCGCCAAGTCCCGGATCAGTTCGTCGGCCTGTCGCGGCTTTCCGATTTTGTGGAAATAAAGGGCCAGTCCGAAAGTGGCCTGGGGATTTTCAGGGTCTTCTTCCAGAATTGCCTGGTATTGGTCAATTATTTTGCGGCGTATGGATGCATTGTCGGGACGCTGTTCGTAGATGCCGATCAACTCGTAGCGCGCACCTTCGAGCTTGGGTTCGATGGCCAGAGATTGTAGAAATGCTTGTTCGGCCTTGTCGTTATGGCCTCGCTCGCGCTGGATTTTTCCGATGAAAAAAAATCCTGCATAGGCCCCCGGAAAACGTTCGGTCATTCGTTGAAAGATGTCGAAAGCCTCGTCATACTGCTGATCGTTCATGTAAAGATTGCCCAGCAGCAAATAGACGTCTTCCTGGTCCGGGTCCTGATCCAGCACCTCTTCATAGACGGCTTTAGCCTGATCCATTTCCTTGCGATTCTGGTAGATGCGTCCCAGAATCAGGAGCGTGGGCACGTCTCCCGGATCATCTTTCTGGATGCCGAGCAACAGGTCGAGCGCCTGGTCCACTTTATTTGTCTGCAAATATAGGGTGGCCAGTTCCCGCCGGATGAAAATCGCATCCGGATCGAGCTCCATGGCGCGCTGCATCATTTTCAGGGCTCCCAGGTTATCCCCGCTATTTCTCAGGATCTGGGCTTCGGTGTAATAGTAATAGCTGTTGGGAGGGGGGGCCGGGGCAACGGGCCCGGCTCCGCTTTGGGGTGCGGCCGTCCACGAAGCACAGCCTGTGAGCATCAACAGCGCTCCCATAACAATGATCAATATGTCCTTGCACCGTTTGTCTTGCATGAGATTATCTTTCCGATATCGTGTCTTGCGCGCCAATGGAGGGTGACCGCGATGACGGGTGGAGGATGCGCCGGGGAAGAAGGCGGTCCGGACTTGCCCGTATCGGCCGGAGCCGATCACGGAAAACCCGCCGTGCGCCTATTCCGCTGTTTGGCCTTCCGTGTAGCTGGAGAAATCAGGGATTTCCTGCTTGAAAAACTCCCGCATTTTCTTGATGATGTTTTTTTCGACCTGCCGCACACGTTCCCGGCTGATGCCGTAGCGATCGCCAATTTCCTGCAAGGTTACCGGGGTATCGGAAAAAATGCGCAAATCAAAGATCTCTTTTTCCCGATCGGTCATATTTTTTCTGAATTCGTCGATTTTGTTGTGCAGCAGAACTTCGATTTCCTTCTTGGCGACCTTGTCTTCCGCCGAAACGGCTTCCGTACTTAAAAATTCAATCCGTTCCGTATCCGAATCGTCCTTCAGGGGGGCATCGAGAGAAACATCCCAACCGTCCAGACGCTGATCCATGTCGACGATTTCCCGCTCAGATACGCCCAACCGCTCCGAAAGCAGTTTCGGTTTGGGGTCGAATCCCTGCTCGATGAGCTTTTGTTTTTCCTTTTTCAGTTTGAAAAACAGTTTGCGCTGCCCCTGGGTCGTCCCGATTTTGACCAGCCGCCAGTTGTCCATGATAAACTTCAAAATATAGGCTTTAATCCAGAAGGACGCATAGTAGGAAAACTTGACGTTTTTGTAGGGGTCGAATTTGCGCACCGCCTGCATCAAACCGATATTGCCCTCCTGGATCAAATCCAGCAGGTTTTGCATCCAGACGCGTTGAAACTCGAGCGCGATCTTCACCACCAGCCGCAGATTGGATGTCACCAGAGCGTAGGCGGCCTCCTTGTCGCCATGCTCGCGCACGCGGATACCCAGCTCTCTTTCTTCCTCCCGGGTCAACAGCTGATAAGTGCTGATTTCCGAAAGGTAGCGCTGTAGGGGATCAAACTTAACCAGCGCTTTTTCCGAATCGGCGGTTTTCTTTTTCCTTTCCTTGCCAAGCGGGGGCGCAGGGATCACTTCGGGTTGGAGCACGTCCGACTTATCAGCCGGCGTTTTCTTCCCCGTTGCCGCTTTGGATTTCTTAGCTGCAGAATCGCCCTTTTTCCCCGTCGCTGTTTTCTTTTTAGCGGCGCGGGAACGATTGTCTGCGATGCTCTCTTTTCGGGCCACTTTGGGCTTGGTTGTCTTCTTTTTGACCATGAGTCCCTGTTATCGTCTTAAATGCACTCCGAAATCGGTCAAGAGTAAGCCGATACCCTACCATAATTTGCCCATCCCTGCAATCGAACCGCGGAGGATTATTCCGAATATTCATCCAGACCCTTCAGAAGTCACCCACACCCGTTCATTATCGTTGAGAGACGGAATTCAATCAATGGATACAAGGACCCCATTTCCATATTCAAATGACTGTATTTGGATTGTTCCGTCCCTACCGGATCCGCGCTCCAAGCAGGAAATGGAAGAGAGGGGCGGGATGACCTTCGTCATCCGCAAACGCTTGCATGCCGGGGCTCCACGGCACGCAGTCAAATTCTATGGACAACATCGACGACATATGCTAACCACCTGACCCGTTCATGCGCCTGTAGCTCAGCTGGATAGAGCAACGGACTTCTAATCCGTAGGTCGCAGGTTCGAGTCCTGCCAGGCGTACCAAATTTTGCTAAGGAAGTTAGGAGGTTATCTCCAGCTTCCTTTTTTGTGTTTAGGAGGTCTCTCAGTCCTCGGGTGCTCCATAACCAGCACCTTTTTAGGTAAAGAGGGGGAACTGAGAGATGATTCTGAGACGCTGCACCGCATGGGACAAGGACCGGGGGACATCAAAACCTACCTGCGCATGTAGGTCCACTCCAAACGATGCCGACACCTTCAAGGCTGTGTTTATCGTGCCCAGGTCCAAAGGGAGACAACGCACATAGACCGCCAATACTCTCGAAGCTGCCCGGGAAGCCGAGGGAATTCTGAAAGAGAAGCCCCACCGGGACCATCAGGCCTCTCCCTGGGTCTTCATAGCGGACCAAACCAACCACCAAGCCATCCCTAAAACGAAAGCCAAAAAATCCCCAGGCAGCGTTGACCGCCGCTTATGGGAACGTGAGCTGTCCCACCCTGGCCGAAATCTGGAAGACCTGCCTGCCCCGTATGCCGAAATCAGGAACGGCTCGTATAAGGCCGACGTTCAGCGCTATCATGATTACCGCAAAGGACCAATGGCGTTAGCCTACATAAGGTCAAGGAGCTGTCGGGGTATGCGGATATATAGAGTATATGCATTTGGCTACGAAAGCTCTGAGGGAGGCTGCGGGGATGATGTGCGGCACTTAGGCTATGCCTATCGCTGAACTGTCGGGCGGCGTGGACCTCGCCGCCCCAACCAGCGCCATGATAGAGCTCGCGATTATCTTTACTTGCCGTCATATCCTGGCGCATTGCCCAGGGTCGACGGCCGAAATCCGTATTTACACAGACCCGACAACCTGATAGAATAATTGGCAAGTGCTCACGAATCGAGCTGCCGAATAAGGCTTGCCGATCTACCTGGTGTAAGGCCCTTGCGGCACCAATCCCATGCAACCCGTTTTCGGCAACCCACGCCGGCGATCAATGGAACATGCGGTGATACCATGAAAAACAGCCGCTCTGGCAAGGGCGACAACGCGGACTTCCGAAGCCTCTCCTTCGATGTGTGCACGGTAAAGGCTTTGATGGCGTCCACCAATCGCTACAAAACGCTGTTTGAAAGCGCTGGCGACGCCATATTCGTCATGGACTTCAAGGGCCAGATCATCGATGGGAACCGCGTGGCCTGCGAACAGCTGCGAATCTCGCATCACGACCTGCTCAACAAAACCACGATGGATATCATATCGCCCGAACACGCGCCCTTCTGGCCGGAGCGCATGGATGAGCTGCGCCGGTTGCGCCACATTATCTTCGAGACGGCCCTGGTATCCTCGGAAGGCAAGACCTTGCCGGTTGAAACGAGCTGTCGGGCGATTGAATACGACAACAAACCCGCCGTATTGACCATTGCCCGCGACATCACGGAAAGAATTCAGTCCGACAAAGAAAAGGCCAAACTCAGAGCACAACTTCGCCAGGCCCAGAAAATGGAGGCCATCGGTACCCTGGCAGGCGGCATCGCCCACGATTTCAACAATATTCTTCAATCCATCTTCGGCTATACCGAAATCGCCGGCCTTCAGCTAACCCAGGGGAAAACCCCCACGGAAGCTCTGGACAACATTCTCACGGCCAGTCAACGGGCCAAAGGCCTGATCAACCAGATATTATCCTTCAGCCGCCAGACGGAGCAGGAAAAACAACCTGTCCAGGTCAACCTGATTGTCAAGGAAGTCCTCAAACTTATCCGGGCTTCACTTCCGTCCACTATCGAAATCTGCGGCCACAATCTAAACCACGCCGCTGTGGTGGAAGCCGACCCGATTCAGATCCATCAAATTCTGATGAACATGTGTACCAATGCCCATCATGCCATGCGGGAGAAGGGCGGCAAGCTTGAAATCAGCCTCTCAACGTGTGAGATCGATCACGGCAAGGCCGCCCAGCTGGGCGGGATAAAACCCGGGGCCTATCTCGAACTGCGGATCCAGGACACCGGCCACGGCATCCCCCGCGAGTATATCGACCGGATTTTCGACCCCTATTTCACCTCCAAGGAGAAGGGCGAAGGAACCGGTCTTGGACTGGCTGTGGTGCATGGCATTGTAAGCAGCCATGGGGGCGCCATCGCGGTGGAGAGCAAAATCGGCGAAGGCACCACCTTCCATATCTATTTCCCGGAGCGGCAGCAGAATGCGTCTTCGGAAGAGCGCCCCAAACCCGTCACACCGGATACCTACCACGGGCATGAACGCATTCTCTTTGTGGATGATGAACCGGCGTTGGTGGAGATCGGGCAGGAAATTCTGAAGACCCTCGGCTATCAGGTCGAAACGACCACTTCCAGCCTGGAAGCCATCGAACGCATTAAAGCCGCGCCCGATCAGTTCGATCTGATCATTAGCGATTTGACCATGCCGAAAATGACGGGGGAGGTTTTGGCCCGCGAGGCCATGCGCATTCGACCGGGTCTACCGATCATCCTTTTCACCGGATACAGCGATATTGTATCCCGTGAACGATTCGCAGAGCTGGGGATCAAGGATTGTTTGATGAAACCCCTGACAAGAAAAGACCTCGCCCAATCCATACGGAGCGTTTTGGACGAACACCAAGCCACCGGAGCCGATCCCTTGCCGGGTCAGAACACCCCGCCTGCTGAGGAGCAGGTACCCTGACCCTGCGCCGGATGAGATGAACATGCTTACCCAAATCGTCAAAATGGCTGCTATCCTGGGGGCCGCCGCCTTGCTGGGAAACTGGTTTCTGAGCGAACTTCGATTGGCGCGGCGAAACGGCAAACCCTGGTATGCCGTCTATCTCACACCGCCGGGCATCCTGATCGTCCTGGCTTCAATCATTCTTCCCCTTGCGGCATGGTATTTCAGGCGGTCCTGAGGAGACGGTTCGCGCGAAAGCCGCCCTTGTGTCCCGCTGGTTTAGCGCCTGTTGTGCAGGCCCTCAATCCTGCGGGGGGGAGTCCTCCTCAGGTTCCTGCTTCGGCGCCCAAAGATAACGACCGTATTTGAGATAGCCCTCGACATTGGACAGCCGGGGATCGTGCCGATTCGGGGCCGTGCGAATATTGCCCGTGATCAACGGCTGCAGATGGGTTGCCAGATCCTGGCAGCCGCCGCCGGTCAGCACAATGGTATCGATATCCCAGTCGCCGGCCCAGAGCCGATCCATGTCGCCCGCGATGGTGGTTGCCAGCTGGGCAAAGATCTGGTCGCGAATTTTAGCGAAATTGAACCCCTGCCCGCGCATCTTGATCGTGCCTTTGCGCACGGCTTCAAAAAGACGGTAGAGCTCCACATTGACGCCGCTTTTCTCACGCAGTTTATTGGCGATGACGGCGTAGGCTTTGGCGATGCCGCTGTCCATGGTCCGGCTGCTTTTTTCAATATACCGCAGGCGGTCAATCACCGTATAATCCGTTGTGCGAAAGCCGATGTCGACCACGCCGATCTTCTGCTTGGCCAGATCCGTGTCGGTCATCTGTCCGGTGTCGTCCATCAGGAGGTTGAGAACACTACCCATGGGCTGGGGCAGTAGCTGAACGGCGTCGACGACGAATTTCTTGGTCATGCGACTGCCGTCGGGGCTGTGGTAGGTAATGGTGTGCCGGCCTTTGAGGGCTTCCTTGAAGCGGTCCTGGTATTGTTTGAAAAATCCTACCGGAAGACCGGAGACGATGCGCAGGGGGGCTTCCCCGGCATCGTCATTCTTGAGGAAAAGACCGGCTGCGGTGAGTGCAAAAAGCCGCACGAAATCGGCGATCATGCGATCCTGGTCGAGGGTGAAACTTACGACATCGGATTGCTGTTCGGCGAGATCCCCTACAAAATAGGACTTCCCATCCATGGTGACGTGGAAATATTCTGTGAGGTTGCGATCCTGGAAATCGACCCAGAACTGGATTTCCGTGGCATCGCCGTAAATGGACTTGAAGACGACCGTCTCTTTGCCGTCGGTGGCTTTGGTAAAACCGAAGCCGACATCAATGCCCAAGATCTGCATGGCGCCTCCGTGGGGTTTGGGGTTGGATCCCTATTCGGTTGTTGTTATAGCCAAGGACCCGGCTGAAGTCAAAACCTGCCGCGGTCACCGGTGCGCCTGCGCGGCGGTCTGGCATCCAGGCGTGTCATCAGGTCAAACGGGAGTTCCACGACATATTCCAGAATGAACCCAAAGATCATCAAGAAGAGCATAAACGGGAGCTTAACCCCGAGGAAAACGACCTGTCTGATCATAGCCAGCCTCTCAATGCATTTCCTATCCTGTGACGGATCGTTGTCCAGGGCTCAAACCCGGCGGACATTTGAATTCACGTTCCCGGCCACCGTCCGAGAGAGTTGGGGATTACCAAATACGGCCTTCAAAGGCAACCGGATTTCCGCGCTTCATCTTCGGTGGAGCCGGTTTGCTCCGGCATGCTCAAACGCCCTGAGTGATTGACATCACCCCCGGTCCATGTTTCTATGCCAAGGGGAAAACCTTTGTATTCGCAGTCCATGCGGCCCAAGGAGGCACCTTCGTGAGCATGAATCGAATGAATCTTGTGTTTCTGGAAAATCTGGAGTGGTTCGACGATACCGGTGACCAGCTGGTCCAGCGCATTCCCCAGGAAGGCTCCGGTGAAATCAAATACGGAGCCCAGCTCACGGTGCGGGAAAACCAGACCGCCGTTTTCTTCTACAAGGGCAAAGCGCTGGAAGCCTTCGGTCCGGGGCGGCACACCCTGAAAACCGCCAACATCCCCATTTTGACCAAGATCGCCAGTCTGCCCTGGGGCATGTCCAGCCCGCTGCGCGCTGAAGTCTATTTCGTCAACATGAAGGTGTTCACGAATCTGAAGTGGGGCACGCGGGATCCGGTGGCCTTCAAGGACAGCGAGCTGGGTCTTGTTCGTCTGCGGGCCTACGGCGTGTTCAATCTACGGGTCGTACAGCCTGTCCTGATGATCAACCGGCTGGTGGGCACCCAGGGCGTTTATACCGCGGACGCCATCGAAGACTATCTCAACCAGGTGATCATCAGCCGCTTCAATGACTATATGGGGGAAAAGCTGGATTCCCTGCTGTCGCTCCCGTCGCACTATGACCGTCTTTCGGAAGGCATGATGAAGCGCATGCAGGAGGACTTCGGCCATTTCGGTTTGGCGCTTACCCATCTTTACATCAATGCCATCACACCGCCAGCGGAAGTTCAGAAGGCCATCGACGATCGCAGCCGGATGGGGGCCATCAACGACATGCACAAACTCATGCAGATGAAAACGGCCATGGCCGTGGAGAAAGCGGCCGAAGGCAGCGGGGATATGACCGGTGCCGGAATGGGGGCCGGCATCGGCTTGATGATGCCGGCCATGTTGGCGCGCTATTTTAATGCGGCCGACCCCCAAAAGTTGCCGGCTGATGTCGATCCCGATGCCCAGTGCCCCGAATGTCGGCAGAGCATCCCGCTCAATGCCCGTTTCTGTCCCTATTGCGGCCACCAGCAACTGGTGTTTCACCAGTGTGCCGCATGCGGTAAAAACCTGGCCCCCAACGCCCGCTTCTGCTCCCGTTGCGGCCACCCGGCCGACCAAACCCCAGCCAAACGGGTCTGCGGCCAGTGCGGCAACGAAAACCTGACGGACGCTGTCTATTGCAACGCCTGTGGTGAAAAGCTCTGAACTTCAAATCCGGTACCAGTGCCCGCAATGCGGTGCGCCGGCCACGCTTCGGGAATCCGACCGCCTGTTTTCCTGCGCGTACTGCCGTGTCAGGTCTTATATCGTAACCCGCGGGATTTCCCAGTACCATCTGCCCCATAAGGCGCCGGAGGGAAAGGAGTTGATCTACTTCCCCTACTGGCGCTTCAAAGGCATGCTGTTCTCCTGCCTTCCGGAAGGCGCCCAAGCCCAATTCCTCGACACGAGTTATCAGGCCTGCCCGTCGCCGCGCTTTCCGGTCTCGCTGGGACTTCGCAGCCAAGCCCTAACCTTGGGATTGGTCACGGGCCAGACGCCGGGGTATTTTGTTACCCCCCAGACCGAACTGGGGGATGTCATGGCCATTTTCAGCCGCCGCTTCAACCGCGGATTGCCGCAACCTCCCCTCCACCAGGCGCATATCGGTGAAACGGTCAGCATGATCTATGCGCCTTACTATCTGGGCGACGGACTGGTGGACGCCCTTCTCAACCAACCCCTTTCAAAGGAAGCCCATTCGCCATGGCATCCGGAGGATTTCCCGGGAGGCGCGGCACGCACGCGTCTTCAATTCATTCCGACCCTCTGCCCTAATTGTGGCCAGGACCTGGCGGCACCCCGGGACGCCCAGGTCCTGGCATGCGAAACCTGCCGCTGCCTCTGGCAACCTGCCGGATCCGGGTTTACCGCCGTTCCCTGCGCTTACGTCCCAGCGGATTTTGCCAACCCGCTCTATCTGCCATTTTGGCGTATCAAGGCGGATATCAACGGTCTGCCGCTAAACTCCTACGCCGATCTGGTGCGCCTGGGCAACCTGCCCAAGGCGCTTCAAGATGCCTGGGAGACGCTTCCTTTTCGGTTCTGGTCGCCGGCCTTCAAAGTCCGGCCGCGCGTCTTTCTCCGGCTGATGCAAGTCTTGTCGACCGCCATGCCGCCCGGGCATCTCGAACGCCGCTTGCCGGAAAATACCTGCCTTACGGCCAATCTTCCGGTCAGTGAAGCCGTGGAAACCCTGCACACCGGCCTGGCCGGGTTGATCAGGCCCCTGGAACGCATGGCGGAAATACTCCCCCACATCGACATCAAAGCCCGCAAGGCGTTGCTGGTCTACCTGCCGTTTAAAGACCGGCCCCATGAGCTGGTGTCCGACACCCTCAATCTGGCCGTAAATAAAAATCAGCTCTCGCTGGCTGGGAATTTGTAGTGGCGGCCCAGGGCCGGCCCCGGAGGTCAACAAAACATCAGGGGATAACCGGCGTCTTCCAATGCCTGCCGGATCGCGGCGCTATGGTCTTCGCCCCGGGTTTCCAGCTCGAGCTCAACGGCGGTGGTGCTGACGGGGAAATCGCGACGGGATCGATCGTGGTGGATATGGAGTACATTGGCATTGCTGTCGGCGATAAGCTTTAGCAAGTGGGCCAGCGCGCCGGGGACATCCTCCAGCATGACATTGACCCGCATGATGCGGCCGCTCTGAATCAGCCCCTTGCGTATGATCCTCCCCAGCAACGGGCTGTCCAGGTTGCCGCCGCTGATCAGCAGCACGGTTTTCTCGTCCGGCTGAATGGATACCGCCCTGCCCATAAGGGCGGCCAGGGCCACGGCCCCGGCCCCTTCGGCAACGATTTTTTTGCGCTCCATCAGAAGGAGAATGGCGGCGGCGATATCTTCTTCTTTGACCAACACCACGTCGTCCACCTGATCATGCATAATCTCGAAAGTAGCCTTTCCGGTCCGCCGCACCGCAATGCCGTCGGCGATCGATGTCCCGCCCGGCACCGTCACCACCGTGCCTTTCCGCAGGGCTTCCGCGGCCGATGGACAAATTTCGGCTTGGACGCCCGTTATGGTGACATCGGGCTTCAAGGCCTTCAGGGCGACGGCCATCCCGGCGATCAGCCCGCCACCGCCCACCGGAACAATGACCCGATCGACATCCGGCAGGGACGCCAGAATTTCCAGGGCGATGGTCCCCTGGCCGGCCATGACCAGCGGATCGTCGAAGGGATGGATGAACATCCGCCCGTCCTGGGCCAATTGCTTGGCGACGACCAGACTGTCGGAAACGGTCCGCCCTTGAAGAATAACCTGACCGCCGTAACTGCGGGTGGCCTCCTGCTTGGAAATGGACGCGCCCACCGGCATCACGACGGTTGCCGGAACCCCTGCCTGGCGGGCAGCCAGGGCCACGCCCTGGGCGTGGTTGCCGGCCGAAGCGGCCACGACGCCACCGGGGGGAATTTCCTCCTGACAGGCTTTGATAAGATTCATGGCACCGCGGATCTTAAACGAACCCGTCTTCTGGAGATTCTCCATCTTCAGATGGATATCGCCCTTGAACATGCTGCTGAGGGCGGGTGAAAATACCAGGGGGGTGGTCAGAATGCTGCTCCGGATGCGCTCTGAAGCAGCCGATATATCGGATAGGGTAATCATCGTTGCAGCCCCTTGCGAAGGCGCCGGATAGAAAACACACGGTCCATTTAAACCGCCACCGGCCGCGCGACATCTGTTAAGCGACGGTAAAGCGGCCGGTCCCTCTGTTAGCGCGAGTCGCGGATCACGCCGACGGATCGACGACCGTCCACTTTCACCACCACCGGGCGATTGAGGCGAATATGCGAAAGGAAGCGGGTGACCCGCATGACGGGCTGGGAACTGAACCAGCTGGGTTTGATAAAATCCCGCCCCCCATCGGTAATATTGAGATAACTCATCCCGAGAGAGGTCATGTTGTGAAAGAAGTGCGATCCCTGGGAAGGATCGGCGCTAAACGAGGCATGCGTCGTTTCAACGATGACGCCGGCGCCCGAGATGTCCGCCCAGCGCACTGGAATCCCCAGCCAGGGGTCGGCCGATCCCCAGCGCCCGGGACCGATCAGAATATAGGAACAATCTTCTTTGTCGAGCTCGGCGTTCAGGATGCTGATCTCTTTAGCGATCTCCATGGTTTTGGCCGGATCGAAATCCTGTGGCTTGACGTAAACAATATCGATCAAATCGCGGCTGATACCATTGCCCAGGGCGTTTTCCGAATAGCAAAAACAACGTCTGGTCTCCTCCGGAAGGATTTCCACATGGGCCATGTCACCCCGCGCGGCCATGGGACGAATCTGCAGGATGGCCACCTCCGGTCGGCCACCGGGATCCTCGGGCAAATTGACGGAGAATTCGACGTCCACCGGACAATCCATCCCTTTCTGGCCCATCACCATCACCTCGGACAGGATTTCCGGCAACGGCAGGGCACCGTATTTCAGGATGGCGGCGAAGGTCACCACCGGGTGACCGCCGGCGATGACGGCATCCTTGATGCGGTGCTCCTGGGGCTGGTAGGTGCTGGCAACCATCTGCATCAAGGTGGGATCGGCAATGTCCGTGATATCCCTTTTTTCCAAGGCCGTGTCTTCACTCGGCGCGGCATCGGCGCCCTGCAAGGCGATTCGCAGGCCATAAAATTTCCGCTGGGCATTTTCCAAGATATCTTCGATGATGGAAAACTGAGGCAATCTTTGGGGATACAGGGGGCAAAAGCGCAGGGAGCGCTCGCCGTCCACCACTGTTTTGCCCAGTCCTACAGCAATATTGGCAATCCCGTCCTCCGGCTTCATGGGCGCCATGGGATAATAATTATAGGACTGGGCGACGCCCGAGAGGGCCGGGAAAAAGAGGTCGCCATAAGGACGCCCGACCAGGCGCTGGATGATGACGGCCATCTTCTCTTCGTCCGGCTTTTGCAGCGCGCGCGCCGAAAAAGCCCGCGGCTCCTCAAAAAAGGTGGATGCATAGACGAGCTTTACAGCCCGGATCAGGGCCTGGAGCCGTTTTTCGACATCTTCCTGGTTGTTGGGCAGCATATAGGTCTTGTAGATACCGGCATAGGGGCGGGATTGAGAGTCTTCCAGCAGACTGGAAGACCGGACCGCCAAGGGAAAGGTCGCGTGGGTCATGAAGGCCCGCAGGTCGTCATAAATCTCTTCCGGGAACTGCCCCGCCAGAAACTGCTCGGCGATTTCCCGGTCCGTCATGGTGGTGCGGGAATAGATGTCCAGTTGATTGGATTCGATGAACGCTTCGAAAGCCTCGGTGGTGATGACCAGTGTGTCGGGGATAAAAAGGCGCACGTCCTTAAAGCGCTTGACAAATTCGGATTCGGGGTTCATCTGTGAGGCCAGGAACACCAACCCCCGGGCTTTGCCCCCTAACGAGCCGTGCCCGATCTTGACGAAACCCGTCAAGGTGTCGGCCGCCTTCCGGTCGAAATCAACGACGATCCGCTTATGGCGCACAATGCGTCGGATCTCCAGGGTTTCGGTCAACAGATCGCGAACCTTCCGCGGCCCGTCCGCCAGCTGGTCGCTTAGTCTTTCCCGGAGATAATCGGCCAGGACGATCTCCCCCCGCGCATAAAGCCAGCGCGACAGGGCGTGGGTTTGCGCCGCCGCCACAAGGGTTGCGTCCGGGATCTGCTTGAGGATGGCCGTCAACTGGTGGAAGGATCGAACACGCCCGATTTCATTTTGATCCTGATCCCGGAAAACGAAGTCGCCGAAACCGAAAAACTTGCGGCCGTAGTCCATCAGCGTCCCTTTCAGATGGATTTCGGCAGCATTGACGGAAACGGCTCCCAGGGTCTCGGCCTTTTGGCTTTCCTCGGAATTCGCCGCCAGAAACAGGAAGGGCTGCAGGGGATTGTCCCCACGCACGAATTCGAGCAGAGAAAGCCCCATGCGCGCCTCGGGACGGCATTCCTGCCCCAGCCGGGAGGATCCGATCACCCCCATCAAAAAAGGTTTGTAGCGTTCGTAAAGTCTGAGGGCGCTCTCGTAGTGATCGGCGATAATGACTTTCGGTCGGGTCTGGCGAATCATCAGACGGTCCTCTTCGTCCAATCCCTCCTCCAGCGCGGCTTCGGTCTGGGTCATAATTTCGCGATACAATATCGGCAGTACGGCGGAAAGTTGCTGCTGGGAGCTCTCCGCCAGCAAAATCACACGAATACCGGCCCTTTCGGTATCGAGTGACACGTTTTGCAGATCTTCCACACACTTGATCATGGACATGGCCAAATCGGCATCGCCCGTCCAGTTGAAGATGTGATCGACGCCCGGTATGCGCCCCATTTCGGGAGTGCAATATAAGGGCGGCACGGGATTGTGCGTCAGCATCAGCACCGGCAGATTGGGCCACAGGGACTTGATTTTGCGCCCCAGGCTGAACGCATCCATGTCCGCCAGCCGGTACATGGTGATGACCATGTCGAAATCGTTCCGACCCAGGAGGTGCAAGGCCTCATCCGCCGATTCGGCCCAGGTCACGCGGGGGGGGCGGCTGAGGTTCAATCCCGCGTATTCCCTTACGATACGTTCCGACAAACGGCACTCTTCATTGATGATGCAGGCATCGTAGAGATTGGAAATCAGAAGAATATCTTTTACCCGCCGGGACATCAGCAAGTGATAGTTGTTCACGTTCCGCTCGTAGGCGTCCATGAGTTGCTCGATTGATTGCGTCAAGACAGCCACCTCGCCGTGCTGATGGTTAACACGTTCGCATCGGATCAATTCGTAAACCTGGCAAGCGCCCGGTATCGATCAGGTTATTTGATAATTGATATCAACTGTCAAGCTCTTTTGCCAGGAGCCACTTCAGGCCGCGAGGCGCTTCCAGCGGTTCCCTGCGTTGGGCCACGAGGCCGCCGCTTGCTTTTTCCTCCAAGTTCCATGTAAAAAGAAAGGCCAAACTCAACGGAGACAGCGTCCCCCCTCACTATACGAAGGAAGTACACGGTAATCCTATGAAGCCAGACCCTTCCCCTTCGATTTCCACCCAGCAGCGCCTGGCAGGACTGCGAACGAAAATGCGTCAATCGGACATGGACGCCTTTCTGGTCCTGATCGATGCCAACCGCCGCTATTTGAGCGGCTACAGCGCAGAAGACGGCCAGTTCGATGAAACCGCGGGCGCCCTTTTGATCACCCAAGAGGCCTGCCTGCTGGCCACCGACTCCCGCTACGACCTCCAAGCCCGCCAGGAAGCACCGGGGTTTGAGGTCGTCTGCTACCGCAAAAGTCTATACGAAGCCCTCCCGCAACTGATTCGACAGGTAGCGGCACAGCGGGTGGGGTTTGAAAGCGCCCGCCTGACCGTCAAGTACCATCAGGATCTCGCCGAGCGCCTCCGAAAGGAAGCCCCCTCGATCGTCCTGGTTGCCGCTGAAAATCAGGTTGAATCCCTGCGTGCCTGCAAGGATCCTGACGAAATCGCCATTACCCGGCGTGCGGTCGCCTGCGCCGAAAGCGCTTTCCGGGATTTGTGCCAATGGATGCGCCCGGGTATGACGGAATCCGCGGTGGCGCACAAACTTGAAGAACTGATGCGCAGCGGCGGGGCCGAAGGCCCCTCCTTCCCGATCATCGTAGCGGCGGGCCCCAACAGCGCCAAGCCCCATGCCGTTCCGGGCGATCGCCCGATCAACGCCGGTGAACCGGTGCTCCTGGACTGGGGCGCCAGGGTCGATGGCTATTGCTCCGACATCTCCCGCACCGTCGTATTCGGAAACCCCGGCGAGCAATTCATCACACTTTACGCCATCGTCCGGGAGGCCCAAACCGCCGCCGTGGCCGCCCTCCGATCCGGTGCCCGCGGTCAGGCGGTCGATGCGCTCGCGCGCCGGATCATCCGGGAGGCGGGCTTCGGAGACCATTTCGGCCACAGCCTGGGGCACGGCACCGGTCTGATGATCCATGAGGCCCCGCGCCTGGGTCCGCATAGCGAAGACACCTTAGAGGCAGGCATGATCGTCACCGTCGAACCCGGCATCTATCTGCCCGACTGGGGCGGCATTCGCCTTGAAAACCAAGCGGTGGTGGCGGCAGACGGTGCCGAGATACTCAACAGCCTCGACCTCGACGCCTTTACCCTGGCATCCCATTGAGGATGCCCGCCAAACCCGCCTAAAAACACAAGTGGTTGTAACGCCCGATGGATCAGAAAGATACGCCTCATTTTTCAAAATGCGACCACTGGATCGACGCCTATCTTGCCTACCTCACCGTTGAAAAAGGTCTGTCTCCGAACACGCTGGAATCCTACAGCCGCGATTTGCAGGGGTTTGTCGCCTATCTGGCGGATCAAGGCCTCCGAAGTCTGGAAAACATCCAGGCGGCCGCCCTTCTCGGCTACCTGATCCATCTGCGCAACCGCGGGCTGACCCCCACATCCAGGGCCAGGCACCTCGTGACGCTGCGGGGATTTTTCCGGTTCCTGCACCAGGAGAATTACATCGCCCACGACCCGGCCGCCCTTATAGAACTTCCCAAGTCCGGACGCCATTTACCGGGTATTCTTTCCGGTCCCGAGATTTGCGATCTTCTGGCCGCCCCCCGGGAAGACCGCCCCGCGGGGTTGCGGGATGCCGCCATGCTCGAACTTCTCTACGCCGCCGGTCTGCGGGTGTCGGAACTCATCCAACTCAAGGTCTTGGACCTCAACTTCGACGCCGGTTATGTGAAAGTTTTCGGCAAAGGCGGAAAAGAACGGGTGGTCCCCATCGGGCGTCCGGCACTGAACGTTTTGAACCGCTACCTGGACCAGGCCCGTCCCCTGCTGCTGAAGGGGGAAGCCAGCGCGTTCCTCTTCGTGGCCCGCCGGGGACGCCCCCTTTCGCGCCAGGGATTCTGGAAACTCTTAAAAAAATATGCCGCCCAAGCCGGTATTCGCCACCCGGTCAGCCCCCACACCCTGCGCCATTCTTTTGCAAGCCATCTTCTCGAGGGCGGGGCCGACCTGCGCGTGGTTCAGATCATGCTGGGCCATGCCGATATCGCCACGACCCAAATCTATACCCATGTTTCCATGGAACGCCTCCAGAGCATTCATCAAAAATACCACCCCCGCTCATAAGTTTCCCACCGGGAGGATGGCGAAGGCGCCCGTTCACCCGTCCCTTGACAGGAGAAATCGTTTTCCATTAGATTGCGCAACTTTCCCAAATCAATCAGGCCGAAAGGGAATCGATATCATGCAACCGCTCTGTGATCCGCTGCCGTTTATTAACGGCTGGTGGCTTCCCCCGGAGGGTCAAGGACCGGAGGACAGCCGCTATGCTCTGGAGGCCGCCCTCTTAGACGTCCAAAGACCGCTTTTCATTGTCGAAAAGGATGGCGGTCTGGCCGTCAGCCACGATGGACAGGCCGTTCTCCATCCCCCGACCGGAGCATCGCAAGCGCCTGAAGGCAGCTATCCGCTCAAGGCCTATGCGCCCCCTCTGCCTCCGGCCGGCCTCGGCAGCCGAATGTTTCGTGAGCGTTACGGACTGCGATATGCCTATGTCATGGGCGCCATGGCCAACGGCATCACCTCGGTGGAAATGGTTACGGCCGCCGGCCGAGCCGGCATGATCGCCTTCTTTGGTGCGGCCGGAATGTCTTTGGCCGGCATCGAAGAGGCCATCGACCGAATCCAATCCGCCCTCGGAGATCGCCCCTATGGCTTCAACCTGATCCACAGTCCCCATGAACCCGACCACGAAGCGGCCGTGGTGGACCTCTACCTGCGACGTGGCGTAAGGTGCATCAGCGCTTCCGCCTATTTGAGGCTGACCAAAGCCCTGGTGTGCTACCGCGTCAAGGGGCTTCAACTCGACCCCCAAGGCCGCATTGTCTGCCCCAATCGGGTGATCGCCAAGGTGTCCCGGGTGGAGGTCGCCCGCCAGTTTTTCGCGCCGCCGCCCGACAAACTGCTGAACGGGCTCCTGCAGGAAGGTGCCATCACCGAGGAGGAAGCCCGACTGGCACGCCGCATCCCCATGGCTTCGGATCTTACGGCCGAAGCCGACTCCGGAGGCCATACCGATAATCGCCAGGCCCTCACCCTCCTGCCCATCATGATGAATCTCAGGGATGAAATCACTGCCCAGCAGGCATACGATGAGCCGATCGGCGTCGGGCTCGGAGGCGGAATTGCCACCCCGGAATCCGCCGCCGCCGCCTTTGCCATGGGAGCCGCCTACATCCTCACAGGCACCGTCAATCAAGCCTGCCGCGAATCGGGAAGCTCGGACCTGGTGCGCCAGATGCTGGCCGAAGCCCGTCAGGCCGATGTGACCATGGCGCCCTCGGCCGATATGTTTGAAATGGGCGTTCGTGTGCAGGTCCTGAAGCGCGGTACGATGTTTGCGCTCCGTGCGCAAAAACTATACGATTACTACCGCCACTACCCGTCATGGGAGGCCATACCGGCGGCCGACCGCAACATGCTGGAACGGGATTATTTCAAATGCGATTTTGAGACGGAGTGGGACCAAACCCGCCGGTTTTTCGCCGTACGCGATCCCCAGCAGATCACCCGCGCCGAACAGGATCCCCACCATCGGCTCGCGCTGGTGTTTCGCGCCTACTTGGGAAAGTCATCCAAGTGGGCCAATGCCGGCGATCCATCACGCCAGATGGATTTCCAGATCTGGTGCGGACCGGCGATCGGCGCTTTCAACCAATGGACAAAGGGTTCCATTCTGGAAAAGCCGGAAAACCGGGAATGTGTCGGTGTGGCGCAGAACCTGCTTTTAGGGGCTGCCGTCACATTGCGCGCCAACTGGATTCGGTTGCAGGGGGTGGCGCTGCCATCCGGAGTCGAAAAATATATACCCCAAAACCGTGCCCAACTTGCCGGTATTCTTTCGGAATCGATAACCGCTGGTCGTTAAAAGGCGCGTTGGGGGGTATACGGGGGATAGCCTCTCGGGAAAGATAAGACCCTGAAATGGGGGTCATAAATGCCTGTGGTTGTTTACGCCATTTAACAACTTGACAATTAGAGATCCGTCGAAGGCATTGAGCAAGCGGACAACCGTTCAAAAAAATGGTCGGCCAGAGCCGACAAGGCCACCCATCCTCCACAAATCGGGTAACAGCCAGGAGGCAAAGGTTTTCCGGGCTTCAATACGTTTTCCCGGTATTGCTCCTGCCAAAGTTCCGCTTCGTCAACGTCGCCAAGCCGTCTGCGATCCATCAGCAGGCGCGCCCTGTAACTGAAAGCCGGGAGGCCGTTGCGCTGGACCGGCGTAATCATCAACTCGAGGCGGTGCGCTTGCGATGCCGGTTCCGGTCCGGTCTCCGCCGCCGCGCAACAAGGATCGATGATTTCGTTTTGAAGCCAGCCGCTGAGATCATGCAAAATCTGCCGTGCTTCGGGAATGGAATACGCCTGTGATGATACGAGATAGCCCGCCAGATAAACCGCAAAAGCATCCCGGACACTATATTGGCGCGCGAAACCCGACTGAAGTCCGCCAAGCGGATCCGGCGGCAGAAATTCGCGCGACCATCTTTTCCAGCGACTCAAGGGGATTCCAAGACGCGTCGACAACTCGCGATTTAAAAAGTATTTCAGCATGGCAATTTATCCTATTGTTTAATCAATAGAACAACCATACCACTAACGATAGGGACTTGCAATCCTTCGCATTTTGCCTTATATAATTAAGCTTTAAATTGAATCCCAATGCGCGCACTGCGTATACCCGAATCAGGATAGGAATCGTCGCTGCCGAATGGCAGGGAACGATGGCGGGGTCATATCCGCTTTCACCGTGCACCGATATGCCATAATGGCCGCTGACAGCGAATCGAATCGTCTATCGCCGGTGGCGATGACGGCTGCGCGGGAATCGACGCATCCACTCGGGTTTTCAGGAATCGATCCATGGATGTCAATGAAACGATAGCCTTTAGCCCGCCACCCGTCGCCATTATCGGTGTCAGCTGTTTCTTTCCCCATGCTTCCGGGCTTAAGGCATTTTGGCACTTGCTCTATCACGGCAAGGACGCCATTACGGAAGTTCCCCCGTCCCATTGGTCGCCGGAGGATTATTTCAGCGAAGATCCTCACAAGCCCGACCACGTCTATTGCCGTCGCGGCGGATTCCTTTCACCGGTGCCGTTCGACCCCACGGCCTTCGGCATCCCCCCCTCCAACCTGGAAGCCACGGATACCTCGCAGATCCTGGGTCTCATTGCGGCTAAAACAGCCCTCGAACAGGCCGGCTATGGTGAAGGGACCCCATTCCAGCGCGATCAAACCGCTGTCATCCTGGGGGTTACCGGTACCCAGGAACTTGTCATTCCCTTGAGCTCCCGGCTGAGCTGGCCCAAATGGAAACGCGCCCTGGAAGCCGCCGGAATCGATTCTGAAAAGACCCAGGAGATCATGTCGCGGCTTTCAGGCGAATATGCGGCCTGGCAGGAAAACTCCTTCCCGGGCCTGCTGGGCAATGTGGTCGCCGGCCGCATCTGCAATCGTCTCGACCTGGGGGGTACCAATTGTGTCGTCGACGCGGCCTGCGCCAGCTCTATGAGCGCCATCAACCTGTCCCTGATGGAGTTGTATACCGGACGCGCCCGCATGGTGGTCACCGGGGGGGTGGACACCCTGAACGACATTTTTATGCACATGTGCTTTGCCCGCACGCAGATCCTTTCGCCTTCCGGTGACGCGCGCCCCTTTTCCCAGAAGCGCCGACGGGACGGTTTTGGGCGAAGGCATCGGCATTCTGATCATGAAGCGACTGGCGGATGCCGAGGCAGACGGAGACCGCATCCTGGCGGTTTTGAAAGGGATCGGGTCCAGCAGCGACGGGAAATCCCAGAGCATCTACGCGCCCCGGGCCGAAGGACAGATCAAGGCCCTGCGCAACGCTTATGCCGCCGCTCGAATTAGGACGGATTCCGTCGATCTTATCGAAGCCCACGGAACCGGGACGCGGGTCGGCGACAAAATCGAGGTTCAGGCCCTCCGGCAGCTGTTCGGTCTTACCGACACCAAGCACCGCTGTGCGCTGGGCTCGGTGAAATCCATGATCGGCCACACCAAAGCCGCGGCGGGCGCTGCCGGTCTCATCAAGACCGTTCTGGCGCTGCACAACAAGGTTCTCCCCCCGACGCTCAAGGCCGACACCCCCGATCCCGACCTGGAACTCGAAAAGGGTCCGTTTTACCTCAATGCCCAGGCGCGCCCGTGGTTTCGTACCCAACAAAAACCCCGCCGGGCCGGCGTCAGCGCCTTTGGCTTTGGCGGAAGCAATTTCCATGTGGTGCTGGAAGAATATGAGACCCGGCGAACCGCCGTGGCCTGGGACGGCTCCGTTGAAATTATCGCCCTTTCGGCCACGTCCCGGGAGGAACTGGAATCCGCCTTTCATGCCATGCGCAGCACCCTGGGGGATGCCCCCCCGGAATCCCTGCCCCCCATTGCGCGCCAAAGCCGCACCGCGTTTGAACCCGCGGCCCCCTATCGCCTGCTGCTGATCGTGACCCGCGAAGAAGACACGGCCGGACCCCGCTGGAATACGGAAACGGTCTTCACTGAAGCCGCCCCGGCCTTTGAAGAAGGGGCCGCCGCCCGCAATACCGCCGCAAGCTTTTTGGGCAGCGGCAACCGCCCGGGCCGTGTCGCATTTCTCTTCCCCGGCCAAGGCAGCCAATACCTTCACATGGGACGCGACCTGGTGGCCTGGTTCCCCGAAGCCATGGAGGCCATGGAATCGGCCAGTGCGCATTTTTCCGAAACGCAAGCACTGACGGACTATATTTATCCTCGGCCCGACGGAGCAGAAAGCCTCCCGGATCGCGAGGAGGCGCTTCGCAATACGGCCGTTGCCCAACCCGCCATCGGCGCCCTCAGCGTGGCCATGGAAAAAATCCTGCGACGCTTCGGCCTGGCCCCGGAAGCCACCTGCGGTCACAGCTACGGGGAGTTGACCGCCCTCTACAGCGCCGGTTGGATCGACGAAGACGCCCTGCACGCCTTGTCCACCCTGAGGGGACGATTGATGGCCGATGCCGGGGGCCGTCCCGGAGAACCCAACGGCGCCATGATGGCCGTCAAGGCGCCCTTGGAAAAACTGGCGCAACTGCTGGAGGAAAACGCCCTCGATGTGGTACTGGCGAACCGCAACAGCCCCAGCCAGGGCATCCTCTCAGGGGATGTCCCCAGCATCGACAAAGCGGAAGCGGTGTGCAAACGCCACAAGCTACGAACGGTTCGCCTGCCCGTCTCCGCCGCCTTTCACAGCCGGCTGGTGGAAAGCGCGCGGGAACCCTTTGCCGCAGCACTACAATCCGTCGATATCCATCCCAGCGAGGTCCCGGTCTACAGCAACACCACCGGAAAGCCTTATCCCGACGATCCGGCTGAAATCCGCGCCCTGCTCGGCCGCCATTTGCGTAATCCGGTGGACTTCCTTGGTGAAATCGAGAACCTCTATGCGGAGGAAGTCCGTATCTTTATCGAAGTGGGGCCTAAAACGGTCCTCTCCGGACTCGTGCGGGCCATTTTGAAGGGACGCGATTTCCATGCCCTGGCCATGGATGCCGGCAACGGTAAAAAATTCGGCATCCTCGATCTCGCCCAGCTGCTTTGCCAGCTGGCGGCCCTGGGCTGCCCGATCAACTGGGATGAATGGGAAGCCCCCGGCGAGCCCCCGCCCCAATACAAGATGCGAATTCCCGTGCGAGGAGCGAATTTTCGACCTTCCGGGCCAAGCGCCTCAGCCGCAAAGGTCGTCAACCCGCCACCCGAAGCGGCGAAGGAGAAGCTTCCCGTTTCTCCGTCGGAAAAGGACGCCGACCCCTCTGGAGCTGCGACTCCCCCGACCGTTCCGTCCCAAGGCCGGGGAGATGCTGTCTCGAACCAGCAAACCGCCGCCGTCTTGTCCGGCGGCGTTAACGCGATCTCTGCGAGCAACCCCGTGAACGATTCCAACCATCCTGTTTTAAAGGCCCTTGAAGTTGTGCAGCAGGGCTTGCAGTCCCTGCAATCCCTGCAGACACAAACCGTTGAAGCCCACCAGAAATTTCTTGAAACCCAGCAGCAGGCCAGCCGGACCCTTCAGGAAATGATGGAAAGCTCACGTCGCTTTGCAGAAACCGTTTTGGGCGGTCGAGGGATTGTATCCATAACCGCCGCCGCCCTCCCCGGCCGACTCCGGCCAGCTGCGCTCCGGCTTGATGCCGACCCTTCCGACGCCCGTCCCGGAAGAACCGCCCGTGCCGGCCGCTTCGAACCCCATCGATCGACCCAAGCGCAGGCCGCGTTGGAGAGGCAAACGACTTCGCCACCCCCGATGGCATCGATAGTGCGCATGTGTCCCGGACATTGCTGGCGGTTATCAGTGAGCTGACCGGCTATCCAGTCGATATGCTGGGAATGGACATGCATATCGAAACCGATCTTGGCATCGATTCCATCAAACGGGTGGAAATCCTGTCCCGCGTGGAAGAAATGCTGCCGGGATTGCCGCCGGTGACGCCGGACATGATCGCTGAATTCCAGACGCTGGGGCAAGTGGCGGCTTATCTGGCCGGCCCGACGACACCCCAGGCCGCTCCCGCCCAGACAGGCGGTTCGGATATCGAGATCAGCGACGGTCAGCCCGTCGGTGTCGAACGCAATCCCGACCGCCCTGCTGTCCGTGGTCAGCGAACTGACCGGCTACCCGGCGGAAATGCTCAATCTCGACATGGATGTGGAAGCCGATTTAGGCATTGACTCCATCAAACGGGTGGAAATCCTCTCCGCCCTCGAGGACCGTATCGCCGATTTCCCAGCCATCGCTCCCGATGAAATGGCCGAACTCAAAACCCTCGGGCAGATCGCCAATCGCCTGCAGGCGGCTGGCAGGCAGCCTCAGCCGGCGGCCCCAGTGGCAACGGAAGAGGATTCCACTGCCGGAGGCGGGGCCTTTTCGGAACAAATTCATGCGGCCTTGATGGCCGTTGTGAGTGATCTCACCGGCTACCCCGTGGAAATGCTTTCGAGCGACATGGACATCGAAGCCGACCTGGGCATCGACTCCATCAAACGCGTGGAAATCCTCTCGGCCATGGAAGACCGGCTGCCCGAACGCCCGGGCATCGCCCCCGATGAGATGGCCGAACTCAAGACCCTCGGTCAGATCGCGGCCGCCCTTGCCGGTAGTGAGCCCGATGGGCCGACATCCCCCCATCCCAAGGAAGCGCCTTCGGATCCGCTGCCCATCCTCCCCGCAGGCGAAACCGAAGCCCTTACGCCCCTTACCCTGATTCGCCGCAAACTGACAGCCGTCGAAGCGATGCACCATCCCGGCCAGCAGCTTGCCCTCCCGAAAGACCGCAAAGTTTTCATCACAACGGACAAAACCGGCCTGTCCCATGCGCTGGCGGATCAATTGTCGGCCCAGGGATTGTCCACGGTCCAGATCTCGATCGACATCCTGAAACACCGCGAACAACTACCAGAAGCCGCCGGCTTGATCCTGCTCGGTGATGTCGATGAAGCCGACGGTGCCACGGCCCGCACCAAAGCCTTCCTGGAAGATGCTTTCGCGCTGACGCATTATCTCGGTCCTTCCCTCCAGGCCAGCGCCGCCGCGGGCGGCGCTTTTTTGGCCACCGTCAGCCGCCTGGACGGAACCTTCGGGGTCGAAGGCTTGCCGAACCAGTCCCCCCACCAGGGCGGCCTGGCCGGGATTGCCAAAACAGCGGCCTTAGAGTGGCCCGAGGTGTCGTGCCGCGCCCTGGATATTGACAGCGGCTGGAGGGACAACCCTGCCATCGCGCGCAAGGTTGTTGCCGAACTGCTTCAGCCGGATCCCCGATGCACCGGTGGAAGTCGGTTTAGGGCCGGAGCGTCGCGTGACCCTGACCCTCGCCCCTGCGCCGCTTGACGACCGCCGCGACAGCGGCCTGGATCTCGGAAGGAGTGATGTGGTTGTCATTTCAGGCGGGGCGCGCGGTGTTACGGCCGTGGCGGCCGAAGCGTTGGCCCGCCGGTGGGGGCTGACGCTGATCCTGCTGGGGCGCTCCCCCGAACCTTTTGACGAACCCGAATGGCTGAACGGGATCACGTTGGAAACCGATCTTAAAAAAGCCGTCATCGCCAATGACTTCGAAAGGGTTCGTCCCACGCCCCAGGCGGTCGAGGAGGCCTGCCGCCGTTACAGGGCCAACCGCGAAATCCGAAACCATCTGAACCGTATCAGAGCCTTGGGCGCCGATGTACGCTATTTTTCCCTGGATATCCGCAATGCGGACCGTGTCCGTGCCGTCCTGAATGATGTCCGGCTGGTGCACGGCCCCATCAAAGCCCTCATCCACGGCGCCGGTGTCCTGCGCGATCGGTTGATCATTGAAAAAACACCGGAAGAGTTCCGTCAGGTTTTCACGACCAAAGTGGACGGCCTGGAGAATCTCCTGAGCGCCACGCAGGAGGATCCCCTGAGCCATATCGTTCTGTTTTCATCCGTTGCCGCCCGTTTCGGCAACGTCGGCCAGGTGGATTATGCCGTCGCCAATGAAGTCCTCAATAAAATGGCGGTCGCCGAGGCATCCCGGCGTGCGAACTGCGTGGTACGCGCCATCAACTGGGGCCCCTGGGACGGCGGCATGGTCGATGCCTACCTTAGAAAAATGTTTTTGGATAAAGGTATCTCACTGATACCATTGGATAAAGGCGCTGAGGCCCTTGTCGCTGAATTGGGCGCCGGAAACCATGATGGCGTGGAAATCGTCATCGGATCAGAGTTGCCCGCCTCCCAAGGGGACCAACGCCGACCCTCGATGCCCGCCATTCAATCAGAGGCCGCCGAAGCAGAAAACAACCGCGGGCTGAGCACCATCTTTATCAGCGAACTGAATCTCGATCACTATCCAATTCTGGACCACCATCGCCTGGACGGCAAACCGGTGGTTCCCTTCGCCCTTATGGCGGAGTGGTTCGGCCATGGCGCCCTGCACAACAACCCCGGCCTCCAGTTGACCGGCCTGGACGACATGCGCCTGTTGAAGGGCATCGTGCTCGGGGAACGGCAACGCCCCATCCGTGTTCTGGCGGCCCCGGCCCGTTCCAATGGCGGCGGCATCAGGGTCGACCTCGAGCTGCGCGACGGCCTCGAAGAAGGCGCCGAAGTGATCCATTCCCGCACGACGGCGCTCTTGTCCGACCGCCTGCCATCACCACCGGACTTCGCAATCCCCGCCGCTCTGCAGGATGAAGATTATCAGGGTGATATCGCCCAGATTTATCGCGACATTCTTTTCCATGGCAGCGCCCTTCAGGGGATCCGGCAGGTGTACGCCTGCAACGCCCTCGGCATGCGGGCCGATCTCGTACCCGCCCCGGCCCCATCTGCCTGGATTCAAAAACCGCCCCGCAACCGCTGGATCGCCGATCCGCTGGTTATGGACGGCGCCTTTCAGATGGCAAGCCTCTGGTGCTATGATCAAGCCGGACGCGTTTCCCTGCCCAGCTACACCGCCGCCTACCGCCAATACTGCCGCAAATTCCCACCGGAGACGATTCAAGCCGTTCTGGTGGTCAAAGACGTTTCCCGCTACAAGCTGGTCGGCGATTTTACCTTCCTCGACCAGGAGGGCCGGGTGCTGGCGGCCCTAATGGGCTATGAGGCCGTCATGGAGGACCGCCTGATGCGCGCTTTCAAGCCGCAACACTTTGCCGCAAGAGGATAAAAAGCACCTGGCAGGACCTGCCATCGCCGTCTTTTTTCATGTACCGAAGATGCTTCCGGCAATGACAGCGGGAGAAAATGGTCTTGACATCGTCGGCAATCTGTTCATGAATATCCCATGTCAACAAACCGAACCATATGGACCCTGGTGTTGTGGATCTGCCTGCTCCCCAGCGTATTCGCGGCCGACAACGAAACGCCCGGCCGCGCCGCTGATCAATTGCACCTTTCCGAAGCGGTCATCTGTGAAAGTCTGGATAATTTCAAACCCCTCAACCCGGGTGTCGTGTTTTCGGTGCATATGGGCAGCATCATGTGCTTCACCGCATTTGACCGTGTTCCAATGCAAACCAGCATCTTCCACGACTGGATCCGGCAGGACAAACTGATCTTCCGAAAAAAACTGGTCCTAAAAACACCGAACTGGTCCTCCGTCAGCAGCATTCAATTGCGGGAAGCCGACAAGGGCCCCTGGCGGGTGGAAGTTCGTGATGCCGACGAAAAGCTCCTCCGCACTTTGCGCTTCAGTATTACGGACTGAGACCATGCCCGTTTTTCTGGACAAACTGCTGGCGGTCCTACGATGGCAGGATGTTGTGGACATCCTGCTCAACAGCTACATTCTCTTTCGCCTCTACATTATCCTGCGCGGCACCCGCCTTTTTATGGTGGTCGTCATCATATTTGTGCTGCTGGTTGTGCAGCAGGTCGTTGCTTCCGCCAGCATGATCCTGACGCATTACGTTCTCCAAGGGTTGGCCGCCCTGACCGCCATCGGTGTGCTGATCGTCTTCCGCTACGAAATACGCAGTCTGTTCCAGACCAAGGGCGTTAAGGACATCCTCTGGAGCGTGACCCCGAAACCGGTGGTTACGCCGGTTGAAATCATCACGGCCAGCGTTTATCAGCTGGCGCGGAAAAAGATCGGCGCGCTGATCGTGGTTCCCGGGCGGCAGCCGGTGGATGCGGCGATCCAGGACAGTGTTCCCTGGAACGGTCAGGTATCCCGCCAGATGATCGAAAGCATTTTCTGGCCGGGAAATCCGGTCCATGACGGCGCGGCCGTCATTCAAGGGAACCGGATCAATCGCGTGGCCGCCATCCTGCCCCTGACCGAAAGGGCCGACCTGCCCATGCGCTACGGTACGCGGCACCGGGCCGCCATGGGCCTGACCGAGCATTCCGACGCCCTCGTGATCATCGTATCCGAGGAACGCGGCGAGGTGACGCTGGCCCGCATGGGACAGTTGGAGCCTGTCGCCGATGCGGCGGCATTGGAAATGTGCCTGCGTCAGCACACCGGCATGTCGGCGGATACTCCCCAGAAAGCGCATCGGGAACGATGGTTGGCCGCCATCGCCTTTATGGTTTCGCTGATCGTGGTGAGCTGCGTCTGGTACAGCTTCTCGCTGGGCTTTGTCCGCAGCCTGACCACGGTCGAAGTACCCATCGAATACATCCGCGGCGATTCCCGCATGGAGATCATCGAGAGCTCTACGTCGTCGGTGCGCATTCAATTGAGTGGTTCCCTGCAGCTGATCAACCGTCTTGATCCGAATCAGATCCGCGTGCGCCTTGATATCAGCAAGGCCGTTCCGGGGCTCAACAGCTTCACGATCACCGAAGACGATGTCTCCCTGCCCCCGGGGACCTCTTTGAAAAAAGTGGAGCCGAACAGCGTCGACATCATGGTGGATACCATCGGGAAAAAAACGCTCCCGGTGCAGGTGGACTGGAGCGGAACGCTGCCGCCCGGCATCCTGATCCAGGACGTTCGGCTCGAACCAGCCTCGGTCGAGGTGATCGGCGGCGAGCTGCTGTTGGCGGGGATCGATACCATTTATACGGCCAAGGTGCCCGTCGATGGGCTGAAACACTCCGGCGAGCTGCGCACGGCCCTGGCATTGACCCCTGCATCCCTTCGCTTGGCACCGGGGCAGGAAAACAGCATTCTGGTCAGATTTACCGTACGGCGCAGTCAACCGTTGCCTTCCCCCTGACGCGTCCGCTAAAAAAGCGCCTACCCAACGGAGTGGGGTGTCGACCTAATCCTCGTCTCCGACGCGATGCACTTTGATCATATTGGTGGAGCCTTCCTTCAACCCCAATCCGATGACGATGACCATCAAGTCTCCTTTTTGAACCCGCTTCTTGTCAAGCAGCAAGCGCTCGCTGCCATCGATGAGCCGCTTGGCATCCCCGATCTCCGGGATGTACATGGGGGTGATCCCCCACATCAGGGCCAGGCGATGGTAGATTTCCTTGCGTGAGGTAAAGGCGAAGACAGGGGCCTTGGGGCGCTGTTTGGAGATTTGTTTGGATGTTTTTCCGGATACGGAAAAAGCCACGATACAGCGCGCCTTGATTTCGTGCAGAATGTTTACGGCCGAGCGGGCCACCGCGTGGGTCACGAGGTCGGAGGGATCGGCTTCAAAGGGGATATTATACCGCATGAAAGGCGAACTTTCGGCCTGCTGAGCGATTTTGGCCATCATCCGCAAGGCTTTTATCGGATAACGGCCCGAGGCGGTCTCGCCCGACAGCATGACGGCGTCCGTACCGTCAAAAATGGCGTTGGCCACATCCGAAGCTTCGGCCCGTGTGGGAATGGGATTGACGCTCATGGTTTCCAGCATCTGGGTGGCTGTAATGACGGGTTTGTTTTCCCTGCGGCAGGTATCGATAATCTGCTTCTGAATAGTGGGTACGAGTTCGGGCTGCATTTCCACGCCCAGGTCACCCCGGGCCACCATGATACCGTCGGCTTCGGCCAGGATGGAGGACAGGTTTTCCACAGCTTCCGGTTTTTCGATTTTGGCGATAACCGGAATGGCAACGCCTTTGCGTTTCATTATCATGCGGATAGGCTGCAAGTCTTCGGCCTGCCGCACGAAGGACAGGGCAAAAAAGTCGACGCCGTTCTGGATGCCGAAATTGACGTCGCGTTTATCCTTATCGGTCAAAGAGGGTGCGGAAACCGAAACACCCGGCAGGTTGATCCCCTTGTGTTCGCCCAGAAGACCCCCATTGACAACACGGCAGTTGACGGTATCGCCCTCCACCCCAAGCACTTGCAGCCGAATCAGGCCGTCATCCAGGAGAATGGTATCGTTTTCCCGCACATCGTCCGCCAAGTTGCGATAGGTGGTGGAAATCATATCTGACGTACCGGCCAACGGCTGCGAGGTAATCGCAAGACGCGCATTACGCTTCAGGCGCACCGGGAGGCCGTCTTGCAGTTTGCCCACCCGAATTTTGGGCCCCTGCAGATCCAGCAGGATTCCGACAGGACGGTTCATCATCCTGGAAATCGACCGGATCGTTTGAATGACTTCGCCGTGCTTTTCATAATTGCCGTGCGAAAAATTGAGACGAGCCACGTTCATGCCGGCCTCCACCAGCTTTTCGAGCATCGGGCGGGTATCCGAGGCAGGGCCGATGGTGGCTACGATTTTAGTCTTGCGGGGCATCTTTTTTCCTTTCAATCGCATCGGGCCGTTTCCAATTCGGGAAAGGCGCGTCGGTGCAAGCGATATTCTCACTTTCTACACTTGACTTATGGTGACCATAATCACAATGTTAGCGGGTAGCAATCTTCATTCCCGCGAACCCATGTGCCGCACTCCGGGCGCTGCGCACCATTTGCGGGCTCTGGCGACTTCCTCCGATCTGTCAGGGAGAATATCGGTGGCGTTTGATACGCAGCGGGCGCTTCTCAAAGGCCCGGATCTCTTTTCACGATTTGCGGTTCCGCGAACCGCAACCACGCTTCTCGCGGCGCATATTCCGGAACGCGAACAGCTTCTCGTATTTGAACGCGGAGAAGAGAAACGGGCCCTGTTGATGCGCCAAATGGCCTATCATCATGTGGCTCAGGGGGAGCTGGGGGGCCAGCCGTTCCTCATCGCTTTTTGAGTGGTGTGCAACAGCGGCGTCGGTCTGACGCCCGTTATCGACGGCGCTCTTTTTCAGCTTTTCACCCGCTGGTACGGGTTCGCCTTCACCTACCCCGACCGCACAATCTTTGGCCCGTAGCGCGTCTCCCGATCCGGGTCGGCCATTGAACGGACCGTTCGGGAATCTCTCCTGACCGGGGGACGGGATCATGAGGTTTCCCTTGACTTTGCGGCCCCTTTCAGTCTAACAAAAATAAGGTTTAAATCCCGGTTGTGGCTGCGGGCCGGTTGCGAAAAGGGATTCGACGGACTCTCCCAGAAATGGGCGCTACCCTTCGCCGCAACCTGCTTTACACGGGGAGATTTTGACCATGCCAAATGGTATCGTGAAGTGGTTCAGTGACAAAAAAGGCTATGGGTTCATCGAGCAGGAAGAAGAGGGCGATGTTTTCGTTCACTTTTCTGCTATTCAGATGGATGGATTCAAAACGCTGGCGGAGGGCGACCAGGTGACGTTTGAAATCGAACGTGGTCAACGCGGTCCGGCAGCCAAGAATGTCGTCAAGGTTGGATCGGCGCAACCCGCTGTATCGGAGGAGGCATACGATACGGTCTAGCAGGGATGCCTCGTTCACAGCCGCCCGGCTTTTCTTTTAACGCGGAGCAGACCCGGGCTGTTGTGCAGGTACATTAAAGAAGAACTCACGCCCGCAGCCATAAACCGCGACTCGATTTGATCAAAAAGGACCGGCCGATCGGGCCAGCGAAACGTCAGCGCCCGTTTTTTCATCCCATCCCAGATTTCCGCCGCCTCCGCCGAGGCATTGAAAATTTCCTGTTGGGCGCGGTCACACAGAAACATCTCGCACACGATGGGCTTCACGCGCCAACGGCAGCCTTCCGGCCCGAGGTAGATGCATTTCATATCACGGCGCGGTCGGCGCAGGCCGGTCATAAGCGCCGCTAATTCCCGCGGATCGCTCTCAATGGCGTTGACGACGAGATCGGCGAAAAAAGTAATGATACCGTCCTTGTTGCAGCAGGCGCTGCGTTGGGCCTGATAGCAGGCGGCATTGCAGAGGGACTGGAAATAACGGGTTTGAAATGTCGCCACGTCTTCTCTAAAGCGGATATAGTCGCGGCACCACCCCTTGATCAGCATTTTTTCTTCGGCACCCTGATGGGAGAAGTACGTCTGGACGCTTTCCTGATTGCATAATTGCTCCTCACGATAGTCCATCAGGGACGACTCCTCAGGGATCGATCCTTCGGCATGGTATGGATTCGGAAAAAGTTTTTAAGCAAAAATGGAGGCCGGAGGCCGATACCGGCGGCTATTCCCAAACCGCCATTCGCATTTTTGCATCGGGCACCGAATTGAGGCCTGAATTTCGTTTATCTTTTCCCCATGTCGGAAATGCCCTTGCCGCAGCATGCGCCTGCACTTTCGCAATCGCCCTGCCCCTTGGGCGCACCGCAGCAGGCCACGCTCTCGTCAGCGTCTTGCCCACGACGCCCGTGCCCTGTGGCAATTCCCGCTTTGACCACCTGATCGCCGCCCGCGCTGCCGTCGCGGTAACTCTGGATTGCGCCAATCAAGGCTTTAACCGCCAATTGAATGCAATGATGCTTTTTGACGGGAATTTCTTCCAGATAATGAAAGACATCACCGTCGTTGAGGGCCAGCGCTTCATCGACCTTCCTGCCACGGACGAGGTCGCCGGCGGCCATGGCCGCTGAGATGGACCCCGGGCACCCCATGATCTGGTATTTGACATCGCTGATCCGGTCGTTTTCAATCTTGAGATAAACCTTGATCGTGTCACCGCAGGTCCCGGTCATTTCGGATACCTGATCCGCATTTTCAATGACACCCAGATGGGGCGTCTCCAGATAATAGTTCACCGCCTTCTCGGAATAGCCGGCATCGCGCAGCATGGATCGCACCATGGCGGTGTCACGGACCTGGCCTGCTTCTTCTTTTCCCATTGCTTCCTCCACGCCCCAAGTAGCCGCTTTCAAATGACCGATGGCCGCCCGATTATGCACCGCAGCAGGGAGTGCTGAATCAGGATACCGACACGTCGCTAATTTTACGAAACTTTTCTAATAAAAAAACGCCGTCCCCTTGTCAAGAGAACCATGAACGATTCGCCCCGGGCCAGGATACATCCGAAAGGGATGGGTATTACCCGGAAAACATAGAAATTTTATTGCTCTGTTCCATTAAAAGTAGTAAGAAATTTAGTTTTTTAACCGTTACCCGCCTGGGTTTGAGCATCGCCGCGCAAGGATGATGTCCACCCCGCCAAGGTATATATGGACAAGCGTTATGCCCCAACCATCGCCATCGTCGGCGCGGCCGGTGTCTTCCCGGGTGCGCTGGATCTCAGCCGGTTCTGGAACAATATCGCGCTTGCGCAAAGTGCGATCCGCCCTGTGGCACCGGAACGATGGCCGGTAGCGCCCGAAAGGATCCTGGATCCCACGGGGAAGCCGGACAAAGCCCGTTCCTTAACTGCCGGATGGATCGAAGATTTTGCTTTCGATCCCGCTGGGTTTGACATTGCGCCCGAAATCCTCACCCGGCTGGATCCCATGCACCACCTTGTTCTGGAAGCGGGACGGGCCGCCTGGCAGAGCTGCCGCCGGGATCCCGTCGATCCCGTCCGTGTGGATGTCATCCTGGCGGCCATTGCGCTGCCCACGGATGCCGCATCGCGGCTGACACGCCGGATCTTCCTGCACGCCTTCGAAGACAAGCTTTTCCCCAAAGCACGCAACACGGCGGGATCATTGCACCGTCACGAAGCCCTGGCCAGCGGTGTCACCGGGTTTCCGGGCGCCCTGCTGGGCGCTGCGCTCGGTCTGGGCGGCAATACCTTTACCCTCGATGCGGCCTGCGCGTCTTCTTTGTTTGCCGTCAAACTGGCCTGCGATGCGCTTCAAGCCGGTCGTGCCGATGCGGTTCTGGCCGGCGGGGTCGCCCGGCCCGATACCCTCTATACCCAGATCGGCTTTACCCAGTTGCAGGCCCTGTCGCGTTCGGGCCGCTGCGCGCCCTTCGATCGTTCCGCCGATGGCCTGGTCGTCGGGGAAGGCTGCGGCATCGTCGTTCTGAAGCGTCTGGATGACGCTCTGAAGCATGGTGATACGATCCAGGCCCTGATACGCGGGGCCGGCGTTTCCAACGATATGCGCGGCAATTTGCTGGCACCGGATACGGAAGGTCAGCTGCGGGCCATGCAAATGGCCTATGCCGAGGCCGGCTGGCAGCCCGCGGAAGTTGATCTGATCGAATGCCACGGCGCCGGGACACCCGTCGGCGATGCCACCGAAATCCGCAGCCTGAAATCCCTTTGGGGACCGGAAGGCTGGCACCCCGGCCAATGCGCCATCGGTTCCGTAAAATCCATGATTGGCCACCTCCTCACGGCCGCCGGCGCCGCCGGACTCATCAAAGTGCTTCTCGGACTCCGCCATGGCACCTTGCCCCCCTCCCTAAATTTTAAGGCACCCGCGCCCGAGAGCGGTCTGTCGGAAAGCCCTTTCCATGTCCAGACCGAGGCGATGCCCTGGACGCGCCGCGATGGCGACATCCCCCGGCGAGCCGCGATCAGCGCTTTTGGATTCGGCGGCATCAACGCCCATGTTTTACTGGAAGAATGGCGACCCGGGAATGGTCCCGCCAATGTTCCTGACCTGCGTGGGACAGCCCGCGCGTTCAGCACATCCCGCCCCAGCGAGGATCCCATTGCGGTTGTGGGAATGGAAGCGCTATTTGGCCCGGCCCACAACCTGAGAGCATTTCAGGAAACGGTCTTCAGGGGTGAGGAAGCCTTTGAACCGATTACGGCGCCGCGTTTAAAGCAGTGTCAGGCCCTTCTGGCATCTTATTTGCGGCGTCCTCATGCCTTGCAGGGCGCCCTCCTGAAAAATTTCGCCATCGCCCTAACCGATTTTCGCATCCCACCCAAGGAAATTCCGGACCTCTTGCCCCAACACCTGCTGATGCTCAAGGTCGCCCTGGGGGCCATGCAGGACGCCGGTCTGTCAGCCCGTCAGGAACGCCCCCGGATGGGCTGTATCGTCGGCATGGAATTCGACCTTGAAAACACGAATTTTCATCTCCGTTGGAATACAGACCAATTGGCCGCCCGGTGGAACGAAGGCCACGGTTTGGGCCTTTCCCCGGACCAGTTGGCCGAATGGGGCCAAGCGCTGGCCGATACCTTTGCCCCTCCACTGACCCACACTCGCACTCTGGGGGCTCTGGGAGGCGTGATCGCCAGCCGGATCGCCCGCGAATTTCGCTTCGGTGGCCCCAGTTTCACGGTTTCCGATGACGCCGCCTCCGGCCTCAAAGCCCTGGCCATTGCGGTGCGTGCCCTGCAACGCCGGGAAGTCGACGGCATGCTGGTGGGAGCGGTGGATCTACCCGGAGACCTGCGGCGCCTGGTTAAAGCCCACAGCCGTCATGCCTATGCATCGGGGGCATCCCCCTATTGCCTGGACAAACGGGCCGGCGGCACCCTGCCGGGTGAGGGAGCCGCGGCCGTGGTGCTGAAACGCCTGGCAGATGCCCGCCGGGACGGCGATCGCGTCTACGCCGTGGTTCGCGGCTTGGGTGCGGCGCGGCGGGACCGCGCTTTCGAAGACCGGGAACTAGCGGAATCCCTCAGCGCCACCTTGGTCGCAGCCTTTGACGAAGCCCAGGTTTCCCCGCAGACCGTGGACTACGTGGAGACCCACGGATCGGCCATCCCCAGCGAAGATCGTGCCGAATATCGTGCCCTGGCAAACGTGTTCGGCGGCCGCCGCAAGACCCCGCTCGCCCTGGGAACCGTAAAAGCCGTTTTAGGGCATACCGGTGCCGCGGCAGGTTTGGCGGGCCTGGTCAAAACCGCCCTTTGCCTCTATCAGCAGATCCTGCCCCCCCTGCCCAGCTTTCAGGCGCCTCCGGACCCGGAGGAACGGGAAGACTATTTTCACGTTCCGCTGCAACCGCTCTTCTGGCCGGCCGACCGCGACGATCTTCCGCGACGGGCCTGCCTCAACGCCTTCACGGCCGACGGGAACACCATGTCCGTCGTCCTGGAAGAATTCGCTGCCGAAGATTCCTCCAGGACCGATCCCCTGCTCTCCGCCCCGGCCGGCATCCCCGATCATGGCCTCTTTGTACTGGAGAGCCCCACCGCGGACCAGCTTCCGGCATGGCTGGCACGGTTGAGCGAACACCTGGAAGAAAACCGCCGTTCCGGACGGTCCATCGGGACGGCCGCCCTGGAATGGTTTCGCCGCCATGGGTCGCATCCGCAGATGCCCTGGGCCCTGGCGGTCAGCCTGTCAGACTACCGCGACCTGGACCGGGTTCATCAGGATGCCCGCGAAGCCTTGAAGCACTGCCGTCCGGTGACTTTCCAGGGGCTCAGCGGCTGCCACTTTTCTCCGCGACCCTTGGGTCCCAGCGCGCGGCCGACCCTCGTCTACCCTGGTTCCGGCAACCACTACCTCGCTATGGGCCGCCAGCTGAGCATGCAATGGCCGGGCATCTGGCGCGCCGCCAACCGCTCGACGGACCGCTTTGCGGCCCAATCCCGGGCCGCGCTCCTGATGCCCTATCGCTCCCGTTGGCCGGTGGACTGGCGCCAACAGGCACGCGCCGCTGTCAACGCCGATCCGGTGACCGCCATCTGCGGCCAGGTGCTGTTCGGCTGCCTGTCCACCGACCTACTGCGCTTCCTGGGAGTAGCGCCGTCCGCCGTCATCGGGTATAGCCTTGGGGAAACCGTGGGCTATTTCGCCACCGGTGCCTGGCCGGATCGCGGACTGATGCTGGCCCGGATGGAAAAATCGGATCTTTTCCACACCCAGCTTGCCGGCTCCTGTCGAGCCGCCCGCGGGCATCTCCCGATTCCGGACGAAGTTCCCGTGGAATGGCGCACGGTGGTGGTCAACCGACCGGCCGCCGCTGTCCGGAAGCTTCTGAAGGGTGCTCCGGCGGTGCGCCTGTTGATGATCAATACCCCCGAAGAATGCGTCATTGGCGGCCACGGGCCGGCGGTGGCCGATCTAATAGATCGTTTGGATTGCGAAGCCTTCTATCTGGAGGGCGTCGTGGCGGTCCACTGGGAAGCCGTTCAGGCGGTAGCCGAGGCCTACCGTGAGCTTCACCTGTTTCCCACGACGTCGCCTCCCGGCATCGCCTTTTACAGCTGCGCATCCGGTCGACGCATCGATCTGACCCCGGAAACGGCCGCGGAATCGCTTTTGAAGCAGGCCATCGCGGGATTTGATTTCCCGGCCACCGTCGAGCAGGCCCACCACGACGGGACACGGCTCTTTCTGGAAGTGGGTCCCCGAGGGTCCTGCACACGCATGATTCGCCGCATTTTGAACGGCCGCCCGCACCTGGCCCTGACGATCAATCCCGATCCGGAAAATGAGGTGGCCGGTCTGGCGAAAGTCCTTGGGGTGCTGGCGGCCGAACGCCTGCCTGTTCGGCTGGACCGCTTCTTTCCGCCGGATGAAGCCCTTTCGCCGAAACCAGCGGCATCCCCTGTTTCTCATGAAACCCGTTTCGTAACGATCGACTGCGGCGGGATGCCCCTCGATCCCCCCCCCGCCCGGCGCCGCCCGAAACCCCCGCCGGCCATGCTGCGACTCCGCGTCCGACCATCGCGCCAGATCCATCCCGAATAGCAAGCGATCCATCACCGTTGCCCGTCGATGATAATGCAACGGCCAACCCATCGTTTTTCGATCAGACCAGCGCCCTGATCCGCGGCCTGAATGACCAACTGGCCGCCACCGGCGATGCCCACCGGCGTTTTCTGTCCTTATCCGAAAATCTTGGTCGACAGTACGCCCAGACCGTCGATTTACACACCCGCCTGATGCACCAGGCCCAACTTGAAGGACTCCTTGTCGATTGGCCCCCTGAGCAGTCGATTGCTCCGCCGCCCCGGGACGAAGTCAATCCGCCCGTATCGCCAGGGCAGGCCTCTCCACAGGTGCAGGGTCTGCCGGTGGCGTTTGACCGCGCCATGTGCCTGGAATTCGCCGTGGGGTCGGTGGCCAAAGTCCTGGGACCGGAATTCGCCCCCGTGGACCGGTTTCCGGCCCGGGTACGCCTGCCCGACGAGCCCCTGATGCTGGTGGACCGCATCCTGAGCGTGGAGGGTCAAAAAGGCGTGCCGGGTCCGGGCCGTCTCGTGACCGAACACGACGTCCGCCCGGATGCCTGGTACCTGGACGGAGGTCGGGCGCCGGTCTGCATCGCAGTGGAAGCGGGTCAGGCCGATCTTTTTCTGTCGGCCTATCTGGGCATCGACCTGGAGGTCAAGGGCGAGCGCACCTATCGTTTGCTGGACGCGACGGTCACCTTTCATCGGGGACTGCCCCGGCCCGGGGAGGTCATCCGCTATGACATCCGGATAGAAAAATTCATCCGCCAGGGCCCTACCTGGCTTTTCTTCTTTCAGTTCGACGGCACCATCGACGGACAGCCCCTGATCACCATGCGCAACGGCTGCGCCGGCTTTTTCACCGAAGAGGAAGTACGACGTTCCGGCGGCATCCTCCTTACCGAAGAGGATACCAAACCGTTGCCGGGCCTCGTACCGGATGGCTGGCAGCCACCGGCGCCCATGGTCCCGGAGACCTACGATGCGAACGGTCTGGCGGCCCTGCGGCAGGGCGATCTCGCGGGCTGCTTCGGCCCATCATTTGAAGGTCTGCGTCTTCCTGAAAGCCAACGCCTGCCAGACGGGCGGATGGCACTGATCCACCGGGTTCTGACATTGGATCCGGCCGGCGGACGCTACGGCCTCGGCACGATCCGGGCGGAGGCCGACATCCATCCGGATGACTGGTTTTTGACCTGTCATTTCGTGGACGATAGGGTCATGCCGGGAACCCTGATGTACGAATGCTGCGCCCATACCCTGCGCATCTACCTCCAGCGCATGGGGTGGATCAGCGACCGGCCCGACGTGGTCTACGAACCCGTGGTCGGCCGGCCGGCCGTCTTGAAATGCCGGGGGCCGGTCACCCCGGAAACGCGCCGGGTGGTTTACGAAGTGGAGCTCAGCGAAATCGGATTCGACCCCGAACCCTATGTGATCGCCGACGCCCACATGTACGCCGACGGCCACCGCATTGTCCTGTTCCGGGGCATGACCATGAAGATGACCGGCATGGACCGCAAAACCCTGGAAGATTTTTGGCAGCGGCGACAGCCGTGCCAAATAGACAGAGAAGCGGTCAAGACGTCTAATGAAAAGGCCCCCATTCTGTTTTCCCGTGAACAACTGACCGAATTCGCCACCGGTCGACCGTCCCAAGTCTTCGGTCCCCCTTACCAACCTTTCGATCGGGAGCGCTTTATCGCCCGTCTGCCTGGACCGCCCTATGCCTTTATCGATGCGGTCACGCTCATCGAGCCTCCGGCTTGGGTCGTGGCGCCAGGCGGATGGGTGGAAACGGTCTACCGCCCGAATCCCGGTGATTGGTATTTCCGCAGCAACAGCGGGCCGTTTATGCCCATCGCCGTCCTGATGGAAATCGCCTTGCAGGCCTGCGGGTTTCTGGCGGCCTACATGGGATCGGCCCTGCAGAGTGAAAAAGACCTCCATTTCCGTAATCTGGACGGCAAAGCCACCCTGTATGACAACGTCTTGAGTCAGGACGGTCCGGTGCGGACAAGGGCACGCCTCCTGCAGTCCAGTGCGGCCGGCGACATGCTTATCCAACACTATGCCTTCGAAGTCCGGCAGGCGGATCGACGGGTTTACGAAGGCCAGACCTCCTTCGGCTTTTTCACTCCCGAGGCCCTGGCCAACCAGGTGGGCCTGCCGGGGGCCGACCGTCCGCCAGCATCGGATAAGCCCGGCGGAACAGGGCTGCGTCTTGAAGATATCGCGCCGTTGACCCCCGACGACCCGCGTTCCCGGCCGCAGAACGCTGCGACCTGGCCTTCCAAAGCCCTGCGCATGATCGACGAAATCGTGAACTTTGATCCCCAAGGCGGCCCCCATGGCCTGGGATATGTCAGCGGTTTTAAAACCGTCGATCCGCAAGAATGGTTTTTCAAGGCCCATTTCTACCAGGACCCGGTCTGTCCCGGCTCCCTGGGCATCGAATCCCTGGTGCAATTGCTTCAATATGCGACCGGCGCCATCTGGCCGGAAGAAACCCAGACCCACACCCTGGCATTGATGACCCCGGCAGATCATATCTGGCGCTACCGGGGTCAAATCCTTCCGACCCATCGCCGGGTAGAGGTGGAAGCCGTGGTCACCGATCGCCGCCGCCGGCCCCATCCCATGATAACGGCGGACGGTTACTTGAAATGTGACGGTCTTTATATATATAAGATGCAGAACTTTGGCCTTGGCCTACTACCGCGGGAAACCCCGCGCTGACCATGCGAGATTGACGCCCCATGCGCTACCGGGATGTGACCATCGAATCCATCGGCTATGAACTGGCGCCCAACGTGGTGACGGCCGAAGACCTGGAGAGCCGCCTGGCCCCGCTCTATGAACAGCTGCATCTGAAGCCGGGGCAACTGGAGCAGCTCACCGGCATCGAGGAAAGCCGCTACTGGGACCCCGATTTCAGACTCTCCGAAGGGGCCATCCGGGCCGGCCGCAAAGCCCTGGCGTCAACGGCCATCCCGGCCGACCAGATCGGGATGCTGATCTACGGAGCGGTCTGTCGTGAGAACCTGGAACCGGCCACGGCCTGTGCCGTAGCCGACGGTCTGGGGGTGGGGCCTTCCGCCCAGATATTCGACATCTCCAATGCCTGTATCGGCATCCTGAACGGCATGCTCCAGGTAGCCAATGCCATCGAGTTGGGCCAAATCCGGGCCGGCCTGGTGGTGGCCTGCGAATCCTGCCGCCAGATTGTGGACAGCACCATCGAGCGCATGCTCGCGTCGCGTGATATGGAAATTTTCAAGCACTGCGTGGCCACCCTGACCGGTGGATCCGGGGCCGCGGCCGTGGTCCTGTCCGACGGCTCATTTGGCAGCGCCGGCCACCGGCTGCTGGGGGGCATGGTGAAAAATGCCGTCCGCCACCACCGGCTCTGCACCTGGGGCCCGGATACGGGCATCCCGGCCAGCGCGCCCCATGTCATGAACACCGATTCGGTGGGGGTGCTGCAAAATGGTGTCCAGCTGGGGGTGGAAACCTTCAGGGCCTTTCGCGACGAGTTGCAATGGGCCGAGGACCACCCGCACAAGATCATCTGCCACCAGGTGGGTTCTTCCCACCAGCAGGCCATTCTCAAGGCCGTTGGTCTGCCGGCTTCCCGCGATTTCACGACCTTCCGCTACCTTGGCAACATGGGGACGGTTTCCCTCATAGTGACGGCCGCCTTGGCGGGGGAACGGGGATTTCTGCTTCGGGGGGACACGGTCGGTTTTCTGGGCATCGGCAGCGGCTTGAATTGTCTCATGCTGGGCATTGAATGGTAGCATCGTAAACCTAAATCTATACTTTAATATATACACATCAAGTGCTCTATACATAAGGGAATCGTTCCTATATTGAAATCTGATTTTCGTCAGCTCTATCCCTTCCGGTCCCGTTGGCTGTCCGTCAACGGCCACCGCTGCCACTACGTGGACGAGGGTCGCGGCGAGCCGGTGCTCATGCTGCACGGCAACCCCACCTGGTCGTTCTACTTCCGTCATTTGATCGCCGCCCTTTCCACAGATTACCGGGTGATCGCCCCCGACCACATTGGATGCGGCCTGTCGGACAAACCTAGCCGCCAGGCTTACAGCTATCGGCTGGCAGACCGTGTCGCCGATGTGGAAACCCTGGTCCGGAAAATGGCCATCGACGCCCCCATCACGCTTGTGGTCCACGATTGGGGCGGCATGATCGGACTGGCCTTTGCCCTTCGCAACCTGGACCGGATCCGGCGCGTCGTCATCACCAATACCAGCGGTTTCCTGCCTCCGGCGGGCAAGCCGATTCCCATCCGGTTGCGTCTGATCCGCAATTTTAACGGATTCGCCGAACCGGCCGTCCTGGGGTTGAATCTTTTTGCAAGGGCCGCCGTGGTCATGGCCCCGCGTCGCCGCCTGCCCCGCGAGGTTCGCCAGGGGCTCCTGGCCCCCTATGACCGCCCCCGGCATCGCATCGCCACGCTCCGGTTCGTCCAGGATATCCCGCTTGCAGAAAGCGACCCGAGCTACCCGCTGGCCAAATACGTGGACGACAACCTGCAACGGTTGCGCCATTTGCCCATGCTGATCTGCTGGGGCAAACATGATTTCGTTTTCGATCTCGATTATTACGCGGAATGGCGACGGCGCTTTCCCGACGCTGAAGCCCATCTCTTCGATCGTGCCGGACACTACCTCCTGGAGGACGAGCCCCGGGCCGTCACAGAGACCATCCGCCATTTTCTACAGCGGCACCACACCACTGGATAGGAATAAGGTATGGCGTTCACCATGGGACCGCCTCCCCCGGTCGAAAATCTTCCCCTCGTCAATATTGCCTATCGGCTGAAGGAATCGGCGCAGCGTATGCCGTATAAACGCGCGGTGGTCTGTCCCGCGGGGCGGGATGGGTTCGGCCGCGTGGCCTATGCCCACCTGACCTTCGAGCAGCTCGAGCGGGAATCCGACTGCCTGGCGGCCGGTCTGGTGAATATCGGCATCCAGCGGGGGACGAAAACCGTTTTGATGGTAAAACCGGGCATCGACTTCTTTGTCCTGATCTTTGCCATGTTCAAATGCGGCGCCGTCCCGGTGGTCGTCGATCCCGGCATGGGCGTTAGCCGCATGCTGCGCTGCCTGGCATCAACCCAACCGGAAGCGTTCATCGGCCTGCCCATAGCCCATTTGCTTCGCGTCTGCTTCCCCAGGTATTTCCGCTCGGTCCTGATCAATGTTACTGCCGGCCGCCGGCTTTTCTGGGGCGGTGCGTCGCTGAGAAAGCTCTATGTCCGCCCCTGGCGCGCATTCGAAATGGCCCCCACGACCAAGGACGAAACCGCGGCCATCCTGTTTACCACCGGCAGCACGGGCCCGGCCAAGGGCGTAGTCTACACCCACGGCAATTTCGATGCCCAGATCCGACAAATCCAGGGCCATTTTGAAATCGGCGACGATGAGATCGATCTGCCGACTTTCCCCCTCTTCGCCCTCTTCGATCCGGCCCTGGGTATGACCGCCGTGATTCCGGACATGGACCCCCGCAAACCGGCCTTGGTGGATCCGGAAAAGATCCTCGAACCCATTCTGAACCAGGGCGTGACCAATATGTTCGCCTCGCCGGCCCTGTTGAACCGGGTGGGCGCTTTCGGCCGCAAGCGCCAGGTCAAACTGCCGTCCCTGCGGCGGGTGGTCTCGGCCGGAGCACCGGTTTCCCCGGCCAATATCGAACAATTCGCATCCATGCTGGGTGATACCAGCGAAATCCACACGCCTTACGGCGCCACCGAGGCGGTTCCCGTCGTTTCCCTGGGAAGCCGTGAGATCCTCAACGAAACCCGTGCCCTGAGCGAACAGGGCTATGGCATGTGCGTCGGGCGACCCATAGGGGACGCCGAAGTCCGCATCATTGGCATCACAGACGACCCTATCCCACGCTGGTCCGATGATTTATTGGTGCCCGACGGCGACATCGGTGAAATCGTCGTCCGCGGTGCATTAGTCACCCGGCACTATTTCCGCAATGAGGCGGCCAATGCCCAGGCCAAAATCCAGGACGGCGAAAGTTTCTGGCACCGCATGGGCGATCTGGGCTGGCGGGACAGCAAAAACCGCCTCTGGTTCTGCGGCCGCAAGAGCCATCGGGTCACCACATCGAAGGGCGACATGTTCACCATTCCCTGCGAGGCCATTTTCAACAACCATGCGGGGGTTTTTCGAAGCGCTCTGGTGGGGGTTGGAGCAACCGGGCACCAGCTGCCCGTGATCTGCATCGAACGCAGCCCGTCCGGCCACCAAATGAGGAAACAGGATTTGCTGGCGGAACTGCGCAAGCTGGCGAAGACGTCGCCCCTGACGCGCCCCATCCGCCATTTCCTCATCCATCCCGGTTTTCCGGTGGACATCCGTCACAATTCCAAGATCTTCCGGGAGCGCCTGGCGGGCTGGGCATTGCCCCGTGTGAAAGGCAAGGAAGCGCATCTTGCAAGCTGACCTTCCATCGAAAGGCGGGAGGCCGTCATGACCGGCAGTCCCCTATCCCAGCAGACCATCCTCGTAACCGGCGGCGGGGGTTTTCTGGGCGGTGCCCTCGTGCGTATGCTCGTGGCGCAGGGCGAATCCGTGCGTAGTTTCTCACGTTCCCGCTACCCCGCTTTGGCGAATATGGGCGTCGACCAGATCCAAGGCGACCTCACGGATGGCGATGCCCTTCAGCGTGCTTGCGAAGGCGTTGATATAGTCTTCCATGTAGCAGCCAAGGCCGGGGTCTGGGGGCCTTACGAAGCTTTCCACAAAACGAATGTGGTGGGAACTCGCAACGTGCTACAAGCCTGCCGGACCCATGGCGTCGGCCGCATAGTGTACACCAGTTCGCCCAGCGTGGTCTTCGACGGACGGGATATGGAGGGTGTGGACGAATCCGTCCCCTACCCGGAGGACTACCTGACCCATTACCCCCGCACCAAGGCGATTGCCGAACAAATGGTGCGGAAGGCCGCCAGTGATACGCTTTGCACCATGGCCCTGCGCCCCCACCTGATCTGGGGGCCGGGGGACAATCACCTTGTCCCGCGGATTATCCAACGCGCCCGCCGTCTGCGACAAGTGGGCAAAGGGCACAACAAGGTCGATACGATCTATGTGGACAACGCCGCCCAGGCCCACCTTCTGGCAGCCGAGAAGCTGGCCGAACGTCCCGAACTCTCCGGACGCGTCTATTTCATCAGCCAGGACGCCCCCATCCCCCTGTGGGATATGGTGAATGCCATCCTGGCGGCCGCCGACCTTCCGCCTGTGAAGCGAACCATCTCGAAGCATGCCGCCGTCCGCCTCGGCGCCGTGCTGGAGTGGATCTACCGCATCGGCCGCCTGCCCGGGGAGCCGCCCATGACCCGTTTCGTGGCCGAGGAACTGGCCACCTCGCACTGGTTTAATATCCAGGCCGCCCGGAAAGATCTCGGCTATCGACCGCTCGTTTCCACTGAAGAGGGGTTGCGCCGTCTGCGGCAATGGCTTACGAAGGAGAAAATAGGGTGAGCCGCGGCGATCAAACGCACTATAGGTCTCTTACGTTTTACTTCTGAACACTGCTGCCGTCATACCGATTCATGTGGGCATGAACGACTGACCATACGGGAGAATGACGATGTTCGACCCTGAAAAAATATTAGGCGGCCTTCTTCGATCAGGCCTCGGCAGCCGTGGAACCGGCCGCCTGTTCAAAGGGGGTGCGACCATGGCATTGTTGGGCGTCGCCCTCGAGGCGGCGGAGCATTATATGAAAACGGCTTCGCCGTCGTCCCCGTCCCAACCCCAGGAAGGCGGACGTCCGCCAGCGCCGCCGCCTTTCGCGCCCCGGCCGCCGGCGCCAGATCCCGGCAGTGCCGTGCCCCCACCACCGCCCAATGCGGGCCCTGATCCGGTGGCAGAACTCAGCCCATCAGCCCAGCGTCAAAGCAACAACCCGTCCGTGCTGCTGATCCGTGCCATGATCGCCGCCGCCCATGCGGACGGGCATATGGAGGCAGAGGAACGTCAACGCATTTTAAAGCAATGGCAGGCCGTCGACCTCAGCGCCGAGGAGCAGGCATTTCTGTCCCGGGAACTGCTTTCACCGGCGTCGCTGGAGGATATTGTTGGCTGTGTGGGGGACCGCAAGCAGGCCTTGCAGGTCTATGCCCTGTCACGGCTGGTCATGACGGTCGACAGCGAGGCCGAGCGGCAGTATCTGCAGGGCCTCGCCCAGGCGCTGCATTTAGATTCCCAAACGGTCAACAGTATCGAGAATAAACTCCGCATGGCCACCTCAGGCGGTCGAACACCGGGAAAAGGAACTTGATATGTTTCAATGGTATCTGAGCTACGACGGTCAACAAAGCGGTCCCATGGACCAGGCCCGGGCGGCCGCCCAGGCCCAGGTTGACCCCAACGGTTACGCCTGGCGCGAAGGATTTACCGATTGGGTGCCCATTTCCCAAATCGCCGAATTGGTATCCGCGCCGCAAACCTCGCCGGCAGCACCGCCTCCGCCCCGCGGCCGGGGCCGGTCGGCCGATGAGATTGACTTCAAAATCTTCGGTGCGGAGATGCAGTTTGTCGAAGTGGAACTCGATCCGGGCGAAAGTGCGGTGGCCGAAGCCGGTGCCATGATGTACAAAGACCCTTCAATTGTCATGGAAACGGTATTCGGCGACGGGTCCCGCGCCAGCGCCGGCGGCGGCTTCATGGACAAGCTCCTGGGGGCCGGCAAACGTCTGCTGACCGGCGAGAGTCTGTTTATGACCGTTTTCTCCCATAGCGGACACGGCAAGGCCCATGTGGCCTTCGGGGCCCCCTACCCCGGCAATATCATTCCCCTTGCGCTGTCCAGTGTGAAAGGCTGCCTGATCTGTCAGAAGGACAGCTTCCTGTGTGCGGCCAAAGGCGTTTCCATTGGTATCTACTTTCAACGCAAAATCCTCACCGGCCTTTTCGGCGGTGAAGGCTTCGTGATGCAGAAATTGGAAGGCGACGGGCATATTTTCGTGCACGCCGGGGGGACGGTGGTGGAACGCGAACTGGCCGCCGGCGAAGTGCTGCATGTGGATACGGGCTGCGTCGTGGCGTTCGAATCCAGTGTTGCGTTCGACATCGAACAGGCCGGCAATATCAAAACAGCCCTCTTCGGCGGTGAAGGCCTCTTCTTCGCGGTCCTGCAAGGGCCCGGCAAAATCTGGCTGCAATCCCTGCCCTTTTCCCGGCTGGCCGGCCGCATGCTCCAGGCGGCACCCCAGCGCGGCGGCAGCCAGGGAGAAGGTTCGATTCTGGGCGCCCTGGGCGGCCTGATCGACGGTGACAACCGATAAAAGAGCGGCGGACGCGTATTCGAAGGATCACGGGCCCTGGGGCAGGACCGTCGGTCTTCGCGTCTCCGCAAATAGACCGCAAATGTGACTGCCGCCCCTGCTTTATTGACCCTTCGAACCCTCTAATCCTATCTCGCTTACAAGGAGCTTTTTCATGAAGCTGACCGATCTGCAACCGCTCGAAAAATGGGTCGCCCTTGAAGAAACCATCCGCCGGCGCTCGGGCATGCGCGCCAGCATTTACGATGTGGACGGCATCGGCATTACCGGCAAATCCCGCCAAGCCAACGACTTGTGCCCCGCCATCCGCGCCACCGGAAAGGGCCAGACCTATATCTGCGCGGTAGCCCACCAGAATATGGCGGCCATGGCGCAAAACAGCCGTTCCCCCATCATCGAGGAATGTGATGCGGGGCTGCTTAAAATCGTGGTGCCGATTTTCTTCCAGGGAGAGTTCATCGGTGCTGCGGGAGGCTGTGGCCGACTCCTGGAAGACGGCGAAATCGATGATTTTATGATCAACAAAACCACCGAACTGGCGGAAGAAGAAATCGCAGAACGGGCCGGAAGCGTATCCACCATTAGCCGCACAGAAGCCGAAGGCCTGGCCGCCTTCATCGCCGACGAGATCGACCGCATGATTCATGAACACCGGCCCTGATATCACACCGCTCGCGCCGGCCGGATCTTGCGGGAGCAAATCCTACCCGCTGGCGCCCTGCCGGGCCCCATTGGGCGGCATGACCGTGCCGGCGTGCAAAGGCCGATGCCGGGATGGTATTTAACGGGGCTCGAATTCGGGGCTGGCGTCCATCAGAATCCCGGTGGAGACGCACAGATTCCCGATTTCTTCGATCACGGCGACATCCCGGACATAGCCGGTGCCCTCTTTCTTCAGGATCTCGTAGACACGCTCCCAACGTTCGCCGATCTGCTGCCGCTGCCGATCCTGGCGGGCTTTTTCAATGGGTACCTCGACTTTTGTGACGGCGCCGTCCCGGCGATCAAAGCGGGTAATGGTATCGTCCGGCACGAAGATACTGAATCCCACCTTAAGCACCTGCTGGGCACTGAATCCGGTCATCTTCTCGATGGCCGGATTGATGTACACCATCTTGACTTCCTGGTGGCGCCCGCTCTCCCACACGGAAATATACGGCGCATCCACACGGTCGGTGGTCATCTGGTCCAGAAGGTGCGCCACCAATTTCAGACGCAGCCGACTTTCCGCCTCGGGGGTCAACGCGAGTCCGGTTCCGGCCAGGAAACGGGGTACACGGCACAACTCCGTCAGGCGATCCAGGGTCTCCTGAAAACCAGGCGTTTCCAGTAAAATGGCCGGAAATTCAACTATTTCATAGAAAGGATAGGTTTCTTCTGTGTCCATGGGCATTCCTCGTCGGGATCAACATTAGGCGTTGCGCGTCGAAAGGTTTAGCGGTCGGGCAAGGGAACGGGTTTGCGTAACGCCGGAAAAACCGTGCCTGCTGTCATGCGCCCGCGACCACCACTGTATGAATATTTTCCGCTATCGAAATATTTACCAAGGCCTCCTGGGAATTATTCAGGCAACATATCATAAAAATAAAGCATGGCGTCCGTACGCGTGACAATACCGATGACCGCTCCGTTTTCAACGACCGGCAGGCGACCGATATCGTGCTTGATCATCAGACCGACGGCCTGCCCCGGACTTTTATCCGGTGCAATGGTATAAACCTGATCCGTCATGAAGGCTTTGACCGGAGCCGATAACTGCTTTTTTTTGCGCACCCGCTTGAAATCGCGCCGTGAAATAACGCCTTTGAGCCGGCCGTCGTCGATGACCGGCAGACCCGTACAGCCCTTTGTGCGCAGGATACGGGCCACGTCCTCCATCGGGGTGGTTGAGGTGACGCTGGTCACCGGAAACGACATCAGGTCGCTCACCCTGACGGAGGCCTGCTGGTTGCCCTCGATCAGCCCCAGCACCATCTCTTCGATGGCACGCGGGTTGACGCCTTTCATCAGGGCCGATCCGGCCCCCGGGTGGCCGCCGCCCCCCAGATGCCGCATGATGGCGCCGATGTTCAATTCATCTACCGCGCTTCGTCCGATCACCATGCACTGGTCCCGCTCCGGATGGTGAAAGAGACCGATGGCAGACGTCCACATTCAATAACTCACGAATGAGCCGCACGACCAGCGCCAGGCTGTCCACATGGCCACGGATTTCGATCCGCCCGATGCCGATGCTGAAGCCGTCGATTTTCATGCGCCGGGTCTCCCGCAGCATGGTGTGCAGGATATCCTTCTGCTTTTCACCGTAAAAAGGCCTGAGAATGTGTCCGGCAATGGTCAAATCCGCGCCATTTTCCAGCAGATAGGCCGCCGCCCGGGCATCTTCGGCCGTGGTGGAAGGAAACGTCAAGCGCCCGGTATCTTCATAAAGGCCGGTGATAAACAAGGTGGCCTGGATGGGGGTCAGAAGGGTCCGGCGGGCCTGGAGCTCCCGTATAAGCAGGGTAATGCAGGCCCCTATCGGTTCCTGACAGATATCGGCGGTGTCGATATCTCCCTGACCGGGGTGATGGTCCCAGATCCGGATGGCAAGATCCGGTTTCTCCCGTAAAGCGGCCAGGCCGTCCAAGCGATGCCACTGGGCCACATCGACGATAAAAAGCGCGGTCACCTCATCCTGGTCGATTTCCGCCGGCGGGCGGACGTCGAAAACGTCCTTATGCATGGAAAGAAAGGCCTTCACATTGGGATTGACGGCCTTGGGAATGACCGCGACGGTGCCGGGGTGCAGCAGGGTGACGGCAATGGCCGAGGCCAGGCCGTCGAAGTCGCAGTTCTTATGGGTGGTGACGATCTGCATCGGGTCCCAATGGGTCGTTGTCTATTGCTTCAGGGGTGTATCCGCCGGTGCATCCTTCTTCTCATCGACCGGCGGCCCCGCCATGATCTCGCCTTCCCAGGTCACTAGCCCGGCATGGTTTTCGTGCGTCAGGCTCCGGGGCAGTTGCCCCCCATGTTTATAGGCCAGTTCAAGACGATGCTTCTCCACCGCTGTCCGGCTTTCGATGCTTTGGCGGGCCAGAAGATAGCGCAGATAGATCACCCAGGTCAGAAGGCCCAGACATACGGCGGCCGCGGCAATAAAGAACCACTTGTAACGGACGACGGTTTCCACGCTCACCCGGCCGACGTAGACGATCACATTGGGAACGACCCAATAGGTCAGGATACCCATCAGCACCAGGAACCCGATAATAAAAACATTGTAGCGGCTGACCCGGAGCAGAAAACGTTCCAGCCCTGATCCGCCGTCCGGATCGGCCCTATGGGAAGCCGCGGTCAGCTGATCGGGATAGAAGAGTGCCAAATAGGCCCGGACCACAAAGGCAAACAGCAAAACCCCGCCCACCGGCAATCCGAAGGCCGCCACGAACCAGGCCCTAAAAGGAAAGGGCACCTCGCGCGTCACCAGGCCGAGCTGGTAGTTTTCAAGGGGGCCGAAGTTCTGTTCGAAGTAGTAGCGGTCGAACTGGCTGAGATTATTCCCGTCGGATTCGTAGATGACATCGCCGGCGGCGCTCTTCACCTGAATGACGGACTTGCGGCCCGACTTCATGGCCGCCAGGACAAAGATCTCCAGTTCGATCAGGAACAACCCCACGGCAATTACGATGAACAGGGTGCGATGCTCCCTGATAATCGCCATGAGGTTTTTTTTTGACATTTGGATGCCCTTCTGGTTGTATGGTGCGCTGTTTTCAGCCGGCCACACACACCGGAGGAACGGCTGACGGCCAAGGTGGATTCCATACCACAAGGCCGATGGACTGTTCAACTCGATTGAAAAGGGAAATCACCGTCATGAAAACCATCCGTGCCGCCGCCAGGAAACGCATGAAAGGCCATTGCCGGGTTTGCCCGGTATGCAACGGTGTGGCCTGTGCCGGAGAAGTCCCGGGAATGGGCGGACTCGGTACCGGAGCGGCATTTCGCGCCAACCTCGAGGCCTTGGCGGCCTATCGACTTGAAATGCGTCTCCTGCACGATGTAACAAGACCCAAAACCGCTGTTTCGCTCTTCGGCCTGGAATTGGACACGCCCGTTCTGGCAGCCCCCATCGGCGGCGTATCCTTCAACATGGGCGGCGCCCTATCGGAAGACGACTACATCCGGGCCAAACTGGAGGGCTGTCAGGCCCGCGGCATCATCGGCTGCACAGGGGATGGCGTCCCCGCATTTATCCATGAAGCGGCCTTTGCCGCTATTCGCGCGCTTGACGGACACGGTATTCCCTTCATCAAACCATGGGAAGACGCGGAACTTTTTGCCAAACTCGAGGCGGCCGTCGCCACCGGTGCTCCGGCCGTGGGCATGGATATCGATGCCGCCGGACTGGTGACGCTGCAGCAAATGGGGCGTCCCGTGAGCCCTAAATCCCCGTCTCGCATGAAGACCATCATCGAACGGGTACCGGTCCCCTTCATCCTCAAAGGCATCATGACCGCGGATCAGGCCCGCCTGGCCGTCGATGTGGGCGCCCAGGCCATCGTGGTCTCCAACCACGGCGGCCGTGTCCTGGATCATGCACCGGGGGCCGCCGAAGTGCTGCCGGAAATTGCCGCCGCCGTCAAAGGGCAGATCGCCATACTGGCCGATGGTGGCATCCGATCCGGGGGCGACATCCTCAAGATGCTCGCCCTGGGAGCGAAGGCCGTTCTGATCGGACGCCCCTTTTCCATCGCCACCATGGGCGGCCTTGCGGAAGGCGTGGCCGCCTATATCGATCAGCTAAAAAGTGAATTGCAGTCGGCCATGGTTCTGACCGGCTGCCCGGACACGGCGGCTGTCCGTCCGGATATTTTGCGGCCGCCGGCCGCCTGACCCATTGCGCTGCGTTTGAAGGACGCCATGAAAAAAGTCATCATCTCCGTTCTGGGTAACGACCGCCCCGGCATCATCGCCGCCGTCTCGCGACTGCTCTATGAGAATGACAGCAATATCGAAAATGTCAGTCAGACCAGCCTGCAATCCGAATTCGCCGGCATTTTCATCGCCACCATGCCGAAGCGCATACCGCTGCCCGAACTGGAGGAGAAGCTCGCCGGGACCCTGGCGCCCATGGGACTTCAGGTGCATGTCAAACCCGTCGAACCCCGTCACGAGGAACCTAAAGAGCAAAGCGGCGAATCCTTCGTCATCTCCACCCGCGGACCGGATCAGAAGGGTCTGGTGGCCCGGATCACCGAAATCATTGCCCGCCATCAGGTCAACATTACCAACTGCCAGGCGGTGTTCAAGGGCGGTGATGATCCCAATGACAATATCATGATCTATGAGGTGGACATCCCATCCCAAACCCGGCAACAGGAATTGTTTCAGGATCTCAGGGCCAGGGGCGCCGAGTTGCACCTCAACGTGAGCATTCAGCATCGGGATATTTTCATGACCTTGAACCGCATCTGATGCGGCGCCGAAAAGCCGCTCAAAAAAGTGAACCCCCTCTTTCAATCACGTCGTCGAGGACGGAAAACCATACCATGCTGACAAGCCGCGAAATCGTGACCACCCTTGAAATGCTGCAAAGCGAGCACCTGGACCTGCGTACCGTCACCCTGGGCATCAATCTAATGGATTGCACCAGCGATGATCCCAAAAAGCTGTGCCGCAACATCCGCAGCAAAATTACCACCCTGGCACGCCACCTTGTGTCCACCTGCAACCAGGTGGGTGACAAATACGGCATTCCCGTGGTCAACAAGCGTATTTCCGTGAGCCCGATTGCGATTGTGGCCGCCCCTTTCGATGCCCGGCAAATGGTCAAGGTGGCGCAGACGCTTAACGACGTGGCCGCCGAGGTCAACGTGGATTTCATCGGCGGTTTCTCGGCTTTGGTCGAAAAAGGCCTGGCACGCGGGGATCGCGCCCTGATCGAAGCCATCCCCGATGCCCTGGCCTCCACCGGTCGGGTGTGCGCCTCGGTGAATGTGGCCAGCACCCGGGCCGGCATCAACATGGACGCCGTTTTGATGATGGGCGAAGTGGTCAAAGCGGCGGCCGAGAAAACCGCGGCCCAAGACGGTTTGGCGGCCGCCAAGCTGTGCGTTTTTGCCAACATCCCCCAGGATGTGCCCTTCATGGCCGGCGCCTATCTGGGCATCGGCGAACCGGATGCCGTCATCAATGTCGGCGTCAGCGGACCCGGGGTCGTCCGCAAGGCCATCGACCGTGCGCTTACCCAGCACCCCGGGTGGGACCTGGGTCAGATTTCCGAATTGATTAAACAGACCGCCTACAAAGTCACCCGGGTGGGGGAACTCATCGGCCGGGAAGTGGCTGACAATTTGGGTATCGAATTCGGCGCGGTGGATCTCAGCCTGGCCCCGACCCCCAATGTGGGCGACAGCGTCGGGGAAATTTTTCAGAGCCTCGGATTGTTGCATATCGGGGTTCCCGGCAGCACGGCCGCCCTGGCCATGCTCAATGATGCCGTCAAGAAGGGCGGCGCCTTTGCCAGCTCACATGTCGGTGGCCTGAGCGGCGCCTTTATTCCGGTCAGCGAAGACCTCAACATTGCCGAAGCGGCCCGGCAGGGCCATCTGACCGTCGAAAAACTGGAAGCCATGACGAGTGTCTGTTCGGTGGGGCTCGATATGGTTGCCATCCCCGGAGATACCAGCACGGAAACCATTGCCGCCATGATCGCGGACGAGATGGCCATCGGCGTCATCAACTGCAAGACCACGGCCACCCGCCTCATTCCGGTGCCGGGCAAACAGGCCGGCGAAAATGCCCATTTCGGAGGTCTCCTGGGACAGTCGGTCATCATGCCCGTGAACAATGCCTGCGGGGACAATCCGTTTGTCCTGCATGGAGGCCGGATTCCGGCTCCGATTCACAGCCTGAAAAATTAGCCCGCGCTCCCGTCCAACCCCTTCAAGGAAACACCGCCCTCATGGAGCGCCGCCGATTTTCTTTAACACAAGAGCGCACGATCCATGCTAAAGGCCTCCCCCTGGGCGGTGTAAAACCGTTCCAGGAGATCCTCCAGGGTCAGACCCGCCTTCTCCGCGCCGCTGACATCGAGAATGACGCTTCCCTGATGCAGCATGATCAAACGATTGCCGAGGGCCAGCGCCTGGGCCATGTTATGGGTGACCATCAACGTGGTCAGTTCCTTGGCGGCGACGAGCCGTCCCGTCAAATCGATGATCTGCCGTGCTGTTTTAGGATCCAACGCGGCCGTGTGCTCATCCAGCAGGAGCACCTCGGGTTCGATCAGCGTGGCCATGATCATCGTCAGGGCCTGCCGCTGCCCGCCGGACAATAAACCAACGGATGCCTTGAGCCGGCGTTCAAGGCCCAGATCGAGAATACGAAGCTGGTCGGCAAAAAATTGCCGCTGCCGTCTTTTGACGCCTTTTCCCAGCCCTCTGCGCTGACCCCGCTTGACAGCCAGTGCCAAATTCTGTTCGATGCTGAGGGAGGCGCAGGTACCCACCAGGGGATCCTGAAATACCCGTCCGATGCAGGCGGCCCGCCGGTGTTCCGGCCATTGGGTGACATTGCAATCGCCGATATAAAATGCGCCGGCATCCGGGCGGTGCACACCGGCCAGCCCGTTGAGCAGTGTCGACTTGCCGGCGCCGTTGGATCCGATCAGGGTAACGAAATCCCCTTTGGCAAGATGGAGATCGATGTGATGGAGCGCTCGGACTTCGTTGACGCTGCCCCGGTGGAAATACTGCGTATAGCCCTCTATGCGAATCATGTCCGGGACCATCGCTTTTTGATGAATGGCGTCATGAGCGCCACTACTACGATGAGCGCCGTGATCAAATTCAGGTCGCTGGGTGTAAAGGCGAAGGCGCCCCATTTGATGCCCAGAGCCATTGCGATGGCCAACCGATAGAGGATGGAACCCAACAGGGCGGCGATGCAGCCGCGGGCAACACCGCCGCCGACACCGCCGAAAACCGTTTCTCCGACGATCACCGAGGCCAGGCCGGCGATGATGGTGCCTACGCCCATGTTGACGTCGGCGGCCCCCTGATTCTGGGCCACCAGGGCACCGCTCAAGGCCACCAGAGCGTTGGAGAGCCCGACCCCCAAAAGAATGATGGTATGGGTGTTGACCCCCTGAGCGGTAATCATGCGCGGGTTGTTGCCGGTGGCGAGAACCGCCAATCCCAATTCAGTATGAAGGAACCAGATGACGAGCGCGGTAACACCGGCGGCCAAAAGGCCATAAAACCCAACAGCAACGCCATAGCCCGTCAAACCCGCTTCAGGCAGCAAATCCAGCAGAGTGCGGGCACCGAGCAAGGAGACATTGGGGCCGTCCATGATGCGGATATTGATCGAATACAGTGCGATCATGGTGAGAATCGAAGCCAGCAAACGCAGGAGTTTAAGCTTCGTATTCATCAGGGCCGTGACCATGCCGGCCATAAAACCGGCGATCATGGCCATGACGAGCGCCACCAGGGGGTGGATGCCGTGGGTAATGGCCACTGCCGAGACCGCCGCTCCCAACGGCAGGCTGCCGTCCACGGTGAGATCCGGGAAATCCAGAACCCGAAAGGTCAAAAATATACCCACCACCATGATGCCGTAGAGCAGTCCCTGCTCGACGGCACAGACTGCCGCATACCAGGAAATCATGAGAACGCGCTGCGCTATTCTGATCTTGTCGGCTTCCTCGACCAAGCCGGAGGGACGGCAACGCCCATCTGGCGTGCCGAAGCCAGGTTGAGATGCAGTTCCAGTTCTTTTTGGGTTTCCACCGGCATATCACCCGGCTGGGCACCCTCAAAAATACGTTTTGCCATGGCGCCGGTTTGACGGCCATGTTGGTAATAGTCAAACCCCATGGCGGCCACAGCGCCCCGCTTGACACTGTCCACGTCCGCACAGAACAGGGCCAGCTTGGCTTCCGTGCAGACCTTGACGGCCGATTCCAGGGCGGATACCACCGTGTTGTCCGTGGGGACAAAGACCGCGTCGACGCGTCCCACGAGGCTCTTGGTGGCCTGGTAGACATCGCTCGATTTGGAGACCGTTGCGTCGATGACCGCAAAGCCGCGCGCTTGCCCGATGGTCCGAATCCCCTGCACCGTGGCTTTGGAATTGGCCTCCCCCGCATTGTAGAGGATACCGAGTTTCTTCAGATTCGGGTAGAAGCGCAGCACCATCCCCATGTGCTCGTCCAGGGGCAGCCGGTCCGAAACACCGGTCGTGTTGCCTCCGGGGTGTTGCAAGTCATTGACCAGACCGGCTTTAAGGGGGTCGGTGATGGCCGTGAAAAGAAAGGGGGTGGTCCTCATTTGGGGCGCTTTTTTGAAGGCTTGCGCAACCGCTTGGGCGGTGGGTGTGGCGATGGCCAGAATGAGATCGGGCTGCTCGCCCATGATCTGGGTGCCGATCTGCCCGGCGGTCGCCATATTGGCCTGGGCATTGTGAATCTTGTAAGTCGCAGCGACGCCCTCTTCCGCCAGATAATCCTGAAACCCCTTCAGAACGGCATCCAGGGCGGGATGCTCCACAAACTGACTTACCGAAATTTGGTAGGCCTCGGCACCAATCGCGGCCGTCGTCCATGCGAACACCAAAGTAAACCCCAAACAACAGCTTTTTTCATGGCAGCTCTCCTCCCGAGGCGGGGGCTAAATCATCAATAATAAAACCGGTCCGTGTCATGTCGGCCGCTACCCCGACGGTTTCCGATACCCGCATACGGAAAACATTTTGTTTTAAATCATTAGCATCCCGGCCATTAGCGCACGGTCACCACCGGACACGGGGCATTCAGGATAATATACTGCGCGGTGGATCCGAAGAGCAGTTTACCGACCTTGGACCGTCGACGCACGCCCATGACAATTTCTTCCACGTTGTGATCGACGGCAAAGCGTATCACATCCTCTCCGGCTTCAATCCCCCGGATTAGCAGATGCGTCTGGCAGGCCAAGCCTTTCTGCTCCAGCTGATCCTTCCAATAGGCAAGGTTTTTTTCAGCGGCCTGAATCTCATCCTGCCGATCCACATTCCCTTTGGACATGGACCAGACTAAAAGCAGTTCGCCGTTAAACGCTTTGGCATGCTTCACCGCCAGTTCCAAGGCCGCCTTTGCGGTTGTTGATCCTTGGAATGCAACCAGAATTTTCATTGTGCAAACCCCTCTTTTTGGGAATGCCTGCATGCATCCCTTACATGTCCGCCAAAGTGAATGCCCAGCGGCAACGCATTGGGGATCTCACCGGCACCGGCATGATGAACATGATGAAACCTTATAAGGATGACCTGCCGGCGCCCACCGGAAGTGCCCGCACCAGGCGTCCGGTGCCCCCAATGGGAAGTAAAAGTTGCCTTGGCGCCTTGATGAACGCAATGCCTGTTTTTACACCGACGGCGTTCATAGCACAAATCAAGACGCCTATCCATCCTTTATCCCGGATTAACCTGCTAAATAGTCGCTAATAGACGCTTCCCGGTTCAGTCGATTTTCCCCTTGTGCGCCACGATTGACGGTTGATGGTGCGTTCCCCTATAATAACTTTTTCCTTGTCTTGTAATGTCAAGACGCGCTTGCCGCAGCACATTGGTCGCCAATGCGCGGCCTCATTTATCGAAAGGCCTTCTATCGTTGCGAAAATTATCCCCCATGCAGCGTAAGGGCGCCGTCACTTTGATCTGGCTTGTCGTGGCGTTCCTGGCATCCAGTTCGGCATTGGGTGTTCTTTTGGAAAAAACACCGCTGGTTCGACTGGATCAGCGCGCGGCATCCTATGTTGAGAAGACCATGGCCCGGGCAGCCTATACTTTCGCCATGGTCAGGGGACTCAACGGCATGATTTCTGTCATCCAAGGCACGGAAGTCGCTGTTTCGCCCGCAGGCATCGGTCTTACATTGACGGTCGGGGAAATCTTGGACCCCATCAACGACCTTGCCGAACGCTTTTCGTGGGTCATGCTCGTCAGTACGACATCTCTGGGCATCCAACGCATTCTGATGGAAATGAGCGATTGGCTGGGGTTGCAGGTACTCCTGACCGCCGGCATGCTCCTGCTGGCCGTATCCGCCTGGAGACGGTTTTGGGGATCTGTCGATCTGCAATCGCTGGGCGTGCGTCTGGTGATGCTGGCGATCGTGGTGCGGCTGCTGATCCCCGCCGTCGCCCTGGCCAGCGAAACGATTTACGATCGCTTTCTGAATGTTCAGTATGAAGAAGCGACCCAAACCCTCATGCACATCAACGACGAGCTCAAACAGGTGGATCCGACCACCGCCAATGATGAGACGGCACCGTCCACGGCCGGCAAACTAGCGAAAATACGCCGCTGGCTGGCCGAAACCCAGAAGTGGTTCGACCTTCGCGAAAAAATCGACAATTTGGGCACCAAACTGGAGCACTTCACGACCGATACCGTTCGCCTGATGGTTGTGTTCATCCTCCAGACCATCCTCATCCCGCTGCTCACCCTCTGGGCCCTCGTCAAGCTGACAACCATTTGGCGCGTCCCCCGCCATAAAGCGTAAAGACCGGCATCCGCCTGGTCGATTCCGGATAACGTCATTGCCGTCGCCACCTTTCCGTGTCTCGCATGGTGGTTTTGCCTCTTATGATTTTGTGGTAATTGCTTTACAAATCGGGGGCGAAATGGTTCAATAAAGGGCCCATTCGGCGTTTGCTAAACCGGGTTGATAAACCCTGGGCGGCTTTGAAATCTCGTAGGCCAACAGCTCCGCGGTTATCATAATGCATCTGTAGATTTTTCATCTACCAAGGAGCATCGCAACTGCAATCATCAGGTCCAGACATCGATCTATGTTGGAAGATCTGCCTCAGAACAAACCGCGCGGCAACTTTAGCCGCTGGACGGAGCCCATAAAAAAAACTTATTTTCGTTTTCTCAAAATCCGCGGCAATCCCCGGGAAATTGCGCTGGGCTTCGCATTGGGTATTTTTGTCGGTATGACGCCTTTTATGGGATTGCATACCGCGATCGCCATACCGCTAGCGGCACTGTTGAAGTGGAATAAGTTCTCAGCGGCTTTGGCTGTCTGGATTTCCAATCCGTTATCGGCACCCGTCGTATACGGCATTACCTATTACATCGGCGAGAAGGTATTATTTATCCAGAACGGTTATAAGCTGCCCACGGAATTCAACCTTGATGCCCTTTTATACACCCTTCGCAGCGCACCTGAAATCATCGGCATTTTGCTGGTGGGAGGCGTCGTTGTAGGCCTTCCGCTGGCGGCCGCCGGCTATTTTTTTGCGCTCAAAACGATTGTCGAGTACCGCGCATCGATTCAGCGCAAATTAGAAGAAAAGAAAAGCAAACTTACCAACAAACTGAAGAGCGCCAGGCCGCGTCGGAACAAAAAAAAACGGCGCCGCTAGATCAGAGCGTTATGACAGAACCCGTTAAAATGCAAAGCAGCATCGTGAAGCAGATCATCGACGGATCGATCACTATCGATTCGATCGGTGAATTCCAGAGCATGTTGAAGATTTTTCCGGGCAACCCCCATCTCCACCGTGCTTTGGCCGATCTATTGGTCAGACGCAAGTCCTCCGCGGCCGCCGCTGAATATTTTAGAAAAGCCGCCCGCTTATTCGTGGAATCGGGGCATGTCCTCCAGGCGGTTGTCGCCAAAATGCTTCAATGGCAAATCGTTAAACCTTCCTTCAAGTCCATCAAGACGTTCTACCATAACCTTATCGAAAACAATCCCCGCTCAACGCCTTTAAACATGTTTTTTGCCGGACTCTCATTCAGGGAATTTATTGTGTTGGTGACGCGCCTTGAACGCATTGTTCTGCCGGCGGGGAAAATGGTTAAAAAATTCGGGGATCCCGAAAATACCCTTTTCATGGTAGTTTCCGGCAGACTGCATCGCCGCCTCTATCCTTCGACGCGTAGCGATGAGGATCAGAATCCTGTCATTGAAAGCATCGAAGAAGAGATCTTTGGTGAGGTGTACCCCCTCGATAAAGAGCGCTATTCGCAATCCTATACGGAAACGGCTACCCGGGTGGAATTGGCCAAGATATCCCGTGAGAGCCTGCTACAAATCAGCAAGGAGTTTCCTTCGGTAGGAATCGCTGTCAGGGAGTTGTTCGCAAACTGCCAAAGTTTACCGCCCTCCCCGTTTGTCGAACGCAAAATGCGCCGACACGCCATCCCGGTGCAGATTTCTCTGAAAGTTCTTGAGGATGATGGGACAACGCCCCTCGCCAACCTCTATGGCTTTACCCGGGACCTGTCCATCGGTGGTGCCTGTCTCGTACTCGACGAAAGTTCCCAGACACCACCGTCCCACTTGCTTATCGGGAAATCGGTCAATATCATGATGAGTCCTCCGGACGATGCCATGACCGTCAACATAAAGGGATCGATTGTCTGGTCGCAAACCATCTCCAATGGTGCCCAGAATTCCCAGGCGATTGGGATTGAATTCAACAGCATGCCCCCGCATTTGAGCGGGTTGCTGCTTGTTTTTGCAGATAATCTCTACCATGTGCATTAACGATCACCACTCCGGCTCTGCGCCTCCACCTCCGTCGCTGACCATCGGTGTGCTGTCCGATACGCACGGACAGCTTGACCCCAAGGTGATTGATCGCATATGCGGTATGGATCTTGTTCTCCACGCCGGTGATATTGACGGACCGGAGATTCTGCAAGCGCTTGGAAAACCCGACAAGGTCAAGGCTGTCCGCGGCAATATGGATTTGGGCCCATGGTCGCAGACGCTGCCACACGAAGAATTTGTTGAGGCGGGCGATATTCTCATCTATATGATTCATGACTTGCACAGGATCAGTATCGACCCGGTGCGTGCGGATGTTCGCATTGTCATCAGCGGCCATACCCATCGCCCGGCAGCGGGGCAACAAAACGGGGTGCTCTACCTAAACCCCGGAAGCCCCTCCTTTCCGCGGGGTGGGCATAAGTCCAGCATGGCGCAGATCGAAATCGTTGGTGACCGTTTCACATACCGTCATATCCATTTATAAACGTGCGCAGCTGAGCGATTTGGGCCCTTCGGTCAAAAAACAAACCATTTGCAAGAGGAACTTTTCACTACTATGGGTGCGGATTTCATAGTCGATCTCCTCCAGGCGGTTCATCGTGTTTTCCCATCTGATGTGACGTCTCTTAAGGAGATTCTAATTGTCAGCGGCATGCCAGAAGAAACGCAAAATCTCCGGTATCTGAGCTACAATCGTCAGGTCGTTGAAAAGGACGCCCTCCAAACAGCCTTTTCGGCCGTGGCCTTGATGAACAACCGCCGCGCCCTGCCTTGGTTGCTAAGGGGCTATTTCAGAAAAATGAGCCAGCTTGTCTTCAGCCCGCGATGGACCCGCAATGAGCTTGATTTATTTATCAATGCCTTGCGCTGCTCCCCCGATATCCTTACGTTGCTCGGGACCGCAACTGCCGACTACACCTTGCTGGGGATTTTAGAAATCGAAGATCATGGCAGCGCAGGAATATTCAAGCGGTGGACCCGACGCATAAGACCGGTCCTTGCTGTACCGGGTCTCGACGATGCGGAGCTGAAAACGATTACGACTTTTGAACACGCCAATGAGATTCGGCGATCGGCTTCCTCAAAACGATCCTTTTGAACACCCCGTCATTTATGGGCGTCAATTCCGGAAACGCCATCCCTATTGTTGCACGATGATCGATTGGCCGGCAGCGCTGGCCTGGATAGTCAAGCCAGCAACAAACAGGGTATGATCACGTTAATCCCTCAAACAAACGGCTACTGTTCGGCAAGCCGCTGTAAAAGCAGCACCAACAACCCGCCCAATAATGCCAACCCGACTGCGACAAACAATTCAACAGATACCTGATGAGGGAATATATTGACCAAAACCTGGGCCTCGCTCAAATCGGTTGGCACCAGATGGCGCATGGCTTTCCATGGCCAAATCTTCCTCAGCGAACCGATCATGAGTCCTGTCAGGGCAGCCATTGTGAGGTCGTGATGATGCTTGAGCATCCAGTTGAGAAGGCGGACGAACAACGTTATGCCCACGGCCGTGCCCGCCGTGAACACGCTCAGAACAGCCAGATCGAACCGCCCGACCGCATCCAGGATATAATGGTATTTTCCCAACAGGACCAAAATAAAAGAACCGGATATGCCTGGCAAAATCATGGCACAGATGGCAATGGCACCACATAGAAAAATGAACGGCAGCGTTTCCGGAGTATGGACCGGGACGAGACCCACCAGCAGGTAAGACCCTGTCGTGAATAACAACAGAATGAGCAGATTTGTCAGCGACCAGCGCTGAATGCGCCGAGCGACCACCACAGCGGAGGCCAGGACAAGTCCGAAAAAAAAGGACCAGATCGCAATGGGATGATGCACCAACAGCCAACTCAGACCTCTGGCTAGCGTAAAAATGGCAGTCAGGATGCCAAGGCCGAGAGAGATCAGAAAAGCAAGCGGAACCGCGGCCAATGCCTTTTTGAAACGTCCCTGCAGAAAGTCACGCACAAAGGCGGCATCGATAGACTTGATGGCGGAGATGAGGTCTTCATAAATCCCGAGAATTAAGGCCATGGTCCCACCGGATACGCCCGGCACGACATCGGAAGCTCCCATACAAAACCCTTTGGCAAATAGGATTAACGTTCGTTTGGAAGAAAAAGACGATGGTTTGTTTAGGGGATAAGGTTCTTGATGAGCTCGAGGCATTGTCACAAATTGTTTCTCCGGTTGATGGGGTTAGAAAACCCTGGTGGGACTAAGCGCTTTCTTTTGAGCATCGATGATCACGAGTGTTCTTTGGGCTTCGATAAACGGCAATCGATAGGATTTCATTCGGATCGACAAGTCGCCTGGGGAACGATCTAAAACGGGTCTCAGCGCCGGCAACTCTTTTTCGGGTTTATGGCCTTTCCATATAAGGATCTGCCCTTCTTTAGATATCAGGGGCAGTGCGCACTCGACAATATACTTTAGGTTGCCAAAGGCGCGACAGACAATGGTGTCGAATGCAGCAAACGTGGGGTTGCGCTTGATATCTTCAACGCGTAGATGAAGTACCCGGGTATTTTTCACACCCATTAGCCGAACGACATGCTTGAGAAAACTCACCTTTTTACGTACGGCATCCACCATTGTCAAATCGATATCCGGATACCAGACCTTAAGCGGAAGCCCCGGAAAGCCTGCCCCGGACCCCATGTCAAGGACCCGGGACATGGCATTGCAATATCCGATCGGCGCGACCGAATCCACGAAGTGCTTAATGGCCATTTCATAGGGATCGTTAATGGCCGTAAGATTAATTTTTTGAGACCACTCCATCAGAGCGGTCATATGCTGATAAAAGCATTCGATTTGATGGTCGGAAAATTGCAGATTGAAGGCCGAGGCCCCGTATTTAATAATGCGGCGCCATTTTACAACATCAAGCGTGGTATCCATAGGACTGACGGCCGGTAACGATCCTAGTTATTTGAAAATAATAAACGGCGAAGGGCTTGCGGGTATTGCAGAAAGACTTCGCCGTTAAACGATTTATGGATGTGCGATGGCACTTAAGAGATGCACACGCGTTTGACCTCCACCAAATCGGTAAAGCCTTTAAAGGCCTTATGGATGCCGTCCTGTTTTAAGGTTGACATTCCCTCCTCGATGGCTTGTTCAAAAATTTTATCGGTCGGAGCAGCCTGTTTGATGAGACTTTTGATGGTTTTGGTGCCGTCCATCAATTCATGAATTCCCATGCGTCCTTTGTAACCCGTGCCGGAACATTTCTCGCAACTTCCCGCGCGATAAATTGTTAGATCTTCGCTGTACTCGATGCCGGATTTCGGGAAATAAGCGGATCCGTAGTCCTGCGCAATTTGTTCGAATTCTTCGTTCGTGGGATGATATTCTTTTTTACATGAGCAAAGACGTCGAACAAGCCTTTGAGCCAGCACGCCCAGGAAAGCATCGGAAAAGTTGAGCGGGTTGAGCCCCATGTCGAGAAGTCGGGTAACGGTTTCAGGAGCACTGTTCGTATGCAAGGTAGAAAATACGAGATGTCCGGTGAGAGAAGCCTCTACGCCGATGGAAGCGGTTTCCTCATCGCGCATCTCACCGATCATGATCACATCGGGGTCGGCGCGCAGGAACGCACGCATAATTCTCGCAAAATCCAATCCGATCTTAGGCTTGGCTTCAACTTGCCTTAAACCAAGCTGGGTAATTTCAACCGGGTCCTCAGCGGTCCAGATTTTAATCCCGGGCTTGTTGATATGCCCCAGGGCTGCGTGCAGTGTAGTTGTCTTGCCGGAACCGGTGGGACCGACACACAAGATGAGTCCGTAAGGCTTTGCAATGGCGGCTGTTAGGACCTGAAAATTGCGGTCCGCCAACCCCATATCCTCAAGCTTCATAGCACCGGCGGTGGCTAAAATACGCAGGACGGCGTCTTCATAACCCCCAGCCGTAGGAAGCGTGGCCACACGTAGTTCGAAAGGTGGGATACCCTTTCTTTTAAACTTAATTTTACCGTCCTGAGGCAATCGGCGTTCGGCGATATCAAGATTCGACATAATTTTGATTCTGCTCAGAATACCTCGAGCAAGCGAATTGGGAACTTTGATATAGTCCTGGCAAACGCCGTCCATCCGGAAACGGATATTGGTCGATTTGGTTTGGGGCGATGGTTCAATGTGAATATCGGATGCGTTTTTACGGTAGGCCGCGATGAGGCATTGATCAACAAGTTTAACGACTTTACTAGAGCTTTCATCAAGTTCGTCAATCGCTTCATCGACGTCTTCTTCTTCTTCAAAAGACACATCGAGGATGTCATCGAAATTATCAAGCGCCTCTCCGCCCTGCGACATGTCGCCAAACTGATCCGTTGCATAAAACCGCTTGATATAAGCTCCTATGTCCTCTCTGATCGCGACACAGAAGTTGATCTTGCCGGTTTTCATCAACGCTTTGATATTGTCTGTTTTGTTGAGATCACGCGGATCATCCACGAGTACTTCGACACCTTCTTTACCCCAGTTCAGCGGCACCCATAGTTCATGCATCAGAAAAGCTTTTTTCAGATTGCCCAATAGTTCGTAAGGTGTTGGCAGGTCTTCTGAATAGGAGTGAAAGGTGCAACCATAAAATTGAGCAAAGGATTTCCCGATATCCTCCTTTTTAATCCCAAAATTTTCAATCAGAACTGCTTCGACGCTTTTGCGGGTTTGTTTGGAAAGCGAGGCGGCTTTTTGGAGTTGCTCGGTTGTAACCATTTGTTGACGTAAAAGGAAATCATATTTGGAACCGCTGGACAGCCGGGACCGCAGTGTTTCGATGCGTTTCTGCAACTCGGGATCGTCCGGAATATCTTTTTCTGCTTCCTCATACAAATCCAACCCAAGGTCACGATAGTCCCTCTTTTCCATTTCAAGGCCGAAATGGTATTTTGCAGCTCCACGTTTTTCCGCCTCCAGCCTCTGGTCACTGACAATCTTAAGAATTTTATCGAACAAATCGTTGGGTGAAAAAAGTTTCAGAAGGCAATCGACGATGTCGGGGACAATCCTCTCCGCTGGTTGTTCTGCAACAAGCAATTTCTCGTATTCCGACAAAGCTTCTTCATATAGCCCCAAGTCCTTGAAAGCCGATGCGCTGTCTAATATTGCGGTTGCATCCTCTTGACCAGACAGGGATTTTTTCAACATCGATATTTCTTCAGTTGAAACACTTCCTGCTTCATCCCTTTTCTGTTCTTCGAGTTGCTTGTTAATCTCCTCGATTTTGGCAACAATTTTTTTTCGGCTTTTTTCATCCAGATCCGCGGCTTCCTGTAGAACTTTATTAAAAATGATTAATGCCTCATCAAAAAGTCCCATCGAGAAGCACACTTCAGCTTCATTAATTTTAGCATTGGTATCAGATTTAATGGACTGTTCCGTTTTTGGCATTTTTCACTCTCTAAAGTTAGAGACCAGTGCGATTTAGGTCGCCACCGGCAATATTGCAAAATTCAATATGCGCTAAAAATTAGTACATGGCCTGTTTGTTATGTCTGCCTATCTTAAATTATACGGTGCCTGTCCATAAATGATATCTTTCGCCCCTGGCCGGCATCCCAGATCTTTGGGAATCCATGCCATTGCCAGGCTATGTCAGCGGTTCCCAAATCGCTGCGGCCTTGGCCAGAACCTAAAGCGATCATCTCTGGACGGGCATGATTCAATACATATGTATCATCTTCTAAATAGAGCCTTTAAGCCTTTGCTTTTGTCACTTTTAAGCTGAGGAAGCAAAATATCACAGTTTAGCTTTACCATGGCAATAGACGCGAATGATTGCATGCTGACAAGCAAGTAACCATTTTCGGTCTTTCGCAAATACACTCTTCCGTTATCAAATACAAAATCAGCTTCCCTTATGTTTCCGACGGTGTCTAAAAGCTTCTTCCAATTCGTATAGCGCTGTTTGATTCCTGTCCGCAAAGCGGCAACAGACTCAAAAACAACCTTTCCGGCATCATCCAGCAGAATGACACCTTGAACACCGTTAATCGCTATAATCTCTTTGAAATATTCTTCCATATTAGCCCTTTACATATGCAAAATTAAAACTATCAATTCCGATTCGCAATGGTCTATAGTGCGTCATTCAATACTTGAAGAATTTTATCTCGCGGGCATTTGGGATTGACGCTAATAATGGTTGCTGGATTTCCGGTCAGAACGATAGTGTCCGTATTAGCGCCGCGATCAAGGTAGCCGATTTTAAACATGCCAATTTGAAAAACCGGGCCTAACTCAGCAACGGCATTGATGACTTTTTGCATACTGTTATCTTGATAAATATCTTCAAGACCGCAACGATCGCCAACCTCCCTGTTCAACAAATGTTTTACCTTGTCAATCAATGATTCCTCGGTGTCAACCATCTCAATTTCTTCAATTGTTTCATCAACACTCAATTCACCTTCAAAATCATCGGCTTCATCCTTTAATCGCATTGCTTCGAGGATAATCGGTTGCAGATCAGAATTGATTTTATTGTCTTTTTGTAGGCATTCGTTTTGTATGGATAGTGTAACTTCTTCCCAACTAAAAATAGCATAGGCGGCATCAATGCCCTGCATTTCAGCGACCCTTGCATCCAAAAGTGCGCCGTCACGAAAAAACAGTACGCCGGCTTTTTGTGTCGCACGATCGGTCAGTCGGATTGTACAGGTACGCTCCTCCATTTCCATTAATTGAAGGAACATACCTGAAGATACCCCGTGCAATGTGCCGCCGTCAGACTCTTTTCGTAATGTTTTCATAATCTGCTTTGCAAGGTCTTCGATGAGAAAAGGCTTGCTGATATACCCAACGGCTCCTCCTTCTTGCGCCAGCCTTTTCATCTCGGAAGTACTATAGCCGGTAATAATAATTACAGGTATATCGGGGAATTTTTCCATCACATGAGCGAGCAGACTAAAGCCGTCCATGTTCGGCATTTTTAGATCCGTTACAACAAGTGAAATTTTGTTATTTTTAAGTTTACCAACCGCATCTTTTCCATCTTCCGCCAATACGACGGTAAAGGTTTCGCGGTACTTTTCCAAACCCTCTCTCAAGGCTTGTAGCATTTCCTTGTCGTCATCTACAAAAAGGACGCTTCGTAACATGTATTTTATCCTAAATAGTTTTAAGACGCCTTATCAATATCGACTATTTTTACGCCGGCGACATAATCGATCGCTTCATACTTTTTAATATTTCCGACTTTTTTGGTGATTTCATTCAATTTCTGTATTTGTGTACGCATTTTGACAAGATTATCATAAAGACGATCTCCGGGATCGAGTGCTGAAAATGCTTCGTTGATAATATTATTGACGATAGTTAAAGGCTGATTAATCCGATGGGCCACGCCTCCCGCCATTTCTAGTACTCCCTGAAATTTATCTCGATTTGTCTTCTCGCGGATCGTTTTTATGCGCTCGGTAACATCATTCATAACACAATTGATTTGTCTGGTGCCACCATCCGATTTTACTGCAGCGGCATGCAAACGAAAGTATTTTTCTTGACCTCTTTTGGCCGGTATTTTTAGAATAATTTCTTCACGGCCGATACGGATTGTATCCCCCAAAAAAAGAAAAAATAATTGGCGGTCGTCGTTATTTAGAAAATCGGCAAATGATTTACCCTTCAAATCGCGTCCACGGCACCCGAGGAATTCTGTTCCAGCTTTATTCGCCTCCATAACAATGCCTTGCGCGTCGAAAATTAAAACTGGCGCATCGACGACGTTCATATGGTCAATGCCGGTATCGTGATGTTCCATATCTTCAATTTCACCGGTAATATCTCTTACCAGTCCATCTAGGAAGACCACTTCACCATCATCATCAAGGGTAGCCTTGGTCGTTACTGCGCACCAAATGGGCGTATGGTCGCGTTTCGAAAAAGGGACTGGCATTTCGCTGATGATGCCCCTCCGAATGATGGATTGAACTAGCGTTCCACGGTCCTTTTTGTTGCGATAAAGCTTTATTTCAGGAAACCCGATGACATCATTTACCGAGTCGAAGCCAAAAATACGCGCAAAAGGGTCGTTACAAAAAGCGATTCTTCCTTCAATCGTGGTCCGATATACAGCAACCGGCAAATTCCTTACGAATTCCGAGTAGCTCCTCAGTGAAGCATCCATGTTAGTAAAGGCTGTATTTCTCATGGCACCCTGACGCGTAGTGTAACCTGTCTATCATTTAGCTTCAGTAACGACAGAAATAATGTCAGGTTCCCTTATGCATTCCCTGATTTATCGAGTGATCCATATCATGTGGAGGGAACAATCGGCAAACGTTGTGGAATTTTTTAGCAGGACCTATATTTTCCTCAACGTCAAAAATCCTAATTTGGTGCCGCAAGGATGAGGTCAAACCCTTTTGATGGATTTCGGATATAAATGAAGAAGCGAACGGCTACTGACTGTGGACTGGCGATTAAAACCCTATGCCGTAGGTTTGAACCTCCTCCTTATATTTTTTCATCCAGGTAATGAGGTTATTCTTAAATTGTTGCAAAGCATTCAACTCGGCAGCCAGCTCGGTAATAGACTCCAATATGCCGCGCGTCAATTCTTCGTCGGTTGTATCACCATCAAAAACAATTTTTTCTTTTGCATATTTGAACTCAGCGGCAAACGGATCTAGAAAAGGATAACGGTCCGCTTTTTCGACAAATTTACGATTTAATACGGTCGCAAAATCGGAATCCATGGTTTTCAAAGATTTTACAGTGCGCTCAAATATGGCGATCAATTCCCCCATTGCAGTCACGATCCGGGTGGAAGGTTTTTCACTTAGTTCTTCTGGTTCTAAATCGGTGTCTACTTCAGAAGCCTTATCGTCTTCCTCCATTGCTATCCGGCTTACATGGAAAGCGCCGCCGTGTTCCTTGGTCAATAGAATCAATCTGTCCTGGTCAGCAGTTCCCCGGGTGCTATCACCTCTTCCCCATGAATAGGAGCCACCGGAGATCCCCCCGTTGTTGAAAAAAACGAGCCCGCCGCCGTTGTTCTCCTTAATGACGACATCAATAAATCCGGTTAGCCCTTCGGAGGCCATTTTTTTTATCAGACCCTCTAAATCGGTAAATTCGGTGGTGAGGTCTTGGTAAATTCTCTTGGCACCCGGTATCGTTGACCAGAAGTAAATATCTTCTGTACGTAGAATATAAACGTTTAAAGAATAATTGGTTTTTTCAGACGATTTGATCAAGGAATCAACTGCCGGTTTACCTGTTATTTGACCTTTTTTATGCACAAAAAGCCCATTGAGGACTTCGTCCTTATCAAAAAACAAGATTCCTTCCGACGAAAGCGAGTAAAAATGCAAACAACCGCAACCGACTTCACCTTGAAAATGTTCGATAAGCCGTTCAACCTGAACATAGTAACTGTTTAAGTTAGCGATAATAGGGTTCTCTTTAGGTAATACAATCATTCACTATACTTTCCAAATAGTGGCGGTCGATTCCGAGCCTGTTTGTGTTGTTGACAATACCTTAAAAATTGAACTGCGTATCACAGGTGTCTTTATATCGGCCGCTGAAGTCACCGCCGCCGCCGCCTGAGCCTTTCGATGGACAGGCGAATACTATCCTGCATGCGGGTAATGGCATTGGCCAAATCACCGATTTCATCCTTTGATGTTGTTTTAATTTCAACCCCTAACTCGCCGACGCTGATGCGGTTTGCTGCATCCGTCAACTTGCGGATTGGCAATACAATGGCACGGCTCGCAAAGTAAGCGATCACTAAAACAATGACAAAAGTGGCCCCCATCAAGATAAAAGCAAATAGTTGCGCTTCTTTGAGAAGTGCAAAAGCTTCGGCTTTTGACTGCTGGATGGCAAGTGTCCATCCCAGAGGGGTTATTTGGGCAAACCCTATTTCAGCCTGCCCATCAGCATCGGTAAACTCTATCAAGCCGCTCTTTTTGGAGTGCGCCGCCTTGACCAGGGGATTCTGGCTTAAATCCTTCTGCTGCTCGACAAACGCTTTCTTTTGATGGGCCAGCGCCCGGCCGTCCTGATCAACCAGAAAAGCAAAACCGGTTTTACCTTCACGCCAGTTCGCAATACTTTTGCTGATGGTGTCGCGTGTCATGGCAGCGGCCATTACACCGATGGTCTGACCATTTTTTCGAATTGGAACGGCGATAACCAATGCTGGCTTTTTAGATGTCTTTCCAATTAAATTCTGCCAAGCAAGTTCCTTGCCGGATGTAATGTCTTGAACATATTGCCGGTCGGAATAGTCTGTAAGATCTTTGTCGTCATTACGTGCGATATTCATTCCGTTGATATCCGTCGTAAAAACGAGATACATCCATGGATATTCTTTCTGCACGGCCTTGAGCAGGATCTCTTGTTCAAATCGATTCATTGATTGGATACCAGGCATCTGGGCTACCGTATTAAGGACACGAACATTCTTGTCGACCCATTCGCTAACTTCATTAGCCAGCGCGTTAGCGGTTTGTGTGCCAAAGCGGGTGGTATCTTGTATGATACGATCATTGGTTTGTTTGAAGGAAATGAAAAAATAAACCGCGCCCGGCACTAGGCTGACCAGAAGCATCAATAGGATAACCTTACTCGTGAGCCCCAGGCCGCCCTTTTTTTTGCGACGCGCGACACGGCTGGCGGTTGAAGATGCGGCCGGCTCGGCAGACGGGGCCGGTGGTGTCTCTTCAGTCTGGGCATCAGGACTTTTTTCGATATCTTCAAGCATCGGCTGGGCGTCGGGTACAGGTTCCAGCTCTGGTTCAGATTTATCAAGCGGCTCTTGTTTCTTTACCGTAATAATATGCGAGCAAGCTTTACATTTGAATCGTGCTTGTTCACCTTTAATTTTCGCAGGGTCAATTTTGTATTTCTTTCCGCATTCTTCACAAATGACGATCATAGCCGCACTCCTTATTTAGGATATCGACATCACTGCAGGGCCTTTTGATTTCCGGTTTTACGTTACAAATTTCGTGTATCAGTTTTCCGGTCAACTTGCAGCGCCCGACACCATCCCTTGGGATTGGAGATGTATTCGCGTCAATAGCCTTTTTCTCTGATTTTTTTTACCATGCTCTGTTTGAATTCGGTTCTTTTTTCATCTCTTTGGATTTCCTGCGCCAGCATGTTAATCAACTCGGCAGCGCGGTTTGCAGGAAAAGTAGTTTTGCTATACCCCAAGTCCTCTATACCATCCTCAACAATCACCTCACCAAGGGGGCCAATGGCAAGTGACATCTCCGAGATTAAAAACGATATGAAATCCTGGTCGAGAGCCTTGATATCCTGCTTTATGATTTCAATCAGTTTAAGCTCTAAAAGCTTGCCGACGGCTTCTCGAATCGTCGCCATGTTGAGATTGGCTTGCCGGGCAATTTGACCAAGCGTTTTTTCCCCATCCAACGCCATGAGAACGCTCAACATATGGCCATCGAGGGAGAAATTCCCCAAATCGTCCCTTACGACCGGCTTGAAGACGAGCACAGAAATATCACCGGACGATAAATTCATCGTCTACCTCCCTATATTCTTCCACATCGCGTCGCAAGCGCCAGTCGCTATTGGCCCTCCTACGTTTATGCGCCTATCCCCTTGATGATACTCAGATCGCATAGGTCATTTGGATTTGGCCAATCGTGCGATATCTTCACGAATGGCGGATAGTTCTTCCAAAATCGATGTCTTCATAGCATTAACAACCTCATCGAAATGCGCTTGAGTTAGCATGCCAGCAGGCGCTGATTCGCCAACTTTTAACATTTGGCGGGTTTCCTTGGCATCTGCTTTTGTGCCACGCCCCTGTCCGGCGGCCGTCTCGGGCATTCGCGGAGGTTCACTTTCAGGGCTTCGCGTAGAATCGATCTGCTCCTTTAGCTCTTTGTATTTGTTTAGTTCGACATAGAGCAGTTTCTTCATTTCCGAGGGGGACAACTTGCCCGGCGAGGTGGCATCCTCAAAGCTGGAATACACGGAATTCAACAATTTGAATGCGTTGGGATGCGCCTTGCCTTTGTTCGTCTTTATATACAATCCAAGAGAGCCCAATAATTGAAGAAACATGACCAAAATGCGGTCTTCTTCAAAACGCGCTTTAAGCGAATCAATTTGCGATAGGAAGCGCTCCATTATGTCATCGGTAATTTCCCACTCGATCGACATGACCAACGACTTGAGTTCATCCAGCGGGTCCTTCGATTGGCCTTTTGTTTGGGCGGGACTCTCAACCGAATCGTCTTCATCAAAAAGGGTATCAAGTCGATTCGCCAAATCGCTGTCTACTTTGCTTTGTTTGGCATCGCTCTTCAACAGTATCCTCCTATTTTAGTTCGTCCTTTATCGAGGCCATGGTCATTGTAATAATCTTCTTCAGCGTCGGAACAACATTGGATCCCGTCACCGCACTGGCTTCGAAAGCGGGGCGTTTGAGTTGACTGTTGAGATCTTTTTCCATGGTCGCAAACGGTAGCAGCGGTATTCCCTGTTCGGCAAGATCGACCTTGTTGTATTGGAAAACCATGGGGATCGAAAAAATGCTTTTTTTATAATTTTTCAAGTTTTCATGAAGATTCTTAAGCGAGAGAATATTTTTTTCTCTTCTCACTGCCATTGAATCAGCCACGAATACAATTCCGTCGACCCCTCTTAAAACCAGCCGTCGTGTTGCGTTGTATTTAACCTGCCCCGGTACGGTGTAGAGTTGCATCTTAGCGGCATATCCATTAATTTTACCGATATCGATCGGTAAAAAATCAAAGAACAGCGTTCGGTCACCATGCGTCTTAACCGTCACCATTTCGGTCTGAATGCGTTCATTGAATTTAGCATAGATATACTCTAGATTCGTTGTTTTACCGCCTCTGCCAGGACCATAATAGACGATTTTAACTTGAACTTCTTTTTTCTTTAGATTGACGAATGCCATTGAAATTTTACCTAGCGTTTACAGTCGGTCATATACGTTAAAATGGGATGACGAATTATGGGGTGTGAATCGGCTCTAATATTTTTTTGATTTTTTCGACCGATTCGGCGACCTTCAACCGCAAAAACCCAAGCGAAAGATCATTACCAAAAAGCGTAATCAATAAAAACTCGCTCAGAACCTTGCTAAAGTGAATATTTTCTTTTTTACCTTTGTGAAACAGAAGTGAAAACTCACCTTCACCGACAATCTTGGCCATTGCACTCACCGCACCAAAGTTGCCGGCTGCCAGCGCAGCGAGCGAATAGATATCGTGCTTATTCTCACCATCATCCAAACTGGCAATGATATTACCCGACATATCGATGAGAAAAACGCAATGTACGCCGATATCCACTAGATCGGCCTGAAGTATTTCGTCTATACTATCAAGCTGTTTCTGCCCAAGCGTATATGACAATTGAAGCACCTCCCTGAATATGTATGGGTCGCACCGCGCATGGATTCGAAATCGTTTGGTCGATCGGTCCTTTTACGGGCAGCCTCTTAAGTAAATCAGTGACATCCGGCGGTCACGCTTTCAAGCGGAACCTGCTACTGGCGAAAATTGGCGTACACCGCACGATACATGCTAACGTGACCGCGCCTTGGCTTACGGTTGCAAGGGCACCGTTAGGCATCCTTTTTCAAATCTTGATACAAATGCCCATCTGACACACAACTATTCATAAATAGCAGAAAAAATAGTGTTTTATCAAGGAAAAACTCAAATTTTTCATGCTCTTTAGCAGGAAGAACACGATACAAATCAATGCCGCTTTCCCCCTGTTCATAATAAACCGAAGGTGAACATAGCGGTTTCTTTTAATGCTCGTCGAGCGGTTTGAAATCCATCTTGACGGCGATCTCATTGCCGCCGGTCGCTTTCAGCTTGGCCTCCGGGTAGCGTTTTCGAAACACGGACAGCATGGCCTGGTTATCCTGCAACACTGTTGCGGTAAATCGCTTATAGTCGTTCTCTTTAGCAATCCCCTCCAATATTTCGAGCAAATACGACGCAATTCCCATACCTTGGAAATCCTCCCGCACCACAAAAGCCACTTCGGCGCTGGTATCGTCTTCCTGTGCATAGGTGCCGATTGCTACGATCTCCTGATGTCCGCCCCTTTGAACCAATCCGATCATCGACATGTTTTTACGGTAGTCGACGCTGGCCCATTGCTTCTGGATGACTTCATGGGAAAACAACTTCATCTGATAAAAGAAACGGTAATAAATTGTCACCTCCTGAAGCGAATAAAAGAAATTGCGGTAGGCAAATTCATCCGATGGCAGCAGAGGGCGGAAATGCAAGGTTTTCCCATTTTTAATCTTTAACGTCGATTTGTAGCCTTCCAGGAATAGAAGGTCTTCTTGGGTAGGCGTCAATTGATCGGCAAAAATATAGTGTCGGCCTTTAGCCGTCTGGATCAACTGATCACGAAACTTGGGATGGGCAATCTGGGTCAGTTCCATCACACGTTGAAAGATGCTTTTTCCCTGAAGTTCGGCAATGCCGTATTCTGTAACAACGAAATTCACATCGGCACGTGTCGTGGCCACCCCCGAACCTTCGCTGAGATAGGGAACGATGCGGGAAACATTGCCGTTGCAGGCCGTGGAGGGCATCGCAATGATGGAAAAGCCTCCCTTGGACATGGCGCTACCGCGCAAAAAATCAACCTGATCACCGATGCCGCTGTAGAAAAGGTGGCCCATGGAATCCGAGCATACCTGGCCGGTAAGGTCCACTTCGAGGGCACTACTGATAGAAACGAGGTTATCGTTGCGGGCAATAACGGTTGGATCGTTAACAAATTCCGAAGATCGGAAATAGAAGGCCGGATTGTTGTCCACGAACCGATAAAGCTGTTCCGAACCCATGCAAAGGGAGGCAACCACCCTCCCGGGCAGAAGTGTTTTCTTTTTATTGGTGATGACCCCCTTCTCAAACAATGGCAGGAGACCGTCGGTAATGAGCTGGGTGTGGATACCGAGATCATGTTTATGGTCCAGGTAGCGCAGGATGGCATTGGGCAGATAGCCGAACCCAATTTGCAATGTGGCGCCGTCCTCTACCAACTCCGAGACGAAATGGCCAATACGCTTGGAGATCGGGTTATCCCCGATATCGACCATCGTTTCGACCAGAGGCTCGTCCTTCGGAACCAGATAGTCGATTTCGTCCACATGCACGAAACTGTCGCCCCAGGTTCGGGGCATGCCGGGGTTGACCTGAGCAATGACGAGATGGGCATGATCCATCGCCGAACGGGTTATATCGACGGAAACGCCCAGACTGCAATATCCGAAATGATCGGGAGGACTGACTTGCACCAGAGCGACGTCCAGGCCGATGCGATGGCTGGCAAACAGACGGGGAATCTTGGATAGATAGGCCGGGATATAATCGATCTTGCCCTCAAAAGCGGCCTTGCGCATGGTTTTGCTGATAAAAAAAAGCTTGAGATTGAAGCGATTCGCGAAAGTCGGATCATCCACATAGTCCGCAAAGGTGTAGGACAGCATCTGGTAGAGCATGATGTCTTGCAATTGTGGGTTTTTCACCATGCTCCGAATGAGGTGCTGGGGCTCGCCGCATCCGGTACCGACAAACACGCGGCTGCCCCGCTTGATTTTAGCGATTGCTTCTTCGGCCGACACCACTTTCTCGGGGCAGCAGATATTGATATCCATGCCAGACTCCTCAATTATCAACACCGGACCAAGATGAGCGTTATTTGATCCCAAAAGCGCGGCTTAGTCAAGCAATGCCTTTCCTTCCAGATCAAAGGAGCGCAGCGCTCATCCGCCATGGAGCCACCAAATCATAACCTGATGATATGGAACCTATTCGGGAGCTTGTCCCTCTAACTTTAGCAAGACTTCCACCGGCAGCGTCAAAACCGTTGCCAATGCGCGCCCGAGAGGTTACCATTGCCATACGGTAATGAGACGGGGGATTCGCTGGCCACATCCCCCATGAAGCGCCCCGCTCACCGAAGGGTCGACCGGCGCGTTCATGAGGATATTTCCATGTTCCTGATCACTTATTAAGGGAAACCCATGATGAAAATCATCCATTATACAGATGCAACCCCGCAATCATTTGATGGCGAGCAGGTGCGCGGTGTCACAGGTCGTGTCGTCGTCGGACGGGATGACGGGGCGACCAATTTCTGCATGCGGGTCTTCGAGCTTTCACCCGAGGGCTATACGCCCCGTCACCAGCACGAATGGGAACACGAAATCTTTTTCCATTCCGGTGAAGGGGAGGTCTACCAGAACGGAAAATGGCAAACGGTCAGGTCGGGATCGGTCGTGTTTATCCCGGGGGATGAATTGCACCAGATCCGCAACCGCAGTACCCAGAAGTTGGTATTTGCATGTCTGATCCCGTCAGGTGCACCGGAACTCTGAAAGCATGCCCGTCGGTGATAGGCTTGCCAGGCTATCCGGCAATACGAAATCAAGTGCGGTTTGGCTTACCGATGGTGTACATCCCCAAATGGCATCTTTCGGCCCCGGCCGGAACCCAATTCTGCCACCTCTGGATGCGCACGGGGTAGACCGCCACAGGGGTGTGACCGCAATAGCACCGCTCCAGATGCTGCAACATGAAAAAAGGCTATCACAACAAGCCCTTTCGTCACCTCAAGAAGCTGCTGCAAGCCCATGATATTTGTCTGGAGGATATGCCGGCTGAGCGACTGCCGCCTAGTGACCGGCAAGAGCTGACGCCGCATGAGGAAGATGCGCTCTTTCGGCGTGCGATGGAAGACGTCCAGCGGATGGCTCCCGCTAAAACGGCTCAAAACCTCCCCCGACGGCCATTCGCGAAACCTCATCCCAGCGAAGAGGAAATAGTCCTAGACCAATTGCAGCGGCTGATTGAATGCGGACAGGGGTATCGCGTCGCGGACACCCCTGAATATATTGAAGGCCGCAGCCTTGATGTCCCTTGCGATATGGCGCGCCGTTTGCATCGGGGGGCCTTTTCTATTCAGGACCATCTCGATTTGCATGGCCTGGGTGTTTGGGAAGCGCAGGATGCGGTGGACCGCTTCCTCGCCAATGCCGTCAGGCGTGGATTGCGCATGATTCTGATCATCCATGGCCGCGGGCTCTCCTCACCGGACGAACCGGTTCTCAAATCACGGCTGATTCGATGGCTGAAACGGGGGAAGTGGCGCAAATGGGTTTTGGCCTACACCAGCGCCCGCCACTGCGACGGGGGTGTAGGGGCGAGCTATGTTCTCCTGCGCAGCCGCAAACAAACCAAGCGCCTGAAACCACAACGCCGGGGGGATAGGCGGCCTTAAGCCAGTTGCCAGGATCGTCGATAGTGCTGATGGGCGGGAGTAATCCGCAATGCGGCAAGGATGATCCCAAGCAGGATCCCTCCTAATTTTTAATTGACAAATTTTATTTTTATTATATATTAAATGATTTCTTATACTGATATGCAATTTATGCATCGCCCGGATCACTGATCCGGGTGATTTTTTTTAGGTCTTCCTGGGTGGGCGACGTCGGATAACACCCGCCAAGGGAAAGCTTGGCCACCAAATATCATAAGGATTGCAAGATGAAAGCGGACATTAAAAAGGTTAGGAACATCGGCATCAGCGCCCACATCGATTCCGGCAAGACCACCCTCACGGAACGTATCCTGTTCTATACTCAGCGCATCCACGCCATTCACGACGTCAAAGGCAAAGACGGTGTGGGCGCCACCATGGACTCGATGGAGCTCGAAAAGGAACGCGGCATCACCATTGCTTCGGCGGCGACCTATTGTGAATGGCAGGGGCACGAGATCAACATCATCGATACCCCGGGCCATGTGGATTTTACCATCGAAGTGGAGCGCTCTCTGAGGGTGTTGGACGGCGGTATTCTCGTATTGTGCGCCGTAGGCGGCGTTCAGTCCCAATCCATCACGGTCGACCAACAGATGAAGCGCTACAAGGTCCCCTCCATAGCTTTCGTCAACAAGTGTGACCGCAGCGGGGCCAATCCTTTCCGCGTGATCGACCAATTGCGCGATAAACTGGGCCACAAACCGGTCGCTCTCCAGATTCCCATCGGCTTAGAGGCGGATTTCGAAGGGGTTGTCGACCTGGTGCGCATGCAGGCCATTTACTTCGATGGCGACAACGGCGAAATTCTGCGCCTGGACGCCATTCCGGAATCCCTGCAGAAAGAGGCCGCCCAGCGGCGTGATGAGCTCATCGATGCCGCTACCATGTTTTCCGACGAACTTATGGAAGCCGTGTTGGAAGAACAGGACATCCCGGCCAACCTGATTTACGCCGCCTTGCGGGAAGGTGTCCTGAAGCGGGGCATTACCCCGGTCCTTATGGGGTCAGCTTATAAAAACAAGGGCGTTCAACCGCTGTTGGACGCTGTTACCGCCTATCTCCCCTGCCCGGCCGATGTGGAGAATACCGCCCTGGATACCGAGCATGACGAAGCGCCCGTCACGCTGACTGTCAAGCAGGACGACCCCCTGGTGTCCCTGGCATTCAAGCTGGAGGACGGGCAGTATGGTCAGTTGACCTATATCCGTGTCTATCAGGGCCGCCTCGCCAAGGGCGATACGGTTATCAACGTCCGCACCGGCAAAAAAGTAAAAATCGGCCGTGTGGTGCGGATGCATGCGGACCAAATGGAGGATATCGTAGCAATCCCGGCCGGCTATATCGGTGCTCTGTTCGGTATCGACTGCGCTTCCGGGGATACCTTCCTGGCGCCGGGGCATAGTCTCACCATGACCTCCATGTATGTGCCTGAGCCTGTCATCTCGCTGGCCATCAAACCGGATGATCACAAGGCTGAAATCAATATGTCCAAGGCTTTGAACCGCTTTACCAAAGAGGACCCCACCTTTAAGACCTATGTCAGCGAAGAAACCGGTGATACGATTATATCGGGCATGGGAGAACTCCATCTGGAAGTCTACGTCGAACGGATGAAACGGGAGTACGCCGCTTCGGTCACCACCGGCAAGCCCCAGGTCGCCTATCGCGAAACCATTACGGCCCAGGCGGAATTCGACTACATCCACAAAAAGCAGACCGGCGGTGCCGGTCAGTACGGTCGTGTGGCCGGTTATCTGGAGCCTCTGGCCGAGGGTGACTTTGAATTCGAAAGCAAGGTCGTGGGCGGGTCGATTCCGACGCAATATATTCCAGCCTGCGAGAAAGGCTTCCGCAATTGTTTGGCCAAAGGTCCTAAGATGGAATTCCCGGTCACCGGTGTCCGGGTTGTCATCAATGACGGCGCCTCCCACGCGGTGGATTCTTCCGACATGGCCTTTCAGGCCGCTGCCCGGGGGGCTTTTCTACAGGGTTATGCCAAGGCCAAGCCGGTCATCCAGGAGCCGGTCATGAAGGTGGTCGTCGAGACGCCCACCGAATTTCAGGGGGCTGTGATGGGGTCATTGAACCAGCGCCGCGGAATGATTGTGGGTTCCCAGGATGAGGGCGTCCAGTGCGCCATCGAATCCCAGGTGCCGTTGGCCGAGATGTTCGGTTATTCGACTGTGCTGCGCTCCCTTACCCAGGGCAAAGCCCAATTCACCATGGAATTTGCGACCTACCGGCAAGTGCCGCAATCCGTGGCCGAAGAACTCGAGAAACAGCGCCAGTCGGAAAAGAAAAAAGTGGCCTGATGAAAACGGCATGATTGATCCCGGGAGCGCGACCAGGCTTCCCGCAGCACCTTACCCGCGCGCAAAGGAGACGGGTTATTGAAAGGCACGCTATCCCGGTTTGTACGGCCCTTGCCCGTTCCATCACAATCTGCCGGAAAGACGGCGGTCCCCCGGTATAAATCCGCTTCCCGGGGGCTGCACGGACGACTCATCACCATCAGGAAAAGGAACCTGACCATGATGAAAAAGGACCTGTTGTTAAAAAACCCGCTTCACCAACTGGGTCTGACCTCGGAGGACAGCTTGCCGGACGGCGCTTTTGGAGCGGTCCTGGCCCGCGCCGGCATCGGCAAAACGGCCTTCCTGGTCCAGATCGCCTTGTATACCATGCTGCAGGACCGCAATGTTCTGCATGTCAGCATGGAGGACCCGGTGGACAAGGTCACCTTGTGGTATCGGGAGGTTTACAATCTGTTGGCCCAAAAACGCCATTTGAAGGCGTCCGCCCCTCTGTGGGACGAATTGCTGCCCCGCCGCTTCATCATGACATTCAAGGTGGAGGGCTTCAGTGTGCCGAAACTCAGGGAACGGATGACCGATTTGATGGAGCAGAACATCTTCCGACCCCATACCCTTATCGTGGACGGGATGCCGTTTGAAGGCGACATCCGCAACCAGATCGAAGAACTGAAAGCGTTGAGCGTCGAGACCGGGGTTCGCTGCTGGTTTACGGTGCGGACCCATCGCCATGAAACACCGCTGCCGGACGGCATGCCGCCGCAGTTGTCATCTTTGCAGGATCTGTTCGAGGTGGCCGTGCAATTGCTGCCGGAAGGCAAGGACATCCACATCCGTATCCTCAAGGGGTTTGAAAATCTGCGGGGCAATACAGCGATGCGCTTCGACCCGGCTACCATGCTCATCAACGAGCCTGATTAGCCGTTTGTTGCAGCCTTTAGCGGTGCTGCCGCAGTATATCGTAAGCCGCTTGAATGGCTTTGAATTTTTTTTCGGCTAAAGCTTGGAAATCTTCCCCCAGATGCGCCACTTTATCCGGATGATAGCGGGCGGCCAATCGGCGATAGGCCGCCCGGATTTCCGCCTGACCGGCGCCGGGCTGTAATTCCAGAATGCGATAGGGATCCCGTGCCGCTTCGGCATCGCCGGATTCATTGGCCGTCTTTTGCTGCGACTGCTGGTTCGTGCGCGCTGAACCGCGGTTCGCACGCGGGCCGGTTCGACCAGTGGGCCCTTCATTCCTTCTGAAAAAGAAATACCAGACCAGACCGGCCAGCAGAAGATCGTCCAACCAACCCAAGCCGGCCAAAAAATCCGGCAACACATCCCAGGGAACCAAAAAATAAACCAGTGCCAGAACGGCCAGCAGCCATTTCATATTTCACCCCGCCGACGACAGCCGGTCCAAATACGATTCAATCCGGCGGCGGTCGTTCAAGCCTGCCACCCAATCGGGTTGAACCGCCTCCTTACCTGAAAAGGCGCCGAAAATCATTCCCGCGATCATTCCGCGAGCGGCCGAATCGCCGCCGGCCATGATATTCTCGATCAACCCGATGCGGGGTTCGTCCTGATATTTGGTAATCAGGTGAACGACACCGGGAAAAGCGGCGGCCACATCGCAGGCCTGACCGAATTGTCCGATGGCCTCCCGTGTGGTCATTCCGCGACTGTCGATGCCGCGTTTCACCCAACGGTCGAAAGGCGCACGATTATAATAGCGTTGAAGGACGTCCTGCAAGGCCTGCCGAGGCGCCTGTCCCGCCAGCACAGCGGCCGTCACCCGTGCAAAAAAGGCGGCACTGTCGACGACATCCGGATTCCGGTGGGTTAAGACGGTTTGTTGCCGGACAACCGCCACCAAAACATCCTCATCCTCGTGGTAGCGATAGACCAGCGGTGCAATGCGGGCCGCCCCGCCCAGATCGGAGGATGCCGATCCGGCCTTTTCGGGAGGCTGCCCTTCTTCAAGCCCCTGCAAGGTTTCCTTGCTGGCATGGTCCCGGTAGCCGGTATAATCCTTAAAATACGCCTGCCACCGCCGCGAAAATAAAGGACCATCAAAACGGCCGGTTTCCGATAGAAACCCTAGCAGCAAAACCGTTTGATCGCCGTAATGCGTAAAGTCCCCTCGTTTTTTAGTGGCATGAAACGAAGAGGGCAGCGGGGCCCGCAAATGATCCGCCCGGCCGATTTGGGCATCAATCTGTTGGGTATCATATATCCAATGGGCGCATAGAGCGAGGGCATCGGCGGCCAGAGACGCCCAAACGACGTATCGATGATCGGTTCTCAAGGAAGATCTCCTTTCTCTCGTTATTCCACCAGATGCCTTCACAGGCGGATTTTCACTTGAACCCATGATAGGAACCGCGGGCCCAATGGCAAGTCAGTCGTTCCAAAACAAAAACCGCCCGGTGCTTGGGCAGCATCCAGGCGGTCGCGTTGGTGGATTGACGTGTCGAATCATCCCCCGAGGTAGGCTTTCTGCACCTCGGGATTGTTCAGCAACTCGGATGATGGCCCTCCCAGAACCAATTCGCCGGTTTCCAGGACATATCCCCGCTGGGAAAACTGCAGCGCCAGCCGTGCATTCTGTTCAACGAGCAGGATCGTGGTACCTTCCTTGTTGATCTCCTTGAGGGCATCGAAAACGTTCATCATCAACAGGGGAGCCAGGCCCATGGACGGTTCGTCCAGCAGCATCATGCGGCGTCCGCTCATGAACGCACGACCGATGGCCAGCATTTGCTGCTCGCCCCCGCTGAGGGTGCCGGCCTTCTGATGTTTTCTTTCATCCAGCCGGGGGAAAATACTAAAAACCTGTTTCATATCCTTGGCGATACCGTCTTTATCTTTGCGGGCAAAGGTGGCCAGTTTAAGGTTTTCCAGCACGGTCAGATTTCCGAACAACCGCCGTCCTTCGGGAACATGGGAAATCCCCAGTTTGCTGACGATCTTGTCCGCGGCCAAGCGCTTTAAATCCTGCCCTTGAAAGGTCAGGCGCGATTCCGGCGCAGCCGGTACAAGACCGGAGATCGCCCGCAGGGTCGTGCTCTTGCCGGCCCCGTTGGCACCGATAATGGTGACAATTTCGCCTTCTTCGATGGTCAGGCTAATACCGTGCAAAGCACGAATATTACCGTAATTCACACGCAAATTTTCGATGGTCAGCATTATGTCTCCACCATGTCTTTTCCCAGATAGGCTTCGATGACCTGGGGATTGTTCTGGATCTCATCGGGTGTACCCTCGGCAATCGCCTCGCCGAAAACCAGGCATTGAATCCGCTCGCATAGTTCCATGACGAATTTCAGCCGGTGTTCGATCAGGAAAATGGCCAACCCCAGTTTGCCGTGGATGGAACGGATCACGTCCATGATCTGGTCCAATTCCTCAGGCGTCATACCGACGGTGGGTTCGTCGAGGAAGAGAATCTGCGGTTCGATGGCCAGGGCACGCGCCATTTCGACACGGCGCTGGGCTCCGTAAGGCAGATTGGTCACGATTTGGTCGGCCAGATGTTCGATCCCCAAAAGCTTTAGCAATTCCCGCGCACGTGCTTCGCTTTCTTGCTCTTCCCGGTTGCGATGGGGCGTGTCGAAGAAGGCCCCCAGCAATCCATAGGTCAGTTTCGCATAGCGCGCCAGTTTGACATGCTCGAGCACCGTCATGTGCCGCCAGAGGCGTAAATCCTGAAAGGTGCGGCCAATGCCGCGCGAAGCGATATGATTGGGCTGCAGCCCCAGGATGGACTCACCATCAAACTCGACCTGACCTTCGGTGGGTGTGTATATACCTGTAATTAAATTAAATATGGTTGTTTTCCCCGCACCGTTGGGTCCGATCAGCCCCCGGATTTCTCCCGGCTCGATGGATAGGTTGAAATCGCTGACGGCACGCAAGCCACCGAAGTAATGGGTCATATGGTTGATTTGAAGCAGTGCCACCCTAAACCTCCTCGCCCGAGGGCCCTTTGGGTCTCAGGATCTTGCGAATATCGAACTCCCGGAAAGCAATCAATCCGGTGGGCCGATAGATCATGACCAGAATGAGCAGCAGCGGAATCACGATCCATTTAAAAATCTCCAGCGGCCGCAATGCTTCCCCCAGCAGGCTGATGGAAACCGCTCCGACGATGGAGCCGACCACCGAGTTGAGACCACCGAAATAGACCATTGCCAGAACCTCAGCCAGCTTCTGAATACCGAACATGGCGGGGTTCACATAGCGCAGTACGTGGGCCAGCAAGCCGCCGGCCATCCCGGCCCAGAAGGCCCCGAACATAAAGGCCACCATTTTGGTCTTGCGGGTGTTGACCGTCATGGCTTCGGCAGCCGATTCGTCGTCGCGAACCGCGTTGAGCGCCTTGCCCAGGGAAGAGGTCACAAAATTGTTGATAACCCAGATGCCGATCACGACGACGATGAAAATGACCGGCAGGGAAGCCCAATCCGGCTGACCGGAAATCCCACGGGCGCCACCCAGTCCCTGCAAGTTTTCAAAGAGGCTTTTGACGATAAACAGGAAGGCCAGGGAGATGATGGCCAGATAGTCGCCACGTGTCTTGAAGGACGGTATCGCCACGATCAGAGCGGCTAGCGCAGCCACGATGCCCCCGAAAACCAGCGCCAGCGGAAAGGTGAGATAGGCCATGGAAAGCCCCAATTTGGCAGCCCCCAGCACCTTGTCGTCCACAAAAAGGCCAACAGTAAAGAGGGATGACATGTAGGCGCCAATGGCCATGAAACCGGGATGGGAGCAGGAGAACTCACCCATGTAGCCATTGATGACATTGAGACTCAAGGTAAAGAGTACCGCCACCAGCATGATTTTGAGGGTAATCAACCGATAGTCGCTCATGGTGGTCCATAAATGGAGGACGGCGTAAAGCAGCGCCAAGTGAATCAGGGCCGAGACCAGCAAAGAACTTCGCTGCAGCCCGCCGGCCACTTGATTGGCCGGTCTGGCGAGCAGCCGCGCTACAATCGCCAGCGGGAGCAGATAAACCAGCGCGAAATAGACCAGTGAGGCCGGGATCTTAAGCAGGCTGGCGGTCTCGAAAGGTGCTCCCTTAATCATATTGACCACACCGCCAATGACGTCGAAGATATTGACAAGGCCGAACAGGATAGGGATCTTGGGTAGTCCCAGGAGGCCGGCCAGCCCTTCCCCGGCTCCTTTTTCGATTAAAACGCAGGTCAGCATGCCGAGCAAAAATCCAAGCGCCGGTATCGGGGCCAGAAACTGCTGCAGCGTTCCTCGCCAGCCATGTGCAGGGGGTTGAGTTGAATTGGTCGCCATTCGGGAATGTCCTGTTGCGAAAACGGTTTATGCGATTTAGGGATGACTTACAGCCTGAGCTTGGCGCTGTAGACTTCGCCAAACAACCCATGGGGACGGAAAATAAGAATCAGCAAAACAATGGAATAGGCGATCAGATCGCGCAAGTTGGAACCGATATTCAAGGCGAAAAGCCGGTTTATGATCTGGATGGCCGGCACCGTCATAATTTCGATAAACCCGAGCATGAATCCGGCGATACAGGCGCCTAAAATAGATCCCCGTCCTCCTAAGATAGCCGCCACAAAGGCTTTCCAACCCAGGGCGACCCCCATATAGGGATCGAGCACTGGATAGGCCAGCCCGAACAGAATCCCGGCGGCCGCCGCCAAAGCGGAGCCGATGGCAAATGTCATGGCGGCAATGGTGTTAAGCGGGACGCCCACCAGGGGCACCACCACGAAATCAAAGGCCATGGCCCGCATGGCCATCCCCCATTTGGTGCGGGTTACAAACTGGTGCAGGAGCGTCATCAGCAGTAGGGAAACCAGAACGATCATGATTTTCTTGTTGGTGACGAAAACCCCGCCGATATTATAGGTATGGGATTCGATCAACGAGGGGAACTTGAGCCGCTGTCCCCCGAGGAAAATGATGTTCAAGGTCTCCAGGATAATCCCGATCATCAACCCGGTGATGGCCGCCGAGGCCCGGGGCGCGTCGCGCAACGGCCGGTAGCCCACCCGCTCGACGATGACGCCCACCAAGGCCGTCAGCATCATCGAAGCCAGAATGGTGATGACCAGGATCACCCAGCCCGGCAGCATGGCGCCGGCCCCGACGCCAAAGAGCGCAATCAGGCCGGTGGCCACGAACAAACCGATGTAGGCCCCCACCATAAAGATATCGCCATGCGCAAAGTTGAAGAGCATCAAGATGCTGTAGACCATGGAATAGCCCAGCGCGATAAGGGCATAGAAACTCCCCCACTGCAGGGCATTGACCAGGTTCTGCATGAAAAAGCTGAAAGTCATTCCGACGCGCTCCCTGAAATATAGCAAGAGGCCCAGGAGGGCTTTACCCGGGCCCCTTGATTGGACGCCACGCACCGGTCCATGGCCAGGGCGGCACATCAACCGGTGCTTCAGTGATCAGTTGAATGGACGGATCACTTCGGGCATACGGACTTGTAGAATTCGAACTGTCCCTCGCCGTTGATCTTGACGATCACGGCACATTTCTTCGGATCCCCTTCCGGGGTGAAGGTCATCTCACCAGTGATACCGGGAAAGTTCTTGATGGTGGTCAGGGCATCTTTGACCTTGGTGCGATCGGTCGCGATGTCGCCCGAAAGGCCCTCGGTGTCCTTGATGGCCTGGATCATCAGCCCCAGGGAATCCCAGGTAAGGGCGGCCACGTCGTCGGGGGTCTTGCCATAGGCGGCTTGGTAGGCATCGATGAAATCCTTGGTAGCGCCTTTTGCGCCGACCGGCGAATAGTGGGTGGAGAAATAATAGCCCTTGCAGGCATCCCCGCAGAGCCCCATCAGGTCGCCCCCGCCCCAGGAATCGGAGCCCAGGATGGGCTTGTCCCAGCCCATCTCTTTGGCGCTCTGCACGATCAAGGGAACTTCGGAGTAATACTGGGGGACGAACAGGACATCGGCGCCCGAGGCCACGATATTGGTCATCTGGGCCGAAAAGTCCTTGTCGCCGGTTGTGAAGGATTCAAAGGCTACCACCGAGCCCTTGCCATGCAGGGCTTCGAAAGCCGCCTTGAAGAATTCGGCCAGGCCTTTGGGGTAATCGGCGGCGATGTCATAGAGAACCGCCGCTGTTTTGGCGCCCAACTCTTCGGTAGCGAAATCGGCGGCTACCGGTCCCTGGAAGGGATCCAGGAAGCAGCCCCGGAAGACATAGGGGCGGTTGAGCGTCGTGTTGGGGTTGGTGGACCAGGGGCTGATCATGGGGGTTTTATTGTTGTTGGCCACTTCGCCGGCCGGTACCGCCTGGCTCGAAGACTGGGGGCCGATGATGCCCAGCACGTTGTCCACCGTAACCATTTTGGTCGTGGCCTTAACGGCGGATTCGGCTTTGTATTCATTGTCCTCGTAAATGAAATTAAGGGCGTAGGTCTTGCCGCCCACATCGATGGTGGGGTTGTTCTTGATATACATTTCGGCGGCATTTTTGGTGGACGCGCCGACATCCGGGTTGTCGCCCGTCAGAGGGATGTTGAAACCAATGTTGATCTGGTCGGCCGACCAAGCGCCCGGCGCAAGTGCCAGCCCAAGAATCAGAACGGCTGTTACCAAAATAAAACCTTTTCGCATCACGACCTCCTTTTGCTCTACCTATGGCATACATGAAACGGTTAACGAAAACAGCAAGCGTGGGCCACATCAGCTCAAGCTTGGCTGCATAGCATGCCGCCGGCCATATTTCAATATGTAAGTCGGACTTGGAAAAATGAGGCGGCTTCAGTACTGGCGTGCCTTGACCACAGATCCACTCGCAAGCGCGCCGCCGGCCGTGCTTTTCGTAACACTTGGGGATGAATAATGTCCCCTCCCCTTGCGAGGCGTTAGCGCTTCATGACCTCGGCCACCATTTCTTTCATAATGGACAACACATTTTTGCCGCGGCGGCGGGCCACGCGGTGCGCCTCTGCCACCAGATGGGTGGACTTCTGCGTCAGCTCGTCGGCGGCCAGCGGCGGCAAACCCTTTTGCGACAGGTGCCATTGGATCAGGCGGGCGGCCATTTTTTCTTCCTGACGTCGGATGAATCCCATAGCGCTGATTTCCCTCCGCGGTTTCACACCCCGGGCGCTTTATGGACGCGTGATGTTTCGCCCATGCCCTTAGAGCCGTTTGACCCACAGCATATTAGTGGTGCCGGCCGCATAAAGCGGTCTTCCGCCAGTGATCACGACCAGATCGCCGCTACGCACATGGCCGGTTTGCAGCGCGGATTCGGCGGCGGATTCGATCATTTCATCCGTGTCGTCGGTAAGGCTCAAAAGGCAGGGAATGCAGCCCCAGCACATGCTCAGGCGCCGAACAGTCTTTTCACTGGGCGAAAGGGCAATGAGGCGGCCGCGGGGTCGGAAACGTGCCACATGACGCGCTGTGGCCCCGGATCGGGTAGTGGCCACGATGGCGGCGGCGTTCAGGTTTTCCGCCAAATTGCAGGCTGCCTCGGCCACGGATTGGGAGATGTCCAGATGCTGCATCTGCTTCAGGTAGCGTCGGTAGGGAAACCGCTCCTCGGCCGCCCGGGCGATGTTGGCCATGAAACGCACGGCCTCCACCGGATATCCGCCGCTGGCCGTCTCCTCGGAAAGCATGACCGCATCGGCACCATCGAGCACTCCGTTGGCCACATCGGCCGCTTCGGCTCGGGTGGGGCGTGGTGCGTCTACCATGGAACGCAGCATCTGGGTAGCGATGATGACCGGCCGGCCCCGTCGATTGGCTTTTTGAACGATCATCTTCTGAATGTTAGGGACATTTTCCAGGGGAATCTCGACCCCCAGATCTCCCCGGGCAACCATGATGGCATCCGCCGCATGGACGATTTCGTCGATATAGTTCAGTGCTTCGTGCTTTTCGATCTTGGCCACGACAGGTGTTTGGCAGCCTTGTTCGGCAATCAGCGCTTTGATGTCGTGAATGTCTTCCGCGCTGCGGACGAAAGAAAGTGCTACGTAATCCACCTCATGGGCCAAACCGAACTTGAGATCGCGGCGATCCTTGTCCGTCAGCGTTTCGAGCTTCATGCTGCCGGTGGGGAGGTTGACGCCCTTGTGGGAGGTCAGCACACCGCCTGTGACGACCCGGGTCGTGATATCGGACCCCTTACTGCCCCTAACTTCCAGCTCCATCATCCCGTCCGCCAGAAGCAGGCGGTCACCCGCTTTGACATCCGCCGGAAGGCCTCGGTATGAGACGGAGACACGGTCATTGGTGCCGACAATATCTTCAGCGGTGAGTACAAAGGTCTCACCGGGTTTAAGACGGATGCCTGGATCGGGGATCTTGCCCACCCGTATTTTGGGGCCGCACAAATCCTGCAGGATGGCGATCGGCCGATTGAGCTCGGCGGCCAGCGACCGGATGATCCGGATTTTGTCGCCGTGATCCTCGTGGGTGCCGTGGGAGAAGTTGAGCCGTGCCACGTTCATGCCGCTCTTGATCATGGCGCGGATGGTGTCCGGCGAGCTGCTGGCCGGACCAATCGTACAAACAATTTTAGTTTTCGGCATGGATCACCTCCCGCTATCCCGCGGTTTGCGCCCCCCCGGCCGGGGACGGTTTTGGCCCGGGGACGAAACATCCGCCCCTGTTTGGCAAATAGCCAGAATGGCATGCTCCAACACCATGCGGCCCGTCGGGCCGGAACGTTTCAACCGTCGATCAGCGTCACCGAGCATTTGCATAATTTGCAGCAATTCCGACCGGGTAAACCGTTCGGCCTTCTGGAGCGTTTTGTAGATCGGATAGGGGCTGCGCCCCTTGCCGGCCAAAAAAAGGTCCGACTGCAGGGCGGTCTTTTTCTTTCCGCGACGCCCCTGCGGGCCAGCGGCGGGTGCGGCTGAAAGGGCTTGCCCCCATGTCTTCAGATGTGCTTGCAGGGATTCGTCAAACGCTTTGACGGCCGGCATCACCTGGGACTGGAATTGGGGATACGAGCATCCCGGATGCCAGGCGCGGCCATGGGCGCTTTCAGTAAAATCCTTGGCCACCAGCAGTCGCCGCATCTGATTGGTGACGGCCGCCAGCAGGGGCAGCGGATGGTCGAAATCGCCACCGGTCAATAAAGAGTCGAGGTAGAAAAGCGACGGGCTCAACTGACGGTTCGAGACCGCCTCGGTGAGGGCATAGAGGGGGTCCTGGCGGGTCCGCCGTAAGGTCTGACGGACATCCTCCACTCCGATCGTCTCCCGCCCGCCGGTGAAATGGACCAGCTTTTCTGCATTGCTGGCCACCATGCGCAGATCGAAACCGGTCAAATCATAAAGAGCCCGTCGTGCCGCAGGGTCCATTCGTTTGCCGTAAGGTGCCAGGGCTTCGGACACGGCGGCATCCAACAACGTGTCCTGCGCTGTGCGGTCCGCCTTGCGGTCGCCTTTGGGGACCGTGCAGTCCACCACCAGGCCCTTTTCACGAATCGTTTTATACAGGGTCCGGCGCTTGTCCACCAACGCGGCCGTAACCATCAAATGATGGGACGGCGGGAATCCCCTCTCGATGGCCATCTGCAGGTCGTTTTGCGGATCGACGGCAGCCGGCACCGTCAGGCCATTCTGCCGGCAATAATCAAGCACCGCCGGCACCCAGGCAAGATCATCCTCATTGCCAGGGAGATTCAGAACGGTTTCCGGCGAGGCCCCCTGCAAATCCTCGAGCGACAATTGTTGAACGCTCAATAGATCCATAAAAAAACGCGCCGCCTTTTTCATCTCGCCGGCCTGGCAGGCCTTGGCGGTCTTGTCCCATAGGCGGTCCATGTTCTGCCGCGAATAGAAAAGGCGGGCGTCCGTGAAAGCGACAATTTTACTTTGCGAGAGCAGCGAATAGGTATTGATGCGCTCCAGGGCGGTGGGCATGTTTTCATTGAGCCCCTCCACCGGCTCGAAATGGATGTCCCGCGGCAAATCACCCAGGATGGCGGCCACGAGTTTTTTCAGGGCCTTCTTGTAGAGCACCTCTTCGCCGTAAAACAGGCCTACCGACGGCAGGGACGGCGGGCGACGCGCCGTCTCCTTTTCCAGGAAAGACTCCAATTCATGGTAGCTGATTTCGGTCATGATCGGCCAGTGTCAAGGGGTTGCGGCAGCACACCGGCAGCGGGTCGCAAACCGGCGGCAAAACAGGGGGAACCTACTCTAAAACCCCATGACGGCTGCCCCCTATTCCGGCATGCGGCCGGTGACGACATGCAGGAGGAAAATGGCAATACCGGTGGTAATGGCGCTGTCGGCCACATTAAAGGCGGGCCAATGCCAGGCACCAACATAGAAGTCAAGAAAATCCACCACGCTTCCAAAACGCAGGCGATCAATCAGATTGCCGATGGCGCCGCCTAGAATCAATGCAAAACCGGCGGCCAGAAAGCGATGCGTCGACGGCGTTTTACGATAGAACCAGAAAATCAGGCATACCGCCAGGAAAGACATCAGAAGGAAGATAAAGGCCCGTATCATCGGACTTTGCTGAGCCAGAAAGCCAAAAGCCCCCCCGGGATTCTGGATGTGGGTGATATTAAAGAAACCGGGCACTACCGGTATGGTTTGATAGAGCGCGAGCCGATCCAGAATGATGCCTTTGGTGACCTGGTCGGCAATCACCACACTGCCCGCAATCCACCCCAGACGGCGATATTTCGTTCCGGGGGATTCCGTTTCTCCTGGAGTGGCGTGGGCTGCGTCGGTATCGGATTCCATCATGACGTTTCAATCATCGTTGGAGTGATTTCTGCCAGTTGCGTCCGGCATCGGGAGCATACTGTCGGGTGCTCACGGTCGTCTCCCACCGTGGGGTCATGGACCCAGCATCGTTCGCATTTTTGACCGTCGGCCTTGACCACGTCGATCTGCAATCCCTTAATTTCCTCACTCGCATAGGCCCCCGGCAAGGCCATGCCGACATCCGTCAGGGACGCCTGGGAAACGATAAACAGGCGCTGCAACTGCTCGCGATATTCCTCCAGGACGGTGTAGGCATCGTCCTGGGCTGAAAGTGTCAGGGCAGCATCCAGGGGATGACCGATCAACTTGTTCACCCGGGCGTTTTCCAAGGCTTTGGTCACTTCGCCGCGGATTGCCAACATTTTACCCCATTTGGCGGCCAGCGCATCATCGACCCAGTCCTCATTGACTTCCGGCAGAGCGGCGAAATGAACATTGGCGGCTTTATCCGACCATTCCGGCATGTACTGCCAGATCTCATCGGCGGTAAAGGCCAGAATCGGCGCCATCATGCGTGCCATGGCGCTCAGCAGGTGATGCATGACGGTCTGGGCTCCGCGCCTGGCCCGGGAGGCCGGCGGCGAGGTGTAAAGACGGTCTTTCAAGATATCCAGATAAAAGGCCGAAAGATCCAGCACGCAGAAATTGTGCAGGGCATGATAAATAATATGGAACTCGTAGCTCTGATAGGCTTTGCGGGTGCGTGCGACCAACTGCTGGAGGCGGTGCAGGATATACCGGTCGATGTCCTGCAGTTCGGCATAAGGCACGGCGTCTTCTTCCGGATGGAAATCCTCCAGATTGCCCAGCATAAATCGGCTGGTGTTGCGAATGCGCCGATACGCGTCACTAAGCTGTTTGAGGATGCTGTCCGATATACGGATATCGTCGCGATAATCGGCCGCCGAAACCCATAGCCGCAGGATTTCGGCACCGAATTTATCGATAACCGCCTTGGGGGCGATCACGTTGCCCAGGGATTTGGACATTTTCCGTCCGTCGGCATCCACCACGAAGCCGTGGGTCAACACCGACCGGTAGGGGGCGGCCCCCCGCAGCCCCACCGCGGTCAGCAGAGAGCTGTGAAACCATCCCCGATGCTGGTCACTGCCCTCCAGGTACAAATCGGCCGGCCAGCGCAGATAGTCCCGTTTGGCAAGCACGGCGGCATGGCTGACCCCAGAGTCGAACCAGACATCCAGAATGTCTGTTTCCTTTACAAAAGACGTTCCGCCGCAGCCCGCACAGGCCGCGTCTTCCGGCAGGAGCTTTTCGGCATCCTCGGTAAACCAGGCATCAGCCCCATGCGCTTCGAACAGCGCCATCAGCCGCTCGATCATGGCCTCGTCCACGAAATGCTTACCGCAATCACGGCAATAAAAAAGGGCAATCGGAACGCCCCAGGCCCGCTGCCTGGACACGCACCAGTCCGGCCGGTTTTCGATCATGCCGTAAATTCGTTCCCGCCCCCAGTGGGGCACCCACTCCACGCGGTCGATCTCTTGCAGAGATTTGGCCCGCAGGCCGGTCTTTTCCATGGAGATGAACCATTGGGGCGTGGCCCTGAAAATCACCGGTTTCTTGCAGCGCCAGCAATGGGGATAGCTGTGGGAGAGATTTTCCTGGGCCAGCAGGAATCCGGTTTGCTGCAGGTGTTCGATAATGGCGCGATTGGCCTCGAAAACGAACTGCCCCTTGAACAATTCGACGTCGTCCGTAAAAACCCCGCGGTCATCCACCGGCGAGTAGGGATCGAGACCATAGGCCAGGCCCACATCGTAGTCTTCACGGCCGTGTCCCGGCGCCGTGTGCACACAGCCCGTTCCGGCCTCGAGGGTGACGTGTTCGCCCAGAACGATGATGGACTCACGGTTGTAGAAGGGATGCCGACAGCGCCGTCTTTCCAATGAAGGGGCCGTCAGTTCGCAAAGGGTGCGGTATTCCTTCAGGCCGAACTTGGCCATGCAGCTTTCCACCAGATCTCTGGCCAGCAGATAGACCCTGCCATCGCCAGCCTCCACCGCGGCGTAGACGAATTCCGGATGCAGGGCGATGGCCAGGTTGGCCGGCAGGGTCCAGGGTGTGGTGGTCCAGATGACGCAGTCGACCTGGCGGTCTTTGAGCGCGGGATCGATGTCACCCAGATCATCGATAAACGGGAAACGGACGTAAATGGATGGTGAACCCTCGTCCGCGTATTCGATCTCGGCTTCCGCCAGGGCGGTCTTGCAACTGCAGCACCAGTGAATAGGTTTCTTGCTGCGGAACAGACTGCCGTCCAGCGCGAAACGGCAGCATTCGGCCGCGATGGTGGCTTCATAGTCGTAACTCATGGTGAGATAGGGGTTTTCCCATTCCCCCATCACCCCCAGGCGCTTGAATTCCGCCCGCTGGATATCGATGAATTTTTCGGCATACTGTCGGCAGCGCTGGCGCACCTGGATCAGGCTGAGATTCTTTTTCTTGGGTCCCAGCTCCTTGTCCACATTGTGTTCGATGGGCAGACCGTGGCAGTCCCATCCCGGCACGTATACCGCGTCGAAGCCCATCATCTGGCGCGATCGCACAATGATATCTTTTAATATTTTGTTGAGTGCGGTACCAATATGGATATGACCGTTGGCATAGGGCGGTCCGTCGTGCAGGATAAACCGGGGGCGACCCTGGGAGAGCGTGCGTATGTTCTCGTAAAGACGGTTCTGCTCCCATTCCTCAAGACGTTGCGGCTCGCGCTGGGCAAGGTTCGCCTTCATGGGGAATTGCGTTTTGGGCAGGTTCAGGGTCTTCTTGTAATCCATGGAGGCCTCCGGAAAATCGATAAGAGTGTTAAACGCTGACAGATACCCATTATTGAAAATCATGTCAAGACGCGATACCCCATCCCCGGCCTTTCTCCCGACAACCCCCCGGGAAGTTCAGGCACACGGCGGCTCATCACTGGACGTCATCATCGTCACGGGCGACAGCTATATCGACAGCCCCTACATCGGTGCCGCCGTCATCGGACGCGTCCTGCAGGCGGCCGGCTACCGGGTGGGCATCATCGCGCAGCCCGACATCCATTCCCCTGACGACATCATGCGCCTGGGCCGGCCGCGCCTCTTCTGGGGCGTTACCGGCGGCAGCGTGGACTCCATGGTGGCCAACTATACCGCCCTGGGGAAACGGCGCCAAAGCGATGATTTCACCCCCGGGGGACAAAACAACCGCCGGCCGGACCGGGCCGTCATCGTCTATGCCAACCTGATCCGACGGGCCAGCGGATCGGACGTGCCCATCGTCCTGGGAGGCCTGGAAGCCAGCCTGCGTCGCATCTCCCATTACGACGCATGGTCCAATCGGGTCCGTCGCTCGATCCTGTTCGACGCCCGGGCCCATGCGCTGATTTACGGCATGGGCGAAGAAACCGTCCTGGCGCTGGCCGAAGCCTTGAACCGGCAGGCCGACTTCCGTGATCTGCGGGGGATATGTTATATCGCCCGTCAGCCCAGGGAAGGCTATGACATCCTCCCCTCCCACGAAAAAGTTGCCGCCGATCGTCAGGCTTTCACTGCCATGTTTCACCAGTTCTACCGGCAAAACGACCCGCACACCGCCACCGGCCTTTGTCAGCAGCAGGACACCCGTTGGCTGGTGCAAAACCCGCCGGCCCACCCCCTCGCCACGGAAGCCCTGGACGCCGTCTACGAGCTGCCCTACACCTATGCGCAGCACCCGTATTACGAAGCCCAGGGCGCTGCGCGGGCTCTGGACACCATCGGCTTTTCTCTCACCACGCACCGCGGCTGCTATGGGGAGTGTAACTTCTGCGCCATTGCCGTTCACCAGGGACGCACGGTCTACGGGCGCAGCGAAGCCTCCCTCATCCGGGAAGCCCGGCGCATGGCGACCCATCCCCGCTTCACGGGCATCATCCAGGATTTAGGCGGACCGACCGCCAACATGTACGGCTTTGAATGCGACCGCAAGCTGGAAAAAGGCGCCTGCCCACAGAAACGCTGTCTCTACCCAAAGGTCTGCCCGCACCTGCCGGTCGATCACGAACGCCTGCGCCGGCTGATGGGTATGCTGCGTGGCATCCCGGGCATCCGCAAGGTCTTTGTGGCTTCGGGCCTGCGACCCGATCTTATTCTGGCCGACAAGCAGGCCGGCGACCGCTACTTCGATGACCTCATCCGCCATCATGTTTCCGGACAGCTCAAGATCGCCCCCGAACACAGCGTGCCCCACGTCCTGGCCCTCATGGGAAAACCGCCGGCGGAAATTTGCACCACTTTCCGCGAACGATTCGGCCAACTGACCCGGCGCGCCGGCCTCGATCAATTTCTCAGCTATTATTTCATCGCCGCCTATCCGGGGTGCACGCTGGACGATATGCACCGGCTGCGTGGCTACACGCGCACCCGGCTGCAGATCGCCCCGCAGCAGGTCCAGATTTTCACGCCGACGCCATCCACCTACGCAACGCTGATGTACCACACGGAGCAGAACCCCTTTGAGGAGGGAAAGTCGCTCTTTGTCGAGAAGAACATCCGCCATAAACAACGCCAGAAGGAAGCCCTCCTGCCGTCCCGCCCGCGGCCGAAAGCGGCCTCCCGGAAGAAGCATTTCAAAAAAGGGAGCGGACGGCTATGAGGCCTGCGGCCGCGGCTTTACATATTCAACAGATGCTGTTATATGTCGCCCGACCGATCGACGGCTGGGAAAATGGACCTGCGGTCGGCCATCGAATCACCCCGTGTACCCGTCGGGCGGCACCATAGACCTTTCTTGCCCGATTCTAAAACACCCGATTGCATCGCGACCTCGAACGACGCGCCCAAAATGACGCATTCAATTAAATCGATGGCTTCGCTCCGGCGCTTTCCGTGGCTGGATAGTTTGAAATTCCTGGCTCTTTCCGGGCTGCTGATTTTCGTTCTCTTTCGCGGATCCGAAAAGCTCGGCTATTACTGGCAGTGGTACCGCGTACCGCGCTATCTCTTCTCCCTGGAAGGCGGTCACTGGGTGGCCGGCCCCCTGCTGCAAGGTTTGGTGGTCACGCTTCACATCACGGCCATCAGCCTCGTGCTGGCCACCCTGATCGGTCTGACGACCGCGTTTTTACGCCTCTCCCGTTCCTTCCTGGGAAATCTCGTAGCCCGCGGCTACCTGGAAAGCATTCGCAATACCCCCCTGCTGGTACAGCTTTTCTTCATCTATTTTGTCGTTGCACCCGTCTTCGATCTGAGCCGGTTTACGTCGGCCGTTATGGCGCTCAGCCTGTTTGAAGGGGCCTATGCCTCGGAAATTTTCCGGGCCGGCATTGTGTCCATCCACAGGGGCCAATGGGAGGCGGCCTACAGCCTGGGCCTCAACAGCCCCCAAACCTATCGCCATGTCATTTTACCCCAGGCCACGCGGCGCATTTTGCCGCCGCTCGCCAGTCAGGCGATTTCGCTGATCAAGGACTCGGCCCTGGTCAGTACGATTGCCATTTACGATTTGGCCATGCAGGCCCAGTCCATCATTGCGGAAACCTATCTCGTATTCGAAATCTGGTTTGTGGTGGCGGCCATTTATCTTGTGATGACGGTTTCCCTGTCGCTGCTGATCAACCTTCTCGAACGACACCTTCGGACGGCTGTTTGATGATTTTCCCGGATGAACGCGCACGGCTGCGTCGTTTGCCGCTTGCCGCGTGGCCGCATAAGCCCTATGGTTACCACCTGTGCGACCATGACCGGGAAAAAGAACCCGCCAGCATCCATGGAAAACGACTCGGTCGTACCTTGCCACTCTCATCGGCTGAAACGCCCTGACCGGCGGTTAGGGGCCTTCCGATGCATGGAAAGACGCGGCTACGACCAAAAAACTTACGGCCCATTTTAATGATCGATTGTGATCCTTATATTTCAAACCACCGATAGACAAAGGAGCTTCCCATGAAAAACGCATTGATCCTTAAACTCCTACCGATTGTTGTGGTACTCCTGATGATGGCGGCCCCTCTTTCAGCCGGCCCCATTCAGAAGCAACTTGTGGAGGAAAGTACCCTGGAGCAGGTCCTTCAAAGAGGCGTCCTGCGGGTCGGCATGGACACTTTTGTCCCCTGGGCCATGCGGGATAAGACCGGACAACTGATTGGATTTGAAATCGATGTGGCTACCCGCCTGGCGGCCGATATGGGGGTCAAGGTGGAATTCGTCCCCACCAAATGGTCCGGCATCATTCCGGCCTTGCTGACCGGCAAATTCGATGTCATTATCGGCGGGATGGGAATCGTCCCCAGCCGCAATCTGAAGGTGAATTTTTCCCAACCCTATGACTTCTCCGGAATGTCCCTGGTGGCCAACAAGAAACTGGCGGCCGGTTTCAAGACCCTGGAGGACTTCAACAAACCCGATGTCGTCCTGGCGGTCAAGCTAGGGTCCACGTCGGTAATGGCGGCTAAGAAGTACATGCCCAAAGCAACCCTGCGCCAGTTCGACGGGGAAGCCCAGATATACCAGGAAGTCATCAACGGAAAAGCCTATGCCGCCATAGCCTCGGCGCCAACCCCGGCTTTCCAGGCCATCGACCATCCCGATACGCTTTTCCTGCCCTTCAAGGATACCTTCACCAAAGAGCCCATCGGGTTTGCCGTGCGCAAGGGCGACCCTGACACCCTCAATTTTTTCAACAATTGGATTCAATATGTGAATGCGGAGGGTTGGCTGGCCGAGCGCAAGGCTTACTGGTTTATGACCCAGGACTGGAAAGATCGCTTGCAATAGCCGCTTACCGAAGCAACTCGCTTTTTCTCAATAACTCAATCCTCCCGATTCCGGCGGTTTTTAAAGCCGCCGGGCGCCGGGGTGTCGTGCTCAGGGAGCCCTATGCCGTTGATGCGATTCAACCGCCGCATATCCCCTATCGATATCGTTCTCGGCGTGATGCTGATGGGAACGGCCGTCTACGTTTTTCATCGTCTCTCTTCCGGCCTTCAGTATAATTGGCACTGGGAACGCATCCCCCAATATCTGCTGCGATACGACCCCGCTGAAAAACGCTGGGTTCTGAACACCCTCACCATCGGATTTCTCAACACGATCCGGCTCAGTATCTGGGGTACCCTTCTGGCGGCCGTCATCGGCCTCTTTATGGGATTGGCGCGCATCAGTCTGCGCCCCTTTCGACGGATGGTGGGAGCGACTTACGTTGAGTTGGTCCGCAACACCCCACCCCTGGTCCTCATTTTTATTTTTTATTTTTTCGTCAGCGATCAGTTGATGCCGGTCCTCGGCATTCAAGCTCTGGCGGAGGCCTCTCCCCCCTTCATCCAAAAGGTGCTGACCCTGCTGCTGGCCCCTCCGTCGAACCTTCCGGCGTTTCTCTCCGCCCTGCTCACCCTCTCTCTCTTTGAAGGCGCCTATATCACCGAAATTATACGCGCCGGCATTCAGTCCATCGAAACCGGCCAATGGGAGGCCTCCGCCGCCCTGGGCCTCTCCCGCCGCCAGCAATTGATTCATGTTGTCGGTCCCCAAGCAGTGCGGCGCATTCTGCCGCCCCTTTCGGGGCAATTCATTTCGACCATCAAGGATTCCGCCATCGTCTCCGTGATATCCATTCATGAACTGACCTTCCAGGGGATGGAGCTCATGGCCTCCACCTACCTTACCTTCGAAATCTGGATAACGGTCACCCTGCTCTACCTGATGCTGACCCTCTCCTGTTCGCTGGGTGTCGAACGCCTTGAAATCTTCCTCAATCGCGGCCGCGACATATGACGGGGAATGTCGACCGACGGCGTCGCTTGCCGCCCTGCCCCCACCTTCCCATTTGAAAAATCAGCAAAACTATGATTCAATCGGTTTACGTAGCGCCTTTCAAAACCGTTATTTTCCGACACAGGAACACGGGATGGACCTCACCGACCACGATAGCCGTAAATACAACGTTACGCTCTCCCGTCTGATTCAGACGGTGGTCGGTATGACCGAGAAGCAACAGCTGATCATGCTTCGTTTGGCCGAAGAACTCCTTTACCGGCACAAAAAGCCCCAAATCACCCCCGACACCAGTGCCATCACCCGCAGCCGACCGGATCGTCCACGCAAACCATCGTCGCTGATCGTCAATTTCTCCGCCGGCAACCGGTTCTATACCGACTATATCGAAGACATCCATCCGACGGGCTTGTTTATCGGCACCAAGGAAGATTTCAAAGTCGGGGACGAGCTGGCCCTCGCTTTTTCCCACCCCAAATTCCCCGACATTTTCCGTGTTTACGGCGATATCATCTATATCACGGAGGACGGCATCGGGGTGCAGTTCAAAAAATTGACCCAACCCCAGGAAGACCGCATCATGGCCCTCGTAAACTGGATCAAGGGCCGTAGCGCCTGACCATTCCCGACGGCCACCCTGGCAGACCCTACCGCGCACAGGGCGTATGCGCCCGAATAGCACCGATCACTTTCGGGTTGCGGCATCCGCCCCCCCAAAAAGACCTGTCAAGCGGGTTGCCTTTTCAATGAAAGGTGCCTAAATTGACGGTCAAACTAGGCACTATCGTATAACCGTTCCCGAAGGAGACCTGATGAGCAGCGCCGTTGATCATCTGAAATGGATAAGTCTGGAAGTTCAGTTTGACGCGCGAACCGTCCCCTTCGACTTCATATTCGGCATTGCCAGTGACGGTATGTGCCCTTTCGAATATGAGCTGCTTCACAAAGCCGTCGGTGATCGCCTCCACCTGAACGTGCCACGCGCGGAGGCCCCACGCACTTTCGGCCACCTCTATCGGCCCTTGTGCACTGCATTGTCCCTTCCAGAAGCATCGGGGACTTTCAAGCTCGACATCTCCGTTTCGGCGATTGCCGATGCCGAACCGCGCGATGTCGTGCGCGCCATGGCCCAAGTCGCCGAAGCCGATGGCTGCGGTGGAGACTGCGGCTGCGGCTGTGGCGGGCACTGATCCTTGACCTGTCGCCGAAAGGCATCACAGCCCCCGGAGGCCGCCTCCCCGCAAGTCCTGCCATGCGATATTCTGCTGATCCAACCCCCTGTCAGAGATTTTTATCTGACCGCCAAGCGGACAGTGCCCTATGGTCTGATGTCCATCGCTTCCGCCTGCCGGCAAAAAGGCTACCGGGTACAAATCCTGGATGCGCTGGCAACCGGGAAGTCGCGACCGGCGCCGCTGCCGGAGGAACTGGCCTATCTCACGGCCACCTATGGCCCTCCGGACTGCGCGCCCTTCGCCCTTTTTCATCAGTATCGCCATTTCGGCTACGCCCTCGCAACCATCGCTGAACAGGCCCACCTGTCCGGTGCCCGTCTGATCGGTATTTCGTCCCTCTTTTCGGCCTATGAAGATATGGCCCTGGCCTGCGCTCAGGTCATAAAAACGCGCTGCCCCCAAGCAACCATCGTTCTGGGAGGGCACCATCCCACCGCCTTTCCGAAGCGCATCCTGGAGCAGCCCGCCGTGGATATTGTTTTGCGCGGCGAGGGTGAGGAAAGTCTGCCCGCCCTGGCCGATGCTCTGCTCAAAGGAAGCCCTCTTGCTGCGGTACCCGGTGTGGCCTACAAACGCGCCCACGGTTCGCCCTGCATCCGCCCGGCGGTCTATGCGGCAGATTTGGACCATTTGCCGCTACCAAGCCTCGATCTTGTCAAAAACCGCTATTATGCCCGCAAAGGCCGCACGACCCTCGTGATCGCCGCCAGCCGGGGCTGCCCCATGGCATGCACCTACTGCTGCATGGGAGACCATTCCCGCATTCCCTATCGCCGGCGAAGCGTGGCCCATGTCATGCGCGAAATCGAACAGGCCGCCAAAGACCACGATATTGGTCTTATCGACTTTGAAGACGAAAATATCGTCCTGGACCGCGCTTGGTTTACGGATCTACTGAACCATCTGGTAGGCTTTTTCGGAAACCGCCCGCCGGAACTGCGGGCCATGAACGGTCTTTTCCCCCAGGCTCTGGATCAGGAGACCCTTGCGCTCATGAAGGCGGCCGGTTTCCGGGAACTGAATCTCTCCCTGGGAACATCCGATCCCTTGCAAGCCCGCCGCTTCCGCCGCCCGTTCCTCACCGCAGCCTTTGACCGTGCCCTGTCGTGGGCCGCCCAATTGGATATGACCACGGTCGGCTATCTGATCGCGGGGGCACCCGGACAATCGCCGCTGACATCCCTTGATGACTTGCTTTTCCTCGCATCGCGCCGGGCGCTGGTCGGTCTCTCCGTTTTCTATCCGGCACCGGACAGCCTGGATTTTCGTCATTGTGAGGCCGCCGGCCTTCTGCCCGACACCCCTCTCGCCTGGCGTTCCACCGCGCTGCCGATCGACGACACCACCCGACGGGGGGAAAGCCTGACCCTCCTGCGCCTGGCCCGGATGCTGAACTTCATGAAACAATGCGTGGATCTACAAGATGAGCATCCTTTTCCGGAGCCATCGGCGTACGACGGGCGCCGCCTTGAGGGGACACGCCTTGAAATGGGCCGCCAATTGCTGAGTTGGTTCTTAGCGGACGGCGTCCTGCGCGGGGTGGATCCGCGCGGCGCGGTTTTCGTTCACCCCGCACCCGCCTGGTTGCCCCGCTCTTTTTGTCATTCAATCCAGAGGGTTTCTCTGCGAGGCGTGAAATTTTAGAGGAGCTGGCAGAATGTCCTTTTAGACAGCGTCTGTCCAGAAGGGGTAGATTTTGGTTCCGCCCAAGGCCGCAGCGCTCTGTCCCGCTTTGCGGGACTTCCCGTCTGATCTTACCCCGCTGGGGGTGGAAACCGCTGGCCTAGTCAGCCTACGGCGAGGATTTCCAAAGTGCCGGCCGGGCCGAAAGATACCATTTATGAATGGGCAATAGGTAGAAACCACCCTTCAATCGTTGGATGATAGATGATTTTATGGGATGCAGGCCAACCTTTGCAGGCATCTCCCGGCCAAATTCTTTCGGCTTGACCCTCCCGGGATCCGCGGATAATCTATAAATAGACAACAGGTGCTGGTTTGAATCGCAGGGCCTTGAACGCGTTTACCTCAAAAAGAGGGCCCCATCTTAACGAAGCGACGTAGGGATATGGTTTGCTGTTCTAAAAAGGCATTTGCCGTTGCATGGCTTCTTGCGATTCTGGGCATCAGTTCGACCGGAGCGGCGCAGCCCTGGGGGCATCTCCGCACCGTGAGCACGCCGGTGCCCGTTATGGCCACGCCCGGTATTGAATCCGAAGTGCAACTTTTGCTTCAACCCGGCGACTGGGTGCGCGTCAATTCGGTCGGCAACAATTGGGCCGCTGTTTTCGACAAACACACATCGACCGACAAAAACGCCGCGACCTTGGGATATGTCTACGCTCCCCTCCTGGAACCCTATTCCCATTATATGGAAAACGTCTGGGAGTCCGCCCAGGATAATGAGCGCGACCCCGGGATCTCACTCAGCGAAGAATTCTGCAAGTTGGATTATGATTACAATCAGAGCGTCCTGCGCACGATTGTCCCGCAACTTTCCCGCGTACCGGCCCCTCACAGCGAAGATCTTCCGGATATGCTGCGTCGCAGAACAATTCGGGTGTTAACCACCTATTCCCCGTCAACGTATTTCATTTCCCGCGGTAGCGGAGCCGGCTTTGAATACCGTCTCTTGAAGGATTATGAGCAATCCCTCAACCAGCCCCCCCGCTACGGGACCTTGCCCATCGTACTCGAATTCATCCCAATTCCCGAGAATCTTCTGCTCCCCAGCCTCAAGGCCGGCATGGGCGATATCGTCGCCGCCGGCATCCGCATGACGCCGGAACGCATGAACGAAGTTGATTTTACAATCCCCTATCTACAAAGTGTGAGTGAAGTACTCGTCTCCCACTCCATGGCGCAGCCGATTCGGTCGATTGCGGACTTGAGCCAGCGGCGCATTACTATCCAGCCGGGATGGCGGTCCAGTAAAACATTACGTCGTATCAACGCCCGTCTCCTGGTTCAGAATCTGAAACCTGTGGAACTGGTGGAAACCGACGGCATTCTCAGCAGTGAAGATATTCTATCACTCATCAACGAGGGAATCATCGAGCTGAGCATCGTCGAAAGTCACATTGCCCACATTTGGGCGCAAACCTTACCGAACATTTCCATTCACGAATTTCCCGATGTCAGTGAACATACCCCCATCGCCTGGATGGTCCGCAAAAACAACCCCGAACTCAAGGCCAGTTTGAACCGGTTTCTTCTCAAGCGACGCCGCGGGTCACATTTTGGCAATATATACTACCGCCAATACTTCAAGCAAACCCGATGGATCAACAACCCCCTGGCTCCGACGGATCAGGCCAAATTTTCCCGTTATGTCCCCCTCTTTCGCAAATACGGTGCCCGGTATGGGTTTGACTGGATGCTTTTAGCGGCCATTGCCTACCAGGAATCGGAGATGAGCCACAACCGCCGCTCCCGCGCTGGAGCAGTCGGGCTGATGCAGGTCCTGCCCTCGACCTCCAGCGACATCAACGTCGATATCGAGAATATTGCCGACCCGGAAAACAACGTTCATGCCGGAGCCAAATATCTTGCCCTCCTGCGCGATGTCTATTTCGCCGAGCCCGGCCTCCGGCCGGGTGACCGCATTCGTTTCATCCTGGCCGCCTACAATGCAGGCCCCACCCGTATCGATCAGTGCCGGCGTCTGGCGCTAAAACTCGGCTACAATCCCAATCGCTGGTTTCAGAACACCGAAATCGCCGCTTTGCGTTTGATCGGGTCTGAAACGGTACGTTATGTCTCCAATATCAAAAAGTACTATCTTGCCTATAGTCTTGGCCACACGATGGCATGTCTAAAAGCACAGCATATCGAAACGCTTCGGTCCGGCCATTCTATTCGGCCGCCGGCTTCATCCGAATATGCAACCCGTTGAAAATTCCCCCAGCGGACTTATTATATCTAACCAAGGAATGGTGGGGAAAATGACCCCCTTTCGGAGACTTCGGGGCATTAGCATGCCGCTCCAACACACCTGAATTGCATGCTATTGTGCTGATTGGGTGCCTGCGTCACTATTGATGCCAGACCGTGCGGCAACCTTCCTGCCCGATCCGCCAGCTTCCGGCGCAAGCGCGTTCAACTCCTCAGGCCGCTCTTTGTGGGATGACTGAAAAACCCTCGGCCGCCCTCAAGCCCAAGTTTTTTGCTCAGTTGCATCATACGTCAACGCTACGCCCAGGAGATCTTTAAAACCGTCATCAACGGGAGATCATCGAGGATGAAGCATATTCGCCGTTCGTTTCTCAGAAGGTATCGTCAAGTACCGGTCGAAATCCGACAGGACGATAGAGGAGGGCCCTTCCAGGCCAACATGAACGACTGTTGCCGGGGAGGTATGCAATTGGCGACCGAGCAGTCTATCGAACCGGGATCCGCGGTCGTCATCCGCGCGAAAGACCTTCATGATATTTTTATGGATGAGACCATTCACCAGGCATACACGGCCGAAGTCGTTTGGTGTCAGCGCCTCGCCGGCAGCAGCTCAGATCACTTTGCCGTAGGGGTTCGATTTGTCCTCCCCGACCCATCACGCCCATCCCTATTTTCAGAAAACCATGCGGTCTTGGAAACATCGTCCTGAGCAGATGCCGTTACGACTCATCCAGTGAGCGCCGACGCGCTGTCCAGAGCATTAGAATTTCACCTCGCCATGGCCTCGACCCTCTGCGCCTTGGCACCCCTCTCTTGAAATCCAGTTTGTTTTCAGTTACGGTGCAATTCCTCTTGCGGCCCGTGTCAAACCGGCATCCAATGCCCCTCAGCGGAAATTATTTTTATGCGCCCTCATCAAAATCCGGAAGATCGGCATTTGTTGCCCCGCATCTTCGAATACCAGCTCGCCCAGGGCTGGCAAGTGCTGGCCGGCCGCACAGACGACGATAATGACCAATTGAGCCTGCGCATGGCCGCCCCCAATGACTGGTGGTTTCATGTCAAAGGCCTGCCCGGAAGCCATGTGCTCCTGCGTGTTCCGTCCGGTCAGGAACCTGATCGGCGCATTCTTAAGCAAGCCGCCGCCATTGCCGCCTACCACAGCAAGGCACGCCAAGGGGGTGTTGTGCCCGTATCGGCCACACGGGCTCGCTACGTCACCAAACCCCGCGGCGCAAAGTCGGGCACGGTTCAAATCCGCAAGGAAATCGTCTTGAAAGTACGACCGGCATTGCCGCAGACGTCGCCTTAGGGCAATCGGTCGCCAATGTTAAGGTGCCCTGGATGGCTCACGATCGTCATTCAGATCCGGCGGTCCCATCCTGACCGGCCTGATTTTAACACTCTCTGCTACGGGGGAGGTTTTATGCGGCGACGCACTTTTCTCAAATGGTCTTTGCAGGCAGGCGCCTTATCAGTGTTGGCGATGACGGGATGGGGGTGTTCGCGGGATGACCAGGATAGCGATCAGCAGATCCGCCTGCCGCCCCTGCCGTATCGTCTCGATGCCCTGGAACCCTATCTGTCTGCGAAAACCCTTAGCATCCATTACGGAAAGCACCACCGTGCCTATGTCACCAACACCAACCGTCTCTTGCGCGAAGCGGGATTGAAAAAGCAACCCCTCGTGGATATCCTGCAAAGCAGCTATCAGCCTGAGGCCTGCCTTCAGAGCCCCCTTTTCAACAATGCGGCACAGGTTTGCAATCATACCTTTTATTGGAACAGCATGAAACCCAAAGGGGGCGGCACGCCCCAGGGCTTGATGGCGGATTGGATCGCAAAGTCCTTCGGCAGCTATGAAACCTTTCGCACGGTATTCGCAGAATCCGCCTTAGACCACTTTGCAAGCGGTTGGACTTGGCTGGTGCTTACCGAGGGCCGCCTCAAAGTGCTGAGCACCGCTAATGCCGTGACGCCCATCGCAATGCACCTGCAGCCCTTGTTGGTGATCGACGACTGGGAGCATGCCTATTACCTGGATTATCAAAACCGTCGCGACCGTTATGTCGAGGCCTTCCTCGACCACCTGGTCAACTGGGATTTTGCCACTGCCAATCTTGGCAAAGCCTGATCCGGACGAATCCCCTGTCCATGGCCTCCCCGCCAGGGAAACCGCCGCACGGGGGCCCAAAAAAAGGCCCCGGTTTTCCGCTAACGGAAAACCGGGGCGATTTATCGGAATAACCCCTACCAGCCATCATAGACCGTGCGGCATCTGCTTTAGGTCGGTATTGTCACAGACATCCCCATCAAAGGCCAGATCAGGAAGACGAACAACCCCACCACCGCCATCAACATGATACTGGCCGGAATGCCGTACAGAAAAAACTCGCCCGTGGTAAACTGCTTGGAGTCATAGGCGATGGCATTGGGCGCCGCCCCCACGAGGAGCAGGAAGGGCATCCCCGCCGTCACCAAGGCCGCAAACAGGATGACTTCGGCCGCCACCCCCAGGTAGGGGGCAATCACGAAGGCCACCGGCAGTGAAATGGCAATGGCGGCGACGTTCATGATGAAGTTGGTCATGATCAGAACGAAAAAGGCGATGCTCATGGTGAAAACGAACCAGTTGGCCTCTTTGAACATGACCAGCCAGTTCACCGCCAACCATTTGGCCGCCCCGGTTTCCCAGAGACAGAAGCCGATGCTCATGGCGCCGGCAAACAGCAGGATGATGTTCCAGGGCACCGACTCCAGATCGTCGATGTCGAGAATGCCCGTCACAAAAAACAGGATGGTCGAAATCAGGATGAGACCGGTTTTGTCCAGCGGCTTTAACATCGGCACGAAGGATCGCAGGGACATGACGAGAATACAGGCCCCGACGATGGACGCCGCAATGATTTCTTCCCGCCGCAACGGCCCGAGTTCGGTATAAAGGCGCTTGGCTTTTTCGCGCAGACCGGGAATCGTAGCCTTTTCCGGTTTAAAAAAAACCATGAAGAAGCCCCAAAGAAGAAATGTCATCAACCAGCCCACCGGAAACATATAGTAGGAAAGTTTAAAAAAAGAAATCGACTCACCGATGATGTCCGAATAGAAGCCCAAGGCTACGGCACCGCGGGCCGCCCCCAGCAAGGTGACGATGCTGCCGGCCCCGGCGACATAGGCCATCCCGATAAAAAGCCCCTTGCCGAATTTGGTCGGCTTGTCCCCCTCCCCGTAGAGGGAATAGATAGCCACCAGCAGCGGGTAGATCGTCGCCGCCACCGCCGTGTGCGCCATAATGTGGGTCAGGGCGGCCGTAACCACAAAGCAGCCCAAGTAAATCATGCTGGTCTTCTCTCCCACAATCGCCAGCATTTTATAGGCCAAACGCCGGGTCAGACCGGTCTTGGTAAACACCAGGCCAATGACGATCGAGGCGAAAATAAACATGACCGAAGGGTCCATGAAGTCCTTGAAAGCCACCTTGGCCGGGCGGATAAGAAAAAGGGCCTGCAAGACTCCGATAGCCAGGCTGGTGATCCCGATGGGAACCACTTCAAAGACCCACCAAGTGCCGGCCAGCAGAAAAACTGCCAGGGCGCCTTTGCCCTCCCGAGTCAGTTGAAAATGCGCCCCCAAGGGATCGATGGCATCCGGCCAAGGTGGTGAATAATAGGTTACCGCGAACAGAATGATGCCCGTAAACAGAAAAAGAAGTTTCTTCCAGTTAATCTGGCTTGGGATGCCAGCCACACCGTCCGTCATATCACCTTCCTCCTCAGTGAAATTACGATATTAAATGGACCGATGCTGTGCAGACCGGTCTAGGGGTCCCGTTTAGCACTCCAGTTTACATTCTTTGAGTTTGTGGAAAACCGCGGCAAAAACGTCCGTCAGCCGAAGGATTCCGACAATCTCCCCGGCGGCATCCGTTACCAGCAGCGACTGATGGTGACCGATAATCAACTGATGGATTGCCACGTCCAGGGCGGCATCCTGTCGCACAAACTCGCCCTCGGTCGGTGTATGCATGAAATCGACAACTTTGCGATCGGCCGCCTTGGTACAGATATCCGCCAGGGGGCTGGCCCACAGAGCGAATTGGTCCAGCATCCCTTGAATATATTTGTTGCTGAAGCCGAGGTGCCGCGTGCTGGAATCCGTCAACAATTCCCTGTATTTGGGTTCCAACGCCTTGAGAGCGTCAATCTGGCTGACCTTGCCGACGATCTTATTGTGCTTGTCGTAGACCAAAATCGCACGGTGACGGTAGCGGGTTTGATCGAACTCCTCCTGGGCTTTCTCCAGCGCCAGGATGGCGTCGCTCAACGTCGCGTCTTCCGAAACCGTGGCATATTCGGTGATTGGAATCATCAGGTCCGATACGATGAAGGATTTCATGGGGTCCCCCTTAACGTTAAAAACGATCTTGATATTTCAGGAAATGGGCAAGAATACGGTGAACGCATTCGTGGCGGACGTTGGGGTCGTTCGGGGATTGGAATCGTGCCGTAAGCCAAAGATTGCCAGGCATGGGGAAGCGTCGGTCGGACGGCTGTCAGGTTGGGTGAGGTGGCACCCCTGCAAAAGGGAAAGCCGTTTTCCCTTTCAAGTCCCATCCATGCGGCCGTAAGGAAATGATCCATCGAACGCCCAAATCGGATCCCACCGTGACGAAGAGGCCCGGGATGCCATGCGAACAGCGGTCAACATTGCGGTCCCTGGGATCATAAGCGGTTCCGATGTTGAATTCAAATCCATCAGGAATTAGCCTAGAAAACAGGCTGAGTCAATAATCAATGCCGGCCGTCGACATGCGGTATGTCCGTCTGTGTTGGCTCCCGGAGGGGAGGCCACCCCATCAGGGCCGGATGATAATGGTTGGATACAATCCCTTAAATTCACCTTCCGGATAGGGTTGGATCGTATTGAACGAGATGTTCTGGTTTTTTTGGGCATGCCCTTTATGGTTGGTGCCGTCGTAAAAAGCGCCATTGGCTTCAAGGATGTGATGGATGCGGTCCCGGAAGGCCTTCACAAAACGCTCGCCATCGCCTTCGAAATGCATGCGGCCGATGCACAGGTGATCTTTGACCTGGGAAAGCGCTTCCAGAGGAATACTGTTCGTTGCCAGATCGGCCTGGCGGGTGACGAGCCCCCAGACGAGATGACCGGCCGGGATGGCCAGGGGCTGTTGGATGTCGATAATCGTATGGGGCATAATGACGCAACCCTGGCCGATCACCAGCCGACTTCCGGGGCGGCCGTGCAAAAAACTGTTGAACCCGACAAACACGTTGGGCTCCAGATCGGCCTCGATGATCTTGCCGCCGTGGGCGGTCACATTGTTGCCTTCCAGCCGCGAATTGATGATGTAGCAGTTTTCCTGGGCATTGGCGCCCTTGCCCAGGTACGCATTTTCAAGATAGGCGCGTTGGGCCACCAAAACATTCTCCCGGATGACCGTCTTGGGCTTGATCACGGCAAACCGATCCAGGGAAGTGGAATCAGGCACCACAACCGGTTCCAGGTTGACCCGATCGAAAACATGTTGAAAAGCCTCTTTGCGTTGCTCCACAAAGTCCATCAGTATGCCGCCGGGTGGTTGACCGGCTTCGAAATGAATATAATTGCGCAACTCCTCCTGGGGATAGCGGTAAAAGAAATTGAAGTGATCCGGACTCCGCACCCATACCGTCCCGGGTTCGACATCGAGGTGACCGATCTCACCCGCCTGAATGTAGGAAAACGCTCCGATGACACAGTCGTTCATGGTCGTTAAATCGACGGTCGCAAAAGGCCCCAGGCAGCTCCCGTCAGTGGGCGATCCATGAATGTTGGCATAATGAAGGGATAGCGTATTGGTGATGAAGAAATTCTCGATGGTTTCCGGATCATGGGAATAATTATGAACCAGGGTTTTCACAAGCAAACTGTCTTGAATGTGGATGGCCTCATCTTCGGAAACCGCAATATCGAATGCACCGTAGCGATAGATGTCGCCTTTTTTTTTGAGTTCGTCCCCCCGGATATCGGTCTTGTAGAGAATCGAGTTCGTGGCACAGCACTTTCCCAAAAAGTAGCTTCCGGCAAGGCTGGATCTGCGGAATTGCAAATCCAACGCGTGGTGCGGCGTGATACCGTAGAAAGCGTAGAACTTGGTCAACTGCTTGAAAGGAATCAGATCGTCGACATAGGGTCTGACATCGATTTCGAGTTCACGCAGATTGATGTTGACGCGTTGGACGATGCGGTCGAAGAGCGCTTGCAGTGCTTTCATAGGGTGTCCTGTTCGAGAGTGCATTCGGTCATGTGGTGGTAAACAGCCGCAAAAACATCCGCCACGCGAAGGATACCGATGGTGCTGCCGTCGCAGGTCACCAAGAGCGATAGAAGTTTCTCCTGGACCAACTGATGGATGGCCATGTCCAGTGTAGCCGCGTGATCGATAAACTCGTCTTCGGCGGCGATGTGCATAAAGTCTTCAACCTTCAATTCCACGGCTTTACGGCATAAATCGCCAAGCGGCGCCTCTTGCAAACGTCTTTTTTTGCGCAAGTCCCGAATGAAGCCGGCACTGAAGCCGAATTGTCCCAGGTCCTTAATACCGTTGCCTTCATCGGCTTTGGGTTCAAGGGCGCTGAGCGCATGCAGATGCGTAAGCTTGCCGATGACCTGTTTCGATTCGTCCAGGATGAGAATACCACGGTGCTTGTATTTGGTGTGATCGAACTCTTCCTGCGCTTTTTCAAGGGCGAGCATGGCCTCAAAGAGAGTTGTTCCTACGGGCACCGTGGCATACTCCGATAAAGGAACCATCAAGTCCCTGACCATATAGGTATTCACGACCGTCCTCCCCGATACGTTCAGCCAGATGCATTGTTCGTAAACCGTCGAAACCACATTCTCATTATTGAAAACGGTCGAAAAATTCAACTGATTTTTCGTTCATGGATGATCATGCCTTTCACTTTTCCCATTAATATCTGATGGTTAAAATTCGCCTTGCCCTCTTCGGACGCCTTCTGTCGGTTTAAACAGTGTCCATCCAGAAGTGGTAGATTTTGGTTCAGGCCAAGGTCGCAGCGATTTTGAAACCACAGACGTAGTGCACTACGGCGAGGATTTCAAAAGAACGAGAACGCTGGACTGGGCCAAAAGATGCCATTTATGGCTGGGCACTAAACAGGGGAGAGGAAGATATTCTGCTTCCGTCGAGGCGTTCCCCATTGGGAAAGGCAACCCGGCTGAAGATACCCGAAGCATCCGCATGTGGCCGGCATCGCCATCCGGCACCCATGCACTCGGGCCTCCCCTTGACCGGCAGGCGGCTTTCCCGGGTAGCGGCTTGCAGACCGGGGGGATGTGGAGTAAAGGATGATTGCAATACCCTGCCTTTCGGAAAACCAAACCCGAGCGGCGGCTAACAAACCTTCCTTCATGAATTGAGCGTCATCTTGACTCCTGGAAAAGCGGCTATTTTATACCATGCCGGCGCCGGACGAGGCCAGGCCACCGACCTGATCCCACCGGTGCGTCGCCGACTGCACGCCTGCGGTTGGAGGATCGTCGCCACCGAGCGAACACAAGCCGCGGACCACGCTCGTAACGAACTGGTCCCCCGTCTCGCGGATCGATCCGATCTTCTGGTCGTTATCGCCGGAGATGGCACCCTGCGGGAAGTATGCGCCGGGTTGAGCCAAGCGCAGATCCCCTTACCCATAGGTCTTGTTCCCACCGGCAACGCCAATGTGGTGGCGCGCGACCAGGGGATTCCCTTGCAGCCTGAAGCGGCTATTGCGCTGGTGACCGAAGGCCGCATCCGCCGATTGGACATCGGCATGCTGCGCACCCAGCCCCACAGCAGGGATGCGCTTGTGTTTCTGGCGATGGTCGAAATCGGCTTTGGCGCACGTGTGGTTCACCTGGCCCAACGTCTGCGTTACGGCGGCCTGGAGGCCCTCTATCGCCGCTGGGGTGATCCGGTGTATGCAGCGGCCGCCTTGAAGGCCCTCCGATCTCCGGCGGAACCTCCCTTTCCGGATCTGCACGGATGGGGCCGATAAACCCGCTGTTTGCCGGGCCGCCGTCATCGCCAATACCCGCTGTTATGCCAAGGGATGGGCGATGGCGCCGAAGGCGCGCATGGACGACGGCCGTCTGGACCTGGTGACCCGCCAGCGGTCCACCCCCGGCGTATGGTTCCGCGCGTTTAGGGCGGCCCTGCGGGGACGCCGCCCGCCTCCGTCCTTCAGTCGCTATCACCAAGGGCGGCATTTTGGGTGCTGGTCCGACCGGCCGCTAACCGTCCAAATGGACGGCGACCCCCTTCCGGCCATGGACTGGATGGAAATCGACGTCCTGCCGGGGTGCTTGCGGTTAATTACGCCGCCATGATATCCGAAGCACATTATCCATATGCGATGATCTACCCCGCCGCAAAGCAGCGGGGTATCAATAATGGCCATGTAACGCCCCCAGCGGCGGGCAATTAAGCCCTCCTCCGCCTCTGGCGGTTTAAAGAAATGAGGTCGCCTTTATGGAATCATCTCTGCAAGACTATCTTGACTTCGCCGTTCAAACCGCCCATGCCGCCGGCCGTCTGACACTGGGATATTTCCAAAATGACGTGCGCCCGGACTACAAATCCGATGACACCCCGGTAACCGTGGCGGACCGCAAGGCCGAAGCATTGATCCGCAAACGCATTGAGACGCGCTATCCCCGCCATGCCATTTTGGGTGAAGAACACGGCGTCAAGACGGGCGAAGACGAAGAATTCCGCTGGATCATCGACCCCATCGACGGCACCAAAGCCTTTATCCGCGGTGTGCCCCTCTATGCGGTGCTCATCGGTCTTGAAATCGCCGGCCGCTGTGAAGTGGGCGTGGCGTATTTCCCGGCCTTGAACGATATGATCTTCGCCGCGACCGGCCTGGGATGCTTCTGGAACGGAAGGCGGGTGCGGGTCGCCACCACCGACCGTCTGGACCGCAGTTTCGTCGGGTTTACGGGCGCTGAAAGCTTTGAGCCCGCCGGACGCTTCGATGCTTGGCAACGCCTCTTGCGCCAGAGCTATTACAGTGTCGGCTGGTCGGATGCCTATGGACATGCCCTCGTGGCCACGGGGCGCATGGAAGTCATGCTGGACCCGGTCTTGAATCCCTATGACTGCGCCCCCTTCCCGCCAATCATGCGCGAAGCCGGAGGCTATTTCGGGGACTGGTCCGGCAACGAGACCATTTACGGGAAAGAGGGGTTGAGCACGACCCAAATTCTTCTGCCGCAAGTGCTGGCCTTGATTGAAGGAGATAAACCATAGCCTGTCGGGAAGAAAGCTAATGCCTCTCGCCATCCGTCCCTTTATCATCGAGGACCAAAAAGCGGTCATAGCGCTATGGCAGGATTGCCGCCTGGTGGTGCCGCAAAACGATCCGGCCATGGACATCCGCACCAAAGTCCGCTTTCAACCCGATCTGTTCCTGGTCGCACGGCTGGATGGGCGACTGGTGGGCACCATCATGGCCGGCTATGAGGGCCATCGGGGATGGATCAACTATCTCGCCGTGGCGCCGGACCGCCGGCGACAAGGGATCGGCAAAGCCTTGATGCACGCTGCCGAGGCCAAGTTGCAGAACCTGGGCTGCCCCAAGATCAACCTACAGGTGCGCCGAACCAATTCGGCCGTGATCGCCTTTTACCGCGCCATGGGCTTCAGGGAAGATGAGGTGATCAGTCTGGGGAAACGGCTCTAAGCCCCCATTTTCGCGTCCAGAGCATGGTGCGCCGGCGATCGTGTCATCGCCTCTTCGCCGCCGGCCGGGGGTCGGCCCATGCTGCTTATTCCCAATCGTCAGCGGTGCCGGTCGTGCCCGCCTTCCCTTCATTCGATAAGTTAATTATGATAATCATAACAGCTGGATAGAATTAGGCAGCCATTTCTTGGGATACGGCTCCAGTCACCATTCGAATACCGCCGCCCCCATCGGTCGGCAAAATACCGGGTCCTCCCTAACCCAGTGTCCATCGCAGTTTATCCGGATCGATCGACGGAAATCATTGCCAATGAAAAAAAAACGCGCCGTTGCGCATGTGAAGTATTGACAATTGGCGTTTCATCCAGTAGATGCCATTTCCAGAAACAGGCGGCACTATCAACATTTTCGAACAACAGGAGGATGACGACACATGACAAAAGCAGAATTGATTGAAAAAATGGCGAGTGATGCCGGTATCACCAAAGCTGCGGCCGGAACGGCTTTGGATTCTTTTATCGGCAGTGTTACCAAGGCACTGAAGAAAAAAGACGGCAAAGTTACCCTGGTCGGCTTCGGCACCTTTTCCAAGGTTCGCCGCAAAGCCCGCAAAGGCCGCAATCCCCAGACGGGCGAGGCCATTAAAATCAAGGCCAAAAATGTTGTAAAGTTCAAAGCCGGCAAAAAACTCCAGGACGCCGTCTAAAGTTTTCTATTGCGGCCTGGTGGTACCGCTGCGCCACCAGGCTGCTATCGCTTACGGAGATATTCGCCCTTCCTTCTTCCCCCCCCTTTTTCTTCCGCCCGGTTTTCCTTGCGGTTATTCCCGCCGGTGAAGAGTGGCACTGACCGGTGGCATCTTGGCTACCCAGTTTTGACGAAATGTTTTCACACTCCCCCAGCCTTTGCCAACATCCGCTATTTTTATATTTTTCTTGATTTCGATACGTTAAGCCCTATTGCGGCCGGCTGGCATGTTCCATGCTAATCAGGTTCCTACACGGGAGCTTAAATACCGCATATAACATCCTACGGCCGGTCGTTCAGGCGCAATCCAAGAAAGGACACTGATGGTCTTGCAAGAAAAAAATATTGATAGTGGCGACCACCAGGGTATCGATCGAATTGTCGCCAAATACCGTCAAAGATTCCGGGTCGCCGAAAATCTCGATCATTACTCCGAGGCCGATTTCCATGAAGCCGAACGTCAATATCTCCGCTTTTGCCTGACAAACGGCCGATGCTGAGCCCGCCGCCTTCGCCTGCCGACCAGTCCCTGTTTGACAGGAGCGTGTGGCGGACGCTATCCGTTTGCCAAGCGGTCCGCTGATCCACCCGAGGCTTGTTTTCCATTGCATGCCGTGCGTACCACAGCCTGCCCCCCTTCCCATAGTCCCTTGTAACAGGGGGCCAATTATTGTAAGGGAAGAATTCTGACCACCCGCACAGAGTTGGGGGTACCCGAATACGCCCTCCCTTGACGAGCGCCAACGATGACGCCCAACCTTTACTCACCCTTCAGGATGGAACCGCTTAGCGTGCGAGCCCAATCCGGAGAATGCTTCCCGTGTCGGGGCCTCACCATGTCAACCGATACGATATTTTAAACGATACGCGTTGAAACCTTAAAAGGAAGATACCACCATGACACGAAAGCAGTTCGGCATCGCAACGGTCACCCTGGTTCTCAGTATCGCCGCCACCGCCGGCAGTGCGAGTACCCCATATGACGGCCACTACTGGCAGAGGTGTTCGACCGAAGAAAAACTGCTGTTCGTCCACGGTGTCATGAGCGGCGTCCTCCTCGGCCAGGACCGGGTGGTCCGTTACGGACAAGCCGACAGGGGCGCCAAGGCGATGGCCCCCGATTGCCAGCGCGCCGTAGTCAGTGTCGTCAACGCCTTAGAGAGGCAAATCGAACGGTGGGATCGAAAGCGTTTTCTGGAAGCACTGGATGCCTTCTACAAAGATCCAAACCACCTCGATTTGGACCTCAGGTGGGCGGTAATGGTGGTCATGCTGAAGTTGCAGGGTGCATCGCCGGAAGACGTTCAGGATGCGATGGGCGCAAACCCTGTCCATAGCCCCTGATCAGGGGGTTGTCTTCCGGGGTCCCTTGGTCCGACAGGGATAGGTCCAATTAAAACATGCGGCTATCTCGGAGCGGCTGTGTTAGAGTAACGGTGAGAAGGCACGCCCGAGTTCCTCGCCGAATCCTGATATACTTCTCCACCCCATGATATGATGGCACCCTTGGCTTAGCAACGGAGGATTCTATGAAAATTGTCCTGCTCTCCATGCCGGATGTGGCACCGGTTATCATGCACGAATCGGCCTTTCATATGCCCAACCTCGGCATTGCGAGCATTGGAGCCAACCTGCCCGACCACCATGAGGTTAACCTGATCGATCTGATCCGCAAACGGCGCCAGCTTCGGCGCTACCTGACGCGGACCCTGCGGCGTATCAAACCGCAGCTGATCGGCATTTCCGCCATGACCTGGCAATATGCCACCAGCCTGAAAATCATTGCACTTGCCAAACGCCTGCTGCCGGAGGTCAAAATTGTCCTCGGCGGCTACCATGCCACCCTCATGTACCAGGAAATCGGGACCTCCCCGGAAGCGTATCAGATCGATTTTTTGATCCGTGGCGAAGGCGAAACCGCTTTTAAGAGCCTGATATCCGCGTTAGAAGGAAAGGCTCGACTAGCGGATATTGCCTCGCTTTCCTTCAGACAAAATGGGCATTTCATTCATAATCCGCAGGGCGAACTGCTCGATTTGGCGGGATTGAAACTGCCGATACGCGATAAACGGCGGCTGACCCGAGGCTACCATATCATGAATCGCCACTGCGAGGTCATGGAGACGTCCCGGGGTTGCACCCGAACCTGCAACTTCTGCAGCATCCGGCACATGTACGGCCGTGCCTTCCGCCCCTTTCCGCTTGAACGCATTCTGGCCGATATCGACGATATCTACTACGGCCGTCATGTTCGCTGGATCTTTGTGTCGGATGACAACATGGTCCTGGATCCCGATCGCGTGATCACAATGTGCAAAGCCATCATTGCCCGCGGCTACCGCAACCTGCACTTCGTCGTCCAGGCCGACTGCGTTACCATGGCGCGCAACGAACCCATGGTCCGCATGATGGCCCGGGCCGGGTTCCAGTCTGTTTTCCTGGGCATCGAGAATGCCTCGTCCAAAAATCTGGCTGTCGTCCATAAAGGCAATACGCCGGACTATTCCCGCCGAGCCGTGGCCCTATGCCACAAGTACGGCATCATGGTGGTCGGCGGCATGATCTTCGGGTTCCCGGACGACGATGAGTCCGACATCATCACCAATTACCGGTTTCTAAAATCCACCGGAGCCGACACGGCCTACTGCCAGATCTTGACCCCCTACCCGAAAACCGGCATTCGCGAAGAACTCACCACGGCCGATCTCGTGACCAACCCCGACGACTTCACCCGTTACAACGGCATGTGGGCCAATGTGCGCACCCGCCATCTGAGTTCCGAGCGGTTGCACTACCTTTGCTGGTATCACCGGCTGAACGTCATGGGATGGTGGGAGCCCTCGGAGCGCATACGACGGCAGGGGCGGCTGTGGACCTCCATTTGGCGCTACGCTTTTCGGCCACTGATGAAATGGGTCGTTGCCCGGTCGCAAAAGAAGTACGGCTGGAAAGGACGCTATCGCCGCGAGGTGGCCCGGCTCGAAAACATTAACCGTTTCTCGGATCTTGATTCCGCCCGGCTGACATGACCAGGGGAAGGACCTCATCATCCGCCGGGTGCCGGCAACGAGGCAACGCTAAATTGGACCGGCAAATCATGCTTGACAGGTACCGGCTGTTTCAGTAGCCCTTTGCGGAACACATGTTGCTGCGCAGGGTCGGTGTACAATAAAGACCGTTTCGATAGAACCGCATCATCCATGGGAAGGAGAACGCAATGGCGACGATCTTCAGCAAGATCATCCACAAGGAAATTCCAGCTGACATAGTATACCAGGATGAGAATATCACCGCTTTCCGCGACATCGAGCCCCAGGCGCCGGTCCATATCCTGATCGTGCCCAACAAGGAGATCCCCACCGTCAACGATATCGAACAGGAAGACGAACGCCTGATCGGCAAGATGTTCACGGCGGCCCGCAAAATAGCCGCCAAGGAGGGCATTGCCGAAGACGGGTATCGCCTGCTGATCAACTGCAACAAACACGGAGGACAGGAAGTCTTCCATCTCCATATGCATCTTTTCGGCGGTCGCCCCTTGGGCCCCATGCTGCTGCGGCGCTGAAAAAGTAGCGCCCGGCAACCCGCTGCGGTAAAGGCGGCATGACCTCGGTCGGATCCGAGCCTCCCAAGCCACGGCGTGCTTTACGATAACTTTCCATCCGATGCACACAAGCGGAGAATTATGCCGACTAAAAGAAGCCATGGACCAAAAGGAGAGCGTGTGCCCGGTCGTACCAGAATCTGTGTCATCGACGGCCAGGGAGGCGGAATTGGCGGCGCTCTGATAAAATCCATCCAGTTGCATTATCATGATCAGGTGGAAATCCTGGCCTTGGGGACCAACGCCATCGCCACCGCGCAGATGATGAAAGCCGGCGCCAACCGCGGCGCGTCGGGGGAAAACGCCATTATCTGCACTGCTGCCAGAGTGGATCTCATCGTAGGACCGGTTGCCATTACCTGGGCCAACGCCATGCTCGGGGAGGTCACCCCTCGCATGGCCGAAGCCATCACCAGCAGCCGGGCGCCTAAAATACTGCTGCCCCTTTCCCAGGAGGATGTCACCCTCGTCGGCATTGCCGCGGAACCGCTTCCCCATATGGTGCAGCAGATGGTGGAGATCACCATCAGGGAGCGTCTTGCCGCCCTTGGCGGAAAGGAGTCTTTTTGAAAACCGTTTTGGCCCTTTTAGGCTCCCCGCGTCGGCTCGGGAACTGCGAGCTTATGGCCAAGGAAATCAGTCGGCAGTTACCTTTTTCCCACGACCTGACACTCCTGCGGCTGCCGGAGTTCAACATCGCATCCTGCCGCGGATGCTACCTTTGTTTGCTCAAAGGGCAGTGCCCCATTGAAGACGACTACCAAGCGGTATGCCAGGCGATTCTCGCGGCCGATGCCCTCATTCTTGCCGCACCGACTTATTTCCTTGGCCCCAATGCCTGCCTGAAGCGGTTTACCGACCGCGGACTGGCTCTTTATCCCCATATCGAATCCCTGTGGAGGAAACCCGCAGTGGGCGTGGGCATTGCCGGCATTCCGGGCAAGGAGGGCTATACCCTGCTGGGGCTGGAAAATTTCCTGACCTTGCTTTTTGCCGACATCCGTTCCAGCCGCATGATTTACGGTGCCCTGCCCGGAGAAATCTTTCTCAACCGCCAGAACAAAGAAACGGCTCGCGCCCTGGCCGAAGCCTTGATGGAAACTCCGCCACCCGATGCCGGACCCCGCTGCCCGCTGTGCGGCGGGCGCACCTTCCGGTTCCTGTCCCATGACCGGGTGCGCTGCATGCTCTGCAGCAATGCGGGTACCTTGGAATTTGAGGAAGGGAAGACCCGGCTGCATATCCAACGCAGTGACCATGAACTCTTCCTGACCCGCCAGGAGGCCCTTGCCCATCGCGACTGGTTGCTGTCCATGAAATCACGATTTCGTGCACAGAAGGACCGGTTGAAAGACATCAGCAGCGGCTATCGCCAGGATGGCACCTGGATCAAACCTGCTTAGCAGAACCAACGGCAGAGCTGCCTATTCAGTCAGCAAACGCTCCGGCTCCAGCGAACACGAACAGGTGGCGCAGGGCGTTAAAACGGTGTATATCCCATAGGATTCTCCTGAGATTACCCCTGCCACCAACTATGTGAAAGGATTGTGCCATGCGAAGGTTTTTGTCGAGCACCATGCTGATCCTGATGATGATAGCGGTTCCGTTGGCCCTGCCAGCCTATGCCATCGCGGAGGACTCCGCCGCACAAGTGGCCACCCGCTCCGACCCGGCAACGCTCGAGGTGGCCGGCCGGGCGTCGGTCATCGTCCAGCCCGACATGGCCTTGTTGGCCTTCACGGTGGAAACCAACGGGCGCCAGGCCCAGGAGGCCGTGGCCGGCAATGCCCAAAAAACAGAAAAGTTGATGGCTGCCCTGCGGAAAATCATGAACGATGAGGACCGGCTGCAGACCGCCAGTTTCAATTTGCAGGCGGTCTATGAGAAAGATGACCGTCTGCGACCCTCCGGCTACCGGGTCAGCAACCGGGTAAGCCTTGAAACCATCCAGATGGGAAAAATCGGCCAGTTCATCGATCAGGCTGCCCAGGCCGGGGCCGGCATGATCAGCAGTTTGCAGTTTCGTTCGTCACATGAGGGGGAATATCGCACCCAAGCGGCTGTTCTGGCGGTCGGCCAGGCGCGCCTCGAAGCGCAAAAGCTGGCCCAGGCCGCCGGTGTTCGCGTTATCACGCGTTAAACAAATCCGATACTCCCCACAAGGCCTTCCGGGCATATTTTACGAAAAGGCGGCCCTGGCGGCGAGTCGCACCCCGATCGAGATCGGCGACCTGACCATCGAGGCGGAAGTCACCATGGTGTTCGAAATCGAATAATGCGCTCCGCTCAATCAGGGGTTCATCAGGCGATGGAGGTCCCTTTTGAGACTCTCCGATAGGATGACGGCCGTTGTGCTGACCGGCTATGGCGGTTTTGACAAACTCTCCATTCGCCACGATGTCCCCGTGCCCTCCCCCGGCCCCGATGAAGTGCTGATCCGTGTGGGCGCCTGCGGCGTCAACAATACGGACATTAATACGCGTCGAGGTTGGTACGCACCTGCGGTGGGGAAAACGGCCAATGACGATGCCACGCTGGCGGACGACGTCCCCGGCGGCTGGAGCGGCCCCCTGTCTTTTCCGCGCATCCAAGGCGCCGACGTGGCCGGGCATATCACCGCCGTGGGCTACGGCGTTCCTGGCGCTCGGATAGGCGAACGCGTCATTGTGGAACCGCTCCTGCGGGATCCCGAATCTCCCGACGATCCGCGCCGCAGCGGTTATCTGGGCAGCGAACGTGACGGCGGTTTCGCCGCCTATCTGACCGTTCCGGCGGTCAACGCCTTCCCCGTTATATCGGACCTGAGCGATACCGAACTGGCCACCTTCCCTGTTCCTATTCCACAGCGGAAAACATGTTGACACGCATCAGGGTGGCTCGGCAGGACACCCTGATGGTTACGGGGGCTTCCGGCGGGGTGGGTTCAGCCCTCATCCAACTTGCCAAGCGGCGAGGCGCCAAAATTCTGGCCGTTACGACGGCCCCCCAAGAAGGACGCCGTGGCCGTCCTTGGGGCGGACCAGGTCATCGATCGGGAAGCGTTTGCCCCGGGGGCGCTGAAAAAGATGCTGCCCGAGGGCGGTGTCGATGCCGTGGCGGACGTGGTGGGAGGAAGCGGATTTTCGGCCCTTATCCGAATGATTTGTCAAGCGGACGGTGGGTGAACCGGCGGGCCGACAGCCCGGCATAATCAGCCACGATCTGGCCGCTCCCCATCAGCCGCCACTGGTAGATTACCAGCCCCTCCAGGCCGACCGGGCCGCGGGCATGGGTCTTGTTGGTACTGATGCCCACTTCGGCCCCCAGCCCATAGCGAAAGCCGTCACTGAAACGGCTGCTGCAGTTGAAAAACACATCGGCCGAATCCACCGCGTTCATGAAGCGCAGGCCCCTATCCCGGTCGCGGCTGACAATCACGTCGGTATGTCCTGAACCATAGCGATTGATATGGTCGACGGCGTTCTGCAGATGGTCCACCACCCGGATGGAGAGGATGTAATCCAGGTACTCGGTGCGCCAATCCTCCTCCACCGCCGGTTTGACGTCGATGACGGCGGCGGTTTGGGCGCAGCCACGGATCTCGACGCCCTTGGCATCCAGGGCCGCCTGGATGCGCGGCAGGAAAGCAGCGGCTACATCCCGGTGCACCAGCAGGGTCTCGGCGGCATTGCACACTGCCACATACTGGGTTTTACTGTCCACGACGATGCGCTCGGCCATATCCAGGTCCGCCTCCCGGTCCACGTAGACATGGCAGATGCCGTCCGCGTGGCCCATAACCGGAATGGTGGTATTGGCCATGATGTGCTGGACAAAGGCGTTGCTGCCCCGGGGGACGATCAGATCGATGGAGCCGTCCAAATTGAGCATTTCCGCGACATCGTCGCGGGTTTCCAGCAGTCCCAGCCAGCCCTCCGGAATCCCGGCGGACCGGCCGGTCCGGTCAATGATGTCGGCTATGACCCGATTGGTTGCGGCCGCCTCGCGGCCCCCTTTGAGCAGTACGGCATTGCCGCTCTTCAGGCACAGGCAGGAGATTTGCACCAGCGCATCGGGCCGGGATTCAAAGATGACGCCGATAACCCCAATGGGACAGCTCACCCGGAAAAGCTCAAGCCCGTCGTCCAGCTCGATGGCGCCCAGGGTGCGGCCCACCGGATCCGGCAGCGCGATCATGCTGCGCAGCCCGTCGCAGGCCGCGGCGATTTTGGCCTGATCGAACTTGAGCCGTTTGAGCAGGGGAGCTGCCAGATCCTCTTTGGCGGAACGTTCGAGATCCGACACATTGGCAGCGACAATCTCGTCCTTCCTGCTTTCCAGGGCATCGGCAATAGCGGCCAAGGCCCGGTTTTTCAGATCGCTGTCCAGGGCCGCCATCCGGATGGCGGCGCGCTTGGCCTGAAGGGCCATGTCTTGAATGTCCATATCGTCTACTCCGCTCCTCGTCGTTGTCGGCCCGGTATCCATAAATGCACAATACCCTACTTCAGTCGGCATGAAACTTCAACTGCTGCCACGGGTCGGTATTTGCCCTTTCCGAGGCGTGGTGCTATGCCTGCGCCATGGTACGCGACCCTGATCGTTCATCCTCGCGCCTGCCCTACCTCCTTCTGACCTTGGCCGTCTTGTTCTGGGCGGGCAACTTCATCCTGGGCCGGGCCGTAAGAATGGAAGTCCCTCCGGTCGCCCTGGCCTTCTGGCGCTGGGCTGTGGCGTCGCTGCTGGTGCTGGGCCCGGCCCTGGCGCCCCTCAAACGCGACTGGCATACCATCCGCCGCAACGGACCGATTTTAATGCTGCTGGCGGGCACCGGCGTAGCCGCCTTCAACACCCTGGCTTACTCGGGCTTACAGTACACGGTCGCCATCAATGCCTTTCTGATGCAGACGCTGATGCCGGTTTTCATTGTGGTGTTTTCCTTTCTCCTTTTCCGGGTGCGCATCAACCGGCGCCAGGTGGCTGGTGTTGCGACCTGCCTGGCGGGCGCCGTCGTCATTATCGTTCGGGGGAATTGGCAAGTGGTGGCCGCCCTTTCCTTGAACCCGGGGGATCTGCTGGTGCTTCTGGCGGTCCTGTGCTATGCCGCCTATTCGGTTCTGCTGCGCAAACGGCCTCCGATCCACCCCCTGAGCTTCGTGGCAGTAACCTTCTTAGCGGGCACCGTGATGCTGCTGCCCCTCTATCTATGGGAAACCGTCACGATTCGTTCCCTGGAATTGAACAAGGTGACGTTTTTTTCCATTCTTTATGTCGCCATTTTCCCATCCATCATTTCCTATCTCTGCTACAACCGCGGGGTGGAAGCCATCGGCGCCAATCGGGCCGGCTTGTTCCTCTACCTCATGCCGGTGTTCGGCAGTCTCATGGCCGTTGGATTATTAGGAGAAGCCTTTCTCTGGTTCCATTGGATCGGCATAGCCCTGATCGCAGCCGGGCTTATCGTTTCCATACGCGCCATGAAATAGCCTATGGGCAACCTATCGGATATGGCCATGGCGCGTTAATAGCAATGAATGCGAAAACCCTTTGGTGTGATAAGGAGGGCGGCCGGCGGCAAACCGATTCTTATATATCGGCGCATGCCGGGACCGTGTTCAACCCCGCGGCTTATCCGGGCGCGAGGTGCTTGCACAGGCATTGGGCGGTTGCCGGGCATAATGCGCGGAATTCTTCGGTGGCCTGAATGCCGGAAGGCGCGGTTTGGCGATCGACGGGCTGATAACCCTGCTTGGCAAAAAATGCCGCCGCATCCATGGTCAGCAGGTAAAGGGCTTCCGTGTCGTGGGATCGCGCATATTTTTCGATGGCCGCCATCAGCCGGGTGGCAACCGCCTGCCGGCGGTGGCTCTCGCCCACAACCAGAGAACGCAATAAGGCGTTTTGCGCGGCAGGCTCCATTCCCACCGCCCCCACAATGGTATCACCTCTCCGGGCCACAATGAAATGGACCAATTTTTGCGGATTCAGGTCTTCGGTCGACAGCCCGGCTTGCTCGATCAGATCGATCACGATCTGTTCTTCGCCGGGACGAACGCCGCTGAAGGTCAACGGAAAAACCAGTTCATTCCCCATTTGTTACACTCTCCTTTGGGCGCCTGTCGATCTGCGACGGCGACCGCCGCTGTTGTCATTATATCGGTTCATATAACTTCTTCAAACCGCGGTTGTCAAAAAAGCGTTTCTGACAAGTCGGCTTCTTGCGAATGGACACATAGGGCTGAGCCGGTCCCTTTTGGCGGATGACAACCCCAGCACCAGGGATTATCATTCGCTAAATCGACCGACGGGATTGCGCAAAGGGGCTGACACCGTTGGCTGACTTGCCATGTATACCAATCATTTTTTCTAGCGTGCCAATCGATCGAAGAAGGGAGCCGTCTGCCGTGTCGCGAGGGCGATCGCTTAACATACGATGGATCCAGCAAATGGAGGAAGTGGACGCATCGGCCTGGGATGCCTTGGCCGGCCCGCTTCCGACCCCATTTCTGGAATGGGAATGGCTGCACCTGCTGGAGACCTCCGGCAGCGTCAGAGCCGGAAAAAGGCTGGCTGCCCCACCATCTGACACTCTGGCGGGGCACGAAGCTAGTGGCAGCCGCCCCCCTGTATATCAAGGGGCATAGTGCGGGAGAATTCGTTTTTGATCACGCCTGGGCGGATGTGGCCCGCCGGATGGAGATCGCCTACTATCCCAAATTGGTGGGTATGAGCCCGTTTTCGCCGACCATCGGCTATCGCTTTCTGATGGGGCCTGATGAGGATCCTCGCAAGATCACCGCGCACATGCTGTCGGCCATCGAGGTTCTGATGCAGCGCTACCGTTTGGGAGGCTGCAGCTTCCATTATGTGGACCCGGAATGGGGGCAACTGCTCGAACCGCTTGGCTTTCTGCGATGGACCCACCAAAGCTTCGCCTGGCGCAATCAGGCTTACCGCACCTTCGATGATTATCTGGCCATTTTCAAATCGAACCAGCGGCGTAACATCCATCGTGAGCGCAAGACTTTGCCGCAACAGGGCATTCGGCTGGTCCCCCTCACGGGAGAGGCCATCTCACGGGATCTGTTTCCGCACATGTACCGCCTGTATGCCGCCACCAACGATCAATTCGGTCCCTGGGGTTGTAAGTATCTGACCGAAGATTTTTTTCTGGGACTTTACAACCACTATCGCCACCGTATCCTGCTGATGGCGGCCTACCGTGATCGCGAGGAAGACGCCCTGCCGATCGGGATGTCGTTTCTGCTTGTTAAGGGTGATCGCATGTACGGTCGCTACTGGGGCGCGGAGGAACCCATCAACGCTCTGCACTTCAATGCCTGCTACTACCGCCCCATTGAGTGGGCTATCGAAAACCGGATCAACATCTTCGATCCCGGCATCGGAGGTGATCATAAAATCCGGAGAGGGTTTGAAGCGGTACCCAATCTAAGCTACCACCGCTTCTCCGACAGCCGCATGCAGGAAGTGCTGCATCTGAATATCGGAAGGATCAACGAAATGGAGCAGGCCAATATCGACGCCATCAATGCTGAGCGGCCCATTGCCCAGCCACCTTCTTAACCGCCTCTGGGGAGGGTCTCCATGGAGGCCTTGGCCGTAAGCCCCTCAATGGCCCGCAGATTTCCGGTCCAATAGGCTTCAATGGCCTGCTCTCACCGCACGTCGCGGGTTTTGTAAAAAGCGATTTCAGGCCATTGTTCCATACAGAACCCCAGTTTCCATTCGCTGGGCGCCAGATAGGATAGACAGCCTTCGGCATCCCGGGCGAGATTGGCGATATTCTTCTTTTCGAACTCGGCCAGCTTCTTGCGGTCCTCGCAGTCCACCCAGCGGGCCACGGCATAGTCGACCGGCTCATACACCGCATCCACCCCGTATTCGGCCTTGAGGCGGGCCATGGTTACGTCGAATTGCAGAACGCCCACCGCCCCGATAATATAATCGCTGCCCATGATGGGCCGGAAGACCTGTACCGCCCCTTCCTCGGCCAATTGGATCAGGCCCTTGTTGAGTTGCTTGGTCTTCAGAGGGTTTTTGATCTGTACGCGGCGGAAATGTTCCGGCGCGAAATTGGGAATACCCAGGAATTTGAGCGGTTCCCTATCTGAAAAGGTATCGCCGATTTTGATGGTGCCATGATTGTAGATGCCGATGATGTCGCCCGGAAAAGCTTCCTCGACATTGGCGCGATCCTGGGCCATAAATATCGTGGCGTTGGCCAGGGTCACTTCTTTGCCGATGCGGTGGTGGAAAACTTTCATTCCACGGGTAAATTTTCCGGAGCAAATCCGCACGAACGCGATCCGGTCCCGATGGGCCGGATTCATATTGGCCTGTATCTTGAAAGCAAACCCCGAGAAATCGTCCTCATAGGGCGAAACGTCGCGGGAGGCCGCCTTCCGGGGGCCGGGATGAGGCGCCAGTTCCACAAAGGCGTCCAGCATTTCCTTGACCCCGAAGTTGTTGATGGCGCTGCCGAAAAACACCGGCGTCTGGCTGCCGTTGAGAAAGTGGGACTTCTCGAAAGGATCCACCGCACCCTCCAGCAACGCAATGTCGTCCCGCAGGGTATCGGCCTGGCTCCCCAGGAGGTCCTCCAGAATCGGATCCGCCAGGTCTTTGATCACGACCCCGGGTTTCCCGACGGTTTCCTGGCCGGGTTCGAACAGGTGGAGTTCACGGCGGTAGAGGTTATAGACGCCTTTAAAGATCTTGCCCATGCCGATAGGCCACGACAAGGGGGTGCATTCGATTTGCAGCTTGTTCTCGATTTCGTCGAGAATATCCAGGGGCGCCAGACCTTCCCGGTCTAATTTATTGATAAAGGTAATGATGGGCGTGTTGCGCATGCGGCAAACTTCCATCAGCTTTTCGGTCTGCGGCTCCACCCCTTTGGCGCTGTCGATCACCATGAGAGCGCTGTCCACGGCCGTCAGTACGCGGTAGGTATCCTCGGAGAAATCCTGGTGGCCTGGCGTGTCCAGAAGATTGATTTCAAAATTGCGGTAATTGAACTTCATGACCGAACTGGTCACCGAGATCCCGCGTTCCTTTTCGATGGACATCCAGTCGCTGGTGGCATGCCGGGCGGCCTTGCGGGCCCTGACGGCACCGGCCTGCTGAATCGCGCCGCCGAAAAGCAGCAGCTTTTCGGTCAACGTGGTTTTACCGGCGTCCGGATGGCTGATGATGCCGAAGGTTCGACGTCGATCGATTTCGTTCTGAAAACGCTTTTTCATGGTCCTACCATGCCCATCGCCGGTCCGTCAAAACGACGTGCCATCCTATACGGACAGCGAACTGCGCGGCCCAGCCTTAACGGTTGCATCGCCCTTCCGCGATCGGCAGCGGTGCCAAGGCCTCCTAACATTCCGGGGCATATCGGCCATAGGGAAAGGGAACCGAAGCCTGCTCGGAGAAAGCAGCCTGATCGATACCGTAGCATTGATACACCGCCCCGAGGAGCGGCAATCGGACAGCAAATAATGATGAACGCCGATATCAGGCGATTTGCATATCGGGTTCGCCCTTGCGGCGACGGATAACGCGGATATTCCGGGGCTTATGGGAGGTCGGTCGGTCTTCTTCCTGAGGCTGGCTGGCATTGAGAAACATTTGACGTAATTTGGCTTCCAACTGCTTTTTTTTCGCTTCGTCCATTGTCCTTGTCGTTCCAGAGAGAGGTTGCAGAATGCGAGCGGGATTGTTCCGGCAGCGTTAGCCTTTTCGGGGGTTTATCGAAGCTCGCGACCCTCTCGCCGGCCGTGCCGGCCAGGCGGGAGGTATGAATCGTAAAAATCCCGCCTACGCGGGATGGATTGCTGGATTGTTATGGGCCAGCACCACATTTGTTTGCCGGCTTGCCTCTATATCAGATAGGCAGGATATGCAAGCCCAAAATGCACGCTGTGCCGTAAAGACATGATATTCGCATATTATCCTTCAATTTTAAAATAAAATCAAGCGCTGATGCCGCTATAGGCCAGCGTCGAAACAATTTCCGCCAGCCGGGCGGCGACCGGCAGGGCTGCCACCGTGCGCTTCACGGCGATTATCGGCCGGTTTGCCGCAGACTTTAGGCTTTTTCAATGCGGTTCAACATATAGGGCGCCTTGGGCCGGCGTCTTGGAGCGGGGTTCGCCGTGCAGGATTTTCAGCTTCGCATCCATGAGCTCTTTGTGGGTCAGGCGCAACAAGTTGGCCATCTTATGCATCAGATAGTCTTCGTACTGATCCAATTTTCCGTCGACGAAGACAACCTGCCATAAGGTTTCGATAATACGGATTTTCTCCTCGCGCGAATAATGGTCGTTAATCAGGTGGGCAAACTGCCAGAGATCGACACTCTCCTCCAACTCCTTCTCCGCCTCCGCCACGAGGGCTTTGGAGTGCCCCTCGGAAACCCCGTATTGAGTTTCCAGGATATGCAGGATAGCAGCCGTTTCCTGATCGGTAAAGGATTCGTCGATACGGGCCATTTCCACGAGCAGCGCACAGGTTGCCAGGCTGAGCTTATAATCGTCCGCCGTGTGGATGTCCTTCTCCGGGCCGACGGCGTTGCTTAAAAAACGTTTCAACCGGTCAATCATCATAGATCTCCCGCAGATAGCGAAACAGCATGCGTGACGCTTTGGTTGCCTTGTCGGATCCGACCTCCGGACGCGCGTTTCGCATGAGCTGTGTCAGGCGCTGTCGATCGGCATTTCGGCATTGGTCAAGAATCTCCTCCAAAATCGTTTCGTCCCCCTCCCGCAAAGCATCCCGCCAGGCCTCCAGCTTTTTGAAGGTCCGTGCTTGCTGCACCTCCCCGCCCCGGATCCGTTCGAGGGCCGTGCGAACCGCAACCGCATCGACGTTTCGCATCAGCACACCGATGTACTGCAACTGGCGGCGTCGAGCGCCATGGGATTTCATTCGGCGGCCCGTGCGAATCGCCTGGTTAAGCTCTTCGGGCATATCGATGGCGGCCAATTGCTCCGCCGAAAGCGTCAGGAGTTGCTCTCCCAAGCGCTGCAAGGCACGATCCTCATTTTTTTTCTGGGTTCTGCTTTTGGGCGTTTCAGCATCCATTGCACGTCCTGATACCCGTAACTTGTTTACCCTCGTCAGCAGTGGGGATTCGCTTCTCGCAGGCCTTTCCCAGCTGTCCGCAGGCGGCCATGAGATCGCGCCCCCTGGAAGCACGTTTTTGGACGTTCACCGCCAAATCGATCAGTTGTCGGCGGAAGCGCACCAGCTCGGCTTCGGTCGGCGACCGATAGGCGGTCTGGGTACCGGGATTGAAAGGAATCAAATTCACTTTGGCTTTCAGGGGCGCCAACCAGTGGGCCAGCTGTCGGGCGCACTCTGGAGCGTCATTCACCCCGGGGATCAGCACGTAGGCAATCATCAGTTCATAACCCTTTTTAAGAGGGTAGTCCATGAGACTGGCCTGAAGCCGCGCCAGGGTTGTCGTTCGATTGATGGGCATCAATTGCGAGCGAAGCGCATCATTAGGGGCGTTGAGCGAAACCGCCAGTTTGAGATGCGGCATTCCCAAGGCGGCCAGCTTCTCGATCCCATCGATATTCCCAGCCGTTGACAAGGTAATATAGCGCTGGGCAATGTCCAGACCGCGCTGGTCGCTTAATACGCGAACCGCCTGGACCACCGCGTCGAAATTATCGAACGGCTCCCCCATTCCCATGAACACCACGTTGCGAATCTGGGCTCCGAACCGTTTGCGGGCCTGATAGACCTGCCCGACGATTTCCTCTACGGTAAGCTGTCGCAGGAGCCCCAGACGGCCCGTTTCGCAAAACCGGCATCCCATGCGGCATCCGGCCTGACTGGAAACGCAAACCGTCAAATGAGATTCCATGGGCAGGATGACGGATTCGATCCGATGACCGTCCTTCAAAGCGGTGACAAATTTGATAACGCCATCCTGGTCGATCTCATCCACGACCTTCCCGGGTTCAAAGGTCATCGTCTGCCCCAGTCGGTCTGCAAGACCCGGCGAGGCGTGAATGGCCGATGCCTGCCAGGCGTGGGGATTGAGCCTTTTGTAGAACTCCCGGTAAAGGGCGCCGGCCAAGAAGGGGCCTTTGCCGTAACGCTCGGCAAAGGCCCTTGTCAGGTCGGCATAGGCCATTTCCAGAAGTCTTAATGACATCGATTAAATTTCGTAACGCTGACAAAGAAATAGGCAACCATGAGAGGGAACTACGCTCCTGGTTATGTTCGGCGGCTTTCGGGTGGCACAGATGACCCGTTTCGAGAATTGCGCCAACCGCCATAATCGGGGCGGGACATTACCACAAAGGCCACCGTCTGTCTCCCCATGTCCGACATGTCGATCCTAAGTTAACCGGCCGCTAAGTGAATTAAGGTTGTCCGGATGCCACAAAATCAGCCCCCACCTTTCTCACCAAGCCACTCTGTGACCCACCTCGCTCGTCTATGCGGTAAGCTGACATTTTTCGACAACAATATGACGTATACCGTCAAAATCACTTTTAAGGATTCGATCTCATCATCGGGCATCGTCTTTTTCTTTTCACCAAAACGATCCCACAACACATCTTTTACATTTTTACTTATTGATATCATTAATTTATTTAATTCAGCCCATAGCATCAAGGTCAAAAGAATGCTTGCAAGGGGTCATGGCCTACTTATTGCTACCGTTTTGAGGAAAATCAATTGGATCGGCACCGAAAGCCAAAACGCCGATCCCTTAGGAAATATGATGATCGTCTTTTCACATGCAACCCTTTCAGGTGTCAAACACCGGCACAGGCTGTCCCCCGCAGGGTGCTTGCCCTTTTGGGTGGCCTTGATGGTCGTTTTACACGTATTGACAACGGCGGCCCTAGCCGGCAACCCGCCCGAAGCATCGCCGAATTATGCCATGCTGCTGGACTTCATCCAGATGGAAGATCGCAAGGGGCCGCTCATTGAATTCCGACGCACCAGCGAGGACGTCGATGCGGCCCTGAGCCGTGAGAATCGGCACTACATCAGCCAGGATGAAGCGCTCCTGGGAAAAATTCGAACCGAGCTGAACAGTGAGGAGCTCCGTTGGCGGCTCGTCGACGCCACCCAGCATCTGATGGTGGTGCCGGAAAACCACGGTGCTTATGCCGCCCTTTTTGAAAGCTACTGCCGTTCGGTGGTGGACTACGTGCTGCAGGAAACGGCGCTGCCCAACCCTTACCAGACCATCGCGACCCTGGAAGGCCCTCCGGCAACGCAGGCCTCCCCCGGGAGCGAGGGGATAACAGCCTATCTGGTGCACAACATTGCTGATGTCTATACAGAAGAATATGCATTTTTCGACGCCGAGAATACGGACCGCAGCGTCCGGATCAAGCTGGACAATCGTGTCTACCTCGGTGAAATCGGCTCCTACTCTTCCTATCTTGTCATCAACGAGGGTCCCCGCTATTCCTTCGAGCGCAATCCCTATACGCTTTGGCGCAACAGTGCCGAAAACCCGCTCAACGTCTTCATCGCACCGATCGAGGAAACCCTGCATATCGCCCTGCGGAGTACGACGGAAGAAGCGATCAAAGGTCGGTTGAGCCGCCGGCCGCCCGGCTCGCTGGCCGAGATCGAAGCGGTTGTCGAGGAGTGGATGGCCGTCGAAGAGGCCGCCGTGGGCGGTATGGTCAGCGCGTTGCTTCCCAGGGTATTGGACCGCTACTTGGAAGGAGACGCAACCGTCGATATCGAGAGGGCCTTTGCCGAACGCAGGAAATTCGAAAAATATCGGTTTCTGGACCAGGGCATCGCCGTAGTCGATGAACTGGGGCTTTCATCGGCGATCCGCATCTACCGGGAGCACCCCCTGCAATTCAAATCGCTTCTTACGACTCAGCCCCCCGCCCTTCCGGAAAACGCCGGCGACCGGGCCGCCGAAACACCACCCCTGCAATCCGACGGTACGGAGCACCATCCCACCTGACATGAAAGTCGAGTGGTGGCTCCGCCACCCCCCTGTTTGAATATGCTCAAAGTCTAATCATCGACCGACGGGAACAGGAGCGTCTGTTGTCCTGGCCCATGGGCCAGGCAACGGTTGCAGCAGCATCCGGTCGCCCGATCCAATGGCGCGGCGGATGCTGCTTGGGGAGTGATGTCGGGGCCTGCCCAGAGCCCATCCCGCCTATTGCGAAGAGATGTCCGCCGGGTAGCTGCCCAGCACTTTCATACCGATGGCAAGCTTTTCCATCTTGGCCAGCACTTCCGCAACCTTTTCATCCTGCAACACGCCCTCGAAATCGAGGAAGAAGCTGTAATTGCCGGGATCGGATCGCAGGGGCATCGAGGCGATGCGGGTCAGGTTGATAGCGGCCTCGGCAAACAGACGCAATACGTCATAGAGTTGCCCGGCTTCGTGGGGAACGGCAAAAATAATCGACGTTTTATCTCCCTTGTCAGGATAGGGGTCGCGTGACAGGAGTAAAAACCGGGTAGAATTGGAGGATCCGTCTTCGATGCCTTCCTTGATAATATCCAAGTCGTAGAGTTCGGCGCACAGCCGGCTGGCAATGGCCGCCGAAGCCTTGGGGCTTTCCCGGGCCAGCATTTTAGCAGCGCCGGCCGTGTCGTAAAAGGGGTGGGGTTCCAGTTTGTTGCGCATCAAAAATCCCCGGCATTGGGCCAGGGCCTGGGGATGGGAATAGACCACGCGGATCTCCCGGTAGTCGGTCCCCCGCGTGGCCAGCAGGCAATGCTTGACCGGCACCTTGATTTCGCCCACAACCTTCAGGCGGGTGGTCGTAAGTAAATCGTTGACTTGGGTTACCGCCCCCTCCAGCGAATTCTCCACCGGCACAACCCCCAGGTCGAGATCACCCTCTTCCACGCCCCGGAAGACGTCCACGAACTCCAGGCAGGGAATATAGGCGCCATTGGGAACCAGCTTGCGCGATGCCACCTCGCCATAGGCCCCGTGCTCCCCTTGGAAGGCGACCAGTTTGCGGTCTTCTTCCTGCAGCCGCTTGCTTTCCTGAATGATGGTCTGGAGCAGCTGGCGCGTAAAAGACCGCTCTACCAAATCCAGATTCAGACGCTCCGCGCGGGCCAACAGATCCTCTTCCCGCCGGGCATCGCTAATGATCTCTTTGAACTTCTTCGAACGCAGGGCCAATCCCATGCGCTCCTGCAGCAGTACCAGGAGTTCGCGGTCGATTCGATCGATCTTGTACCGTATTTCATCTAATTTCATGGGGTCTCCTCATCAATAGATGTCGCCCGACATCGGCCAGTTACACCGTCGCGGCATTATTTTCGGTTTCTCCGGCCAACGTTTGCATAAACCCATGCAACGGCCGCAATTGCCGCATGAGGGTTTCAAAATGCCGGGGGGTCAAGGCCTGATCCGCATCGCAAAGAGCTTGGGCGGGGTCATGGTGAACCTCGATCAACAGACCATCGGCCCCGGCCGCCACCGCCGCCAGGCTCATGGGGGCAATCAGGCTAAGTCGGCCCGTACTATGGGTGGGGTCGATCACGATGGGCAGGTGGGTCAGCTCTTTGATCGCCGGAACCGCACTGAGATCCAGAGTGTTGCGGGTATAGTTTTCAAAAGTCCGAATCCCCCGCTCGCAAAGGATGACATTGGGGTTGCCTTCGCTGAGGATGTATTCCGCACAGTTCAGCCATTCCTCCAGGGTAGAAAACATCCCCCGTTTGAGCAGCACCGGCAGTTGGGTGGTGCCCACCTCTTTAAGCAGGGAAAAGTTCTGCATATTGCGCGTACCGATCTGCAAAATATCGGCGAATTCGGCGACCCAGGAGACATCCCGCGGATCGAGCACCTCGGTGACAATGGGCAGTCCGGTCTCCCGGCGTGCTTTATCCAAGATTTTGAGCCCCTGTAGTCCCAGTCCCTGAAAGGAATAAGGCGAGGTCCGCGGTTTAAAGGCTCCGCCCCTCAGAATATCGGCTCCGGCCGCCTTGACGGCCCGGGCGGCCTCCAGGGTCTGTGCTTCACTTTCGACGCTGCAGGGACCGGCCATGACGATAAAGTCCCGCCCGAAGGCGACATCGCCAACCTCGATGACCGTTCGCTCTTCCCTTTCGCGTGACGCCAGCTTCAAATTTTTCATAACCTCATCCTCGATTTGAACAGTTAACAACGCTCAAAAAAAGAAAGCCCCGAGATTCTCATCCCGGGGCTTTCAGATATTTAAACCCCGAGTGGATCCTGATGTCCACCCGGGGTGTAAGCTTAACGGTTACAACGCCGGATGAACGCTTCTAAAGCTAAAAAAGAAGCGTCTCGCAAACATTCCTGCAGTGATTCCGAATGGGGTCATGGTGTTCTCCCTGCGTCGATAATGCCCACACAATATGGATTTTATTTTTCCTGTCAATAACTTTTTCGGGATGCTATGAAGGCCGCGCCGGACGGCGTCATCTAATAAGTCTGCTCGGCCGGGCTAATCCGGCAAAAGAGCAGGCCACCCGAGGAGCCCATTTGGCCTGTCAAAAACGCTTTCTATTTCTGGAGTCCTTCTACGGCGGATCCCATCAGGAATTCGCTGATGGCCTCATTGCCCGCTCGCGTCACAAGATCGATCTATTGACCCTGCCCGCCCGATTCTGGAAATGGCGCATGCGGGGGGCAGCCCTGCATTTTATCAAAAAGGCCCCCCCGCTTGACCGATACGACGGGCTGATTGCCACCGACCTGATGAGCTTGGCGGATTTCAAAGCCCTGGCCGGCCCCGGCTGCCCTCCGGCCCTGGTCTATTTTCATGAAAACCAGCTCACCTATCCGCTGGCACCGGGCGAACAAATGGATTATCAGTTCGGCTTCACGGACATCACCACCGCCCTGGCGGCCGATATGATACGGTTCAATTCGCGCACCCATTGCGAGGCGTTTTTCGACGGTCTGCCGGTATTTTTAAAGATGATGCCGGAGTATCGCCCGAAGTGGGTTGTCAACGCCATCCGGTCCAAAGCCGACGTTCTCTATCCCGGCTGCCGCCTCCCTGCCAATGGCCATCCGCGGCCCGAAATCAATACGACGCGCCCCCCCTTGATTATCTGGAATCACCGCTGGGAATTCGACAAGAATCCAGAACTTTTTTTTGACACCCTGGATGCCGTTGCCGACCGGGGCGCGGATTTTCGCCTTGCACTTCTTGGCGAAAGCTGCCAAACGGTACCGAAGGTCTTTATGCGTGCCCGCAAGCGTTACGGCCGCAGAATTCTGCAGTACGGGCATGTGGCCTCCAGGGCGGCCTATATCGATTGGCTCGAGCAGGGAGCCGTCGTGATCAGCACCGCCCAGCAGGAAAACTTCGGTATTTCCGTTGTCGAAGCCGTGCGGCTTGGGTGTTTTCCCTTGCTGCCGAAACGGCTGGCCTATCCGGAAGTCATCCCGGAGAACTTCCACCCCCATGTTCTGTATCAAGATCAGGAAGACCTGATTGCCCGACTGTGCCATTTGCTGGCACGGTTCGACGACTACCACACGCTACGCTCCCAGCTAGCCGAAGCCATGGGATGTTACGCCTGGGACAACATGATCGAGCGCTATGACGCCCTATTGGAATCCCTGGCGCAAATAGTGCAGCGCGCGGCGGGCCGCCCACCGATCAACAGGTGATGACCGCAAAAAACGTTCGGCATCCTGGCAAATTAGACCGGATCATCAAGAACGCTGCCCTGAGCGAGGCTGCCGATGACGCCATAGCAGGCCTATGTAGGCCGCTGCCAGGTTTATCATCGGCCGGAACCGGAGGAAGACGTGCCCGAGACACATTTTGGACCCGTACCGCATCATTTTTGACAATGCGGTTTCAATGAACCATCCCGCCACAGAACAGCGGGGTATCTATAATGGCAGTGCAACGCCGCAAGCGGCGGGGAATTTAGCCCTCGTCCGCCTCTGGCGGATTAACCAAACCAACGGGAATCCCAAGGGAGGATACCATTGAAGCCTGTTCAGGGTTATTTGGAAATATTGGACAAAGGGTTCGGTTTCCTGCGAACCATCGAAAACAATTTTGCGGCCTCGCCCGCTGACCCCTTCGTGCCGGCCCATATGATCAAACAGCACAACCTGTCGGAAGGTATTCTCCTCAAAGGCCTCGGCGTCAAAGGCAACGGCAAAAACAATAATTTGAAGATAGCCCGGATCGAAACCGTTAACGAACTGCCCCTCGCGTCCTATTCTAAACTTAAACCTTTACAAGAAGTCATTAGCATCAATCCATCAGAACCATTCCGAATATGTCAAGGTCGGGATGACCGGGTAGGACGGGCCCTGGATATGTTTGTCCCCATCGGAAAGGGGCAACGCGGCCTGATCGTCTCACCGCCCAAATCGGGAAAAACGACCATTTTGAAGCACATCGCCACCTCGATCCAAAACCATCACCCCGATGCCACGCTCTTTATCCTGCTGGTGGACGAGCGCCCCGAGGAAGTGACCGATTTCAAGCGGGCCCTGCCGGAGGCCTGCGTGCTTTCCTCTTCCGCCGATCAAAGCATCGCCCAGCACATGCGCATGACCCGGCTTGCGATGAACACCGCCAGCCGCAGCGCCGAAACCGGCCGTGACGTCGTGGTGCTGATCGATTCACTGACACGCATGTCCCGTGCTTTCAACAGTCAAACCCAGAGTCATGGTCGGACATTATCGGGGGGGCTGGCCGCCAATGCGCTGACCGTGCCCCGCAGAATTTTCGGCATGGCCCGCAATATCGAACAAGGCGGCTCTCTGACCGTGGTCGCCACCATTCTGGTGGAGACCGGAAGTCGCATGGACGACGTCATCTTTCAGGAGTTCAAAGGCACCGGCAACATGGATCTGGTGCTTAGCCGCGCCTGTGCCGAGCAGCGGCTTTGGCCGGCCATCAATATCAACGCCTCCGGCACGCGTAAAGAGCACCTCCTGATGGACAAGGCGGCTTTTCAAGAAGCCATCGCATTTCGCCGCAAGGTGGCGCAGTTGGATGAAATCACGGCCATGACCGCATTTCATCACTATCTGGATGAAACGGAAGCAGAATGATTCCGCGTTCCAATCGTTTTCTCTCGGCCATGCCCGTCATCCCCCCCCAGCATCCCCTCTATACAATCCGCCGCGCACTGCCCCCTGAATGTCTGCGGAAGGGCATCGATTCCTTGGAGACTTTAGCAAACGGCACTTAAGGGCCTAAGAGCGGCATCCTTGCCTAAATATTCGTCTTGACTTGAAATTATTTATCTTTATGTTGTTCGGAACCGCTTTTGGTTTTCTGATTATTCATAAGTAAAGGAGATTGCATGAACAAAGTCAGTGACGGTCTGTATGTCAGCGTTGATTACAAAGGTACCCTCCCGAACGGCCAGGTCTTCGACAGCAGCGAAGGTCGCGCGCCCCTTGAAGTCCAAATGGGCGCGGGCCAGTTGATCGAAGGCTTCGAGAAAGCCCTCATGGACATGGCTTTGAACGAAAAGAAAACCTTCACCCTGTCCCCCGAAGAGGCCTACGGTGAAGTGGATGAAGACCGCAAGCATACCTTTGCAAAAAGCGACGTGCCGACCGAAATGGATCCCCAGGTGGGACAAACCGTGGGGCTGACCACCCAGGATGGACAACAGATTCCGGCCCGGATCATTGCCGTGGATGATGAAGGCGTAACCGTCGACCTTAATCACCCCCTGGCGGGTCAATCATTGACGTTTGAAATCGAAGTCGTCGGTATCAACGAAGCCCCCACCCAGGGCACCGGCTGCGATTGCGGTTGCGACTGCTCATCCGGAGCGCCGGAGGGTGGCTGTGCGTCAAATGATTCCGGATGCGGCTGCCACTGACGGCAGTTCCATTCCAAGAGGAGAATTGCTTATCATGGACTACTACTGCGCGACCGAATCATGCTCCTATGACGGCAAAGGGCCCTATGTTTTGTCTCTGCCGCCGGAAGCCTGCATCGATGAACACAACTGCGCCATCGTCTTCTGCCCCTATTGCCAAAGCCAGATGGTGATCAAGCGTCTCGGTCGGGCTGCGAACGATGTCGAATAACCTCTCCACCTTAAGGCCAGCGTTTCGGATCGGGATGCACGGCGTAGCGGCCCAAGGCGACGCCCAATCCCGATCTGGACGCGGCAACTCCCTATGACCGTCCGCGGCGGCCGGCAGGCCCGCTCCCGAAACGTCCACCCCCTTATTTTTCCCGTTGCGTTTTTCAAGCCGCCATCCAGCTAATTCGTTTTAAAATACAACCCCATAGGCGAACGCCCCGCACGACGAAATGGCCGCCGCACGCGACGCTTTTTAATGCTCCGCTGTGACACAGCCAAAGTCCATGCTACAGCAGGGGGGCGAACAACCGGCTGACGCCTTCGATCAGGGTCAAGGTGGGGCTTTGGTGGGGCTGGCGTTCCCGGCAGGCATTCATCAGACCCATCATCCACTTTTCCAGCTGACGGATGATTTCCGCCGAATAAATGCACAACCCCACTTCGTAATTCAGCAACAGGCTGCGCATGTCCATATTGGCCGAACCGATCAGGGCGACCTTGTCGTCAATGATGAGAGCTTTGGCGTGCAGCATGCGGGGCATGTACAGATGAATCTTGGCGCCGGCCTCCTGAAGCTGAGAAAGATAGCCTTCCCGCGCCCAATCCGCCAGACGGTGGTTGGACCGCACGGGGGTGATCAGGCGCAGGTCCACCCCCCGATGGGCCGCCATGCACAGGCTTTCAAGGAGAAAGTCATCGGGGACGAAATAGGGCGTCACGACCCAGACCCGGTGGTGGGCCCGAAAAAGACTGATCATCATGGCTTCCCGCAGAGCGTCGTTTTCCACATCCGGTCCGCTGGCCATGAACTGCAGGGCGGTTGTGGCGTTGATATCCACAAGGGCGCTGAAGGGTGTCGGGTTGGTGATATGCTCGTTGGCAGCGAATTCCCAGTCCGAGCGAAAGATTTCAAAGGCTTGGCTCGCGGCGGGCCCTGTCACGCACATGGAGATGTCGTGCCAGCGATCATGGCTCCGGCGGGGCCCCATGTACTGGTGGGCCAGATTCATCCCGCCCACGATGGCGGCTTTGCGGTCGACGATCACCATTTTGCGATGATTGCGAAGATTGGCCCGCCCCCTGAAAGGCAGGTTGAACATGGGCATGAAAAAAGCACTCCGGCCGCCGGCCCGGTGCAGGGTATCGAGAAAGCGGCGGTTGATTTTGACCGATCCCAGGGCGTCCAGCAGGAGATAGACCTGGAGGCCCTCGGCGGCCCGCCGCGCCAGGGTATCGACGATCCGCCGGCCCGTGGGTCCCTTGCCCAGGATAAACGTGGCGACATAGACGGCGTACTCGGCGCTATCGATCAGGCGCATCATCTCATGGAAGGCCTCTTCGCCGGAAAGCAGCAGTTTGACACGATTGCGCCGGGTGGGGGGAAATCCCCCCCGGTAGGCCAAGGAGGCCAGTTGATGCTCGAGCCCCGGGCCTGCATGCCGGATCGATGAGGTTTGCGGCAGCATGCGTTTGGACGCCATCTTGTGGGCCATTTTGCGTCCGCCGAAAAGAATATACAGCGGCACACCGATGTAAGGGATGAAAATCACCGCCATGAGCCAGGCGATGGTGCTGGTGGGCGATCGCCGCTGTTTCAGAATGTGGGAAAGGAGGATCAGGGCCAGGATGAAACCCATGGAAGGCAGAAGCTGTATAAATAACCATTCCAATTGCTTCATTGAACACCTGTGGTGGACTGCTTGATAAGATGATGGTATGGGAGGCGCCCTGCCGAACGGTGACCGGCAAAGTCCGCCGAAATCATAGCAAGACGAGGCCGCCAGGTAAAGCGAATCCGAGTGGAGTCAGGGCGCCTATAGATATTCTCCCCGCCCTCATCTCCGGCCGCGCTGTTCATAGACAACCCGTCGGGCAACCAAGACGAACCATACCGGGCTGCGGTTAGGCTTCGGCCACGAACCACGATTTCTTGCGGTAGACCAGATCCTGGCTCCTGGCGACTATTTCGCCACTGCCCTCTTCCCGGATGGTAATCTCGTAAAGGGCGGTGGGTCCGGCAGCATGCTGTTCCCGGGCTTCGGCCACGAGCCGGTCTCCAGGTCGGGTGGCTTTCAGGAAGTTGATGGCAACATTCAAGGCGACCGCCGTCTGGCCGCGGGAGTTGCTGGCCGCGGCAAACGCCATGTCGCCCAGGGCAAAGACCACACCGCCATGGGTGATGCCGTGAAAATTGGTCATATCCTCGGTAATGGTCAGCGAAACGCGGGCTCGCCCCGGGTCGAGAATTTCAACCCGCGCACCCAACTTCTGGGCAAAGGGGTCCCTCTGGATGTAATCCTCTATCTGTCGTTCGCGGTCATTTTTCATGCTCAGGACACTCCCGTTTTTCGCTAACGTGTTCTTCATCCGTCACCTTAATTATCTTGGGTAAACCCCCGGCTAAGCCGGGGGTTTACCCAAGATAATTAGGTCCTTCAAATAGCGCCGGCAGCGAGGCTTGGGAAACCTCTATATAGCAAAGCGGAGCAGGGCACGCGGCATTGGCCTGGAGCGAACGCGCCAGAAATCCCCTTCCACGCATGGATCACGCTGTTGCAGCCAGAGCCCCAGGATGTGGCAAACCGGGAAACAGGGACATTGCCCTTCTATTCAGTCTCACTTGTGTGCCAGGGGGTCGCCAGGCTGGCAAATCTCTTTGATCGTTTCCGGGGAGTAGACGCCATGGTAGATGCGTGCTACCGTCCCATCACGTTTGACCGTTTCGAGCGCGTCTTGCCAACGGCGGATGCGAGCATCGCTGACATCTTTTGAAAATGCAAGGTAGAGATACTCCTTTTTGAGATCGAGCAGGGCTTTGAATTTGTCGGAGGCGAGGCCCTGCTCTCTCAGCAGCCCGTCCATGCCGATTTCGCAGGTATAGAACAGCTGTACGCGATCGGCCGCCAGCATTTTGAGACACTGGGCGGGAAGCGTCACGGCATTGATACGGGTGATACCCAAAGACTGCAAGTAGTGCTCATTGGAGCTGCCCCGCAAAACGCAAATGGTACCGCCCTGCCGGACATCTGCGATCGTTTCTACAGGCTTGTCATATGTATCCATGCCGTAAATGATTCTCTTCACGACCAGAATGGGGCCCACCCATTTAAATTGTCCCTCGCGCTCTGGGGTGCGGGTGGTTTCCATGAGGGCAACGTCGCTTTCGTTTAGTCCCATGGCGTAAGCGCGTTTCCAGGGCAGTACACGGATGGTGGCTCGGACCTCAAGGCGGCTTAGCAATTCCCTGACGAGTTCGATGGTCACTCCGGCCGGATTGCCATTGGCGTCCAGGTATTCTCCGGGCGGCGATTCCTCTCCCAGAATGCGGAGCTCGGCATGACCAACACCCAGCAGGGAAAACACGATTACCAGCGCGAGCAGCGATCGCATTGGATGCCCTCCTTTGAGCCTGTGGTACAAAATGCCATGCGTCGATTCTGCAGACCACCGTTGGGTTTGCGGCAGTAAGCAAAGAACGCCCTGGAAATAAGGCGGTCCGTCTATTAAGACGCGCCGGCCCGCTCAAAAATAGGTCTGTCGGAAGGCAACTCTTCATTTGCTTCGGTTCAGATGGGGATACCGGCTGGTGGTGCACAACGTTTTGCGTTTTGGACAGAATAACACGTTTGTCCCCATCTGACAAAAAATACGGATAAGGCTTGCCAGCCGTCTCGAAATAGTGAAAATTGCGGAGTCAGCACCGTCTGCAAGGAAGGAAACCATGACCCCCATTCTCGATGTCAAACACCTGGTGAAAAAATACGGTGCCCTAACAGCGGTCAACGACGTCAACTTTGCCATCGGAGCGGGCACCTGCTTCGGCCTGCTGGGCCCCAATGGGGCCGGCAAGACCACCACCCTCGAGGTGATCGAAAATATCCTGGCGCCCACCTCGGGCGACATCCTCTACCAGGGGCAGCCCCGCACAAGCCGATTCAAAAACGAGGTGGGCATTCAATTTCAGAACACGTCGCTGCTGGCCATGCTGACCGTCTGGGAAACCCTTCAGATTTTCAAGGGACTCTATGAGGAGACGGAAGATCTGGAGGTCCTGGTGGATCAATGCCAGCTGCAGGAGTTCAAGCACCAACGCCATGAAAAGCTCTCCGGTGGTCAACGCCAGCGTTTTCTGCTGGCCCTGGCGCTTGTGAACCGCCCTCGCCTGCTGTTTCTGGATGAGCCTTCCACGGGTCTCGACCCCCAGGCCCGGCACAACCTGTGGCATATCGTCAATACCATCAAAGCCTCGGGCAAGACCATCGTTCTCACCACCCATTATATGGAAGAGGCCCAGCACCTTTGCGACGAGGTGGCCATCATGGATCATGGCCGCATCATTGCCCAAGGCGCGCCTGAGGCTCTGATCCGCACCCACTGCCATGGCGTGACCGTGGTGCTGCCGCGCAGCAGTTTCCAGAGTCCTCCCACGTCCCTGCCGCTCGACTTGAAGGAAATCAACGGGGCCATCCACATCCAGACATCCAATATCGATGCCTGTCTCAAACAGCTATTATCCCGCGAAGTGGATTTGTCCGACATGTCCGTGCACTCGCCGAACCTCGAACACGTCTTTCTCAATCTGACCGGAAGACATTTAAGGGATTAGCTGATGCGCTTCAAACGCATATGGATCATGTTCAAGGCCCGTAACTGGGAGTTCTTCCGCGACCGCGCCTCCTTCGGCTGGAATTTTCTATTCCCCTTTCTGCTGGTGGCCGGGTTCGGCATCCTCTTCGGCGGAAAGGAATACACCGCATACAAGATCGGCGTGTTTCCCGAAACGCGCAATCCCCTGCCGGTGGAGGAATTGAACCTTCCCAAGGCCTTCAAAGAAACACGGTTTTTGCAATTCGTGGGGTTTGCCACCCGGGAAGAAGCTCTGGAAAAGCTGCGCCACCACAAATTGGACTTGGTGGTGCGCGCGGGATCGCCGCCCTACCGCTACTGGATAAACGACACTTCTCCTCAAGGGCAGCTGTCCGAAAAAATCTTCCAGGCCAGCCTCAGCGGTGCACCGGATCCGACCCTCTTGCAAAGGGAGCAGATCCACAGTACCGAGATCCGTTACATCGATTGGCTTTTCCCGGGTATCCTGGCCATGAACATGATGTTCAGCGCCTTGTGGGGGGTGGGCTACATCGTCGTACGCTACCGCAAAAACGGGGCCCTGCGCCGGTTGAAAGCCACCCCGCTGACCGCCTTCGAATACCTGAGCGCCCAGATGCTCTCACGACTTTTTTTACTGATGTTCACGCTGCTCGTGGTCTGGTTCGGCTGCGACCTGATCTTTCATTTCAATGTCGCCGGATCGACAGGCGACATTTTTGTTCTGTTTTTCCTGGGAAGCCTTAGCCTGACCTCCCTGGGTCTGGTGTTGGCAGCCCGCGGGGTGAGCGAGGAGTTCACCACCGGCATTCTGAACTTCATCTCCTGGCCCATGATGTTTCTCTCGGAAGTCTGGTTCTCCCTCGAAGGGGCTCCCGGGTGGGTCAAACAGACCGCCCAGGTCTTTCCCCTGACCCATCTTCTCACAGGCATCCGCAAAATTATGAACGACGGGGCCGGCCTGGTGGATGTGCTGCCTGAAATTATGGTACTGCTGATGATGACAGGCCTCTTTCTGGGATTGGGCGCCTATCTGTTTTCCTGGGACCGCTAAGCACTTTGGGTTCTATTGCAGGCCCGGCCAAACCTCCCTGCGGATTTTCTATCACCGGAGATCCTTACAGGATGCTCAAACCCGGCGGCGACGCGAAAAAGGCCTGGGACTGAACCACCGCCTCAAGGCATGCCCCAATCCCGTTGGCTGCGCGCCGACATTGTGCAAAATGTTTATTGGCCGAAGCTTCCCTCACCGGACACCCCTGCACCGCTTGAAACCTGGGAAGCCGTGAGATAGCGCTACATCAACCATATTTTGCAATACACCGGCGGGAAGATTCACGGACCGGGCGGCGCCGCCGAAATCATGGGCATCAATCCCGGACCCGAAGGTATCGGCTCGGTCAGGATATAGAGAAAGCGAATAGGATCATTTGATCCCGGTCAAAAACCGGACAAACAAGGTCACCGCCACGGCCAGGGTTTCGAAATCGATGACCTGGGCGGCGTTGCGATCGTAAAGAAGCGTAGCGCGGGCCGGGAATTCATCATCGCGGTCGTAGAAAATGAGCTGCAGCAAAATATGCGGCAGCAGATCAAAAACGAGGCTGACCGAGCCCAAGCCCCCCTCCCCTTGCGGGTGGCCCCCTGCCGAGGCGGCGACCGACAACAGGCCCGCAACACGCCCCTGAAAACACCTGATGATCGGCCTTTCCAGCGCGCCGGCCGAATAGCCGCCTTGGTTGAATAAAGGCCCCGCCAGCTCGGCCAGGGTGACAAATTGTCCGGCCGGGTGTCTGGGACTGGCATGCAAAAGGTAGCGGATCAATACACTCTGCGTGACTTCCGAAGGCGCCCGATCGTCGGCCAGGCGCACACCGTCGTGGGAAATGAGGTAAGTACGCCCTATAAAAGGCACTTCGACTTCGCCGGTTCGGTTCACCGGCAGCGCGAGCCGTTCCGCAGCAGCAGAGATATCCGTATGGCCCAATTCCCTCAGGAGATCCCGATAAATATGCCGGTATCCGCTGCCGGGTGAACTCTCTTCTTTGCTAATCGCCATCGTCACGGATTGGTTTTTGGTCAGGCAAACGTTGGTGGTTTGCTTTCGCGGGTAGTCCAGTTTAAAAGTTCGCAACCCCCTATAATTTACCTGTATCCTTTTTTGATTTCTTCTGCTTTTTTTCCTTGCGTTTCTCTTTCAGTGATTTCTCGGACTTTTTCTTCACATCTTTTTGGGTATCGCGTGATTTAGACATGGTGATTTCCTTCGGCTGGTTAAGCTCTATTGATCCATCGCTCCAGAATATGATCTATGATATCGTATTTTTCCATTTTTTGCACAGAAACATAGTGAGCGGGTTGATTACAAGCAAAGTGTCGCTTTAACCTTTAACGCGGCCACAGACGGCGATAGTGGGAGGACTGGCGGAAGGTGGCGCCATCAAAAAACCCCCGGATGCATCCGCATCGGGGGTTTCATCATCCAGCGTCCGGTACGGTGGCCGGACTATATAAATCAGGCTCCCTAACAAGGTGCCTGTTATGCGAAAGTGGCGTCCCCAAGGGGATTCGAACCCCTGTCGCCGGCGTGAAAGGCCGGTGTCCTGGACCGGGCTAGACGATGGGGACGCAATGTGGTGGGCCGTGCTGGGCTCGAACCAGCGACTCTCTGCTTAAAAGGCAGATACTCTACCGACTGAGTTAACGGCCCCGGTCAGGAAACGCTATTATCTAAACAAAGGAAGATCGCTTGTCAATAGGAAAACGGGCAGGTTAGGTAAAATTCTGCATCGGTGTTGTGCTTTCCCGGCCCGTCTCATAGCCGTCTTTCGAAATCGGTCTCGGGATCGAAATTGCTTATCCCATTATAGTCCATGCCGATTTCCCAACAAACTAAACGATCCCGATAGCGATTTCGATACCGAATAAAACGCAACAGACGGTTTCAAGAAAAGCTCGAAATCCTTTTTCTCCAAGCGCCACCCACGGCCCGCCGGAAAGGTTGAATTTCCGTTCCAGGTCAAGACGCGCAACGTCTTAACGCCCGCAGGCGTACTGGGACTATGTCGAGGACCGGCAAACGTTGCTCAACGCCGGCCTGGCTGAAAGACTCCCTTTCCGGCAGGACGTTACTTCCTGTAGAATTCCGGGACTAACAGGATTATCAGCGTATAGATTTCCAGCCGGCCCAGCAGCATGCACCAGATCAGGAGCCACTTGCCGAGGCCTGGGATCAGGGCGTAGTTCTCCACCGGGCCCACCATGCCGAAGCCAGGCCCGATATTGCCCAGGGTAGCGGCCACGGCGCCGAAAGCGGTGGTCATATCCACCCCCAGACCGGCCAGCAGGACCGAACACAAGCCGAACAAGCCCATGTAAAGCGCCAAAAAGCCCAGCACGCTGCGCAGCACGTCGTCGGGCACGCCCTTGCCGGCAATCTTGACGTGGGTGACCGCCCGAGGATGGATCAGGGAAAACAGCTCCTTGTAGCAAAACTTGAAGCACAACATGATCCGCAGGCATTTCATGCCTCCGCCCGTGGAGCCGGCCGAGGCCCCCAGGAACATGCACAACAGGAGAATCAATTGGGACATGGCGGGCCACTGTTCGTAGTCGGCGGTGGCATAGCCGGTGGTGGTGACGATGGAGACCACCTGGAACACGCCGTAACGCAATGACTCGCCGATCGTGGCATAAACGCTGCCCCAGATGTCGAAAGACACCACCAGGGTAAGCACCAGGACCGCCCCCAGGAAGAAGCGGCACTCCGAATCCCGCCAGAAGGCCAAGGTCTCGCCCCGCAGCATCTGGTAATGCAGGGAGAAATTGATCCCCGCCAACACCATAAAAAAGGCAATGACCAGATCGAAATAGAGGCTGCCGAATTGTGCCACCGAAGCGTTCTTGGTGGAAAACCCGCCGGTGGGCAGGGTCGTCATGGCGTGGTTCACGGCGTCGTAGAAGGACATACCGCCCGCCCACAGCGCCAGCACCTCGGCCGCCGTGATCAGGGCATAGACTTTCCAGAGAATCATGGCGGTGTCGCGGATCCGCGGCTGGAGCTTGTCGGGCACCGGGGTCGGCACCTCGGCCTTGTATAGCTGCATGCCGCCGACGCCCAGAAACGGCAGGATGGCAATCCCCAGCACGATAATTCCCATGCCGCCCAACCATTGGATGAGGCTGCGCCACAGGAGCAGCCCCCGAGAGACCGCCTCAATGTCCGTGAGCACCGAGGCCCCCGTGGTGGTGAACCCGGACACCGACTCGAAGAAGGCGTCTACGAAGGTCGGGCATTCGCCCTCAAAGTAAAACGGCAGGGCACCGAAGACGCCGGCCACCGTCCAGCCCAGGGCCACGATGGCCATACCCTCCCGCTGACTGACGAACTCCGTGCGATCCGTGCGGCCGGCCAGGAAGAAAGCCGTGCCGCCCGCCAGGGTGGCGGCCAGGGCGATCCCGAAAGGCAAGACGCTACGGTCCTGATAGAAAAGCCCCACCAGGAGGGGAATGATCATGGTGCAGGCCAAGGCGATGGTCAATACGCCGACCACCTTGAAGACATGGCGCCAGTGCATCAGAAGAACTCCAGCTTGACCGCCAGAATTTTCTCGACCTGCAGGATCGCCTCGCGCCGGGCAACGATTATGATGCGGTCGTCGGGTTCGATGACCGTATCGCCGGTGGGGATGATGATCTGTTCTTTGCGGATGACGGCCGCTACCAGGGCGCCCTTGGGGACCCCGACACTGCGCAGGGGTTTGGACACGATCGCCGAGGTGGCCATGGCCATCGCTTCCAGGATTTCGGCCTGCTCGCCCTTGATGGACATGGCCGAGAGCACCTTGCCCCGGCGCACGTGCTGGAGGATGCTGTTGATGGCGGAAAGGCGCGGGCTGACCACCTGGTCGATGCCGATGGTGCTCATGAGCGGGAAATAACTGAATTTACTGATACGGGTGATGCACTTGCGGATACCCATGCGCCGGGCCAGCAGGGAGGCCAGGATGTTGGTCTCCTCGTCGTTGGTCAACGTGACCACGGCATCCATCTCGCCCACGTTCTCTTCAGCCAGCAGGCCCTGGTCCGACCCGTCGCCGTGCAGCACCACGGCCTTGTTGAGGCGCTCGGCCAGCCGATCGCATTTGTCGGGATTTTTTTCGATGATTTTGCAGGCGATGGGCTGGTTTTCGAGCAAGGCCGCCAGACGGTAGCCGATCCGTCCGCCGCCGATGATGAGGACCCGCTTGAGCGGGGGCTCCTGCTTGCCGAAGACGGCCAGGGTTTCCTGCAATTGCTCGTTGGCTGTGATGTAGTACACCAGATCGCCGGCCATGAGGCGGTCCTTGCCGCGGGGGATGATCAGCTCCTCATCACGCATGATGGCCGTGATCAGCGGTCGAACACCTTTCAGCTTGGCGGGGAGGTCGATCAGCTTGATGCCGTTCAAAGGCGAGTGTTCTTCCAGACGGATGCCCACGAACATAATGCGTCCGTCGGCGAATTCCCCCACGTCCACCGCCCCGGGAACCTTCATCATGCGATAGATGGTCTTGACCACCTCGATATCGGGGTTGATGACCGTGTCGATGTGGGGAGCTTTCTCGCGGAAGATCTCGTGATAGTCGTCGTAGTCGGCGTTCCGGAGGCGGGCCAGTTTTTTGGTGGACGGCGAAATGATATTGGCCGCCAGGCAGGCCACCAGATTGGCCTCGTCGCTATTGGTGACGGCCAGCATGATCTCGGCCGAACCGATGCCGGCCTCCTTCAGGACCACCGGGCTGCTGCCGGACCCTTGGAGCACCTGGACATCCAGGTTGTCGGACACCCGGCGCAGGGCTTCCGGGTTCCGGTCCACCACGATGACATCCTTGTTTTCCCGCGACAGGTGGCTGGCAATGTGGAATCCCACCTCACCGGCACCAATAATGATGACTTTCAAAAAGGATTCCCCTGATTGTGCGTCCCGGAGTAAAAAAGCCGCTTGGGATCGAGCTGTTGCGCCCACTCAAGCGGCATCGGCCTTAGACCGATTCGCATATAACATCGGTGGATTCCGCGTGTCAAATAATCAGGGTAACGGCCAGGACGGCGACCGCCGCGGTAAGCGCCAGGCCGTCGGCGGGCGTGGCATGCAGGTCGGGATCGGTACGCGTTTCCTGGTAGCCACGGGCCAGCATGGCCAGGGAGAGTTGATCCGCGGCCAGTACGACCCGGCGCATGGTGGGCCAAACGAGGTGGCGGATCCAACGAGGGGACAGGCGCCGCCGGCCACCGCCGCGGGCGGCCAGCGCGTTCTGGGTTTCGCGCACCTGCTGGTGGAGGACCGGGATAAACCGCACGATCAATCCCACCATCATGGCGGCTTTGGGGCCGGGCACAAAGGGAATCGGACGCAACAGCCACTGGACCGCCGCTTTGAGATGGGAAGGCCGCGTGGTCGTGACAAAAACCAACCCCAGCGCCAGGATCATCAGCAGCCGCCAGACGACCACGGCACCCTCGCATAGGCCTTCGCGGGAGATGGCCAGTCCGTACCAGGCAACCGCAGGCGCGCCGGGCGTCGACAAGGCGCGAATCGTGAACACCACGATAAGAAAAACAAGAAAGAGACGGATTTCATCTCCCAACCGGCGCAGGGGCAAACGCAGCGTAGCCCACAGCAGGATGATGCCCAAGGAAAACGGCCCCATCGCAACCGGTGGGGCCGCCATGACGGCCGATGTCAAAAGAAACAGACTGATCAGCTTGCAGCGGACATCCAGCCGGTGGGCCAAGCTGCGGCCGTGCCGATAACCGAATACACTCAGTTCAGCCATGAGCGCACCGGCACCCCCAGGCGTGATCCTTCCGGCTGGCGCACGCCGTAGCGTTCCACCACGGGCAGCCATTGGGCCGGAGGCCCCTCCCCCACCAGGCGGCCCTCGTGCAGCAGGACCATGCGGTCGGTGTGGGCGATGATCTTATCGATGTCATGGGTGGTGACCAGCAAGGTGTGCCCGGAGACCTTAAGGGCCAGAATCTGGCGCAGCACCTGCTGGACTCCGAATAGATCCAGACTGGAAAAGGGTTCGTCAAAGACCACCACCGAGGGCCGCATGGCCAGGATGCCGGCGATGCTCAGGCGGCGTTTTTCACCGCCCGACAGCAGGTGGGGACGCTGGTGCTTCTTGTGAACCAGCCCCACGGCCTCCAGGGCTTCCGTCACGCGGCGGTCGATTTCCGGCCGGGGCAGACACAGGTTTTCCGGTCCGAAGGCTACGTCTTCGGCCACGGTCTCCCCCACGATCTGGGCATCGGCATGCTGAAATACCATGCCCACGCGGCGCCGGATGCCGGACAGGTCGTCCCGGGTGCAGATGCCGTCGACCTCCACCCGGCCGCTCTGGGGGAGTAAGAGCCCGTTCAGGTGCTTGAGCAGGGTGGTCTTGCCGGACCCGTTGGCGCCGGCCACCACCACCAATTCCCCGGCCGGAATCCCAAACGACACATCCTGCAGACCGATGCTGCCGTCGGCATAGGTGAAATGCACGTTTGCGAGGTGAATCATTTTTTCTTCCATGCCGCTCCGGTGTGCGGCGGCTATTTGGCGGTCCGCAGGGGAGTTGCCGGCGCCGGTCCCGACGCGGTGCCGGCCCTGGCGGTCAGCTGGCGCAAGGCGTTGATCACCAGGACGGCCGCTATGATTTTGGCGATATCACCGGGCAGAAAGGGGATGACCCCCACCGCCACGGCCTTGCCCCAGGTCATGCCGGTCACCAGCTTCAACCAGGCCACACCGCATGCATACAAGGCGGCGGTGCCGCACACCATGGCCAATGCATCGAGCAGGCGATGGCCTTGCCCCCGGGACGAAATCCAGCCGATCAGGGCCACGCAGGGCAGGTAGCCCACCAGGTAGCCCCCCGTAGGTCCGGCGAAACGGGCCAGACCGCTGGTGCCGCCGGCAAAGACCGGCAGGCCCAGAGCACCGGCCAGTAGGTAAGCCCCCATTCCCGCCAATCCCCAGCGGGGTCCCAGTAGCAGTGCCATCAGCATGACAAAAAAATTCTGCAGTACGATGGGCACCGGGCCAAGGGGCAGGGCGATCAGGGCACCGACCGCGGTTAGGGCCGCAAAAAGCGAGGCCAGCACCATGGATCTCAAATCGTTCGGGATCATTTGGGCTCTATCCTTCCCGACCATCGATGGTGATGGTCGTCATCCTCTCAATCGTTGCCATTCGCGCCTGACTGGTGAAAACAATCCCCATGAAGGATGCGCTGCTGTGACCCATCGGCCCGCTCCAGAATCAGGGCGCCCGTCTCATCCACATCGCGCGCCATGCCTGCAATGGTCTCCCGGATGGTGACGATTTTCACCGGACGGTTGAGGGTAAGGGCATGGGCCTTCCACTCGCTGATGATATGGTTCAGACCGCCGGGGTCATTCATCAGGGCTTCAAAACGGTCCAGAAAGTTCTCCAAGAGATCCCGCCGGGACAAGGGGCGCCCGGCCAGTTGGGAGAGGGCGATGGCTCCCGGCTCTTCAGCGGTAGGGTCGTTGTTGACGTTGAGCCCGATGCCGATATTGACAAAGGTCAGCAGGTCGCCACGGGCCTCCATCTCGGAGAGCATGCCGGACAATTTGCGCTCCGCGGCGAGCAGATCGTTGGGCCACTTGAGCCCCGCCGCGATCCCGTAGTCTTCCTGCAATAGCCTGGCCCAGGTCAACCCGGCCGCAAAGGTGGTCAGGGAACTGAGCTGGGGCGGCAATTCCGGCCGCAGGACGATCGTAAAATAGAGCCCCCCCGGCTTGGAATCCCAGACACGCCCGAGTCGACCCCGTCCCCGGGATTGCCGATCGGCCGTCACCACGGTGAAGGCCGGGCAGCCCTCCCGGGCCAGTTGACGGGCAAGGGTCATGGTAGATTCCACCTCCCGATGGCAGTGCAGGCGGTCTTCCCGGCCCGGGAATTCCCAGGCTTGCAGAATGTCCGGTCGATCGACGAGACGGTATCCCTTGGACGAGGATTCGATGGGGTAGCCCGCCGCCTGCAGGCCGTGAACGTGCTTCCACACGGAAACCCGCGACACCCCCAGAAGCTCACTCATCTGCTCTCCGGAGAGGACGTCTTCCGCATCCTGCAGGAATTGAAGGATCCGACGTTTCACAACCAACCCTCATCGTTAACGTTGATTTTTAATCTGGTTAACGCATATCGCCCATAAAGTCAAACAGCGAAAAACGATCCCATGGCTGTTGGTCAATCGCTCTAAGAAGCAGGTGGGGTTTCAGAATTCGTACGGCGTCGGATATGGTCGCCGCCGCAGGCGGGGCAATACAAAGTTTGGGGCGGATTGGGTGTCTGGGTTTCGATGCAGGTCAGGCAGAATTCGTGGCCGCAGTCGCCGCACGTGTAAGCATGCGGCGACTCACAACCACAAAAATGACAAATCACATTGGGTTCACCAGGTGTCACAGGGTTCACGCACGACCTCCTGATGGAACACTGTTAAACGGGTCTATCCCTGCCGGATGGGTTCGATACGCAGTTCCACCCGACGGTTCATGGCATCGCTGGACGAAATAGGCTGGGACTCGCCATAGCCGATCACGCGCAGCCGGCGCGGGTCCACGCCGCGGCTCACCAGGGCGTCGCGAACCGCCTGGGCGCGCCGCTCGGACAATTGCTGGTTGTAGGCTTCGGAACCTCGGCTGTCGGTGTGCCCCTCCACCAGGATCGTGGTCTGGGGGTAGTGGTTGAGAACCGTAGCCGTCCGGTCGATTTCCGAATAGGCGCCTGGTTTCAGGACGGCCGAATCGAAGTCGAAAAAGACATCGCCTTTGAACGTGGCCGTCAATACATCCTGCTCCCGGCTGATGGACGCGGCCTCGGAGTTGGCAAGGGCCTGCTGCAGCTCCGCTTCCTGGCGGTCCATGTATTCACCGATCTGCCAGCCGGCCAGTCCACCCAGGGCGGCACCGATGCCCGCACCGATCAAAGTGCCGGTCGTATTCCGACCGATGGCCTGGCCCAGTCCGGCGCCGGCCGCGGCTCCCACGCCGGCACCGATGGCCGCCCCTTTCTGGCCCGTAGTGGCATTGGCGCAGGCCATAAGGCTCAGCGCGAGAATTCCAATCAGCACCCATAGCAAAGGCTTTTTCATCAAAATTTTCCTCCTTAAAGTTTGCCGCTGTCGCGTATGTCTTGTAGTAGGCAAGCCACATAAAGTAGTCAAGCAGGACCGGCATCCGGCGGTACCCTACAAGGCAAATCAAATTTCTCTAAAGCTGAGACGTCGCCGGGACGATAATAGTTTACAATAGAACCGATATTAATTTCGTTCAAGAGGGGACGTCATGGATTTAACCGCTATCGGCTTCGACAGCAGCAGCCTGTTTGTCTCAGCGGCCCAGCAGAGCCAGCAGATGGAGCAGCTGGCCAACACAGCCCTTTCCCAGGGCATGAACCTCTATCAAGACGGGAAATATGCCGAAGCGGCCGACGCCTTCCGGCGCAGCGTGACGCTTTCCCCCACCTCCGACTATGCCCAGACATCGGCCGATTACATGGCCAGTTCCTACCTCAAGATCGGAAGGATCGACAAGGCGGCCGACGCTTACAAGACCAGCATGCAGCTGGATCCCACCAGCGACGCTCCGGTGGTCAAGCTGGCCAACCTGTATTATGCCGAAGGGCGCCATCAGGAAGCCCTGATGCAGTACGAAAAGGCGGTACGTCTCAACCCGTCGGCCAACAACTATTTCTCCCTGGGTCAAACCCACCTCGCGCTTGAACACTATAGCCAGGCGGAAAGCACTTTCAGCCGGGTGGCACGCATGGAACCCGACTCTCCCAACGGCTATTACGGCCTCGGGCAGGCCTACAACAAGATGGAGCGCTACGATGATGCCGTATTGCAGTTCAAAGCCGCCATCGAACAGGACGACACCTTTTACGCGGCCCTGGCCGAACTGGGCTACAACTATGCCGACATGGGGCTGATGGACGACGCCCAGGAAATCGTGGACGTTCTCGAGGAAAACGATGCCGACCTGGCCGACACCCTCAGCCGCTATATGTACAAGGTGGACCCGCCCCAGATCATGTTCGCGTCCTCCAGCAGCTCTTTCCCCAAAAGCCTGCCCATGCACACCCCTTTGTCCGTTCTGGACAGCTATCTGTCCAACGCGGGTGCGGTCCAGACCTTTACCATGGAATTCCAGTTCAGCAAGAAAATGGACCGGGAATCGGTGGAAAACATCTATAACTGGTCCATCACCCGGGCCAACGGCGAGAGTCTGCTCGACAAGTACAACTTTGGCTTCAGCATCCCCGACACCGAAGTGAGCCCCAGAGCCTACCCGGAAAATGTCTACTATGACAGCGAAAACCTCACGGCCAAGCTGATCTTCAGCGTCCAGCAAAACGACAATGCCGACGGCACCATCGACCCCGCCCACATCGTCTTCAAATTCAACGGCGAAGATGTCTACGGCAACAAGATGAACGCTGACTATGACGAATACAGCGGTTTTTCCGGTATGGCATGATAAAAGGGGGCAAGGGTTCGAGGATCTAAGCGGCCGAGGAGAAACCAAACACCCTAAGGCATGATGCCGTTGCCGGTATAACTGAAAAAAACCGCCATGTTTCTTTCCCCGTCGCGGCTTTTTCAATTTGAACAGCCGGTATCCACGATTTTATATCCCCTCGGTTACCTGAACTCTTTCAGACGATTAGGCCGTATCCGCTAATCGATCCAATAATCGGGCATGGATATTGTCGAAGCCCCCGTTGGACATGATCAGAATCACATCCCCCTCCCGGGATTCGCGCCGCAGAAAATCGAGAATGGCCTCCGTATCGGAGAAATAGTGGGCGTCGCGTCCCCTGCCCTTCAGGTCTTCCACCAACCGGCGCGAGGAAAAGCGCTGACCTTCGGGAATCTTTTGCAGCAGGGGTGGCTGGCGGATGCAGACCTGATCGGCTGGATCGAAACAGGCGGCATAGGTGGTCTGAAATACATCCCGCATGCTGGTGTTGGTGCGGGGTTCGAAAACGGCGATCAGGCGGCGGGAACCGTAAAACGTCTTGACCGCCCGCACGGTTTCCCGCACGGCGGTGGGGTGGTGGGCGAAATCGTCGATCACGACAATGCCGCGACGCACGCCGCGTACCTCCTGGCGACGTTTGACCCCCTGAAACGCCGCCAGACCCTTCATGAGACTTTCGGCCGGGACGCCCATGTGGGAGGCCACGCCTATAGCCGCCAGGGTATTCAGCAGGTTGTGCTCCCCGATCATGGCGGTGGAGAACACCCCGAAAAGAGTATCCCGGCGCCACACCTCAAAGCGCGTTTCCGGCGGCGCCACCGTGATCTTTCCAAGGCGCCAGTCGGCCCCTGCCGAGCGCCCGTAGCGCTCGATGCGGCATTCAGCTTCGGGCAGCAGGGCCTCGATATTTGCATCGTCGTCATAGGCCAGCAGGAGGCTCTCCGGCGCCAGGCGCTCCAGGAAAAGCCGGAAAGCGGATTTCACATGCGCCAGGTCGTCGAAAATGTCGGCATGGTCGAATTCCACGCTGGTCAAAACGGCGGCCCTGGGTCGGTAATGGAGAAACTTGGGCCCCTTGTCGAAATAGGCCGTGTCGTATTCGTCCCCTTCCACCACGAAATGCGGCCCCCGCCCCAGCCTGTAGTTCCCGTTGAAATTGTTCAAAATACCGCCGATCATATAAGTGGGATCCAAATCGGCGGCATAGAGCAGCCAGGCCAGCAGGGAGGAGGTGGTGGTCTTGCCGTGGGTGCCCGCCACCAGCAGGGTTTCTTTGCCGGCGGCGGCAAAGTGGTTGAGCGCCTCGGGCATGGAGCAGTAGGACAGTCCCAGGCGCCCCATGGCCTCCACCTCCGGATTGTCGCGGGATACGGCGTTGCCCACCACCACCAGATCCGGCCGGTGGGCCAGGTGCTCGGGGGCAAAGCCTTCCATGATCCGGATGCCCCGTTGTTCCAGAAAGGTGCTCATGGGGGGGTAGACGTTGCGATCGGAGCCGGTCACGCCCAGGCCCATTTCCTGGAGCATGGCGGCCAGGGCCCCCATGGCCGTACCGCAGACGGCGATCAGGTGGACGGATTGAATATGGGGGGGAATGCCGTGGCGATCATCGTGATGGGGCATGGTGTGTTCTTGAGTCCTTATCGGTGGCGGGAGGTGAACCGCCGGCCCTGCTGAGGTCTTGCGTCTTTTCCGCGCATGCTCTATGAAGGCGGAACCATGGTCAAAGATTTCGTTCTTTAGCGTCTCTCCAGAGATGGTCGCTTTTGGTTCCGGTCGGGACCGCAAGATGCCATTTATGGATGGACGCTCTTTAGCATTAAATGCGCTTCCGGGCAATCCAAAGCCCGGACGAGGAGTTCCCGACCGCCATGGCCGCCGATTGGTCCGCAACGCTCCAGCAGCACCTCCGAGAAAAATCGCACATTACCGTGCTGACCGGCGCCGGCATTTCAGCGGAGAGCGGCATCCCTACCTTCCGGGGGCCCGAGGGCTACTGGACCGTGGGCAGCAGGGTTTACCATCCCCAGGAAATGGCCACTTGCGCCATGTTTCGCCGCCGGCCCGATGCGGTCTGGCAATGGTATCTTCACCGTGCCACCATCTGTCACAAAGCCGCCCCGAATGCCGGCCACCATGCCGTTGCCGAAATGGACCGGCTGCTTGGGCGAACGGTTCACCCTGATCACCCAGAACGTAGATGGCCTCCACCTGCGCGCCGGCAGCCCGGAGGAACGCACCTACCAGATTCACGGCAATGTCTTCCAAACCCGCTGTGCCGCCGCCTGCGGGCAAAGAGCTGCGCCCCCTGCCGCCCGTCCTGGTGGGACGCCCCCAAAAGGCCCCCTTAAACGACACCGAGCAGGGCCTGCTGACCTGTCCGCGCTGCGGCGACCGGCTGCGACCCCATGTGCTGTGGTTCGACGAAGTCTACGACGAAGCCTACTTCCGGTTCCACAGCAGCCTGCGGACAGCCGCGGCGACCGGCCTTTTGCTTGTGGTGGGGACGTCCGGCGCCACGAACCTTCCCAACCAGGTGGCCTGGACCGTATTCCGGAACGGGGGCACCATCATCGACATCGACATCACCCCCACCCCCTTTTCACAGCTCGCCTTGCGCACCCCCGGAGGGGCCTTTATCCAAGAGTCCAGCGGGCACTTTCTGCCGAAGCTCGTGGACACCCTGCAGCGGGTGGGAGGTGTTTCCCCCGAGAGCACGGGCGGTTAGGCAAACCGCGGACGGCAGGTCCCGCCTTGACCCTTGACAGGCATCCGTTCTGCGCCTATACGACGAGTTCCGTCGCATGACCCCATCGTCGGCCGCGCCCCTGCAGCAGATATTGAAACCACGTCGACGATCATGCAGAAAGGATTCTATGAACGAACAGCACATCAGCACCATCGCCCAGGAACTCAACCTTGCAACCGCCCAGATCAGAGCCACGGCCGAACTGCTGGACGACGGGGCCACCATCCCCTTCATCGCCCGCTACCGCAAGGAAGCCACCGGCAGCCTCGACGAGGTCGCCGTATCCCAGGTGCGGGACCGCCTGGAGCAGCTGGCCGAACTGCAGAAGCGGCGCGAGGCCGTTCTCAAATCCCTGGACGAAAACGGACATTTGACGGACGAGCTGAAAGCCGCGGTGGATAACGCGGAAACCCTCAGCCAACTGGAAGACCTCTACCTGCCCTACCGGCCCAAACGACGCACCCGGGCCACAATGGCCCGCGAAAAGGGCCTGGAGCCCCTGGCGCAGCTCCTCTTCGCCCAACAGGCCTGCCGGCCGGCCGAGGAGGCCGCCGCCTATATCGATGAGGAAAAACAGGTCTCCACGGCGGACGACGCCCTGGCCGGTGCCCGGGATATCATCGCCGAATGGGTGGCCGAAGACGCGCTGGCCAGGGAGCGGATGCGGGCTCTCTTTGAAACCCGGGCCGTCCTGCGCAGCCGGGTGGCCTCCGGCAAGGAGGCCGAGGGCGCCAAATACCGGGACTACTTCGAATGGGAAGAACCCGCCGCCGGCGCCCCCTCTCACCGGATCCTGGCCATGCGCCGCGGGGAGCGGGAAGACATCCTGAACCTGACGGTGGCCCCGCCCGAAGAAGACGCGCTGGATCTGCTGGAGGCCCTTTTCGTCAAGGGCGCGGCCGAGGACAGCGACCAGGTGCGCCAGGCCGTGCACGACAGCTACAAGCGTCTGCTCTCCCGGGCCATGGAAACCGAAACTCGCCTGGCCCTCAAGGAACGCGCGGATATGGAGGCCATCCGCGTCTTCACCGGCAATTTGCGGGAGCTCCTGATGTCCTCCCCCCTGGGCGCCAAGCGGATCCTGGCCATCGATCCGGGCTTTCGCACCGGCGGCAAAGTGGTTTGCCTGGACCGACAGGGCCAGCTCCTGCACCATGACAAGGTTTACCTGATCGGCTCGGAGGCCCGGGTCCAACAGGCCGCCCAGGTGATCCAGGATCTGGTCGGGCGCTTTCACATCGAAGCAATTGCCGTGGGAAACGGCACGGCCAGCCGGGAAACGGAAAGTTTCCTTAAAGGGATCGGCCTGCCTGGGGAAATCCCCATCGTGATGGTCAATGAGAGCGGCGCCTCCATCTATTCCGCATCGGAAGTGGCCCGGGAAGAGTTCCCGGACCACGATATCACCGTGCGGGGTGCGGTCTCCATCGGCCGCCGTCTGATGGATCCCCTGGCGGAGCTGGTCAAAATCGATCCCAAGTCCATCGGAGTGGGGCAGTATCAACACGATGTGGACCAATCCGCCCTGAAAAAAGCCCTTGACGATACGGTCGTCAGCTGCGTCAATGGGGTCGGCGTGGATCTCAATCGCGCCAGCCGGGAATTGTTGACCTATGTGTCCGGCTTGGGGCCGGCCCTGGCCCAGAACATCATCGCCTTCCGCAATGCCAACGGCCCCTTCCAATCGCGTGCGCAGCTGCACGATGTTCCTCGGTTAGGGCCCAAAGCCTTTGAGCAGTGCGCCGGCTTTCTGCGCATCCCCAACGGTGCGCTTCCCCTGGATGCCAGCGCGGTCCATCCGGAAAGCTACCCCGTAGTGGACGCCATGACCGTTGATCTGGACTGTACGGTGGAAGACCTCATGAAGGATGCCGCCCTGCGGCGGCGAATCGATCTCAAGCGCTACGTGTCCGACAAGGTCGGTCTGCCGACCCTGGCGGACATCCTGGAGGAGCTGTCCAAACCCGGACGCGACCCCCGCGACCCCTTTGAAACCTTCTCCTTTGCCGAGGGCGTCGAAGATATCAAAGATCTCAGGCCGGGCATGCCCCTTCCGGGGATCGTAACCAACGTGACCCGCTTCGGCGCCTTCGTGGATATCGGGGTCCATCAGGACGGTCTTGTTCACATCAGTCAGCTGGCCGACCGCTTTGTCAAAGACCCCTCCCATGTGGTGAAGGTCAACCAGAAAGTCACCGTCACCGTGTTGGAGGTGGACCTGGAGCGCCAGCCGCATCGGCCTGTCCATGAAGCAGCAGTCCCTCGCCGAAGAAGGCGTCATCGTCCAAGTCCGACGAACCGCAACGACGCGTCCAAGCCGACCCAGAAAAATACGCCCAAATCCGGCGGAAAATCTGAGGGGCGCCCCTTCAACAATCCGTTTGCCGATCTGTTGGGGCGATAGTGAAAAGCCCATGGGACAGGCCATAAGGGGAGAGTCGCCATGCGAGCGGTGGTGCAGCGCGTTACCCGATGCAGCGTGACGGTGGGGGAAGAAACGGTCGGCGCGATCGGCCCCGGCCTGCTGGTCCTGCTGGGGGTGGCTGCCGGGGACACATCCCGGGAGGCCGATTGGCTGGCCGCCAAAATTGCCCATCTGCGCATCTTCGAAGACGGGGACGGCAAGCTGAACCGCTCGCTCCTGGAGTGCGGCGGCGAAATGCTGGTGGTCAGCCAGTTCACCCTCTACGGCGACTGCCGCAAGGGGCGGCGCCCCTCGTTCGTGAAAGCGGCCGCACCGGAAAAGGGCCAAGCCCTCTATGACCGGTTTGTTGACCAGGTCCGCGACCTGGGTATCGCCGTAGCCACCGGACGCTTCCGGAGCCTGATGGATGTCCGCCTGGTCAATCACGGACCGGTGACGCTCATCGTGGACAGCCCTGATCCTGCGACGAAATGAAGTTTCGCCCTTTAACGGGCGACATTCGCAACAGGCGTCCCCGATGGGCGCAACAACTTAATCCAAAAAGACGTTACCCGTATGACGCGACAAGCCTTTCTAAAAATCCTACATACTCCCCGTGGTGTGGCTCTCCTGGCGTTGGCCGGCGCGCTCGGGTTGACCCTCGTCGCCACGGCCCTGGCCACCGTTCGCCCCGTCACCGGCCTGGGTCCTCGGGATGCCCTGCTGGTAATGGATCCGGCCGGCCGGGTGGTATGGTCCCACAACCCGGACCAGGCCATGGTCCCGGCCTCGACCCTTAAAATCCTGACCTCTCTGGCGGCCCTCCACACCCTTGGATCGGACTACCGGTTCCCTACCGATTTTTTGCTGGACGCCGAGGACAACCTGGTTATCAAGGGCTATGGCGACCCGCTCCTGGTTTCCGAAGTCATCGCCGGGATCACCCACCGACTGGCGGCCCAGCTCCCTCATGAAATCAACCACATTCTCCTGGATACCGCCTTTTTCCAGGGCCCGCTGGCCATCCCGGGCGTCAGCACCACCACCAACCCCTACGACGCCCCCATCGACGCGCTGTGCGCCAATTTCAACACCGTCTTTTTCACCCATGTCGGAGGACGCCTTCGGTCGGCCGAAGAACAGACCCCCCTCCTGCCCATGGTGATGGCACGCATCCGACGCACCGGCCTGGCAGAAGGACGCATCGTGCTGACCCACCAGGGAAACGAGGCCACGCTCTATGCCGGGCACCTGTTTCGCTATTTTCTGGCGAAAGAGGGCCTCGTCGTTCGCGGGGATGTCCGCGTAGCGCCGGATGCCGCCCTGCGGGCGCGCCTGATCCTCCGGCAGCATTCGCCCTACGCGCTTTCCCAGGTGGTCCAGCGCCTGCTCAAATATTCCAATAATTTCATGGCCAATCAGCTGTTGATGGCGATGGGGGCCCACCACTACGGTCCCCCGGCCACCCTGGAAAAAGGCGTGCGCGCCCTTGAACGCTATGCCGTCGATGAGATCGGCACCCAAAAGGGCGTTTTCGTGGAAGGCTCGGGTATCTCGCGAATGGACCGGCTATCCGTGCGCGACATGACGGCGGTTCTCTCCCGCTTCCTTCCCTATCGCGACCTGCTGACCTGCAAAGACCGGGAATACTTCAAGACCGGTACCCTGAAGGGCGTGCGGACCCGTGCTGGCTATATCGAGGTTCGCCCCGGGGAATTCTACCGTTTCGCCCTCTTCCGCAACCAGCCCGGCAAATCCACGGCGCCGGTGATGCGCCAAATTCGCCGCGCGCTCTTCGACCCTCACCGTTAACGAAACGTTTGAAGCCGGGAGACGGATGGGTTGATTCGGACCGCAACGTTGGAAGGCCTCCGGACGGCTCGTGCAAGCCGGCGGCGGCCTTGCCTTTCAAATGCTGCCGATGGTTTCCTCGACCATCTGATGACTGGTGATGTGGGCGTAGGCGCTGTGATTGTGGATGGATTCGAAGTTTTCCGCCCCCACGGAAAACCAGGTGATGTTGTCGTCCTGGCGCAGAGCGGCGGCGATGTCCCGGACGATGTCCTCCACGAATTTGGGGTTCAGGTAGGCCGCTTCGGTGACCGATTTCTCATCCACCCGCTTCAGGACGCTATAGACTTCCGAGGACGCCGCGGATTCCACGATCGCAATCATGTCTTCGATCCAGATGAATTTTTTGAACCGGACCTTGAGGGAGACCTCCCCCCGCTGGTTGTGGGCCCCGCACTCACTGATCTCCTTGGAACAGGGGCAGACCGATGAAATCGGTACCGCCACTTCCGACACCAGATCGATTTTCCCGTCGGGGCCGCTGGATCCCCGGATGGTGCAGGCATAGTCCATCAGTCCGGTGGCCAGGCTCACCGGGGCGGTTTTTTCGATGAAGTAAGGAAACGTGATCTCGATATGGGCCGAGGCGGCATTGAGGAGGGTTTTCATCTCCGCCAGGATGTCGGAAATCTTCTTCAGAGAAAGTTCCAGCCGGTACTGATTGAGAATTTCCACAAAGCGGCTCATGTGGGTGCCCTTGTTGCGGTGGGGCAGGTCCACATACATGTTGATGGTCGCCACCGTATGCTGGTAGCCGTTGCTGCGATCCAGCACCTTGATGGGATAGCGCAAATTCTTGATGCCGACCTTATCGATCGGGATATTCCGGTAATCGGGTTCGTTCTGGACGTCTCGCATGCGCCTCCCAAGGGGTCGCTAAATTGAGGATGACGGATCCTCACGGCGAGCCCATCGGTCCTATCTCCGTTGCGCTCTCCCGCGGCTGGCAGACCTGCTCATAACCGATTCAGGCGGCCGATTCAACCTCTTTGTAAAAAAGAAGCGTGCGGACGGCGACCCACCATAACGGACCGTGTTTTCATTCTTCGCGGACGACCTCATTTCAACAGGTAGTCCAATTTGACATGGTGCATGGCACGGAACACGTTGCCCTTTATTTTGGGGTTACTGCGGTAGAGCTTTTCCAGCAGCCATTTGATTTCGGCGCGCTTGCTGCGGCTGGCGCTGGGGCAGGGATTCTGGAAGATGCGCAACCCCTTTTGGCGGACGAAACGGCGGATCAGGCCTTCTTCCGCATAAGCCAGGGGTCGTATGACGGTAATGAGCCCCTTGAAAAAGGGCTGGGCCGGCAACATGGTGCTGACCTCGCCGGCGTAACAGATGTTCATGAAGAATGTTTCAATGATATCGTCTTTATTGTGCGCCAGGGCCACTTTCCGGCAGCCCAGTTCATGGGCGACTTCGAAAAGACGCCTGCGCCGCAGGCGGGCGCAGAGGAAACAGGGGTTTTCGCGATTCTCCGCGCTGTGGGCGATCGGACCGTAATCCGTGGTTTCCACACGCAATGACAGTCCCATGTCACGGCACTGGGTCTGAAGATCGTCGGCGAAACCGCCCGGGAAGCCCGGATCGATATGGACGGGAAACAGCGTGTAGGCAATGGGTGAACGGCGCTGACGTTCGGCCAGGGTCCACAGCAGGGCGATGCTGTCCTTGCCGCCGGAAACCCCGACCAGGATGCGGTCGCCGTCATCCATCATACGGTATTTCACAAGGGCGCGACCCACCTCCCGGTTTAAGACCCGATATGATCCCCTGTGTTTTGTGGCCATGATCGTCGAAACGGCCGAGCCTCTTGACATGGCATCTCCCATCCTACGGGATGTGAAATCCGCCTGTCACCGAGGTCAGCGCGTGGCCGCCCCGCAATGGGCGCCGGCCACGCAAGGACTCACTCTTCTTCCGAATTCCGAACAAACGCCACGCGTCCGGCCGCCACTTCCCGCAGTGAAATGACGATATCTTCATTTTTAGGCGAACTCACCAGATATTCCGAACCTTCCCGAATCTGACGCACGCGCTGGGCCACTAGGTTGACCAGCATGAAGCGGTTGGGAACCCGCCGCAGACAATCTTCGATTGTAATTCTTGCCACGTATCCTCCTCCTGCAATAAGGCATGGTTGTAAAACGTTAAACGCGTATCAAAGGATTTCCACCAGCTCGTAGACCCGCTTGCCGCCGGGTGCCTGCACGGTAATCTCGTCGTCCGGGCGCTTGCCGATAATGGCCTTTCCCAGTGGTGAGGAGACCGAGATGCGGCCTTCCTGGATATCGGATTCATCGGGCCCGACCAGTTGGTATTCGACGCCTTCGCCGGTCTCGATGTTTTCCAACAGAACCCGGGAGCCGAACACCACACGATCCCGGGGAAGATTGTTGGGATCGATGATGTCGGCATTGCCGAGTTTGTATTCCAGTTCACTGATGCGTGCATTGATGAACTGCTGGCGATCCTTGGCAGCGTCGTATTCGGCATTCTCGGAAAGATCGCCATGGGCACGGGCCTCCTCAATGGCGAGGATGTTCTGGGGCCGATCGATCTTCTTGATGCGCTCCAACTCCGCCCTGAGCGCGTCGTATCCGGTGCGGGTAATGGGTATCCGTTCCAATCCGACTCCTTTTTGGTCAATTCGGTTTAGCCGGTCGGCTTTCATGGCACCGGCTAATCTTAATATATATCATGCTGCCACGGAGATCCTCGGGTGTCTCCGCCGCCATTCGTCCTTCTTGCTGTTCGGTATTAGTATTTCAGATAACCAAGAATGGAGGTGCCTGCAGCCACTTTATCGCCGACGCCCACCTTCGCCCGAGTTTCCGGGGGCAAGTAGACGTCTAGACGCGAACCGAAACAGATCATGCCAAACCGCTCACCGCGGACGAGGTCGGTACCTGCCTGAACCCCGCAGACAATGCGGCGCGCAATGAGCCCGGCAATTTGCACGACCACCATGCGATGCCCCCCGGGACTTTCCAGCGTCAACGCATTGTGCTCATTTTCGCGGGAGGCCTTGTCCAAATTGGCGGAAAAAAATTTGCCGGGATAATAGTTCACATCGGTTATCGTTCCGTCGTACACCATGCGGTTCACATGGACATTGAAGACCGTCATGAAGATACTGATCTTGAGGCATTCGCCCGCGTAGAAATCGGATTGCCCCACCTTTTCGCACACGACCACCTTGCCGTCCGCGGGGGCGACCACCGCCCCCTCCTCCGTTGGAATGACGCGGTCGGGATCCCGGAAAAAGGCGCATATACACAAAGTGGCCACCAGACCGATGAGCGCCGGCCACTGCAGGCCCAACAATGCAAAAACGGCCGTCACGAAACTGGCGGCACCGATAAACGGCAGACCTGGCCGGGCAATGGGAAAAGCGGTCTGGCTGGGCGGATCGGCCCAAACATAACGGCTCATGGCAAGCGTCCTGAATCCTTGAGGGGTACCCCCGGTGCACCCGAAAATTTTAAAATTTCTATTTTTATCAATCCCCTAAACACTTGTCAACCGCCAAACCAAGCCGTAATTTGCACGGCGGTGGTTCATCCCGACCGGTTATCCGCTGGCCTGATGGCTTCTTTGATCGGCATATGACGGGCGGAGATAGCGGGGTGTCAAGTTCATGCGCTCATCCGGAGCGCCGGATAGCCGCTCGCGGGCCAGGAAACCGACCGTGGACGCCCGGATGATGTGCTGAAAGGGTAGGGCCAGCTGCATGTGCGCCCCCAGGGCCTCGCGCAGGCGACCCTCATAGGCCAAAGCCCCGTCTCCCACGAGAAGACAGGGCTCCGTCAGTCCTGCCACCGCATTTTCCGGCGGCAACGCTCTTTCCGCGGCGAGTGGTTTTAAAGCACCATTCTTGCAACTATAGCGGGCCGCATAGACTTCCTTGCGGCGGGCGTCCAGCATAGGAAGAATGATGGCGTCGGTCTGGGCCACCTGCCAGGCGAGCGCCTCCAGACTGGAAACCCCCACCAGCGGACGACCGGCCGCTTCCGCCAGCCCCTTAGCCGCACTGATCCCGATCCGTAGACCGGTAAAACTGCCCGGCCCCCGCGTGACGGCATACCCCTCAATGGCTCCAATGCGCTTTACGGACATGGCCACAGCCTGATCCACCATGGCCATCAGATGTCGGGAATGGGTTTCTCCACTGGCATCGATAATCTCCGCCATGAGCGCAACTCCGTCGACAACAGCTACACTGCAACTACGGCTGGCGGTATCGATAGCGAGGATGATCATTCCGCCGCCCTACCGGCGCTTACCGCCGACGGTGCTCTTCTTGGCGTTTTTTGGGAGGGGTTTCGACCGTTTACGCTGGGGTTTGGGGGCCGGCTCCAATGCGATATCAAGCACCTCGTCCACGTGCTGGACCGTCATGAACTTCAGTTTGCGTTTGACATTGGGGGGTATTTCCATGAGATCCTTACGGTTCTTCTCGGGGATGATCACGGTAAAAACCTTGCCCCGCAACGCTCCCATGGCCTTTTCCTTCAATCCGCCAATGGGCAGTACCCGGCCCCGCAGCGATATCTCGCCCGTCATGGCAACGTCCTTGTTCACAGGCCGGCCGGACAATACGGAAATCAGACCGGTGGCCATGGCGATGCCGGCCGAGGGACCGTCCTTGGGGATGGCACCGGCCGGTACGTGGATGTGAAAGTCGAAATTTTCGAAGATGTCGCGTTTCACCCCCAGTCGTTCTACGTTGGCGCGGGCATAGCTCATGGCGGCCCGTCCGGATTCCTGCATGATCTCGCCCAACTGACCCGTCATGATGAGTTCGCCCTTGCCGGGCATCATGGAGGTTTCCACGTACAAGACTTCCCCCCCGGTCTGGGTCCAGGCCAAGCCGGTCACCAGCCCCACCTGGCTCTCGTCCTTGTCCAGTTCCGGCTGAAAACTGGGTGGCCCCAGATAACGGCTGATATTTTTCTGAGTAATGAAGTAGGGTCCCTTGCGCCCTTCCGCGATCTTACGGGCCACCTTGCGGCAGATGGTACCCAACTCGCGCTCCAGATTGCGCAACCCGGCTTCCAGGGTGTATTCGGTAATCATCAGGTCCAAGGCACCGGTGCTGAAGCGGATGTTGCGGGCGGTAAGGCCGTTGTTCTTGATCTGGCGCGGAATCAGATAGTCCGTCGCAATTTTGTGCTTTTCCTCCTCGGTATAACCCGGCAGATTGATCACTTCCATGCGGTCGAGCAGCGGCGAAGGGATCGTATCGGTCAGATTGGCCGTCAGAATGAACATAACGTTGGACAGATCAAAGGGCAAATTCAGATAGTGATCGCTGAAAGCCCCATTCTGCTCAGGGTCCAGTGCTTCCAGCAGCGCCGAGGAGGGATCGCCCCGGAAATCGGATCCCAGCTTGTCGATCTCGTCCATCATGAACACGGGGTTGTTGACCCCGCACTGTTTGAGCCCCTGAATGATGCGCCCGGGCAATGCACCGATATAGGTGCGGCGATGCCCCCGTATTTCGGCTTCGTCATGGATGCCCCCCAGGGACATGCGCGTGAATTTGCGCTTCATGGCTTTGGCGATGGCTTGACCCAGCGAGGTTTTGCCCACTCCCGGAGGTCCTACCAGGCATAGGATGGGGCCCTTCATTTTGGGATTGAGTTTGCGCACGCTGAGGTATTCCAGGATGCGGTCCTTGATTTTGCTCAAACCGTAATGTTCCCGGTCCAGCACCTTGCGGGCATAAGCCAGGTCCAGCATATCCTTGGTGGCCTTGCTCCAGGGGACTTCCACCATCCAGTCCAGATAGGTACGGATGATGGCCGCTTCGGCGGAATCGGAATGCATCTGCTCCAGCCGGCGGAGCTGTTTGCGGGCTTCCTCGCGGGCCTCCTTAGGCATGCCGGATTTGCGGATTTTGCTCTGGTAATCTTCGATCTCCTGGGCCCGATCGTCCCCTTCCCCCAGTTCCCGGTTGATCGCCCGCATCTGTTCCCGCAGGAAATAATCCCGCTGGTTTTTGGAAATCTCATCCTTGACTTCGGATTGGATCTTGGCCTGGATCGTGGAAAGGCTCATCTCCCGCGACAGGAGGGCATTGACCTTCTCAAGCCGTTTAACCGGATCGACGCTCTCCAGGACCTCCTGCGCTTCTTCGATCTTCAGCTTGAGGTTGGAGGCCACCAGATCCGCCAGTTTGCCGGGATTGTCGATGCTCTCGAGGATGGCACTGACATCATTGGTCAATTCGCCGCGCAGGGCCAGTATCTTTTCCGAATACTCCCGGACATTGCGCATGAGGGCTTCCACCTCGATGCTCATTTCCGCCAGTTCGGGTTCCACGAGGGATTCAATTTTGACCCGGTAGAAGCTGCGGGTACGCAGATAGCGTTTGATACGGGCCTTGGCAACGCCCTGGACAAGGGTCTTGGCGCGTCCGTCCGGCAGTTTGAGCATGCGCAGGATGCGCCCGACGGTTCCGATGGAATAGATGTCGTCCGAGCCGGGGTCCTCCATATTGGGATCCTTCTGGGTCGCAAGCAGGATATAGCCGTCTTTCGTCAAGGCTTCCTCGACGGCACGAATCGACTTCTTGCGCCCGACGAACAGCGGCAGCAGCATATCGGTAAAAATCACCACATCGCGCACCGGCATCAGCGGCAAAGATTCCGGTATAATATCCTGGCGTTCCTCTTCATCGATGATGGTGACCAGGTCGTCCTTATCGGTTTCAGCCATTGTGTCTCCTTGGATCCGGGGTCGTTCTTGGGGCCGCCGCGTGCTCGGGGATCGCCAGGCCCTTTACAGCGATCTTTGTCCCAGGCGCCAAAACATATAAATATAAGACGCTGATGGGTAAAAACAACACATCCACCTTGCTTTTTTGGCTTCTCACGCCTAAATATAGAGTCAAAAGGTCAAGCACCATGCCGCCTTCGCCGCTGGGGCATCGACAATCATCCGGCCGCCCCGCACGCGCGGCCTTTATCGTAATCCTAACCATCGCCGGGTCCCCCCGCAAGCCGCAAGGGATTCAAGTCTATGCCGTTATTCCGACTGCTCGAGATAGCCGCTTTTGTCTTCGGCGCCTGCATCGGCAGCTTCCTCAACGTCTGCATCTACCGCATCCCGGAAGGCAAATCCATTGTCTCCCCCCCTCGGCCTGCCCCAAGTGCGGCTATGCCATTCGCTTTTACGACAATATTCCGATTCTCAGTTATCTCTTGCTGCGGGGCCGCTGCCGCCGCTGCCGCGTGCCGATCCCGCTGCGCTATCCCCTGGTGGAACTGGTCACCGGTATCGCGGCCCTGGCAATCTTCCTGAAGTACGGTCTCACAGCGGCCACCCCCATCTATTTTCTTTTTGTGGCCGTCTTGCTGGTCATCACCTTTATCGATATCGACCACCAGATCATTCCCGACCGTCTCTCCCTGTCGGGCATCCCCTTGTTTTTTCTCCTGGGGTTCCTGGTGCCCTTTGTTTCCTGGGTCGATGCCCTGATCGGCATCCTGGTGGGCGGCGGACTCCTGTATGCCGTGGCGCTTGGCTATCAACTGCTGACCGGTCGCGACGGCATGGGGGGCGGCGATATCAAGCTGCTGGCGATGATCGGCGCCCTGGTCGGCTGGCAGGGCGTCTTGTTCACCATCTTTTTTTCATCTCTTTCCGGCACGCTGATCGGCGTGGCCCTGTCCCTGCCCGCCGGCCGCTCCATGAAAAGCCGCCTGCCCTTCGGCCCCTTTCTGGCCGCCGGGGCGATCGCCTATATTTTTTTCGGTACGGAGGTGATCCACTGGTATTTGGGAATCCTTCGTTAAACAGACAGACGGGAAGGCGCAGGCATGACAAAAATTGCGATACTCTCCGATATCCACAGCAATTGCGATGCATTCGATGAAGTATTGCGGGACATCGAATCGCTGGGCATCACCGCTATTTTCAGCCTGGGCGACAATATCGGCTATGGCCCCGAACCGGAAGCCGTCATCAACCGCTTGACGGACCGGGGCATTCCATCTGTTCTCGGAAACCACGAACTGGCCGTCACCGATCCTTCGGAATTGGACTGGTTCAACCCGGTGGCCCGCGAATCGCTTCGCAAAACCGTAGCCATGCTGTCGGAAAACGCCATCGATCGCATTCACCAGTTTCCCTACTGCCTTGTCGAGGACGCCTACCGGTTCGTGCACGGTTTCCCACCCGACTCGCCTGTGATCTATCAGTTCCAGGTCACCGGCGAAGAGCTTGCGGAAACGTTCAGCGCCCTTCCCCAACAAATTTTTTTCACCGGACATACCCATTATCCGGAAATCATCGAATCCCTGGACGGGCAGATCGAACGCCATGAGTTCTACCGCGGCATCCGGCAACTGGAACCGCAGGGCCGTTATATCGTCAACGTGGGCAGCGTCGGTCAGCCGCGGGACGGCAACAACAACGCCAAATACGTCGTGCTCGACCCGGAGGCCCTGACCGTTGAATTGCGCTATGTACCCTATGATGTCGAAGCGGTCGTGGCCAAAATCCTGGCCGCCGGGTTGCCTGAATCCCACGCCACCCGTCTGTTATAGCCAACCACTCATCTGATCGCCATGAAATACATCGACCACTATCGCATCTGCGGGCTCCTGGGACGGGGCGGCATGGGCAAGGTGCTGAAGGTCGAAGTCCCCGTCATCAGGCGTATTCTGGCCTTGAAACTGCTGGCCCCGGGAGAACTCCTGACGCACCTCATGGGGCGGACGTCGCTCGAACGCCTATTCACCGAAGAGGCCAGTGTCATGGCCGCTATACGCCATCCGAATGTCATCGCGGTGTTCGACTACGGCAGCTACCAGGGAAGCCCCTACTACGTCATGGATTACTATGGCAACAACCTGGGCGCGGTGATTGGTGAAACCTACCGCACCGAAGCCCCTTCCCGCCCCCTGCGCATCGAAAAAGTAGTCCATTATACGCACCAGATGCTGGCGGGGCTGCATCGTCTGCATGCGGCCGGCATCATACACCGGGATATGAAACCCTTTAACGTCCTGCTGACCGAAGACGACGCGGTCAAGCTGTGCGACTTCGGACTTTCCAAGATGCATGGCGAACGCCTCCGCGTACCGCCGACACTTAAAGTGGGCTCCCCCTACTACGCGGCACCCGAGCAGGAAGCCCGCCCGGACCAGGTCGATCGCACCGCCGATCTGTACGCTGTGGGGGTCATGGTCTACCGCATGATCACCGGAAGACTGCCCCAGCAGCCCTTCCAACCCGCCAGCCGGCACCAGCCGCACTTACCCCCGGAATGGGACACTTTCCTGGCAAAGAGTCTGGCGCGACAGCCGTCTGATCGCTACCCGGATGCGTCGTCCATGTCAGAGGCGTTGACGACCCTCTACCATCGGTGGCAAAAAAACCGGGATGCCGCCTGCCGTCTGTTTACTCCGCCTTATGACGGACAAGGGCCGGAACCGACGGATGCGCAACGGGCTCCGCGCGTACAGCCGATACGCACCGGCACCGGTGATGTCCGAGCGGTTTTTGGATTAAACGCCCTCTGGCAGCCCCAACATTATCATAAGGCGCGCTTCCGTAGCCAAGAGGGAGGCTACAGCGTCCTGGATGCCGCCAGCGGCCTGCAATGGCAGCATGGGGGCAGCGCCTATCCGCTGGACTGGGCCGCGGCCGCCGTCTACATCGAAGAACTGAACGCCCGGGAATGGGCCGGCCATAACGACTGGCGTCTGCCCACCGTGGCGGAGTTGCTGACGCTTCTGCGCCCGCCGCCTTCCGACACCGATTTTTGCCTCCCCCCGGATTTCGCAACCCACCAGAAACGGCTGTGGAGTAGTGACCGCCGCAGCTACACAAGCGCCTGGTACATCAGTCTGGAATTGGGATTCGTGGCCTGGCAGGATCGCAGCTTTGCCAACCATGTCAAAGCTGTGCGGACCGTCTGAGGCGACTCCAGGCCAAACACCGCGGCAGAGCGGCCTTGGCAGCGCTTCTTGGAAACCTCCGGATAAGGGTATAAAAAAGGCAGGGAACTTCGTCCCTGCCTTTATCAATTCTCCGGCCCGGCGGTTGTGCAGGCCTTGTTCAGCCTTTTAGCCCCACCATTCGGTATCGTCCACCGTCGTGTGGAAATTGGCTTCCACCAACTCGGGAACGTCCATATCTTTGGTCTCTTCAAGGTGCTTGGCGGTCGGTTTGCCCACCAGGATGATCTTCTTCTGGGGGCATTTCTCGATGGCCTTCTTGAGCTCTTCCGTGTAGTCCTGGCAGTAGAGATCATAATTGATGGAAGAAAGATTGTCTTCCACCTGAAAAAGGCTGCAGGCTTTCGCACAGGCTTTGCAGCCGATGCAGCCCACCTGGCAAACCTCCTTCACCGCCTTGCCGAAATCCTTGTTGGAACAGGCCACCGCCATAACACGCTGGTACTTGAAAGGCGTCATCGAAATGATATTGCGGGGGCACACATTGGCGCAAGCGCCGCAGCCCACGCACTTGTCGTAATCCACCGTCGCCAGGCCATCCACCACATGAATGGCGTCGTAATTGCAAGCCCGCGTGCAGTCGCCAATACCTAAGCATCCATAAGTGCATCCCTGGACGCCGGAAACCAGATTAACCGCCGCACAGGTCTGCTCCCCGAAATAGGTGTGCCGCTGCAACTTATCCGCAGTGTGCGCGCCGCAGTGCACGATCGGCCGAAACGGCAGGGTTTCCTTCAATTCCACGCCCATGATACCCGCCACTTGGGCCGCACAACCCTCGCCGCCCACCGGGCACTTGTTGACCGGTGCGTCGGCACCGACGATGGCCTCCGCATAATCGCTGCAGCCCACAAACCCGCAGCCGCCGCAATTGGCGCCGGGCAGGACTTCCATGATGGCCGTCACCCGGGGATCGACTTCCACATAGAATTTACGGCTGGCCCAGCCGAGGATATACGAAAAAACGACGGCCATCGCGAAAAGTGTTCCAGCGGAAAGGCCCAACGTAACTGCATTCATGAATCCATCTCCCTATCCTGATAGGCGCTGCCGATGCCTGCCGTTAATGCCGGACGCAGCAGCCGGCATCTCTTGGTTCAACCGATGGGTTGGTCGCTTGTCCCCTGTTCAACGCGGTGCGACGATTGATTCTGGTCCACAAGGGCCTGGTTGGCCGGGCGCGGCGTCATGGCCTTGCGCAGACCGGAATCGACACCGGTAAATCCCATGAACCCCAGCGCCAGGATGCCCGCCACAATCATCGTGATGGCCGTCCCCTTGAAAGGCGCCGGAACATCGCACAGATCGAGTTCTTCCCGGATACCGGCCATGATGACGATGGCGATGGTAAAGCCGACCCCGCCGAAAATGCCCAGTACCAATGAGCGTCCCAAATCCCACGCCTGGGCCGGATCGTCCACCCCCACGATGTGGCTCATAATCATCAGACAGGCGAAGAGAATCGCACAATTGGTCGTAATCAGAGGCAGGTAGACCCCGAAGGATTTATAGAGCGGGGGGTAGAATTTGCGCACATACATTTCGACGAACTGAACCGATGACGCAATGGCCAGGATATAGACGATATAGCTTAATATGGTCAGATCCACGTTGGCCGCGGTCTCGGGCGACACGAAAAATCCGGCGATCCAGCGTGAAAGGGGCGCCCCCTGCACCAGCACAAAGGTGGTAACGACCCAGCTGATGAAAGACGCGATGCTGATAACGAAGGTCACCGCGGCTCCCATGCCAAACGCCATGTCGATGCGCCGGGACACCCCTACGAAGGGGCAGCAGCCCACGAAGTAGTGCAGCACAAAGTTGTTGATGAGCGCGGCACTGATGGCAATCAGGAAAATATCGACGATATAGTTCAGCATATTGGTTAGCCCTCGCTATTCACGGCTTTAGATGCACGCAAAGAGGTGTACCAGTTCACCAGCCCGATAAGGAGACCAAAGGTCAAAAAGGCACCCGGCGGCAGCACCATGATGACCCAGTCCGGCCAGGCCGCCGGCAGCACGGGGATATCAAAAAAGTTGCCGGTCCCCAGGATTTCACGCACGCTGGCGATGGCCGAAAGGGCGATCCCGAAACCGATGGACTGCCCGATGGCATCCGCCCCGGCGGTGATCACCCCCTGCTTGGAGGCACATACTTCACAGCGGCAGATGATGATGCAGTTGACGATGATTAGGGGAATATAAGGTCCCAGGGTCTTGCTCATCTGATAGAGATAAGCGGCCAGAAAGCGGTCGGCGATCGTCACGAAGGTCGCAATGGTCAGGGTAAAGATGACGATGCGCAGATGGGGCTTGAGCAGGTTGCGGATCAGACTGGTGATGACGTTGGCGCAGAAGAGGACGAACATGACCGCGCCGGCCATCGTGACGGCGGATTTCATGTTGTTGGTCACCGCCAGCGTTGGGCACAGCCCGAGAAGCTGCCTGAAAACCGGATTTTCGGGTAGAATCCCCTGAATAAAACGTTCCAGGGCAGTGGGTTGGTCAGCCATGACTACTTTCCTTTTGCCTTCTCAATCAAAGGGTTACGAAGATCTTTAACCACCGCATTGACGATACCGGTCACGGACTTGGAGGAAATGGTGGCACCCGTGATGGCGTCGATCTCATTGCCGGCCTTAACGTTGCCCTTCACCACCGTAAGGGGTTGCGCCGTGGATTTGCCCACAAACTGGTGCCGCCAGTCTTCGGTGGAGATTTTATTGCCGAGGCCGGGCGTCTCTTTCTGGTCGAGGATGAAAATACCGGTGATCTTGTCCATCTGCGGGTCGAAGCCGATCAGCATTTCGATCTTGTCGGCATACCCCTGACCGGCGGTTTTGGCGACCCATCCATCCAGATGTCCATTGGTCTTGGCTTCGTAGACGCTGTAGCGTACCTTTTTACCGGCCTTGTCCACCTCCACCGACAGGGGACTGACATCCACGGTTTCATGCTTGGCAGCCAATTCCTCGGCCCGCGCCGCACCAAATACCATTTCGGGCACTTTCGCCAGGGTTTCGTTGATTTTGTTGGCCTCGATGGTCGGCCCCAGGGTGATCTGCACGGCCGCCAGCAAGGCTCCGAAACAGATGGACAGGAGCAGTACCAGCCAGGCCTGGGAAAAAAAATTGGATTTCACATGTTCTGTCATGCCGTGCCTACGCTCTCCTCAGAAAAATTCGTTGAATCCGCACCAATGCCCAAAATGAAAGGGATGGCGGCCTACTTCTGGCCTCCCAGAGGACGCGGGATGGTCCAGCGGTTGATCAGGGGCGTCAGGGCATTCATCAGAAGCACGGCGAACATGACGCCCTCCGGGTAGCCGCTGAAGAGCCGCAGCAGCATGATGATCGCGCCGATGCCGACACCAAATATGAATTTGCCTTTGGGGGTGAGCGGACTGGAGACCGGGTCCGTGGCGATGAAAAAGGCGCCGAACAGCAGAGCCCCGCTCAAAAGATGATGCAGCACCGTCCAGCCCGAATGGGGATTGGCCAGATTCGCAATGCCGCCCAGCACCGCGACCGACAAGATGACCCCGGCCGGAATTTCCCAAGAGGCAGTGCGGCGAATACACAGATAGAGACCGCCGATAAGACATGCCAGAGCGCTGGTCTCACCCAATGATCCGTTGTTCAGGCCGAAAAACAAAATGGACAGTGGGGTCGACATGCCGGACTGTTTGAAGGTATCCAGGGGGGTCGCCTGGGTGACGGCATCCACCGCGCTGGTGGCATCCTGATAACCGGCGGCCGCCAGCGCGCTGGCAAATGCGATCATGACAAAGGCCCGTCCCACCATGGCCGGATTGAAGATATTCATACCGACGCCGCCGAAGATGGCCTTGCCGAGGCCGATGGCCACAAAAGAGGCGATCAGGCCCACATACCAGGGTGCAGGGCCCGGCAGGGAGAGTGCTATGATCATTCCGGTGACCAGCGCGGAACAATCCGCCAACGGAAGCGCCCGTCCGCGCATGCGGGTAAAGAGGGCTTCCGCGGCGAGACAACTGAGGATGCAAATCGCCAGTTGCTTGGCCGCATAAAAGCGAAAGACATAAAGGGCCATCAGCACCGTCGGCACGAGACCGATAACCACGTCCAGCATCATGCGCTGGGTGGTGAGGGCCTGATTGGACAAATGCGGCGATGGCGAAACATGGATGACGGGTGGTGCCGCAGGCCTGGTTTCCGTTGCCATTGTTTGTACGTTCTCTGTCATGATAATCCGTTAAACAGCCTTAAAGGTAGTCAAATTTTGAGCCCCCGTATGCGATACGAAGCGACCCCCGGCGGGCGGTCAGGGCAGCGTCTTATTTCCGCTGACTGGCGACCACCTGTGCCTTGCCGGTTCGAATCAGCTGGACCAGGGGAATACTGGCCGGACACGTAAACGCGCAGGAGCCACATTCGAAACAGGCCATGATATTATAGGTCTGGGCCAGATTCACATCCTTGGCCCGGCTGGCCAAAGCGATCTTGGTCGGTACGAGATTCATGGGGCAGGCATCCACACAGCGGCCGCAACGAATGCAGGCCGTCTCGTTGGCCTTGCGAACATCCTCGGCCGTCAGCACCGTCATGGCGCTGGTGCCCTTGGTGACCGGTGCATCGAGATTGGCGAACGCAAAGCCCATCATGGGACCGCCGGAAATGATACGGGCGGCATTTTCCGTTAGGCCGCCGCAGAATTCGATCAATTCGCGATAGGTGATGCCCACGGGAACCAGCAGGTTTTTAGGTTGGCGAATGCCGCTGCCCGTGACGCTGACAACCCGGTGGGTCAGGGGTTTGCCCCGCAGGACGGCCCGGGCGATGGCCACCGTCGTCCCCACGTTGCTCACCGCGACCCCCACATCGAGGGGCAGCCCCCCAGTGGCACTTCACGGTTGAGCACCGCCATGATGAGTTGTTTTTCACTGCCCTGGGGATATTTGGTTTTGACCACCACGATCTTGACGTCGGTGCCGCGGGCAGCCTCCTGGAGCACCTTGATGGCCTGGGGCTTGTTGTCTTCCACGCCGATGATGATATCCCGTGCGCCGGCGGCACGGCCCGCAAGCGTCGCACCGGCCACGATCGCCGGGGCGCATTCCAGCATGACCCGATAATCCGGCGTCAGGTAAGGCTCACATTCGCAGCCATTGATCAACACGGTATCGACGGGTTTTTCATCATTGGAGGTATATTTGACATGCGCGGGGAACGCGGCCCCGCCCAGGCCGACGATACCGGCATTTGAAATAGCGGCGGTGATGGTCTGGCGATCATACGGGGCCGCCTCATCCAGCGACCAGTCCCCGCCCAGGATTTCATCCATCAGGGCCTGGCCTTCCAGCTGGTCACCTTCCGCCTTGATGGGCAGCACCTGCACGTGACGGCCGTTGGGCAGTGTGGTTACGGCGAATTTCAGCACTTTGCCGGCAATCGGGGCGTGTACCGGCGCCGACACGAACCCCCCGCTTTTACAAACCATATCGCCGAATGCGACGATGTCCTTGGGTTTCACCACCGGAATGCTGGGAGCCCCTACGTGCTGCAGCATCGGCAGCAGCACCTGCTGCGGCGTAGGCACCACCTCGATGGGAATATCTTCGGAAAAATGCTTCCGCTCCGGAGGGTGGACCCCGTGTTTGAAAGTCCCGCGGCCCCCGAAGGCTTGAACGGATGCTGCCATAGCGTCTCCTTACCATCGCCGGATTCGGACATAAAACCGGCGCCCTTTCCCACCCCAAAAAAACATGCCAAACATCTCATCAGACCAAAGAACGCCTCTTATAAAAATTTGGATTTTGTGTCAAGACTAAAGACCGGGGAACAGGGTTGTTCCCTTTGGAGGGCACTGGGATTCCGCCCAACGCCGGGCCGGGCGGGCTTGCCGGCAGCTTGATCCTGTAGTCAAGGCGGGGGGGGGAAGTCCCCATATCAAGACGAGAGCGTTTCGCCCGGTAGCACAAGCGCCCCGCCTCAGGGGCTGGATGAGGCTGTCGGGAAGAGCCCGCCACTATGGGGACCCTGGCGGGCAGGCAGTCGGCAGGTTTGTCAGTCCTCCAAGTCGAATTCCTGGAAATCGAACCAGAAGCCCGTATGGCTGATATAGTCCAGTTCGGCCTGCACGACGGCGATATGGCCGTCTTCGATTTCCAGGAAGCGGGCAAACATGGCGCGGGCATCCCCTTCCACCTGTTCCACCATCCGGCGGTAGAAGGCACTGGTCTCCACTTCGACTTGCAGGGCCTTGCTCAGCATACGCTTTTCATCCGTGCGGTCTTCCCGGGCCATGGTCTGCTCCAGGTCCTCCATATTGGTGGCCAGCAGTTCGGCGACCGGGATGTGCGACACCAGGGATTCAACCGTGATCCGCCCTTCTCCATACCATTGGGTGCGTTTGGCTTCCAAATAATCGATATGCCGCTGTTCATCGTCCGCCAAAGCCTGAAAAACCTTGCGGCCTTTGGGATCTCCGGTTCCTTGGACGGCGTCACGATAAATATCGCGGATGCGGGTTTCGTAGTCAATCGCTTGGGTAATCGCTTCTTCCAGCGTCATCATGGGCATCCTCCTGCAAAATGGTGTTTGAGCGCCGTATAGGAAATCAAACGGGCGCCCCCCTCCTCCATCGCCGTCATCGGGCGTTATCTGTACGGATAACCGTAGCGCCGGTGACGATAGTACCATGGATCGTAATAGGGCGGCCGGTAGGGCGGCGGATAACGGTACCGATCTTCATAGCGCTCCCAAAGGTAGATTTCCCGGGCTTCCAAGGTCGGGTAGGCGTAGGGTTCCTCCCCGATCATTTCCCGGGTTTGCCCGAGCACACGGCCGGCCACGGTGATCGTACGCCCCTCGGCGTACACTTCGGGATCGAGGAAACCCTCGCAGTGCAGCATAAAGCGTCCTTGGGAGCGGTCCGGCGGCCGGGGCTCCTGGCCGGATCCTAAGGGCGTCTCCAGCACCACGAGCACGGTCTCCCGGGCCTTGTTGCGCACTTCGATAATGTGTCCGCCCAAGATGACCGTCTGCCCTTCATAACGGTCCGTATCGGCCTTCAGTTGGGAAAAGGTGACGTCCGTATCGGCTTCGGCCATCATACGATGCGAAATGACGGTACAGCCCAGCAGACCGAGCAGTCCGACAGCGCACGCCAACCCTATGACGGTCTCTTTCAATCCCGTCTTCCGGATCCGTTTCGTCGCCGCATCTTCCATCGCTGTATCGACACTCCTTATCGCCCATAATGGGGACGCCTGTCTTGGACGTCAATGCGGTTTCCGATGGGGAAGCAGCCGCTCTCCTTGACAGCCATCATGTGGTGGGCGTAGATAGTGCCCATCCATAAATGGCATCTTTTGGCCTCTGGCGGCGTTCTCGCCTCCTGTCGGTCCTCGGCGTAGCCGGGCTACGCCTGCGGGCGCCAGTCGGCTGCGGCCTTGCCAGAAACCAAAATCTACCACCTCTGGATGAGCACTATATGGGGCCCATCCATAAATGATTTCGTCCGGATCCATTGACACCACCTGCGAACGAAGGCCTCAGGCGCAGGGATTGACGACCGATGAAAGGGGGAGCATGCCCTCCCGCTGCCTCGACTCCACGCTTGTCCACCAGGGTCGCGTATTTGCACTGCACCGCGATCAGGTCACGCTACCCAATGGCGTAGCCACGACCCTTGAGGTTATTCGCCATCCCGGGGCGGCCGCCATCGTGCCCGTAACGGATCGGGGCCAGGTGCTGTTGATCCGCCAATACCGCTATGCCATCGATGCCTATATATGGGAAATCCCTGCCGGAACGATGGAGCCCGGAGAATTGCCGCTGGCCTGCGCCCAGCGCGAACTGGCCGAGGAAATCGGTGTGTCCGCCCAGAGCTGGCAGGAATTGGGGGTCGTTGTGCCCTTGCCCGCCTATTCGGACGAGACGATTCATCTCTACCGGGCGGAGGGCCTCCTGCCGGCCGAACAGCATCTCGATCCGGATGAAATTCTCGAAATTCACGAATTCCGTTATGAGGAAACGCTGGCGATGATCCGAACGGGGCAGATCCGGGACGCTAAAACCATCACCGGTCTGATGACGGCCCAGTCTATAGCGGGGCCCTGAAACCATTCCCCTGACCCGGGCGCGCAGGCCGCCGCGCCCCTAAACCGGCAACTCTGTAAGGCGTGTGGCCGCCCAGAGCGCGGGCAGTACCTCTCCGTGAGCCGGGGCGCCGTCAATCCGTCCGGGAAAGCTCGTCAAAGGGGAATTCGCGGCTGTCTTCTTCGGCCTTGGTGCCCGCCCATGAGGGGGCTTCATCCGCCCGCAGGCCGGACAATTCGTTCAGCGCTTCACGAATGTCCTTGGCGCCTTCCATGTAAATGCGGTGCACGGCCTGATATTCCGCTTTGACCTGTTTGAGTGCGATGCGCCCCTCGGTGCGTTTCAGTGTCATGTACACCAGGTCCCTCACCGACTGCCAGCTGTCCCGGCGGGTTTGATTGCGCAAAGGCGTCAAACGGTCGAGGTTCTTGAGCTGATCCCGATGGAATCGCCGCCGCAGCCAGCGGCCGACGGTGCTCACCCAGAACGCGAATCCCAGGATGCCCGCCCCGCCGGCCACGGCGCCCAGCAGATGGGGCTCGGGCACCATTAGGCCGGCGACAACCAATCCGGCGGCTGTCGCTCCGCTGACCAACACGCCTGCCACCAGTCCCATCACCATCTGTTTGAGGCGGTATTTGTTGGCCTGCGATCGGTAGCTTACCAGGGCTTCCAGCAGATGTGAAAGGCGCTCCCCGTGGGTTTCCACGAAAGTGGCCAAATTGTCCAGGCGGTAACGCGGCGCCTGCAGCACCGCTTCTTTGAGTTCCGTGCGCTGGTTGGCCAGATAGCGGAGATAGTCGAGATCCCGACCCAGTTCACCCGACGGTGTCGTCATGGCATGGGGTGAATAGGTCAGCCGGATCGGCGGGATATCCTTGCGCCCGGTCATCTGCGACAGGTTCCAGCACAACGTGCCGTAGACCTGCAGCAGGTCGATCAGCGATGCACACTCGTCGACCCGGTTCAGCACGAAAAGCACCCGGTCTTCGAAGGTTTTGGCCGGGAGGGTATCCCGCAGACTGGTATGGGTTTCGCGGACCGTTCCGGCTTTGTGGGGGTCGAACAGGACCAGCACCAGATCCGCCATCTGGGCGAGGTCACCGATAACTTCCTGATAGTCGTAGCCGCGGTCCCGCTCCGTAATGCTGTCCAGCATACCGGGTGTATCGATGATCGCGAGATTTTCCAGGAAAGGTGAATTGACTTTTTTCAAACGGAAATGCGCGCTAAACCGCTGACCGTAGCGTTTCAGGGTCTCAAACGGGTACTCGGGATCGTTCAGGAGAAATTTGCCGTCGCGCGTCTCCACCACCTCGATCTTGTCCGGATCGCCATCCGGCTCACCGTGGGTGATGACCGTGAAGGAATCATCCGTGGGCGCCTGACCGGTGGCCTGGATATTCATCCCCAGAAAATCGTTGATCAGGGTCGATTTACCCGAAGAGTAATTGCCCAGGACGAGAACCAATGGCCGCCATTTGATGTTGCTTTCCAGCGGCACTTCGCTGTAGCCGTATCGCAGAGCGATGGGGGACAGGTGTTCCTCGACCAGATCAAGCAATTCCGATCGAAGCGATTCAATATAGCTATCGCGATTCATGAATTCTCCCTTACCCGTCGGGAAGCGGCCGCTACGAACGGGAATATCGCTGGCCCATACAGCCTCCGAGCACCGTCCCGTTCCATGCCCCGGGGTCCAGCCCGGCGTTCTACCGTCTTTAAACGAATTCACCCGATTGATAAAGCTTTTTATGGTTCATGACGGGCATTCGGGATTATCGTATCATCCCGTCTTCAAGCCTTCGTGGCCGGCTGCATTTCGGCGCGCTTCAGTTTCTGGCCGCGCTCGATAAAGATGTTCAGTTTGTTTTGGATACGCCCGTATACCGTGTCAGGTGGGTAAACGCCCTCCGCGTCCGGGACGCCGGCCGGGACGCCCGTCAGAATCTGAATGCCCTCGGTGACATTGCCCACCTGGTAAACATGGAACTGACCCGCCTGAACCGCGGAGACCACGTCTTCTTTGAGCATGAGATGGGTCAAATTGGCCCTGGGAATGATCACCCCCTGGTGGCCCGTCAGGCCTTTCTGACGGCAGACATCAAAATACCCCTCCACTTTCTGGTTCACCCCGCCGATGGCCTGGATCTCGCCTTTCTGATTCACCGAACCGGTGACCGCAATGCCCTGCCGAATCGGCAGGTCGGCCAGGCTCGAGAGGATGACATACAGTTCGGTGGAGGAGGCGCTGTCGCCGTCCACCGGCCCGTAGCTCTGTTCGAAGGTCAGACTGATGCTGACGCTTAAAGGGACGTGCTGGGCAAAGGTGCGCCCCAGGTAGCCGCTCAATATCATCACCCCTTTGTCATGGGTGCGGCCGCTCAGGTCAGCTTCCCGCTCGATGCTGACGATGCCGGGTTTGCCCATAAACGTTTCGGCCGTGATGCGGCTGGGCCGGCCGAAGGCGATGTCGCCCATTTGATAGACCGCCAGGGCGTTCACCTGTCCGATCATCTCGCCCTGGACGTCGAGTAAAACGCTTTCGTTCTCAAAAGCGCCCCGCATCTTCTCTTCATAAAGATTGTAGCGGAAGCGCCTTTTCTGGATGGCCTCCTGCACGTGCGCGCCGTTGACGGTGGAACTGTTCTGCCTGCGGGCCCAGTAATCGGCCTCTTTTAAAATGCCCACGATGGGGCCGAAGCGCAGCGACAATTTTTTCTGATCGGCCACGAAGCGCTCGCCGTATTCCACCATTGCGGCAACCCCCTGGGGGGTGAACGGCAGCAGGTTTTCTTCGCGGCAGGCCCGGGCAATAAAGCGAGCATAGAGTTGAACCGCTTCCGGCGTCAAGTCCGTCTCGTAATCGAAATCCGCCCGTACCTTGAAGATCTTGTCAAACTTGGAATCGTTGTTCTGGAGGATTTCAAAGATCGTGTAGCTGCCCAACAGGATAACCTTGACATCCAAGGGAATCGGCTCCGGCCGCAGGGAGGTGACCCCATAACCCATTTCCGAAGGCATGTCTTCGATACTCAGTACCTTGGTCTGTAAAGCCCGCTTGAGCGCTTCCCACACCATGGGGTTCATCATGAGCGCTTCCACCTCCATGATCAGATAGCCGCCGTTGGCACGCAACAGAGCGCCCCCCTGAACCATCGTAAAATCCGTCTTCACGCCACCCATGGAGGCCCGCTTTTCAATATGGCCGAAGAGGTTCTGGTAGCTGGGGTTGGGCTCCATTATGACGGGAGCGCCTTCCACGGTTTGGCGGTCTGCCAATACATTGACGTCATAGCGTTTGAAATCGAAGGCGCTGAATAGCGTGCCATTTTCACCGGCGACGGCATTCTCTTCCTTGGAGGGAAGAAAGAAATGAATATTTTCCAGCATATCTTCCTGTACACGGTCCAGATAAGTCAGCACCGTCGGGCACTCTTTAAACCCGTTGCGGAGAACATTCAGTCGGCTGCGGATGAGGAAGAGGGCCGCCTCCTGCATGAGCTGCTCCATGGCGGACTGGTGCTTCTGGGCCAACTCGCCGATCTGATGCTCCGTCGCTTCGATGACCGCTTGAAACGTCCGGATGGCTTCCTTGATGCCGGCTTGTTCTTCTTCGGGAAGGGCGGCGAAGTCTTCTTTGGTGATGGGCTGGTTGTTGCGCAAGGCCAGGGTCTGGTAACCGATTTTGGTCCGGTTGATGCGCAGGTTGTTTTCCGCCGCCTTGGCCTGGAGTTCTTCGAAAAGGCGCTCCTGCGCATGGGTATATTTGTCCTGCAGACCCGCCTGGCGGTCCTGAAACTCTTTGTCGCTGAAAATCTTGGGCAGCGCCCCGCGCAAATCGGTAACGACCTTACGCATGCGTTTGGAGAATTCGAAGGCGCGTCCGGGGGGCAGCGAAAGGGCCACCGGTCGATAGCCGTCCTGAAAGTTATTCACCAGGCACCAGTCATCCGGCCGCGTTTGGCTGCTTGCATATTTATTGACGATGTCGTGAATAATCGTCGATTTGCCGGTTCCCACCGGACCGGTCACGAAAATGTTGTAGCCGGCACTCTTCATGTTGAGGCCGAAGTCGATGGCCTGGACCGCCCGCTCCTGCCCGATAACGGATTCAAGGGGTTTCAGTTCGGAAGTGTCACGGAAGTCAAATTGTGCGGGGTCACAAATGCACCGCAGATCTTCGGCGGCAACGGCGAGATGTTCCTGCATAGGGTCATCCTCTCGGAAAGGGTTGGGCGTTTCCACCAATTATTCCGTCTGCCGGACAGTCATATCCCAAGTGGCAGGGTCATAGACATCCTGCAATTTACGGGAGGCCCCCTCCGGCGATCGGGCGCGCCAGGTTAGGGTAAACCGCTCATCCTGCATGCCATCCACCCGATACGTCCATCCATCCGGCTCTTGCGACAGGGTCAATGTCACCACCCCCTGCTTGCGCCCCCCCCGAGCGCTCACTTCGGCTACCTTGATAATCACCATTGTTCCTTTCGGCTCCATTCTCCCGCCGCACGCTGGGGAACAGCGAAATCCGGGCCCATCGACGGCTTGGTTTCTTTACGGTTGTGAACCCTGCACGGCCATATCGCAAGCCAGGCGGCATTTTGGAATTCGCGACCGAACCCTGTGAGCCCTTTCAGCATGACGGCGGCCTTCCTTCCAATCACAGGTGTGGGTCGCGCATGCCGTTCACTGCAAAAAAATAAAGGGCGTTGTCTCCGGCAGCGTCTGGGGCTTATGATAGAAGAAGCTTTTATGAAACGTCAACCATGAGGCGAGTGATGAGTTGATTTAGATGACGGATCTGCTTATGTTCTCAAGTCCGGGCAAGATACGGCGCCGGTGGCGGGTAATGATTCGGATATACCCGGCCATCCCGCAGGCCGCCCGGTGAAATGTCAAACGCAAGGAGTGCCCGATGGCCAAAAAGAATGCCCCCGGTAGCGCATACGTCACCAAACAAACCCTTGTGACATCGGTCGTTCTATCCTTAATGGTGGGATTTTTCGGTGGACTTGTGTTCGGGATCTACAAAACAAGTTCCGACCTGCCCCCGGTAAAAGCCACAAACGCCACCGAAGACGAAGGACGTGCCCGCATGCTCGAAGCCCTTAAGGCCAAGGTACGCCAGAACCCGAATGACGTGGCGTCTTGGATCCAGCTTGGCGATCTGAATTTCGACCGCGATGCCGTGCCGGAAGCCATCGAAGCCTATGAAAAGGCCTTGGCACTGGCACCCGAGAATGCGATGGTGCACACCGATTTAGGTGTCATGTATCGACGTGCGGGCCGCCCCAAGGAGGCGGTGCGGGAATTCGACCGCGCCATCGCAATCGACCCGAAGCTCGAAACCCCCCGCTTCAACAAGGGCGTTGTCCTGCTCCATGATCTCAACGACCGGGAAGGAGCCCTCCAAGCCTGGGAGGAACTCCTGAAAATCAATCCCCTGGCGATGGCCCCCAATGGCCAGTCGGTGGACGAACTTATCACCCATTACCGCGAGCACGCGACGCCCTGATAGCGCCCTCCTTTGCGGATCACGGCTTCAGTTTCTGTGACAGGCCAGGTTCTTGTCGCGGCATTCCTCCAGTTTGAGGATATGCGCCTTTTCATCGGCAATGATAGCGTCCAGGCAGGCCTGCTCTCTGGTATCCGTGATAAAGTTGCGGAAGATATTATAGAATTCCACCGTATCCTTTTCGAATGCGATCATGATCCGGAGGAGGCCGTTGACGTCGTCGACCTTGGAGAAATCGACCTCCTCCAGCGAAAAGCTGCGATTACCCACGATACGCTCCAGCATCAACCGGCCCAGTTCGTCCATCAGCAGGTTGTCGGCTTCGGTCGTCAATTTTTGCCGGATGTCGTCAAAGTGGCCGGCATGCCGGGCTTCTTCCGCCGCCATCCAGGACAGTATCTCCACGAGCTCCGGGTCCGTAGCCCGCGCCAGCGCCTTTCGGTAGACCACTTCCCCGTTGCGTTCGATTTGGACAGCCATATCCAGTATGTCGCGCAGGTTAAACATGGTTTTCCTCTCTAGCGGCTTTTCCAGATGCGCCGATCGGCCGCTGGATTTGTAAACCTTTTGGGTTCGAGGGCTCATCGGCAGTACCTGCCGGTCCACAGGGTGACCTTGACAGCCCCTTAGGCGATCCTTTATCGTAGTTTCCCGTTAAAGAAAATGTGGTGTTATGTCAATGGTTAATCCCGCGATCACTGCCATGGCAAAAGAAGTGCCGAATCCTTCCGGGGAGAGATTGGACCGCGGGTTCCAAAGCGCGGGCTAACACCTCGCCGGTCTGGTTCTGGAGCGGTTGCCGTGCCTGCAAGCGGTCAGGACGGGACACCATAGGGAAATTGCGGCATCAAGGCAACCACCATACAGTTTCAAATTTGAATAAGGGGGAAAGATGCCGCCTGCTGTGGTCATAGAAACGGCTTTTATAAAACCCCGGTCGGGGCTAAAAAACGCCGCCGGATTTAATGGAAGCCTTCTGATAGGCGTGCTTGTCTGGCTGGTCCTCGTTGCCGCAGTCCGTTCACCGGCGGCCGACAGCACCCCTATTTACAACGTTATCAGGGTGTTCGACGGTGATACCATCCGGGTTAAAGGGGCTGACGGACAGACGACGATTCGTCTCCTGGGGATCGACGCCCCGGAAACCTCCAAGGGCAGCGGTGCGCCTGGCCAGCCTTACAGCCGTAAATCCCAGCGGCACCTGGCCGGACTTGTTCTGAACCGCCCTGTCACCCTCAAGGTATACGGCCGGGACCGCTACGGCCGGAGTCTGGCCGTCGTCTATTGCAATGGTCAGGATGTCAACCGCGCCATGCTCCAGGCCGGCCTGGCCGAAGTCTACCGGGGGCGCACGCCGGATGCCTTCGACAAGGCGCCCTACCTGGCCGCCGAAGAACAGGCCCGGCGTTCACAGACCGGCATGTGGCGGCAGGGTGATGCGTATGTTTCGCCCATCCGCTGGAAACACCCCCGTTGACTTGTATAACGGGGCGCGTCAAACCAAACGGCCGGCCTCCCGAAACGCCACAATCGTTTCCGTCAGGATGCGAACGGCCCCCCGTTCACGTGTGAAGGCCAAATCCCCGTTCTCGATCAGCTGATATATCATCTTGCGGCCGACCCCAAGATAGCGGGCGGCTTCCGGAACGGACATGAAATCCGCCGTGTTGAAATGATCCCGATGCTTCATTGGAAAATCCTCTGGCAATTCCTGTGGGCAAGGGATCGCCCCATGCGATCCGCAGGAAACCATAAGACGGTCTAACAGGATGGCAAGTCGTCCCTTAACAGGCCATGGATAACCAGCGGGCCGAAAGGTAAGGCGCCGCCCGATGTGAAAAGATAAGCCAGTCCTATTGGAAGCGGTTTCACGAGGGCGGCAAGGCTGCACTGCGGCCTTACGCGCGGTTTATCCATCGCTCGCTAATCATCGCCAACAATGCAGCGGTGAATATGGGGCCTCCAAGTCATTGGCGCGCCCCATGCGGAGGAGCTTTTCTTGGGCGGCCGCAGGTCTTCGGCCAGGCCGGGCTAATCGCTCCGGGCTTTCTTGCTCCAGATGCCCCACTCGACGATGTAGGTTTCCAGGGGTTCGTGATCGGAGGGCAAGGCATGCAGCCGGCGGCCGCGAATCGATATACCGGCCTCGTGCACCGATTCCGGTCGTCCGGAGACAAGGGGATGCCAGGCCGGCAGGGGATGCCCCTCCCACAGCAGACGATAGGCGCAGGTGCGGGGCAGCCAGCGGCAGGCGCCGAGATTGCGTGGAGTCAAGCGAATGCAGTTGGGGACCTGGCGGTGGCGGTGCCGGTAATCCCGGCACTGACAGGTGGTTTTGTTCAGCAGGGAGCAGGCGATCGAGGTGTAATAGACCTTGCCGTTGCGCCGGTTGGTCAGCTTCTCCAAGCAGCAGCGACCGCAGCGGTCGCACAGCGCTTCCCATTGGTCCCTGTTCATGGCGGCCAGGGAGAGACTTTCCCAGTAAGGCTCCGATAGCGGAACTGGTTTCGGCATCATGAAATCTGTGGCAGCCTTCGTATCGTAGAAACCACCGGAAGAACCCCCTCCTACTGGGCCGCTTTGCCGCAGGAGGTTCCGGGCTAAAAACCCAAATCGGCTCTTATTAGCACGACGGCAATATCGGTCAACATGGGGCGGCGGTGCAGGATCGTCGTAATCCATTGGTTTCTAAATTTCGTCCACAAAGATCCACCCGTTTGGGATCCCGCCAGCGTCGATCGCGATCCGTCAAGGTTCCCGTCCCCTTTCAAAAGTCGGCCCTTGGATAGAAGGCGGTTAAAAAAAAGTCAAGGCGAATCCTTGAACCTGGCCGTTGCCGTACGAGTTGACAGGCCCCGGGGATTGGGCCATACTGCGCGCCATAACACGGCCATTCTGAATGGCTTATGCTTCCTTGGGGTATCCCCCCGATCGTTCCCAATGGCAGCAGCACACCACCTTTTCATCATCCACATCACGGAGGAAAACCAGCGATGAAAAGCGGCACTTGCCCCAAATGCGGATCTTCCGACGTATTCGCCGGGACGGATGTCTTTCCCAAAAGCGGTCCCTTTTCCTGCAATGCCATTCCCATCAGCCTGACCGCCATGGCGGCGCTCGACAACTATGTCTGTACCGCCTGCGGCTACGTGGAGAGCTATATCAGCCGTGAAGAAGATATCGCTGCCATCCGCCGCAAATGGCCGACAGCCCCTGCCGCGAAGGAAACACCGCCGGAAAATGAAGCATAGGCAGCGTGTCCCGCAGATGACGCCGACGCTTCCGAAACAGGTGGGCCTTGGCCGCAAGCAGGGTTGTTCGCGAGGGGAGACGAAATACATCCATGCAGCGCACACGGGGAAGTAGAATAACGGGCGCCTGGCGCTTTCTGACCATCGCCAGCGTCATGATCAAATATGGAATCGCCGATCTCACGGCGCGGTTGTTCCGACGAACCCCTTCCAACGGTGATGCCTCCGATGCCGCCCCCACCGCGGACCTGCGAATCCCTTCCCCCGGGCGCATCCGGCTGGCTCTGGAAGAACTGGGCCCCAGCTTCATTAAACTGGGGCAGTTGATGAGCACCCGCGCCGATATTTTCCCGCCGGCCTACATCGACGAATTCCGCAAGCTCCAGGACAGCGTGGCTCCGTTCCCCTTCCGCCAGGCGCGCCGCGTGGTGGAGACCGAGCTGAAACGCCCTCTATCGGAAGTGTTTGCCGATTTCGAACCCACGCCTCGGGGATCGGCGTCCGTGGCCCAGGTCCACAAAGCCACGCTGTATAGCGGCGAACAGGTGGCCGTGAAAATCATCCGGCCCGGCATCGATCGGATCATCCAGAAGGATATCCGCCTGATGTATTATTTTGCCGGCAAACTGGAGAAATGGTTCCAGGTCGCACGGCTGCTCGGGGCGGTCAACCTGGTCCAGGAATTTGAGCGCACGATTTTCCGCGAACTCGACATGTACATCGAGGCGGGCAGCGTTGAAAAATTTGTAACGCTCTTTGCGGATTCCGATGAAATCCACATCCCGCGGGTCCATTGGGATTACACCACCCGGGCCGTGTTGGTGATGGAATATATCGACGGCTGCAAAATGGACGACATCGCCGCCATTAAGGCCTACGGCATCGATCCCCGCGAAATCGCCATGATCGGGCTGCGTTCCTTTGCCCGGCAATTGATGGAATTCGGTTTTTTTCACGCCGATCCGCATCCGGCCAACACCATCGTCATGCCTGATGGCCGGGTGGGGCTGGTGGATTTCGGCATTACGGGTCTGATCGACGAAGCGCTGATGCACCAGATCGCCAATCTCTTTCTGGGATATGCCGAGCATGACTACGATATGGTCATGGACGCCCTGGAAGCGGCCGGGCTGTTCGGAGAGCCCGCCCTCGATCTGGACGCTTTACGGCGGGACCTCATGGAAATCAGCGAACCGTTTTATGGCCGTTCCCTGCAATCCGTCTCGGTGCGGGAAGTTTACGACCAGGTCATCGCCCTGGTGCTCACGCATCAACTCCGGCTGCCCCGCAACCTGCTCCTGCTGCTCAAGACCTTTATCCAGGCCGAGGCGCTGGGCAAAATCCTCCACAGCGATGCCAATATCCTCGAAGTGACCCGTCCCTATGCGGAAAAACTCGTACAGCAGGGATATGACACCCACAAATTGTTCAAAACCATCGGCCGCGAAACACGGACCCTGGGGCAGTACGCCCGCCGTATGCCGCGCTATGTGAACGACATTCTGCGCCAGGCCGCCAAAGGCGAGTATCACCTTGAATTTCGCCACAGAGGATTCGAACAGTTCGACCGCAAGCTCGAGCGGGGCATCAACCGGCTGACCGTGGGGGCGGTGATCTCCGCGTCCACGATCGCCGCCTCGCTGATTTTAAACAGCAGCCAGAAAGTCCTGGAATTCAAGCTGCCCTTTTTCGGCCACCCGACGCTTTCCATTACCGCCGCACTCGGCATCACCGGCTATGTCATCGCAACTGTTCTAGGCATCTGGCTGATCCTCTCGATCTTCCGATCGGGTCGTCTCTGAAGGGGCCTCGTTCCCCGAGGTCTATCCAGGTGCGCCGTCGCGCCTGACGGCCAGCATGGTAATGTCGTCGAACTGTTCAGCCTCGCCCGTGTGGGCGGAGACTTCCTCGGCGATGGTCTTCACCAAATCTGCGGCGGTTGCCAAACGGCCTTCCAAAAGCGCCATGAGACGCTCGCGTCCGAAAAACGCGCCCTCGCGGGAGGTGGCCTCGGGAATGCCGTCGGTGTAGCTGAACAGCATTTCGCCCGGCCGGATTGTGGTGCGCCGAACGGCAAAGACTGTATCGCTGCTGATACCCACCGCCGGACTGGTGGCGTCAAGTTGCTCCCGCACACCCCCGTCGGGGGAGAGCACAAAGATCGGATCATGGCCGGCATTGATATAGGCCAGGCCGCCGGAAGCCGGTTCCAAAACCCCGAAAAACTGCGTCGCGAACATCCCCAGATCGCCATGGTTACGGGCCACATAGCGGTTGGTATGCACCACGGCCTGCAGGACTTCCAAATCCGAGCGCTCCACCGCGGGGGTGGCCAGAGGATCGGAAGTGATCTCAATGGGCAGGATGCGGCCCGGGCAGGTGCCCCCGTTGACTTCGAACTGCCCTGAAAAAATGCGAATGAGGCTGCGGAACAGGGCCATGAAAAGGGCCGCCCCGACCCCTTTGTCACATACATCCGCGATCACCAGCCCGACGCGGTTGCCGCTTAGACGGAAGACGTCGTAGAAATCCCCGGCCACCTGGCGGGCCGGCTTGAAATAGGCCGCAAACTCCCATCCCGGCAATTCCAGCAGGTGCAGCGGCAAAAAATTTTTCTGGATTTCCCGTCCTTTATCCAGTTCATTGTTGAGCGCCCGGGAGTAATCCTCCAGTTGGTGCAGGGTGTCCCGCAGCTGGCCTTCGGCCTCTTTGCGATGGCTAATGGCCTCCGTGATCTGGCCGAACATGCGCTGAAAAGCGTCGATAACCTCGCCAAGTTCATCCGATCGCTTCACTTGAGCGGAAAGGAAGGTCGGCGGCGGATCGTCGCGGCGAACCGCCTCACCGGCGGCCAGCAGATCCCGACGCAACCTGAGAATCGGCAGAACCACAATAGGTCCCAGGGCCATCATCGCGCCCAGGGTGACGACCATGGAAATAATCACCACGAGGCCGGCAATCCGCCCGAAAAAGGCCACCAGATCCTTGCGCACCGAAGTGGTGTCGTGACGGACCACGAGAATCTTCTTCCAGCGTTCGCCCGGCCCGATCCACGCCACGTCATATCGATTTTCCAGCCGATAGATGCGATCGCGGAGATGCGGGGTGGCTTCGCTGATCACCAGTTCCGGAGGCTCTCCGACGGCCCCTACCCGCGTCCCGTCGGTGCGATAGATTGCCGCCCCGATGAGGACGTCATCCAGCAGGAGATGTTTGATGCGGGCCAGAAAATCCTCCGCCGACTCATTGGCCGGCTCGGCCTTCATTAAAACGTCGATTCTGGCCACCGAGACGGTTTTCAACTGGTCCAGCAGTTCCCGTTCGCGGTTGTGCAGGGAAGGGAAAAAAATGATGGTCTCAATGGCAATCACGCTGAGAAAAACCCACAGCACGATACGACGCGAGAGAATCGCCGTAAAAAATGTCGACAGGTTACGCATAAGTCTTTGCATGGTGCGGCTTTCCACGGTTGGCAAACCGGCGCTTGGGGACCGCCTCGGCTACCCTGCCAATGCGCATCAGGTTCGGCAAATCGTTAGGTCTGACTGGGGGGTTCGTCGATTTTATCGCCTCGACCTTACGGTACGCCGTGACATTCTCCCGCCTCGGTTCCATGAAAGCGGATGGAACCCGATGTCCGGTTTGATCCTCTCGATATTGACAATCATCCTGGCAGGTTGCAATTTTAGAAATAACATGGGTCAATATCTCAAAGCCGTCCGAGGGCGGCTCCGGCACACGACTTACCATCACACACTCAAATCTAAGGCTATCCGCAGCATCGGCAAGCGGATTTAGCCTCCATCAAACCTCTACCGCTCACGGGGGCAGATTATGACCACAGAGACATTGCCCGAAAAGATGCCATTGAGCTTTACAAAACCCAACGGGCCGGCCGACGACGCCATTGAACGGTTGATCGCTATGGTAGGCGGCATTCATCAGCCGGCTCTGGTCCGGGAACTGATTCTGGCCGCCTTGAAGGCCGGCCAGGAGAACGCTGAAAAAGCGGATCTGAAGTTGATGAACAGCTCCCTGAAAGAAATGCGGTTCACCGCTAAAGTCTTCAGTCCCTATCGCCATGTCCGCAAGGTATCCGTATTCGGATCTGCCCGGACGCCTCCCGACCATCCGGTCTACCACATGGCGCGTGATTTAGGCCGTAAATTGGCGGAAAGGGGTTTTATGGTCATTACCGGCGGAGGACCCGGCATTATGCAGGCCGTCAATGAAGGCGCCGGATCTGAGCATTCCTTCGGCGTCAACATCCGTCTGCCCTTCGAACAAAAACCCAACCCGATCGTAGCGGGCAACCCCCGGCACATCAACTATAAGTATTTTTTCAACCGTAAGGTCGCTTTTTTAAAGGAGGCGGACGCTGTGGTGCTGTTCCCCGGAGGTTTCGGAACGATGGACGAAGGGATGGAGACCCTCACCCTGTCCCAAACGGGCAAACACTATCCCCAACCCATTATCATGGTGGATATCCCTGGCAGCGAATACTGGCATGATTGGCAGCATTTTTTAAAAAAACAGATATTAGCCTGCCGCTATATCCGTCCTGAGGATATGAACCTTTTCGATATCAGCGACGACGTCACCCAAGTCGTTCGGACCATCGAAAAATTTTATCACCGCTACCATAGCATGCGCTATGTCGACAAGAAGCTGGTCATCCGGCTTCAGCGCAGTCTATCGACGGAGGCCATGGCGCAGATTGAAAAAGAGTTTCAGGATCTGTTGGTACCAGGAGGCCGCTTCTTGCAGGGCTCGGCGTTGCCCGAGGAATCCGGCGATCTGGATACCCTCCAACTTCCCCGCCTGATCCTGGATTTCAACCGGTCAACCTTTGCGCGTCTCAAGGCGCTCATCGACGCTCTCAATCGCGTTTAACCCGTTACACCATCAGGGGCTGCGGCAAGAGGGAAGATTCAGGGGGCTGCCGGCACCAACCACCGCTCATCTGAAACGGCAGTTGGCGATCCGGCAGCGTGACCGGCATGGCGGCTAAGGGGCCCTGTTCGTAAAAACGGTGACGCAATGAGGACCACAAGGCGCCCGGCGGGCAAGGCGCGAAAGCTATGGGATATCCGGAATATGCCGTGTTTTCGCAACGCTGTCCGACAGGATGAATGGGCGGCCGAATGTCATCGTCGTTGTGAATAAGGCCGCTAAGGATAGCTGGAATCGCGCAGATCCATTCACGCCATGTCGAGGCCGCAAAACGGCATAAGGCGACCGGTTCTAATCCCCGATAATCTGCGTTCGAACCCGTCTGTTTTTGGCCCGCGCCTCTTCCGTGTCGCCCGTCGCGATGGGACGCTCCTTGCCGTAGCTGATGACCGTGAGGCGCTCCCGGGGAATGCCCCGGCGCAGGAAAAAGCTCTCCACCTCCCCGGCCCGGCGGGCGCCGAGTGCCAGATTGGCTTCCGCGCTTCCGCCCTCGTCGCAGTAGCCTTCGATCATGACCTGGATATCGGGATAGGTCATGAGCCAGTCCGCCTTCCAAGAAAGTTCCCGGACAGCCTGGTCGGTAAGCCGGTATTTGTTCTTCGCAAAGAAGATATCTTCATAGACAAACCGGTTGCGCTCGATTTCGAACTGCCGCCGTGCGGCTTCTTCCATGAGCAGCTTTTCCTCCGAGGCCTGCTGACGGGCAAGTGCCTCCTCGCCGGACATATCGGCACCTTGCCCTGCGGACTGATCGTCAGCCTTGGTCGGAGCGGTGGATGGGCTGCTGGCACAAGCGCTGATCGCAAAAAGCATCAAACCCGCTGCTGCCCATATCCGCCAAGCCCGTAATAGTCTCCGCATCGTTCCCCCTTTGATCATTGTCGCGTTCGAAGATAAAGACTCCTGACACGGGTTGATTTTACTTATAATTCTATCATTTTCATATGCTTAAAGCGCTTGACAGTCAACCCGAAATGATGAGGCCGCCCCTTCCCGCCCGCCCTTTTACCCCGATCGCCGTCACCAGCTGCCGCAAAGCCGGCGCGTTTCAGGCTTGCCGTTGGCATCAAGATGACCTATGCGGCATGTTTCACAATGATGGCATACCCGCGCAAGGCATCCTCTTGATTTGCTCATGTGTCCCGAAGCGCTTGGCCGCTGAATATTTTTTTTAAGAGCCCTAAGCAAGGCCCCCATCGGCTGCCGGAAGCACGCCCACGGCTTCCGGCACTCCGGTCTCAGAGTCTGCCCAATCAGATAAAGCCGGAACGCATCTCCCGCTCCAAGGCATCCCTCTGGGTTTCGAAACCCGCTTCGTCGATCTTTGGTGAAAGATAAAACGGCCGATCAAACCGCAGCCGCACCCGGGCAAAAGGCTTGGGCAGCATGAACCGATCCCAGCTATTGAAATACCAGGCCTTGTCGGCCGTGACATAAAACGGCACGATGACGGCCTGGGTGGCAAGCGCCATGCGGATCACCCCGGCCTTCACCTGGCCGGCCGGGCCCCGGGGCCCGTCCACGATGTGTCCGGCCAGCCGAGAGCCTCTTAAACCGGTGATGACATCGCGCATCGCCGGGCGTCCCCCGCAGGAAGAGGAGCCCCGCACCGGATGCCACCCCGAGCGCCGGGCAATACCGGCAATCAGCGCGCCGTCCTTGCTGCGGCTGATCATGATATGGGGGTGGAAGTGCCGGTACTGCCGAAAATGTCGAATCGCCGAAAAGAACTGCTGGTGCCAGGCGCACAGCAGAACGGTTCCCCCGCCCTCGATATGCCCGATCCATTCCTGCTCATTTTCGACCCGCAGCCGAAACGTCCAAGCGTAGCAACGGACAAAACGGTAAAGGAAGCCGATGAACCACGGCGAGGTCAGCACTTTGTTCAATCCAAATCTCATGGAGCTCCTCATTTTCAATGAAGGCACGGTCTTGATGATCGAAGGCGTTGAGGGTACCACAGATCCGGTGTTTCCGATAACGGTTTGCGGGAATGGTATGGGCATCGGTCGCCTCACCCTTTCAACCACATGATATGGTTTGCTTTTCCTCCGGCATCCGCCAAGAAATGTCTTGAAGAAAATGACGTATTCGCTATCATTGGAAGGTCGTCGAGGCGGAACTTGGTTCCCTCCTCCGGGGGTACATTCCACCCGGCAAGCGATTTCCTTCGGGGACGATTCCCCCCCGGGAAGCCACTCCCATGGTTTCCGCCAATTTAGCGATCAAGGAGGGCGCATATGACAACCCGCAAAAAGGTGGGGCTTGTGCTCGGCAGCGGATCGTCCCGCGGCTGGGCGCACATCGGTGCCATCGAGGCACTGGAAGAGGCCGGGGTTCCCATCGACTTCATCGTGGGCTGCAGTGTGGGTTCCTATGTAGGCGCCCTCTATGCCTGCGGTAGCCTGGCGAGCCTCAAGGAATTCGTGCTGCGGATGAACGGCAAAAAGGTCTTCTCCTACTTCGATGTGGTGTTTCCCCGATCAGGGCTCCTGGACGGCTCCCGCAAAGTCAAGGAACTCTTTTCCATGCACACGGACGTGGAGCGGTTCGAGGACCTGCCGCTGCCCGTTGCCATGGTGGCCACCGATCTCAAGCGCGGCAACAAGATAATCCTCCAATCCGGCAACATCATGAAGGCGCTCCAGGCCACCATGTGCATCCCGGGGCTGTTCGCACCGGTGAGGATCAACGGGCGCTGGCTCGTGGACGGCGGGCTGTTGGACCCTGTGCCGGTGGGGGTCGCCAAGGCCATGGCGGCCGACGTGGTGATTGCCGTGGACCTCAACAGCGGTCTGATGTCGCGGCGGGAAGTTCGCAAAAAGGTCCAGATGATCGAAGAAGATGTGCCCGAGCAGGATCCCGAATACAAATATGAACTGCTGAAAAAGCTCGCGGAGTATTACGAAAGTGCGGAAACGAGCTTCAAGACCAAGATCAGCGAGTTGTTCCACAAGGAGGAAGACCTCCCGGATATCATCGATACGGTGATGACCGCCATCAACATCATGCAGGAGCGCATCACCCGCATCAACCTAGCCGTGGACCCGCCCGACATCCTGGTCCAGCCGCGCCTGGGGAGCCTCAAGATGATGGATTTCGACCAGGTGGACCGCGCCATCGAGGAGGGCTACATAGGAGTGATGGAGCGCATCGACGACATCAAGGCCATGCTGCAACAGACCTGATGGCGAGCGCTCAGGACGCCTCAAGGGCCTTCTGGCGGGCTTCATGCTCGTCACGGGCCAGTTTGTAGGCAATGTAGTATTTGTAAATATTGCTCACGTACTGCACCGTCTCCCGCCCGATTTTCTGGGCGGCCACAATCTCGACGTTCTGAAACCAGACATTGGGGTCGAGCCCGCGCTTGGCCGCCTCCCGACGCAGTGCGGCGACCTTGGCAGGCCCCGCATTGTAGGCCGCAAAAGTAAAAAGATAGCGGTCGAGTGTGCCAATGGCCGCATCATCGAAATAGCGGTCCTGGAGAAAACGCAGGTACTTGTGGCCGGCGTGGATGTTGTTCTCCAGCTTTTCGATGTCCGGGATGTCGATGTTCTTGTCCGCGGCGGTGGCGGGCAGCATCTGCATGATGCCCACCGCCCCCACATTGCTGCGCCTGGTATTGTCCAGCTGCGACTCCTGGTAGGCCAGGGCGCCGGTCATCAGATAGTCGAAATCGTAACGATCCGCATACTGCTTGAACAGGTGCACGACCGCATGGAATTTTTTTATCTCTTCCGGGCTCAGGGCGTTGCGGGCCCACTTGTTTTCCTGGAGGTAGCGTTTAAAGACGATGTTGCCCATCAGGGTGCCTTTTTTGTGGCTCTTGACGAACGCGTTGACCACTTTGGCCAGCTTGGGACTGCCCTTGCGGAAGGCCCAGGCGACCTTGCCGCCCTGGTTGAGCACGAGGTCGGGATGCAGGGTGATCTTCGGGAAGATCTCGCCCCAGAAGCGGGCCTTGTGGTCGTCCACCGCCACCAGGGGGATCAAACCGGCGTTGACCATCTCGAGGAGGTCCTCGTCCTCCAGCAATTCACTGGCTGGTACGATCCTGACCGGTGGCCGGCCCTGCTTCTTGAAGGCGGCGTTGATCCGGACGGCATGTTCGTAGTAGCTGCTGGAAGGCCGCAGGTGGATCTCCCGGCCGGACAGATCGGCAAGGGTGATGATGGGGGCCGCGGTCGGTCCCGTGACCAGCATCTCTTTCACGCCGGTCAACAGCGGGTCGCTGAAATCCACCACTGTTTGGCGCTCGTCCGTAACGGTCAGGTTGGCGGCGGCAATGTCGCCGCGCCCCTGGGTCAACGCGGGTAAGAGTTGATCCCGCGGCACGGGAACGAAAATGACGTGAATCGCCCGGGCGCCGGTTTTCTCCCTTTTGTTGACGAACTTCTCGAATGCCCGGAACAGGTCGACATTGACCCCCCGGGGGTGGCCCCGGTCCAGGAAATAATACATCTTGTTGGGCACCACCAGCACCCTCACCTGCCGGCGCTTGACCAGGCCGTCATAATCCCCGGTCCAGGCCTCGATCAGATCGTTGCGCGCGACTTGGGCTTCGGCCATGCCCGGCACCGGAAAAATCAGGATTGCCAGCAGGGCGGCCAACACCATCCATGGGGCCAAACCATCGTGATGAATTCCTCCTGTCGTGCCCTCTGTTGAGCCACCAGCGCTCCATCTCTTCTGGAAACAGGCCACATACCCCATATCGATCTCTCCCATGAATACAGCATTTAGTTCCCCAACCCACGACACGGGGCTAACAGATTTCAATCTCCCAGCTGAACGGCGACTTCCGGATTGAAATAGCGTTTGATGACAACTTCCAAACCGTTTCTGAGCACCTGATCCTCCCGGCCGGCCAGTTCCTCATAAAGCTTCCGGGCGATGGTGTGAAAGGCATCCAGCACACGGGGGTCGAAATGGGAGCCGCGGCCCTCCTCCAGGATAGCCATGGTTTCTTCAAATGAGAAAGGCTCCTTGTAGGGCCGTTTGGACTTCAGCGCGTCGAACACGATCCGCTCACCGCGAAGATGCGGGCCGTGATGGGGATATCCTCTCCATGCAACCCCTTAGTCATAACCGTTGCCCGCGACTCCACGTCGTGCAGGAAAGCGCCCTTGATCAACTCTGGATGGTCTGCGGGTCCAAGGCCAGAACCTCGGCCGTACGCGCGGCATAGAGCGTCACACGGTAGTTGTGGGCGTCGGTGTCGCTGTCCCGTTTGGCAATGGCGCTGCCCAGAACTTGCAGGGTTTCCAGGTTGGCGTCCAGCAGATTGCGGGTCAGTTTGCTGAGGCGGCGGGTCAGGATCAGAATGCTCGGATAGATCAGCAGGGTTGTCAGCAGCACGATGGCGATCGCGCTGAAAACAGTCCGCCGTATCGTCCCATAGGCCGCCTGGAGGGCCTTTTCCGATACGGCAAAAATGGACTGTACATAGCCGACCGTCTGCGGCCCGGTGCCGAACAGGGGGGTCGCCGTCAGGACGTAGGGGATGCCGTCCAGCCGATAGGTCCGGTAAAGATCGGTGCGCGCGGATTGCAGGGCATCCTTCAACTCCCCGCGGCGCGCCTGGAGCGCTTCGATGTGCGGGTAGGTTTCATCCGTATACGATGCAATCTGCCCTGCTCGCCGGTCGAAAATACCGATGTAGATAAACCGTCCCGCCCGTTCGGTTGAACCGCGCGGCGCATCGCGCAGATACCGGTCCAGTTCGGCCTGCACGGCTTCCGGATCCGGCCATCCGGGCCCGGCCGTCAGATACCCGATGCGCTGGTTGAAAAGCCGGGTGCCGGATGTCACCCGTTCCAGAACGTGATCGATGACTTGGGTGCGCTGCCGGTACCAGGTCCATCCGCCAAAGCACAAGGCCACGACAATTCCGGCCGAGGCCACGCGAAGGGCCAGATGGCGATGAAAGGTGGCCAGGGTGAGGGTCTTTGTTGGCACAGACGCAAACTCCAGGATCGAAAATTTCCGCCGCCGGTTCGCTGTGGCGCCAATCAAGTCGGTGTCCAATGATAGGCCACGCATTCCATAGGGCGTTAAGGGCTCTGCTCTTCAGCCAGGCGCACATTCACTTCTTCCAGCCACCAACGCTGGGCACGGGGATCGTAGTAGAGCGAGGTATCCTCGTCGAAATCCGTATGCTCCTCGAAGCTGGCCTCCATGGCTTCACGGGTCAGCGCTTCCAATTTGGCGCGCAATTCATCCTGCACCGCCTGGTAGGTCGCGTCGATGGCCAGGAAATCCTTCAATTCTTCCCGGGCTTCGCGGGTCAGCCGCCGGGCCGACAGCTCGGACAGGGCAAAGTGGATCTGTTCGTGCTGAAGCACATAGGCCTTTCGATTCTCGGAAACATCAGGGTTCCACCAGGAACAGGCCGGTACGAAAAGGGCCTCGAAGCTGACCTCCGGGAGACTGCCGACGAAGAATATCTTCCCGCCGTAGACGCCCTGGGTGATGCGCGCCTGAGACGTCTCGGAGGGTCGGATGCTGATGCAGGAATGGGCGTTGATGTGATGATTGTGTGCCGCGTAGGGAGGCGATAGCGACGCGGCCTTGAAATCTGCGACGGTCAGCGTCCGGTAGGGGAAGCCTTCGCGGCTGGAGGCCGATGCGCCGTCCAGTTCGTGGAAGCGCGGCCGGGCATACTCCGGCAGCCTGGCACATCCGGCGATAAGCCCGGCAAGGAGCAGTCCCCAAAGTCGTCTTTTCCATCGCGTGGTTCTCATATTGTAATACTTTTGTAAAATTTCGCCCCATCAGGTTTTCTTCTTTCCCCAAGTGTAATTCTTTTGTCAAACCGGAGGTCCTCCCTATCCATGGCGCCACGGATGAAGTAGATTGGCGATCATGCTTTCATCGGTTCATGGATGCCACCTCACCAGGAAGAAGGGAAGGCGGCTTATTTTAGTGTCCGTCCAGAAATTGTAGCATTTGGTTCCGGCCAAGGCCACAGCGATTTGGAAACCGCAGGCGTAGTCAGCTACGCCGAGGATTTCCACGAGCGAGAACGCCGTCCGGGGCCGAAAGATGCCATTTCTGGATAGACACGGCTATTTTTCCTCTGAAATACACTTGAGGAGTTTACGATGTATTCTGATTTGGTTCCGCACCCCAAAGGCACTCGCGCCCGGGTATTGCTGGCCAGCGTCTTCGGCCCTTACGCCCGGGACGATGTTTACGGCAGCCGCGCCGTCAACCCCATGGAACTTTACCAGAACCAGGTCACACGGGTCCAGGGGGGATTTTCCCTGCGCATGTTCCACCGTTCCTTCGCCCTGCTCATGCTCCAGGCCAATATGGAAGCCCCCTGCACGGTGCTCGATTTCGCCTCCCGCGACCGATTCATCCGCGAGCTGCGCGACACCGCCTACGATATCATCGGCATCGGCGCGATCCTCCCCAACATCGGGAAAGTCAAGGAGATGTGCCGGCTGATCCGCAAGCACCAGCCCCGGGCCACCATCGTGGTGGGCGGCCACATTGCCAACTACGCCGACCTCCCGCAGGCCATCGACGCGGACCATATCGTGCGGGGCGACGGCATCGCCTGGTTTCGGCAATACCTGGGACAGCCCCTGGACGCCCCGGTCAACCATCCGGCGGTACCATCGGCCTTCGGAACGCGCATCCTGGGCACCACCCTGCGCGACAAACCGGGGGATACGGCCGCCATCCTGATTCCCTCGGTGGGCTGCCCGGTGGGGTGCAACTTCTGCTCCACCTCGGCCCTTTTCGGCGGCAAGGGTCACTTCATCAATTTCTACAAGACCGGCGACGACCTGTTCACGGTCATGCTCGATCTGGAGCGTCGTCTCAAGGCGCAGTCCTTCTTTATTCTGGACGAAAACTTCCTCCTGCATCGCCGCCGGGCCCTGCGCCTTCTGGAATTGATGCAGACCCATGGCAAGAGCTGGATGCTGAACGTCTTCAGCTCGGCCCGGGTGCTGCGCTCCTACACCATGGAGCAACTCGTGGGGCTGGGCATCGGCTGGGTCTGGATGGGCATCGAAGGACAAAACAGCCGCTACCGCAAACTGGAAGACGTGGATACACGGGAGCTGGTGAAGGACCTGCAATCCCACGGCATCCGCGTTCTGGGCTCATCGATCATCGGCCTGGAAGACCACACCCCGGAGAATATCGACGCGGTCATCGAACACGCCGTCCGCCACGCAACGGACTTCCACCAGTTCATGCTCTATACGCCGGTTCCGGGCACCCCCCTGCATAACGTCCACCAGCAAAACGGTACCCTGCTGAGCGAAGAAGATTTCCCGCCGGCCGACACCCACGGCCAATACCGCTTCAACTACCGGCACGCCCACATCAAGGCCGGCCAGGAAGAGGGCTTTCTCCTGCGGGCCTTCAAACGGGATTTCCAGGAAAACGGCCCCAGCCTGGGGCGCCTGATCCGCACCCTGCTGACCGGCTGGCAGCGCTACAAAACCCACCCCGACGCCCGCCTGCGGGACCGCTACGCACGAGAAGCCGCTCCGCTGCGCGCCACCTATGCCGGCGCGGTCTGGGCCATGAAGCAGTATTACCGCGATTCCCGCCCCATGTTTCGCCGCATGCAAAAACTTCTGGCGGACATTTACCGGGAATTCGGGTGGAAGACCCGACTGGCCGCCCCGGTTATCGGTGCCTACGTCTATGTGCGGCTCCTGCGGGAAGAACGGCGTCTGGACAGGGGCTGGCGCTATGAACCGGTGACGTTTTACGACAAGAACCCGGCTGCCCTGGCGTGCGCCATGCCTCAAAAGACTTTTCGGCCCACAGGTGAGCCTAAGGTGGCACCGCCCCTGGCAGTGCCGGTCCTGAAACCGTAATGCCTTGCCGCTCAGGAGTCTGTGAGCAAGTATGCCCCCGCCAAACAGATGGCTTTTCAGGCCCCCCCTCGGAGGGGGCTTGAAAACGGCTCTTTTTGCCTTTGGTACTCGCATTTCCCTTTTTTATCCCGCGCCGCGCATCGGCGAGGATAGTTTCCGCGTGCTCCGACCGTCACGACGGCGCGAATGGAAATGAAGACCCCATTTATGAAATAGCCCCCCGGCCCGGTAGAATCTCTCCGGGTCCTCCACCCGTGGCGGAGGGTTTCGATCGAACCGAAGCGCTATCGACAGCGTGAGCCTGGGCCTGGGCCACCGTAATGGCGATCAGGTCCACCACGCTTTCCACCGGCGCATTGCGCTGCAGCACGTTGAAAGGCCGCTCGATGCCCATCAGCAGCGGGCCCACCACCTTGGCACCTCCCAGGCGATCCATCAGTTTATAGGCGATGTTGCCCGAAGCCAGATCCGGAAAAATGAGCACATTGGCAGCCCGCCCCAGCCGGTTGAAGGCGAACTCATCCGTCAGGATATCGTCCACTACGGCCGTATCGGCCTGCATTTCACCATCCACCACCAGCTGCGGGTTCCGCTCCCGCGCCAGGACCGCGGCGCGGGCCACCCGCAGGGTGTCGGCGTTGCGGACGCTGCCGTAGTTGGAATAGGACAGCATGGCCACCCGGGGCTTCATGTCGAAGAAGACCGCCATCTCGGCCGCCATCACCGCAATTTCCGCCAGATCCTCGGCTTCGGGGTGCATGTTCACCGTGGCGTCGGCAAACAGCAGGGTACGGTTTTTCAAAATGACCAGGTAAAGCCCGGCCACATGCGTGATCCCTTCGCGCCGGGGAATCACCTGGAGCACCGGGCGAATCGCATTGGGGTAGGACTGGGCCACCCCGTGCACCTGACCGTCCACCAGACCTTCCCGCACCATCATGGCTCCGAAGACATAGGGGTTCTGCAATTGGTAACGGGTTTCGGTGAGTTTCCACCCCTTGCGCTGCCGCATTTTGAATAGCGTTTCGGTGAAAGCCTCCACATGGGGGTTGCAGCGATGATCCATGATGGCCACCCCGTCCAGGGCGATATGCAGCGATTCGGCCTGCGCGCGTATCGTATCGGGGTCTCCCAGCAGGAGCGGGTGGGCGATGCCCTCCTTGACTGCATGGTGGGCGGCCCGGATAATGACAGGGTTATCGCCTTCGGGCAGCACGATCCGCTTGGGATTCTGCTGGGCGCGAAAGATGACCTTGCGCATGATTTCCCGCTCCGGCCCCAGGCTGGCCTCCAGGCGCTGCATGTAGGCCTCCCGGTCCGGCAGGGGCGTGCGCGCCACCCCGCTGGAGACAGCGGCTTCGGCCACGGCCGGCACCACCTTGAGCAGCACGCGGGTGTCGAGGGGTTTGGGGATGATGTACGCCGGCCCGAAGCGAATGGGGTTGCCCCCGTAAGCGCGGATGACGGCATCGGGCACATCCTCGCGAGCCAGTTCGGCCAGGGCACGGACGGCCGCGATTTTCATGGCCTCGTTGATTTCCGTGGCCCGCACGTCCAACGCCCCACGAAAGATAAAGGGGAAGCCCAGCACATTGTTCACCTGGTTGGGAAAATCCGACCGGCCGGTGGCCACGACGGCATCCGGCCGGGCGGCCTTGGCTTCGTGGTAGTCGATTTCCGGATCCGGGTTGGCCAGGGCAAACACGATGGGATTGGGCCCCATCCGTTTCAGCAGATCCGGTGTAAAGGCCCCTTTCACCGACAGCCCCACCAGCATGTCCGCCCCGTCCACGGCCTCTTCAAGGGTGCGGGCCGCTGTTTCGCAGGCCAGTTCTTCCTTGTAGGGATTCATGCCGGCGGTGCGCCCCCGGTAGATCACGCCCCGGGAATCCACCATGGCGATGTTGCCGGGGGCCACGCCCAAATGGATGTAGAGCCGCCCGCAGGCGATGCCGGCCGCCCCGGCCCCGTTGATCACCACCCGCAGGTCTTCCACCTTGCGCTCCGTAATAGCCACCGCGTTGAGCATGGCCGCGGCCGAGATGATGGCCGTACCGTGCTGGTCGTCGTGAAACACCGGGATGGCCATCCGTTTCTTCAGCTGTTCTTCAATATAGAAGCAGTCCGGCGCCTTGATGTCCTCCAGGTTGATCCCCCCGAAGGTGGGCTCCAGCAGTTCGACGGTCCGGATGAATTCGTCCGGGTCGGTGGTATTCACCTCGATGTCGAAGACGTCGATATTGGCGAAGCGCTTGAACAGGACCGCCTTGCCTTCCATGACCGGTTTGCCCGCCAGGGCACCGATGTTTCCCAGCCCCAGGACGGCCGTCCCGTTGGAGATGACCGCGATCAGGTTGCCCCGGCTGGTGTATTCGAAGGACGCGTCCGGTGCGGCCTGGATCTCCCGGCAGGGCGCCGCCACGCCGGGCGTGTAGGCCAGACTGAGGTCGGTCTGGCTGAGAAACGGCTTGGTGGGCACCACTTCTATTTTTCCGGGGTGGGGTTCGCGGTGGTAGCGCAGAGCCTCTTCGTCGTAGGACATGGCGGTCTCCTCTAAACGGGATCGTATTGGGGGTCGATCATTCCTGATTGCCTGGCCGGCTTTAGATCAGGATAGCGTTCACGGCGGCCGACAAGGCGCACCATGCGGTTTAGAACATCAAACGGTGGGGGCCTTTTGTCAATGTCCGTGCGGGGGCGGGATAGCCATTGCGGCAAACAAAATGCGGAGCCGCGGCGCGCCCGCGTCAGGTCAGATAGCCCTTGGCGCGATAGCGTTCGGGGTCCGGGAAGCGCGCCATTGCGGTTTGTAGAACCTCGAACCCGAACTGGCGATAGAACTCCTGTTTGCCCGGTGCGGCATAAATCAAAACCGGGCCGCCTGGGGGCAACTTCTCCAGCAGGGCTTTCATGATCGCCTTGCCGATCCCCCTGCCCTGGAACTCCGGCCGCACCACCACATCGTAGATCGCGGATTGACACTGCCCGTCGGAAATGGCCCTTCCGAACCCGATCAGCTGCTCGCCCTCATAAGCAGTGCAGACGGCGTAGCTGTTCGCGGCCGCAGCGCAAAGTTTATCCGGATCGCGGGTGCCCAGCGGCGCAAGCCGGATGATCTCGCACACGGCTTCCCAGTCGACATGGTCGATCCCGAATTGGATGCGAACATTGGATGCGGACGCTTTCATCGAATGCTATAGCCCCTGTCAGCCGATTGGCAAAAAAAAGCCGTCCTGAAACAGCCTATTCCCCGATATCCCACCGGTAGCGCAGCTTTACGCGGGCATTAACCGGATAATAGGCCGTGTAAAGCGAATCATCCCTCACGTGCGTCGTGTCGACATACTGCGCCCCGATATAGACCAGGTTTCTTTCGGATGCGACATTGATCCGCATTGCAGGTCAGCCAAACCGCTTCAAGCCCCAGAGACTGTATAAAGGGCCTCAGTAGAAGGCAACTGCGACCCGAGAGGTGGTTGCCCCGGAATCCTTCATATACAGAAAAGCCGATATTGCCGCGATACAATTCGATGTTCTCCGTATACCCTGCCCGCAGGTTGATTTCGCCCATTTCCCGGCCTGAATGCGCATGGATCATTTTGAACTTGTAGACGGGGACGATGGTATCCGGTTCGGATGCCAGGCCCTTTTCCTTAAGAACCAATCTTAGGTTACCATCTGTCCAATGTTCAGGATGCATGCTTTCGTAACTGGTTTCTGTGGTTGGGGAGCTTTTTCGTTTTGAATCGTAAATATCCAAGTCTGAACAGGCTATATTCACAAAATCATACGCGTCTTGAACGGTCTTTTTTTCTGCACCGGTTAAGCGGCGGCATTTCTAATGATGGCGATAATCTGGGTGCGCCGCCGAGTGGCGCGAATCAGGCGCAGATCGTATTTATAAAGAATAAAGCCAATTGATAGCAACACAGACATCCTGCTTAAAAGGTGTGATACACATGTCAGATGTTGAGATCTCTCTTTCTTTTCTATTGTGTATCTATTGAATGTTTATTTTTGTTTCCAACCATCGAACGATAGAATCTCTTGTTTTTTTGTTCCCACCGATAAGTTCCCATGAATGCAAAGATGAATCAACATCCAAAACTTCTATATTATCACCTATTTCATTTTCTAAGAATTTTGCTCCATCAAGTGAGGTACCTGGAAATTTTGTAGAAATCTTATCTTTATCGCTCCCGATTGCAAGACCGGGTCGTGATCCAAAGGCTTTAACAAGCGACTGAAAGTGATTGATTATATCAAATTTTGTTTCCCGGGATTGTGTCTCTTCTGTAAACCATACGGGGAGAACAGAGGGTGAAACAAAGATAACCCCTTTTATCTTATCTGGAAAAGATGCCACAGATTCTAAAGCAATCATTGCGCCAAAACTCCCACCTATTAAATAAACCCCTTTCTGAGGATCATGTGTTGGTGAGGATTCAACGAATTCGAGCAATGCTCTAATTTCATTTTTGGCAATATCCTGGGCCGCCGATTCTTTGCCTTCGACGGTCGGAAAGTTAAGAGCGCCACTTTTGCTACGTTTCATTGTATTACGAATGTGCTCTGGCTGCGAACCGCTTGATAATGCACCAGCACGGTCAAAACCTATGAAATTAACGTTTATTGTGTTTAATCCGTCTGTAAGTGCATAAGCCCCCGAACCGTGCCATGTTGATCGTCCTCCCATCCCTGGGATAAAAATAACCGAGGGGCCTTTTGACGCTCCTGGAAAGTATTTATAAGAAAAGGTATATCCATCCTGTGTAATTAATTTTCCGCTTCTTTGTGTATAATCAGCGTTCTCCGGCTTTACTGCAGCAGTTCCTGTGCAACCATTAAATAATAGTACAAGAATTATTATGGCAATTACGTTGATTAAAAAATTAGGTTTCATTATCCATCCCGTCATATACCTGCGGAAATGCCGGAGGCTTCTAAGATGTGCACCGCTGGAAGCGGTTACTTAATGGGCCACCTCAAAGGTGGCGGTGGTGGTTACTTAAACAAATTCAATTGATAGACACGACGGTCTTCTTTCTCTTGAGTTCGGATATATTCTCGGATCGTTTCTTCACCTCGACCAACGGTGGAAATATGATACCCGCGAGCCCAGAAATGGGCACATGTGAAATTCTTTTTCTGACCCTTACAGGAATCCATTACTGAATCCTTCCCGACAGGGACTTCCGAACTCGCCGTTGCCTGCACGAAGGCTGGTCGCCCTGCAAGATGCGCCGAGCTTCGCTCGGCGCGATAACGTCGGGGTTTACAGGCCGCAAAGGATGAGCGGTTCGGTGTGAAACCGCTGCCTAAACCATTTTATATTGTTAACAGCTTTTCATCGTTTGTTAAAATTTCGGTAAGCGGGGCTCCCCAATACTTGACTTCAATATTAAGTTTTTCTAAAGTTTCCGTTACGCCTAATTGATCTGCACAAGCCTTGCACGCAGTTATATGAACACCTGCTTCTAATGCTTTTCTAACCATTTCCTGGATATTTTCATCTTCGCTCACCAATTTTGCAGGTGCTCCCCAAATAATAAGTGTGACTTTCTCCCACCAACCTTTAATGAGAGAGTTTACGGTATACATAAATATCATTTTTTCCGCAGTAATCGGATTATCATTAGTCCATAATACATAGAGATGCGTCTTTTTTCCCATCGTTTACCTCTCTTTCAATTCGTTGTTTAACACCATTATAACCGGCTGCCGCGCTGATGGTGGATTAACGAAAGTCTTTGCTACGGAGCTTTGGGAAAACAACCCATCGAGGGCAATATGAAGATCGATTTATAAATTTGTTAGAAGATTAATATTATAAAATATTTTGTTCATATCTAAAAACATCCCATTTCTTTATTTACGGTGATATCGAAATTTAATCCCTGACTTCATCCATCAATTGCCGGGCTTTTACGATATCGTCTTTATGTACCCGCAAGCTGACCATACCAGTAGTGCCGCCGCCACGCATGCCGACAGGATTATTCAGCTGGAGCAGTTTGCATCTGATCCCGTATGCACGAAGGTGTGAATGGCGGCGCATCGTCGGTTCAGGTTTTTTCCCCGTCGAGATATGTACTTCTTTCCACCGTGATTCACTCTTCAGAACGGAATTCCACAGCCAAGAGAAGGTGCTCTTTAAGCGTTCTTTCAAAGTCATATTCCTAACTTCCTCCATTCTCTATATTTCTAACGCCAGCATCACCAGCCGGTGTGGAGCGGTAGCGTAACACCGGTCTGAGTGAATGCAGATGTTGGATGTACTGTCTAACTTAATTGGAGCGTTAAAATGTGATCCATACCTTGCTTAGAAACTCGATAAACTCCCTTTTTAACTGCAAAGATAAATTTTTTATTCTTCAAGTTTATTATGCTCTGACCAGCGTTTGTAAGTTTAATCCCCTGATCCTTGAGTAATTTATTGGCGAAGTAGGTCTTAAAGCTATTATCAGAAGAAGAATGTTGTGCGAAATATGCTGCAACCAGAATTTGGTCAACCTGCTGAATATTTTTGGGAAATTTATTCAATAATTCACCAAAATTGTCAGGCACACTAATTTCACTCGAATTGTTTTTATCGGTAGCTTGACCCTCGTTTTCTTGAGCAATAGCTTGATCCTCATTCACTCCCATTGCCGATGGAGCTGTGTTTTCCTCAATAACGCTCACCATGTTAAGGTTTTCCAAAAGACCAGGCAGATGCTCAAGATGTTTACTGACAAATGATTCAGACCCTTCTATTTCAATTTCACCTAATTTTAAATTTAACTTAATGCGAGCATGCTCGGTCATTTGGATTTCCCTCCATTTAGTTTCATGAGCCATTTTTGGTAGTGTTCTTCTACAAATTTTAAGCCAGGGGGTAAAAGGATACATTCTCCCTGGTCCGAATAATTTAACATTCGAGCTTTATGTAATGGCCTTAGAATTTTGGATTTAAAGGCGCTCAAACTAGAATATTCTAATTGGGTAAAAAGCTCGCTATCTGATGAAGCATCTGGGTAGGAAGATGCTAAATACAGCAATGTTTGTTCTTTAAAATTTAGAAAGTTTGCTAAAACCCTCTTTATCTGACCAACTTCATGAATGAGAGAAATTTTTCTTTTAACCAATTGCGTAACTACCGCTTGCGCCTCTTCCAACGTGGAGGTGTAAAGCATTCGATATAGTTCAGCCAAAACCCAATCAGCAGATGTTGCAATTAGGGTTGCATCTGAGATATTTGCGTTAACATCCCCCCCTAAATGACCAACTCCTCTACGGTTGCGAATATTATATATTGATAAAAGAGCACGGGGTATATGAAGGCGAAAAGAATCATGATGACTTACAGGCGAAGTTTCGAAATTTCGCAGCAATAATACCATATTTTTTATTGATGACCCTAAGGGGGTAAATTGCCCTGTCAACTCATGTTCGATTATCCGTGCGCATGCTTCAACAAACTTTCCACCATTTAGTTCTGAAGGTTCGAGTTTATTGAGATAATATTGTTCTTTCATTTCTATATAGGAGTCTATTAGAGCATCAACTAAACTCTTAGGATATTTTTTTGATATGTCGGTTCTTATTTTATCTATCATTTTCGATCATCAAACATCCAACTATAATATTATGTGGAATGCATCATTTTAACGAAAAATTTCAAAATTTGAGACACTTTTTATGAATTTTGTTATTGTTTTGGTCATTTCACATATAAGATCACAATATCAAACCTTTAATCCATTCTTTACATATTTTGTAGATTCCTGAAATGCATCTTTACCCGCTAATTATCGTTATTATGGTGCTGCACCATAATAACGGGATATTTTTATTTCGAGACATTCTCAATCTAACGGACTGTTGACATTATGCCTGTTTTTTCGAACAAAGGTATTCCCACTTGGGAGAAAAAGGTCTATCGGTTGATTTTCAGAGGCGGTAATAGCGCCTCAATATCTTTCCGGTTTAATATCTTCGAAACACTCAGCAAAATACCGCATTGCGCGGAAGTGGGGCAGGACCGGCTTTGGTGGCAAATAGTGTTTTCGCGTAACAAAATCCATTGATAAAAAAGCAAAAATAATGGCCCGCCGGCGGCTTCGCCGGGCGTGCTTTCAGCTCGCCCGGGTCTCCCATTCGACGATGGCCTCGATGAACCGCTCCCCGTAGCGGTCGGCCTTGGTCTCCCCCACCCCGGTGACCGCCAGCAGGGCTTCGCGGGTGGTGGGGCGCAGCAGGGCCATTTCCTTGAGGGTCTTGTCGTGGAAGATGACGTAGGCCGGCACCTCGTGCTCCTGGGCGATCTCCCGCCGCAAAGTCCTCAGATGCTCCCACAGGTCGGCCGCCGGGCTGTCTGCCATCACTTCGGCGACCTTTGACTTGTGGCGGCTCCGGCGCGGCGGAGGAGCGGGATCCTCGCGCAATGGGACGGATTCTTCACCGCGCAGCACCGGCCGGCTTTTCTCCGTGAGGACGAAGCCGGCCCGGCGGTCCATTTCCACCGTAAGATATCCCAGGGCGATCAACTGCCGAAAGACCGAACGCCACTGCTTGGCCGAGAGTTCCTGACCCACGCCGAAGGTCTTGATCCGGTCGTGCCCGAAGCGCTGCATGCGCTCGTCACCTTGGCCGAGCAAAACGTTGATAAGGTATTGGGCCCCGAAGCGCTGGCCGGTGCGGTAGACCGCGGAGAGGGCCTTCTGGGCGGCTACCGTGCCGTCCCAGACCTTCATGTCGCCGTCTTGGCAGGTGCCGCAGTTGCCGCAAGGCTCTTCCCGGGTCTCGCCGAAATAGCGCAGCAGCACCTGGCGGCGGCAGGCCGTGGTTTCGCAATAGCCCAGAAGGGCGTCCAGCTTGCGCTGCTGGATGAACTTGAAGGTGTCGTCGCCCTCGGAGCGCAGCAGCATCTGCCGGGACGCGATCACGTCGGCCAGGGAGTAGAGCATGAGGGCGTCGGCCGGTTCGCCGTCCCGGCCGGCCCGGCCAGTCTCCTGATAGTAGGCCTCCATGCTCATGGGCACGTCGAAATGGGCCACGAAGCGCACGTCCGGCCGGTCGATGCCCAGGCCGAAGGCGATGGTGGCCACCACCACGAGGGCCTCTTCCCGGGCGAAACGCTGCTGGGTCATGGTGCGTTCTTGCGCCGGCAGTCCGGCGTGGTAGGCCGCGGCCGCGATCCCCTCCCGGTTGAGCCAGGCGGCGATCTCCTCCACCCGTTTGCGGCTGCGGCAGTAGACGATGCCCGTCTCATTGGGATGCGCGTCGCGGATGAACTGCAAAAGCTGGCGCTTGCCGTTGTCCTTCAGGCGCACCCGGTAGCAGATGTTGGGACGATCGAAGCTGGAGATAAAGGAGCGGGCCGCCTCCAGTTCCAGTTTCGCCACGATCTCCCGCCGGGTGACCGCGTCGGCCGTGGCGGTCAGGGCAATGCGGGGTACGCCCGGAAAACGGCGCGTGACCTCGACGATCCTGAGGTATTCGGGCCGGAAATCGTGGCCCCATTGGGAGACGCAGTGGGCCTCGTCGATGGCGAACAGGGCGACGTTCGTCTCGCCCAGCAGCCGCTGGCAGCGGGGGGTCAGCAGTCTTTCCGGGGCCACGTAGAGGATGTCGGTTTCGCCGTTGCGCACCCGCGCTTCCACCTGGGCGGCCTCTTCCGGCGGAAGACTGGAATTCAGGCCGTCGGCCCGCACCCCGTTTTCCCGCAGGGCCGTGACCTGGTCGTGCATCAAGGCGATCAGGGGCGAGATGACCACCCCCACCCCGTCGCGGACCACCGACGGGATCTGGTAGCACAGGGATTTGCCGCTGCCCGTGGGCATGAGCACGAAGGCATCCGAACCGCCCAGCAGATGGGCGATCACCGCCTCCTGATGTTCACGAAAGGTGTCGTAGCCGAAAACCGTTTGCAGGACCTTGCGGGGTGTCAATGGAATGCGCTCCTGTATTTCATTCTTCTCTTGCACTGAAAGAAATCGCGCTTTGATGCCTTTTCCGCCGTCACTCCCGTGGAGACGGGAGTCCAGGAAGCTGCAATTTGACGCGCCAGGGTTCGCTGGATTCTCCGGTCAAGCCGGAGAATGACGGATAAAGGCCAAAGGCAACGCCATCTGAGATAGCTCTAATAGTGCGGCTCCTCCCGCATAGTGGGGGGGCTCGGATAGCCCCTGGAAGGGGGCTTGAAAACGGTTTTTTAAGTTTAGGTTTTGAATTTCCCTTTGTCCCGCGCCGAGCATCGCCGCGGCGGACGGATTAAAGCGCGCGGACTGTCTGAGTCCGCCTTAGCCTTGGCGAAGGCGGGCGAGTTTCCGCGCGCTCCGGCCGCCGTGACGACGCGCAGGATTAAGCGGGACACGGGCGTTTTCTTTTGCTTTCGTTTTCTTTCACGTGAAAGAAAATGAAGAAATCATTTAACGTAACGGGCCTGGTCCAAAGGGCCAAGGTTTCTGCACTGCACAAAAGATGGTATACGCACCCGGCCCCGATCTCAATTGCCTTCAAACCGCAGCCGCCCGAAGCAGTGCGGCAGGTGAAAATTGAGGGCATCCACCGGATGCCAGGCCGCCCAGTGGGGATGGGAGGTTTCATCACCGCACTTGTAGAAATTGGCGCGCCAGACATCACCGGCCGCCAAATGGAGCGGGCCGGTGTAGGACGCCATGACCTCCAGGGGTATCCGGAAGGCGAGCTGCCAGGTCCGGGCTTCGGTGATTTCCGGTTCCACCCGGCGCGGCAGCGAGCTTTGCACCACGATGCGCCGCCCCTCCTCCGGAGTCAGCGCCTGCCAGGCGGCAAACCCGTCCGCCGTGCGCCTTGGATCCGTGATGTAGGAGGTCAGCAGTGCCCCGCCGCAGTTGAATTCGAAATTGAAATACCCCTTGTCCGGTCTGGGCTGCACGAAAAACTCCACGCAGCTGTCCCGACAGACCGGCGTCTGGAAGGCGGTGTGCACGCTGCGAATGAAGCGGTCCGCCACCTTGAAGATGCCGTAGATATGGTATGCGTCCCACAGCAGCTTGGCCCGGGTGCGGGGCCGGTGGTCGCTGCTTTCCGGCCGGAAATGGGCGACGGACAGGGCGGGCGCCTGCCGCCAGGCATCGTCCTCCCAGCGGTCGCCCGGACCTGGCCGGACCCGGGCGTGACGAACAGAATAGGCAAGGGCGTCCGGTTTCGGCATTTAGAAAGGTTGATCCTGCGCGGCGAGGATGCGTGCGATCGGTTGTCCGGTTTCCTGTTCAACCTGGGCCTGGACGACGCTTGCGGCCCCCAGAGCGCGATCGAGCCGCTCCAGGAAGAAAGGGGTGTCCGCATTGCGCCGGCGCAGGGAGGCAAACCGTTTCTCCAGGGTGGTCGGCCGGTCGAATTCGATGAGGAAATCCGCCAGGGTCACCATTCGGGCCTCGATGGTGCGGGGCATGAAATCGCGGCCGGGCAGACCGACCTGCGCCGCCTCCTCCGCCTTGAGGCCGAAAAGGATGTGCGCGGCACAAATGTGGGCCTCCTCATGATGGCCCAGCGAGGAAAGGCGCTTGTAGCCCTCCACACCGTGAAGAATCGGGTCGTGGGTTACATGGCGGCCCATGTCGTGCAGCAGCGCTGCCGACCAAAGGAATTCAAGGTTCACTGCACGGTAGGAGGCTACCGCCCGCCCCATCCGCAGGGCGGCGTCCGCAACGGCAAAGCAGTGCCGGATCCATGGGGCTTCCGGGCGGCTGGCGGTAAGGATTTCAATGGCGTGTTGGCGTGTGAGCACGTCTAATGCATTCCCAAGAGGGTCCGTTCCGGCGACAAGGCCTGTCTATCGCAACGCTCTTTCCTCCTGCTCCCCATTTCCATTTTTCGGTTTTGCTGTTACTATCGCATCCGGTCGACTTGGGCAACCTTACACTCCCGGACACGATCCGAAGGGCCTGGGCAACATGCCATTGGGTGCCGCTCCGTGGTATCGGGCCGCACGGCAAAGCACATGTCCGAGACATGCAAACCCCACGAAGGATTCTACACGATGCAGCCCAGCACCATGAACAAATCCGTCCTGCTCCTGGTGGTGATTTTCATCTCCGCGGTCTTTTTGTCCATGATCCGCTCCTTCCTGATGGCGATCTTCCTGGCCGGACTGTTCAGCGCCCTGGTCAGTCCCTTTTACCGCCGTCTGGTAGGCTGGTTCGGCGGCCGACGCGCCATCGCCTCCCTGACCACCCTGCTGGTCATTGTTCTTTTCGTTTTGCTGCCCCTGGCCGGTCTCATGGGGGTCGTGACCACCCAGGCCATCAAGGTCGGCGAGTCGGCCAAACCCTGGGTCCAGGAGCAAATCACCTCACCGACCACCCTGCTTTCCAAGCTGGAAGCCCTGCCCTTCTACGACCAGATTCTGCCCTACCGGGATCTGATATTCCAGAAGGCCGGCGAAATGGTAGGCAAAATCAGCCGTTTCCTGATCGAAAACCTGCAGGCGGCCACTCTCGGCACCGTCAATTTTCTTTTCATGACGCTGGTCATGCTCTACACCATGTTTTTTTTCCTGATGGACGGGGACAAACTAATCCAGAAGATCCTCTATTACCTGCCCCTGGAGGATGCCGACGAACATCGTATCCTGGACCGTTTCACCTCGGTGGCCCGGGCCACCCTAAAAGGTACGGCGGTGATCGGGATCCTGCAGGGCGGCCTGGCCGGGCTGGCCTTTGCCGTGGTGGGCATCCCCAGCGCCGTGTTCTGGGGGGTTATCATGGTGCTGCTGTCCGTGCTGCCGGGCATCGGTACGGCCCTTGTCTGGATCCCGGCGGCCGTCATCTGGGGAGCCAACGGTCATTGGCCCCAGGCCGCCGGCCTGATGATTTTCTGCGGTGTGGTGGTGGGCAGCCTCGACAATTTTCTGCGCCCCCGGCTGGTGGGCAAAGATACCCAGATGCATGAACTGCTGATCTTTTTCGGCACCCTGGGGGGCCTCATGATGTTCGGGTTCGTGGGGTTCATCATCGGCCCCATCGTGGCGGCGCTCTTCACCACCATCTGGGATATCTACGGCATTGCCTTCAAGGATGTGCTGCCGGCGACCGGACCGGCCGACATTCTCGACGCGCATCAGGAGAAGTCTCCGAAGCCCGGAAAACCAGCGCTGCCGAAAGCCGATGAATGATTGTTCATTCAGTCACAGCGGCGATTTTCGCAATTTCTACCCATGACAGACGGCCCATCATGTGTTAATTTGTGTCCGTCCAGAAATGGTAGATTTTGGTCTCTGGCCGCCCACATCGCGGGATTTCACGCCTGGTCTTTGAACACGCCAGTGTTCCAAGCGCAGCCGATTGGCGCCCACAGGCGTAGCCCGGCTACGCCGAGGACCGGCAGGAGGCGAGAACGCCGCCAGGGGCCGAAAGATGCCATTGATGGATGGGCACTAGCTTACAGGAGCTTCCGTTAGACGCGGAGAATCATTTCAGCAACGCTCACAGGGGAGGGAAATATGACGGAGTATGAAATCATAGTCGACCCGAAGGAATATGGCATCGAAAAACTGGTGGACGGATTGAACGGCAGTCCCATCGAATTTCCGGCCGAAGAACGGGCCCAATGGGCCACCGAGGTGGGGGCCTTTTCCGAACGGCTGAACGAATTGAGCGACAAGGCCAAGAGCCTGCAGAATTGGCTGGCAGGCGAGGCAGCCATCAAATCGACCCCAGCCAGCCTGAAAGCCCTTAAGATCCAGCTCTTCAAGATCAACGACGCCCTGGACACCTCCATCGGTCTGGTCAACAAGCTTGAGTGTGATATTGTGCCGTGCATCACCGATAAGCGTTAGAAGCCGCCTCAAAAAAGTCTTTTCGTTCGATATCGGCGTTGCGCCCTCGTCTCAACGCCTCGACATACAAAAGTATGCCTGCGGGTTTCGCTTCGACCGCGCCTTGATCTCGAACGAAAATCCTGATTTTCAGACGGCTTCTAGTGGCCACCGCAAAAAAGTCTTTTCACCCCGACCGGCGCAGTTCGCGCCTCCCAAATGACGATAAAAGGCCCGGGGCAACCCCACGGGCCTTTCTCATTTTCATGGCGCTTGGAATTCGCTTTTAAGCGGCATGCGTCAGAACCGCTTCGAAGGCCTTCAGGAACCCCTCGATGTCGGCCTTTTCGATGGTGAGGCTGGGATCCAGCCGCAGCACGTTGAGGCCCGGCCGCTGGGCCAGGATGTAGCCGCGCCGGACCAGAGCCCGGTGGATGCGGGTCGTCTGGCGGGCCTGTTCATCGTCGTGCAGTTCCAGCGCCATCATGGGCCCGCGCCAGCGTATGGCCTGGATGCGCCCCGACTGTGCCTGGATGCGCTCCAATCCCTCCGCCAGCAGAGCGGCCATCTTTCGCCCCCGTTCGATCAGCCCCGCATCGCGGATAACCTTGATGACCGTGCGCGCCACAACAGCCCCCAAAGGGTCGTTCATGTGGGATTGGCCGTAAGGGACCGGCTGCGCTGTGAGGCGTTCGGCCACGGGAGCGGCAAGCGCGGTGGCGCTGACCGGGTAGCCGTTGCCGAGGCCCTTCCCCATGGCCACGATATCGGGGGATAGGCCATAGTGCTGGTAGCCGAACCACTTCCCGGTACGTCCCATGCCGGTGGTGACCTCGTTGACCAGCAGCAGGCCGCCTTGCGCTTTGATCGACGCGGCGATGGCACGGATCAGTTTGTCGGGCGGAAAGCGCACCAGACCGGAGGAGCTGCCCGGCTCGAAGAGAAAGCCGCCGATACGATCAAAGGGGATCGCCGCCCAGTTTTCACAAGCCGCGCGGCAGTCGTCCGCATGACCGCAGTGGGCACAGGCGCTCCAGTCGAAGGAAAACCAGGTCGAAGCGTCCCGGCGATGGGCCGACCCGTAGGCGCCGAAATAGGAATCGTGCATCGTCATCAGCAGCGGACGGTCGCTCAGGGCCTGCGCTACGCGCACGCCGTATTCCACCGCTTCGCTGCCCGAGCATAGAAAGATGCATTTTCCGTCCGCCATGTTGTGCAGGTCCAGGACCTCCGAAGCGGCCTCCTGGATGTGGGCATTGCCATAGCAAAACCCGATGTGGGCAATGCGGGCGGCCTGGTCGCTCATCACCCGCAGCACTTCCGGATGGGCGTGTCCGATGGGGGTGCACCAGACCCCGGATTCCAGGTCCATATAGCGTTTGCCGTCGGCGTCGTAGAGCGAGCAGTTCTCAGCCCGCACCATGTCATCCACGAGTCGTTCATGCCCGGACATCCAGATCACGTTTTCCATCGTATCTTTCTTCGGTCGGTCTAAGGTCAAAAGTTGTCAGGAATCCATCGGCCGCAGGGCACCCGGTCGGGGCAGGAAGCGGCCGGTATGGGCCGGCATAGCCGTGATAGACATCCCCGAAATGGCTTTCCATGATGCGTTCCTCCCGCCGCACGAGGGCGTGCCAGACAGGATGCAGGGACACCAGCCAGAGGACATAGATCCAGCCGTTCAGAATCAGGACCATCCCCGGCGCGATCAGGCTGATCCAAGCCGCATACATGGGATGGCGTACGAATCGAAAGGGCCCCCGGGTGCAAAGCTGATTCTCCACCCACCACTGGCGCAGGGTGATGAACGACCATCCGTGGAGCCCCAATCCGCAAAGCATCAGCAGGCCACCGATCCAACGAATCGGGCTGCCATATTGCGTGATGGCGCCCAAACCGTCATGGCGATCGATCCATACCGCAAGGATCAGCAGCCCGATACTGATCAGCGCGCCCAAGGGGCCGATACCGAATATTTTCTTCAAGGAAGGACGCGGCATGGGGATTCTCGTGCGGCAGGAGTGGTCGGGTCGCTATTAGGTGTTTCAATATAGGAGCCGGACAGGGGCGTCAACGGGTTTCGGACATAAGCTTCCAATGGGGGGGCTTCCGTTGTCGGTGGGGCGCCGGCGGAATGGCGGTCGTTGTTGCAAGCGAAGGATTCCGAGGGCTATGAAAATCCGATCACGACAACGCCAACGAAAGATAGCATCTTTTTCCGTCATTCCCGGGCTTGACCCGGGAATCCAGACGGCAATGCCGAGAATGGACGCCCGCTTCCAGGACGCCCGCCGGCGCGAGCGTGACGACTGAAACAGGCGGCTATAAAAAAGAAGCGGCCATACGACCGCCTCCCTTTATCCTCGTACTGAAAGGGGGTTAGTAAGCAGGACCGCCCGTATAGCGAATCGCCTTCGCTGCCGCCTGGGTCTTGATGCAGCGGTATATCTGGGCATCCAGACTCTTCTCCCCGCCGCCCTCTTCCTTGACCTTGGCTTCGATAAATGCCTGCCGCTTTTGTCCCAACTCGGCGATCTCGTCCTGCAAGGCCTGCCGTTCTGCCGCCTTTTTAGCGATATAGGCCTTGCGTTCGGCCGGCCCCATGGACTGCAAGTTTTCCGGCAACTCCTCAGTCTTGACGGCTTCCATATCGACGCGGCCGGAGATGACGTCCGCCACCAGTTCCTGGGTGCCCAGGAAATTCTTCGATCCGGCCCGACTGGCGTTGAAGATGGTCCGCTTGGCCACGGCGGCCGGTGCCGCAGCCTCATAGATGCTGTCCGCTTCCCGTTTGCGCTCTTGCATGGCCGCCAGCTGGGCCTTGTCCCCGTAGTGGATCCGGGTGGCGTCCAGCTCGGCCGAAAGGGCGGCAATCCGGTCGTCGTAGGGGGTGTCGTAGAGCACGGCACTGCCCGCCTGGGCCACCTGGAAAAAACGCCCCTCGGCCAGGCGGGCGATCTGCCGCCATACGGGGGTCGTCTCGGACATGGCACCGCACTGGATGGTATTGATCACGATGTCGCGTTCGGTCGCCAGCCGGCAGCTTTCAGCATAGCGGACATCGTCCTGGTAGTCCATGTGGGGCGGGGCGTCGCCCACCAGGAAGACGACCCGGTAGGTCTTGGCATCCCGGCTCCAATCCGGCCGGGTAACGGCCTCGTAGAGCGCCTGGTTGACGCTCTCGGGCCCGTCACCGCCGCCGTCGGCCTGAAACTGCATCAGGTGTGTGTAAACGGCATCCAGGTCGTCGGAAAGGGGTGTCGCCACGGTGACGTAGGTATCCCCCCGGTCGCGGTAGCCCACCAGCCCCATCCTGATGAGGGGCGCCGGGTCGGCCGATGCCAGGGTATTGGCGATGGACCAGATCTTGTCCTTGGCCGCGGCGATCAGCCCCCCCATGCTGCCGGTGGTGTCCAGTACGAACACCACCTCCACCGCGGGCCGCTCCGAGGGGATGATGGCGTCGGATTGGTCGGTTCCGGCAGCAGCAGAAAGCGTTCCGCTGCCAAGGGCGGTGAGAAGCAGTGTGGCAAGGCCGAAAAGAACCATTTTCAAATGCAATCGTTGGGTCGTCATGGCGGTCTCCTTTCACTTGGGTAATGGGAAATTCCTTCATTACCCCTGAATGTAATGGAACCGCCCCGTATGACAATTCAAACAAATGCAAATAAATTGGGTTCATGCTTTACATTTCTTTTGCAAAACCACACGGGATCCTATCGGTCGTGTGGCTCTCACGGCTTCTCGTCCGCCACCGCGCAAGGTTGCCGATGACAATGGTTGCCTTTAATCGTCTCCGCCATCGTCGTCATCACCGCCACCGTCGTCATCGCCGCCAAAGCCGCCCTCGTCACCCCATCCGTAGGGATCACCGCCATACATATAGTCGTTATCATGGGTCCAGTATTGCTCATCCTGATAGCGGGTATCGCGCTTGACCGCCTTGAGATAGGTTCCCTGCATGTAATCGATCACTTTCGCCGGAACGCCTTCATTCTCCAGTTCCGCCAATTGACTGGCTTTGAGCCGATAAACGGTGCCTGAAGCCTTTATCTTGGAGATGATGTCATCGGCTGAAATGCCTGATCTGGCCATCGAAATGATCTGGGGCACGGTGACCGCTTCCGGACGCGATCGCCCCATGGACGCACAGCCGGATAGCATTAGGACCATGGCTGCCAAACTCAAGAAAAATGCCAATCGTCGAAGACTTCGTTTCGATACGCTGTCGATACCCATTGATTCCAACATTTTTTTCTCCTTTATCCGTAGCGCCGTGATGTTCACAGCGGTTACACGGCAGGCCCACACCATGCTTGGTTGTTGATGACACTGGCCTCGGGCAGCATTCTTTTCCCGGTTTAATTTTTCGGTCCGGGAGAGAGAAAAGACAGTCGCCCCGGGAAGGGTCATGCCCCTGTCACCAGCCAGGCCGCTAATACAATGCTGCTAAAATCGATGCAAAAATGAATGATCATCGGAGCGACAAGGCTTTTACGCCATAGGTAGATAACGGCCAGCGCGATCCCCAGGCAAAAAATGCTGATCACGCCCGCCATACCTTCGTAGCCATGTCCGACGGAAAAGATCAGCGCTGAAAAAATGACCGCCGCCCAGGGCCGTTGCGTGGCGGTATTGAAGCGCCGGATGAGGTAACCCCGGAAGAGGGTTTCCTCTACGAAAGCCACGACAATAACGAGCACCACCGCCATGAAAAGCCCTGCGTGGCCTGTGGCCACCAGGAAGGAAGGCAGTTTGGTCGGTGACGAAAAACCGGCCGCATGCAAAACGCCGCTCAACAAATTCGTGGCATACATCATCGGAAAGAACAGCACCAGTCCCCAAACGACTTCTTTGGAGAAGTTTCGCCGGGTCAACCCGATGCAGTGCAGAGGCTCCCTGTTGCGCCAGATGAAGTAGAAGATGAGGCTGACCAGGCCCAGATCGCTCAGGATGGAAAAAGTGGCGCCGGTTTTGAAACCCAGACGGGATTGATCATTGATCAAAAAGGAGGTCGCCATGGGGGGTACGATCAGGAACAGAAAAACAGCCAATTCAATCATCTGTACCTTGCGAGCGGGTTGATCGATCTCTTTTTTGGTTTGGTAATGCGGCGGATTTTCCATCTCGTCGAAATTCATAAATCCCTTTCTCTTCGATCTTTTTTCACCCTTAAGGGTGGAGTGTTTCTTGCCGTATTAAACGCTATTGAGCGATAGGTCCGCAACGGGTCGGTAAGGCAGAGTCCCCAACAGAACAGGGGCATTTCAATCTTAATGCGCGGTAATTTAGGGATGGTCGGCTTGGTGTGGAATGGGAAAAAAACTGTATTTCATTCGGCAATGACCATTATCCCGCTTTGCTTGGCGCGCAACGGGAGAGCCCGCACGGGACCCGTAATCAAGGTATGATTCCGGGTTGGCGGTGGGCTCTCCCGAGCGATTTTCACGGCCGGTGTGGATAGCGCATGACGTTCGGCAATCCTGTTGATGATGCCATGACAGCGCGCGTAAGCATTAGAACGCGCCAAAAGGGGGCTTTTGCCAGCCGGAGACCTGCATATCTTCAGAAAAGGTGACCGATCCCCTTTTATTGTTCGGATACTGGTAGTACCAAACGGTCTTTCCCGCCACCGAAAATTTTTGTTGCGGCGCGCCCAAAAGAGCTTCGATCTGTTCAGGGCTCATGCGGCGCTCGATGCTGCGCCACTGCTGGGGGATCGATGGGGCGTCACGGCCGGTATCGGCGGGTGCCGACGCTGTTGCAGCGGCCGCCGATGGTGGTTCGGCCGGCGCATTGGGGACCGGACTATTTACGGCCGGGCTGCCGCTGGCGCTGTCGTGAAGCGTCGATGTTTCTGCAGCGGCAGCGGATGACGGTTCGGTTGCCTCCTTCATGGCCGGGCTAGCTGCGGCCCCTGTCCGGTCTACCGGCGCCTTCGTTGCTGCCTCCCGAGGTACATTCGGATGCGCAGGGTGCTTTTCCATCTCGGAAATCACCTCTTCCAGCCGGCGCACCGTTTGTTTCAACATCTCGACCTCATGGCGCAACGCTTCAATGGATGTGCGGTCAGCGCCGTTCACAAGCGGTTCGGCACCATCGGCCGCTTGGAGATTGAGCGGTGCAAGCCAAAAGAACTCCAGTGTCAAAATCAATAGCAGCAGGGTTTTGCCATTCATTCTCTCGGTCCCTTCCGGGTTTTCCGGTCCTTGCCTTCAGCCGGGTTCAGCTTCGCTGCTCGGCTACCACATCAGCCAGACGAGGAGATAGAGCGTGTTGTTATCCGTCGCATCACGGCCGAAGCCATCGTAGTTGTCGCTCGCACCATTGAATTTGGTATAATACGTATACTGGGCGGAAAGACGCACATTCTGCCAGGGAAAATAGCTTATCTGACCGATCCACCCCTGACTGTCCGGTTGGCTTTTGCGGCTCCCGTCGACCGGCGCCGGAGAATACACCGCCGGGTTGGAATCGCCGTCGGTCTGGAAAAAGGCGGCCGTCAGCCCCACGATGCCGTTCAGGTAATAACTGGCGTCCATACGGTAGGTACTTAAATGGTGATCCGTATCCAAGGGGGCGGAGGCCTTCAGATTTTGATCCTCGTAGATATACGTGGCGTGCAGGCTCAAGTAGTCATTGCCGAAGCGTTTGCCGTAGGACGCATCAAACCCATAATCCATGTAACGGTCCGTGTTGCCGGATATGCCGTCAGGGTATAGCTCGGCATAGAGCCCATAGGTTCCCAACTCGAAAAAGCTGTCCGACATGGTGTGCTGCCAGGCCAGACGCCAGTAGGGCATTGTATTGTCAAGCGTGTCTTCGCTAGTATCGTCCGGCGGCGACGTCCCGCCGATCTGGGCCGAGCGGTAGAAGGCGAGCGCCGCGTAATAACTGTTGTCCCAGAAGGCATATGCCCCCAGGCCGGCGACCTCTTGGGCCAGGGCGCCATCGATTACGGCACCGGCGGCCGGGGCCGGAGCATCATCAGGCCCTGCAAATGGAAACCCCCAGGCGGGTGTGCTGTTCCACAGATCCTCGACCGTGGGGTTGTTATTGAGGGTCAACCCGTAAACCAGAGGTTTGCCGCCAAGCTGCGTCTGGTCCGCAAAACGCAGATCGGTGTTGTCCATGGTTATATTGTCATCGACCTGGGTATAGGTAACCTGCAGGAAACTGCCGATGTGGGGCGTGATTTCACCGGCCAGGAACAGACTGAGCTGCTGGGGAAACTGCACATCATTGTTCTGGGTACCGGGTTGGGATTTGTCGGTACTGGTGTAGGCGACCTGGACCATGGCCGACAGCGGCAGGGTGTCGTTGAGTTCCAGGGGGGCCAGGCTGGCGGTTTGGGGCGACTGGATTTTTTTCATTTGGGAAAGCGTGTAGCCACTGGCCTTGAAGGTTCTTCCAAAGGAAGTGACCTCCGGGAAAGCGGTGTGACATAAATTGCATGACATCCCTGTTTGACGGGCATAACTGGGAAGCGCCAGGGCGTTCTCCTGAAATAAAAAAAACATCCCCATGGTTAGCGTTATGGCCATTAGCGTTGGTTTGAATCCATGCCGGTGCATTGCATCGCTCCTTTCATGTTGTGCCTTGCGGCGTTCAGGGTATCGAATGATGAAAGCAAACCTGCCGGCAGGATCTGTTTTTCTTCCACAGCGATCCTGCCGTCAGTGCACAACTGGGCACAATGGAATGAAAGAGTAGCTGGATCCAGGAGGGGAATGGGGACTGCTTCATACACAGAACGGTTTCATTCCGCCGAAGTGTAAGCTCCCGGCCGGCCGCCGTATATTGCCGCTGATGGTCACGGTTTGGCGGCATCGGCCGGTTTGAATGTATGCTCGATGTAGTAGATCACGGCCTTGATGGAGGCGTCATCCAAGGCAAAAGGAGGCATTTGCCCCTTGCCGTGCTTGATGGTTGCGGCGATGTGCTGGGCCGCATCGCTCGTCCAGAAGGACGGCTTGGTGTAGTCGGCCGGTTTGGGATTGAGCGCCGCGGCGGCAATCCCGTCCCCCTTGCCGTTTTGGCCATGACAAAGCACGCAGTTGGTATCGTAGACCGTTTTCCCCTGATCGAGAAGACTGTCCGCCCAACTGGTGGCGGCAATCCAACCGGCGCCCGCGATCAACAGGCAAAGAAGAAGGGTTGTTTTTTTCATTACGATTTTCCTTTCGACAGTTGAAGTTGGTCAGTTGGGATAAGGAATTCAGCTTCTGGTTGCGCCGCCCTGAGAAACCTGCTCGTTTTGTCTCCCAGCGTCATTTTGATTAGAGGGAAAGGGAAGGGAAAAGTATACGGTTTGGACCCTATTCGTATGATCCGTGCGATGTATTCACCCATCGCTGTTCGTGTCTTTTATCTAATTGATTTTTTTTGTTTATTAATGGATCTTCGACAAATCGTTCCGCCGGCCCGTCGCCGGGGTTGTGGATACCCCGCCTGCAATGCGCAGGGGTTCATAGCTATCTTGGTGTGGTAGAAATAAATACGTCCGAACACCATGGAAAACACATGATTCACCTTATTGGTTCAGTGCTTGCCGCCGTGATTAAACGACCACTATGCTGTTATTGCTTGGCATCGCGTTCGAAGAAGGTACCCGTTCAGCGTACCGCGGCACCCCATCGGCAATCTGATCACAAAGGAGCGCCATCATGATCAACGCCTTTTATGACCTCTTGAATAAGATCGGTTATGATCACCCCGTGCATCCCACAGAAGTGCACATGCCGATCGGGCTGATCGTCGGCGCCTTTATTTTTGCCGCGATCGCGTTCATCTTTCGCCGCCAGAAGCTTGCCCTGGTGCCGCAAAGCTGCCTTATCCTGGCATTTATCTGGCTTTTCCCGACCATGATCCTGGGGCTGATGGATTGGCAGCATTTTTATGCCGGGGGCTGGATTCTTCCGATCAAGATCAAACTGGTCACCTCCCTCGTCCTGTTGGTGCTGCTCGCGCTGAGCATCTATCTGGGGCGCAAATTCGGCGCGGCTTCGGCGAAGGTGCTGCCGGTCTATCTGCTGTGCGTCATGGCAGTGGTGGTTCTGGGATATTTCGGCGGTCAATTGACCTTTGGCGGATTACGATCGAGGGCCCCCCCAAGTTCCGGGCCGGGACAGGATATCTATGCGGTGAGCTGCGCCGCCTGCCACCCCAGTGGGGGCAACGCGATTGATCCCAGCAAACCGCTGCATAAACTCCCCCCTGCTTGCCAATCAGCAAACCATGCAATTCTGGCTGAACCATCCGGCGGCCCCCATGCCCGCCTTTTCGGACATGCCATCGGCCAAGGTCAAGGAACTCTATGACTACATCGCGAATGTGCTCATGAAACAGCCCTCAGGATCGCCATAAAGGTTTTTCGGGTCGCCGGTATGTTTTTCAACCTGCAGAAACGAGGATGCCCCCTTTTCGATAAAGCGTGAATCACCTCATAGCAAAAGGACGAAGCGAGTAGGAGAAGAAGGTTACCGCGGTCGAAGCCCTCATGCGCGAGCATGGCGTCTTGTGCCGCGCGTTGCTCGTTTACGCGGAGACGGCACCCAAGTTGCGGCAGGATGCTACACCGGCGATGGCCCACGAGCTTCGCAAGACCGCTGAGCTCTTCCGAGCGTTTGGCGAGGATTATCACGAGAAGAACACGAGGATGATCAGTTCGGCAACGACGGCTTTTTAAAAGCCGTCACCGCCGATTGCGGGGGTCGAACACAATCTCGGCCTGGCGGACATCGCGCAATTCACGCCGCCGCCGCTATGAGCCGCCAGTCGGAGGGCATAAAAGACCAGGAAAAGATCAGACGGCCATTCTCATAAACGCGAAAACGCATCGCCATTTATTCTGAAACAAGCACGGCCTTTGCCCACCGCTGCCATACCGCACAGGGATTTCAACAGCACAACCCGGCCCAACTTTAAGTTTTCCTCCAATCTCAAACAGTTGCCGAACATCAGGCGTCCATCTACACGCAATAAATTACTGGCCCCATTGGTATTCAGCACCGGGTCAACGATAGAATATGGCCTTTGCTACTTCAGCGGTGCGGGTGTTCGCTGCCGACACCACCTGGCGTGTTTGCTCAAACACGCCGGTTAAACCGCCAATCCTTTTACAGGAGCGCGATTGAACTTTGATGGGTTAAAAAAGGCCGGGATCAACCGTGAGGTGTTGGCACTGTCCCTGGGACGCTTCGGGGACGGCATCGGCAACAGCATCCTGTTCATCGTCATCCCCCTGTATGTGGCGGACCTGCCGGCGCCCCTGTTTGCCTTTCCGGAAACGGTGCGGGCCGGCATTCTGCTTTCGATATTCGGCCTGGTGGCCGGTTTGTCGCAACCGCTGACTGGCATGCTGATCGACAGGCTCGACCGCCGCAAACCCTTCATCGTGGGCGGACTGTTGCTATTGTGCACTGCGACGGTTTCTTACAATTTTGTGCACCGGTATTATCTGGCCATGATCATCCGGGCCGTGCAGGGGCTCGGCCTGGCCCTGACCATTCCCCCCACCCTGGCCTTGCTTAACAGAAGCAGTGAAAAGGCATCGCGAGGCGGCACGATGGGGTTTTTCAGCACCTTCCGGGTCTCCAGCCTGGCGGTGGGGCCGCTGCTGGGCGGCATCGTTCACGACCACTTCGGATTTTCAGCGGTATTCTATACGGCCGCGGGCTGCATCCTGATGGCCGCAGTGCTGGTTCAGTGGTGGGTCAAAGAGGCGCGCGACCAGGAGATCCAGCCATTCCAGATCTGGGACCGCAGCCTCTACGCCAACGGCATGCCGGCCCTGGGGTTCGCCACCTTCGTCATGGCCGGTTCGTTTGCCATGATCGCCCCGCTCGAGCAGCGCATGAATGCCCACCTCAACGAATCCCCCACCGTTTTCGGCGTGGCGTTCAGCGCCCTTATGGTGGCCCGCATTCTCGTTCAGTTCCCCCTCGGGCGCCTTTCCGACCGCAAGGGCCGCAAACTTCTGATCGTGGCCGGTCTGGCCCTGCTTGCCGTGGCAACGCTGCTCATCGGATGGGTCACGGCCCCCTGGCAATTCATCACGTTGCGCATGGTGCAGGGGGTTGCATCGGGCGGCATTGCCGCACCGGTGTTCGCTCTAGCCGGAGACCTTTCCAAGGCGGGCAGTGAAGGGCGTCAAATGAGCATCGTCACGACCGGTTTTGCATTGGGCATCTCCATGGGCACCTTGTTCGCGGGCCTCCTGGCCGTCTATTCGCTTGCCCTGCCATTCGTGGTGATTGGCGCTATGGGGCTGATCGCCGCGGTGATGGTCTATGAAATGGTGCCGGAAACCATTCAAAAAAGCAGATAAAAGAATTAACCCGTCCAGGGGAACAATCACGATGAAGAATGGCAGCAAATCATCAACGCTATCCATCCTCCTGATCATACTCTGCATTTTCATTTCTGCGCCATCGAGCCTATTTCCGGCCCATGAAAGCAAACCTTCGACGCCAGACGCTCATCCTGCTCTCGAAATCGCCTTTGACTACCAGCGACGAAACGGCATTGCATCCAACCAGTTCGCCGTCTGGATTGAGGACCCTACCGGCTCCCTTGTCAAAACCCTATATGCCACACGTTTCACAGCTACGGGCGGGTGGGAAAAGAGGCCTGCCTGCCTCCCCGAATGGGTGGCGTCATCCCGACCCGATACGCTTTCTTCCCGGGAAATCAATGCAATTACCGGGGCGACACCGGTTAGCGGCCGTCTTCGCTATGCGTGGGACGGCAAAGACCATGACGGCCGCCGGGTTTCCTCGGGCACCTATCGTTATGTTGTGGAAGCGAATCTGCGGTGGGACAACCGGGTGATCTACGGCGGCATGATCGCGTTAGGCGGACCGCCACAGGTTTCACGGCCAAGGCCTGAATACTTTGGCGACGCGGACGAGGATCGGGGGATGATCAGTAATGTCGCCGCGATGTATCGTCCATAGAAGTTGATTGATACCCCCTCCCCTTTACCTGTTCCAGTTTCATTCCTTCAGGGCTTATGGAGGGCTCCTTTACCACCGGACCCGGACCGGTTTTGAACAGCTTATCGATCCCGCCCCCCCCTTTCGACCATACCAAACAACTCAATCCGGACGGCCGTTGCGGATCCTGAGATCGAAGGCCGGCGGGTTTTCGAGATGGCGCTTGACCGTGCACATGCCGGCCGCGCGGCGGATGGCCTTGTGGTATTTGGCGGGGATTTCGGCGGGCAGGTGGATATCCATGCTGATCTTTTCAGCAAGGTGTTTGTTCTCGTTCCAGTCGTTGGTCATGGTGACGGAGATGCCCTCGGTGGGCAAGTCCCTCTGCCGGCAGAACGCCAGCACGTAGTAGCCGGCGCAGGTGGCCAGGGAGGCCAGGAAAAGGTCGAACGGCGACGGGGCACTGTTCTCGCCGCCGTCCGCCACGGGCTGGTCCGTGGCCACCGTGAATTCTCCGAGTTGGGCTTCCAGGCGCATGCCGGTGGGGTTCTGAACCTTGATCTCCATCTCATCCGCTCCTTTCAGGTATGCGTTCACAGAATTAGCAGAAAAATGGTCGACAACGATCAAGTCGATGCTGCGATTGACATCAAATGTGACAATCCTTACCACTTCCTCTGCCGGGGACGAGCCCCCGCGCCACTGTTTTCACGGAACGAATCGTAATACATCGTGATGATTTGTATAGAGGAGCGCCTCATGAACCGCAAACCGTTGGACGACGTGCTCGAAAAAATCGGTGAAACCTACTGCGACCATATTCAGAATGGATCCCGTTTCTACCTGGAAGTAAACATCGGTAAGCAGGCCGAAGCCCTGGGCTATGCAGACATGACCGAAAAGTACCGCGACGCCTACGCCGTGGTGCCCCTGAAGCAGGCCGTGCCGGGCATGAAAGTGCGCATCGACGGCCGGACCTTCGTCAACTATGCCCAGTTCGCCTCCGGCATCGCCGTTCCCGGCTATGTAGCCAAGGACGCCGGACTGGCGCACACGACCTTCATTCCCAACGACAGCATGATCCTGAACTGCGCCTGAAAGGCGATGATCCGTCGATACGCAGAGCGGTCGTCTTCCGCTGCCACCACCCGTTGCGGCAGAAGACGATCGATACCACTTTACCCCTTCCACTGCTCGCACAGCGCTTGATCCCTTCGTGTTCATGCTTACCATGATTTAAATTATCTACACATTATCCCCAAATCAATTCTCTACGGAAAGGCGCAACGCATGACGTCTCCGTCCGACTTTTTCAGCATTTTCGACCACGACAAAAATTTTTTGGAAATCATGAAGCGACTGCTGCATTCCTCCCTGGAGTATTCCTTCAGCGGCATCATGATCACGGAGGCTGCCAAGGGCTACCCCATCATCTACGTAAATCCGACCTTTTGCGAGATGACCGGGTACAGCCACCAGGAACTCCTTGGAAAGTCACCGTCGATCCTGCAGGGACCCAAGACTGATCCCAAGGTCCTGGAGCGCCTCGCGCAGGACATCAGTGTGGGCCGCCTCTTTCACGGCCGGACCGTCAACTACCGCAAGGACGGTTCGGAATTCATGATGGAATGGAAGATCGCCCCCATCCGCAATGCCGAGGGCGAGATCAGCCACTACCTGGCCATCCAGAAGGACGTCTCCCCCCAACCGTAACGGCCGTATGTAAAAGACGCCTCAGGCCGCAATGCGGCGGCGGCCGCCTGCGCGGCATTCCCGGCCAAATCATATGGACTAGGGTGCGTCCGGCCCTCGCGAAACGGCGCTACAACCCAGATGGTTGCTGCGCCGTTTGCATCGGACGGCGCCAGGCCCCTCAACCCCATGCTTGTTTTTCTGCAACCTGCTAAGCGCTGAACGGGCTTGAGTCCGCGCTCCGCCGGTGGTAGGGTGCGCGGACGACTTGCACGCGAGGGCTATCCACCATGAATAAAACCATGTCCCTCAGGGACGCCGTCCAACGATACGTCACGGACGGCAGCCACATCTCCATCGGCGGCTTCACCATCAACCGCAACCCCATGGCCGCCGTTTACGAAATCATCCGCCAGGGCCGCCAAGGCCTTCATCTCTACGCCCATTCCAACGGCCAGGGGGTAGACGAGTTGATCGGGGGTGGCTGCGTCAAAAGGCTTGAGATCGCCTACGGCGGCAGTGGCCGTTTCGCCTCCACCTGTCTTCGCTTCCGGAAGGCGGTTCAGGAAGGGACCCTGACGGTGGAAGACTATTCCAACTACCAGATGTCCCTGCGCTTCCTGGCCGGCGCCATGGGCGTCCCCTTCCTGCCGACCCGCTCCGGACTGGGCAGCGACATCGTGGCCAAGTGGGGTTTCCCGCCGGAATACCGCCAATCCGAGCCCCGGGTCCCGGACCAGAAATTGTGCGTCATGGACAATCCCTTCACCGGCCACACCGATGTCCGGAAGGTGGTGCTGGTGCCGGCCATCCACACGGATGTAGCCATCATCCATGTCCAGCAGGCCGACCGCCAGGGAACCGCCCGGATACGGGGACTGCCCTTCGTGGACGTGGAGCAGGCCAAGGCCGCCGCCCACGTGATCATTACCTGCGAGGAACTCGTGGAGGCTGAAGCCCTGCGTGAAAACTCCGATCTGAACCGGATCCCTCCCTTTATCGTGGACGCCGTGGTCCCGGTGCCCCACGGGGCCTATCCCACGGCCTGCTATGGCCATTACGACTACGATCCGGTCTTTCTCAAACACTATGCCGAATTGTCGGCCGAAGATGCCGCCTACGCGGATTATGTCGAAAGCCACATCCGGGGCACGGCGGATCATGCCGCGTTCCTCGAGCGGGCCGCTCCCGGTGGACTCGAGACCATCCGGGCCGACCCCGAAACCGGCTATGCCCGCGACCTGGATCGGCGATAGCAGACTGCGGAGAAGCGCCGCAGGCCCAAATGCTGCGTTTTAGCCTTCGCAAAACGACGCTACAATCCTGATGGTTGCTGCGCTTTTCGCATCGGGTGGCGCCTTGTCTTTCGATCCGATGCTTGCGTATCCGCAGCCTGCTGTACTATGTGAGGACTATGGACTACACTCCCAAGGAAATGATGGCCATCGCGGCCGCGCGGACTATCCGCAACGACGACATCGTGTTCTGCGGCACCGGCATCTCCATGCTGGCCGCCATGGCGGCCAAGCACATCAGCGCGCCGGAAAGCGTCATCTTCTTTGAAACCGGGGCCATCGACTCCCGCCTGGCGGAGCTTCCCCTGGCCGTGGGCGACCCGCGGGTGATGTATCGCACGGCCGTCAACGGCAGCCTGCTGGACAGCTTTGCCACCATGCAGAACCGCACCACCGGAAAACGCGTGGTGGGCATCCTGGGTGCCGCCCAGATCGACCCCCACGGCAATCTTAATTCCACCGTGATCGGGGACTACACGCATCCCAAAGTGCGCTTTTCCGGCAGCGGAGGTGCTTCCGACGTGGCCTCTTTCGTAGACCGCACCATCATTTTCATGCAGCACGAAAAGCGCAAGTTCGTCCCCAAGGTGGACTACCTGACCAGCCCCGGGTGGCTGGAGGGCGGCAATGCCCGGCAGGAACAGGGACTTTGCCCGGGCGGGCCCGAACTGGTCATCACCAACCTGGCGGTCATGGGGTTCGATGCCAAGGACCGCCGCATGTATCTGAAATCCCTCTATCCCGGCGTGGCGGTGGATGACGTGATCGCCAACACGGGCTTTCCCATCGACGTGACCCGCTGCGAGCCGATGACACCCCCTTCAACCGAAGAGCTGCGCGTCCTGCGCGAAGTGTGCGATCCCCAGCGTCTGATCCTGGGGTAACAGGCCCTGGCTAAACGGGGGCGCGCATGAGGGTTGCTGCGCTTTCCGTATCGCGCGGCGCCTTGCCGCTCGACCCGTTGGTTATCCGCGGCCTGGTAAGGGTCCTCTTAGAAGTGTCACTTTTGACGGCCCCAGTCCAATCCCCGCCCACCAGCCTTCGCAGCCTTAGCCGTCCCGACCTGCAGCTCTGAACGCACGTCGATCAAATTTGGAACTGCGGCGTCAAATGGCTTGACAATTACTCTTCATATTAATATATGTGCATATATTAATTTTTTACTTCGACAAGCCAGGTGTCCTATGACCGAAACCATCGAACGCCCCCCCACCCCGGATGCCATCGAGACCTGCGCCGTCAAGGGCATCCATCGCAACCGCATCCGCGCCGTGCGGCAGGCCATGCCCGATCCGGTTCGACTCTTCGAGCTCGCGGATCTCTTTAAGCTTTTCGGTGACGGAACCCGCATCGGAATTCTCTGGGCCCTTTGCGAATCGGAGATGTGCGTCTGCGATCTTTGCGCCCTGCTCAGGATGAAGCAGCCCGCGGTCTCCCATCAGCTCAGAAACCTCAAGCAGGCCAGGGTAGTCAAGGCCCGTCGGGAGGGCAAGGTAATCTACTACTCCCTGGACGACGACCACATCCGCAAACTGCTCAATCTCGGGATGGAACACGTACGCGAAGCCTGAACCGAATGCAGGAGCGACTATGGCAACCGCAGCACCTCCGATGGAAAAATTCCGTCTGAAAAATCTCGACTGCGCCGCCTGCGCGGCCAAACTCGAAGACGGGTTAAAAAAAACCGACGGCGTGGAAGACGCCGTGGTGGACTTCGTCAACCAGACCCTTTTTGTCAGGGCGGGCGACCTGGAAACGGTGCGGCGCGCGGCCCATGCCATCGACCCCGCAGTGGAGTTGGTGGCCCAGACGGCACAAGCGGACATCGCCACTCCTGCCGATAGCGCCGCAGGCCTCAATCACAAAAAAGAAGGTCTGCTACTGGCCGCGGCGAGCCTCCTTTTCGGATGGATTCTCGTTTATGGCGACCGCCTTGTCCATGCCGGCCATTTGTCGTGGGCCCTGCTGGTGGTGCTGGCAGCCTATCTCATGGCGGGTGGCAACGTTTTGTCAGGCGCCTGGCGGACTGTTCGGCGGGGCGTCTTCTTCGACGAGAACGTTTTGATGGTGATTGCCACGGGCGGGGCCATCGCCATCCAGGCCTACGCCGAAGCGGTGGGCGTCATGATCTTCTTCAAAGTGGGCGAACTGCTGCAGGACCGGGCCGTTTCCCATTCGCGCCGGTCCATCCGGGCCCTGCTGGCGGCCAAGCCCGACCAGGCGCACGTGAAGTCCCTGGAAGGGCTGCGCACGGTGGCGCCGGAAACCGTCCGGGTGGGCGAAACCATCGTGGTCAAGCCGGGGCAGAAGATCCCTCTCGACGGCAAGGTGCTGGATGGGCACTCGCAGATTGACACATCCGCGCTGACCGGCGAGTCCGTGCCCGTGTCGGCCCGCGTCGGCGACGAGGTTCTGGCCGGTCAGATCTGCCGGACCGGAGCCCTGACCGTCGAGGTGACGCGCCCCTTCAAGGAATCCTCCATCGCCCGGGTGATGGATTTGGTGGAGAACGCCAGCGCCCGCAAGGCGCGCACCGAGAAATTCATCACGACCTTTGCCCGCTACTACACCCCGGCCGTAGTACTTATCGCTGCGGCCATCGCTTTTCTTCCGCCGCTCCTGACGGGCGCCCCCCTTCGCGATTGGATCTACCGGGCGCTTGTGCTCCTGGTGATCTCCTGCCCCTGCGCCCTGGTGATCAGCATCCCCCTGGGCTACTTCGGGGGCATCGGCAAAGCCTCCCGCCGCGGTATCCTGATCAAGGGGTCGACCTATATCGACGTTCTGGCGGCCGTGAAGACGGTAGTCTTCGACAAGACCGGCACCCTCACCCGAGGGGTTTTCGAAGTCAAGGAGGTGGTCAGCCGCAATGGCTTTTCCGAAGACGAACTCCTGGAATTCGCCGCAGCGGCCGAAACCCATTCGGACCACCCCATCGCCGCCGCGATCATAGCGGCCTTCGAGAAGCGGGGCGGCCGGCTGGACGCATCGCAGATCGGCGAACACCGTGACCTTGCCGGACAGGGGGTTGCAGCCCAATACGAAGGCCGAGACGTTCTGGTGGGCAACGACCGTCTCCTGCACCGCGAGTCCGTCGCTCACGACCGCTGCACCTTTGACACTACGGTGGCCCATATTGTCGTAGATGGAGGCTATGCCGGCTTCATCAGTATCGGCGATCAAATCCGGCCGGATGCCCTCCAGGCGGTGCAGGCCCTGCGCGATCAGGGCGTCGACCACATCGCCATGCTGACCGGCGACAACGCCTGCGCCGCCCAGGCCGTGGCCGACAAGCTGTCGCTGGACAGCTTCCAGGCCGACCTCCTGCCGGAAGACAAGGTGGCGGCCCTGGAACGCTTCGCTCAATCCCGGCCCAATGGCAAGATCGCCTTTGTGGGTGACGGTATCAACGACGCGCCGGTCATCGCCCGGGCCGACGTAGGGCTGGCCATGGGAGCCCTGGGCAGCGATGCCGCCGTTGAAACCGCCGATGTGGTTCTGATGAGGGACACCCCCGTCAAAATGGCCGAAGCGGTGACCATCGCCAAGCAGACCCGGGTCATCGTATGGCAGAACATCGTCCTGGCCTTTGCGGTGAAAGGCATTTTTATCGCCTTCGGGGCTTTCGGAATGGCCACCATGTGGGAAGCGGTATTTGCCGATATGGGAACGGCCCTGCTGGCCGTGGCCAACGCCACGCGCATCCTGCGAAGTTGAAAGGCCGAGGTCCCGGCATGCGGAACAAACGCAACCGCTCACCCGTTCGGGGTGAGATCCTGGCGGCGAATGATTTGATCGGGAGTGGTTTAAAAGCGCTAAATCGCGTTTATAGGAATAGGCGGGACCCGATGAAAAAGCGGCGCATATTCAGTATAGCTGAGTATTCTGGAGAAACCGTGAATGCCGCAGCTTGCCCCAGGGAAACAGATACGGACACTACCTGAGGATTTGAAAAACCTTTTTGGGTTTCAGGCCGCGGCTGGGGCGCTGAACTTGACGCCGATACCCCTCCCGTCGCAGCGCACGATAGCGCCCTTCTGCTTGCATTCCCTCCATCCGGCGTTGAAGGGTCCGGCCACGGTGATTTCCTGGCCGGCGAAGAAGGATCCTTCCACTTCGATGTAGGTACCGCCCCGGCTGAAGTTCTTGATCACCCCTTCGTGCAGGCGCTGGCGGGTGACGAAATGCGTCTCCTCGGAGCAGTGGATGCGGCGGAAACGGCGGCTTTCCCTGGAAGTGTTTTGGGATCGCGGAGCATGGGGAACGATGTTGCGTTGAGCCATGGTTGACCTCGTTGTCGGTGATTTCCGGAACGTAGGACCTGCCGATAAAAGGCCCGAAGCCGACCTGCTTGTTTATCTTTTGCACGGAATTCATCATTTGTCAACAATACCGGGAGATTATCGCCTTCCAACGAAAAGTGGTTTTTTGTCCATACCAGCTTACCTTTGTAATAAGGAGAATACATGAAAGCATTTGTCTGCACCGAATTCGGTCCCGCCGATCAGTGCCATGTTGAGGATATCGACATAGGGGCACCTGACAAAGATCAAGTCCTGATCGCGGTAAAAAGTGCCTCTTTGAACTTTCCGGATGCCCTGATGATCGAGGGGCGCTACCAGGTAAAACCGGAACTCCCTTTCGTCCCTGGCGTGGATCTGGCCGGTGTCGTTCACACGGTGGGGTCAAATATCAGCCATGTGGCCGTGGGAGACCGGGTCATGGCTTTTGCCGGGACAGGCGCCTTTGCCGAAATGTGCCTGGCCGACAAGACGAAAGTCGTTCCCATACCCGTCGGGATGACGTTTGATGCGGCCGCCGCTTCCGGCATCACTTACCCCACGGCCATCCATGCGCTACAGGATTGCGGCCGTACGCGTCCCAACGAAACAGTTCTCGTTCTGGGGGCGGCCGGCGGTGTCGGGATCGCCTGCATCGAGGTGGCTAAAGCCATGGGGGCACGCGTCATCGCTGCGGCCTCCACTGACGAGAAGCTGGCGCTTTGCCGCACGGCGGGCGCCGACATGGCCATAAACTACAGCGAAGAGAACTTGCGCACCCGCATCCGGGAGCTCACCGAGGGCCAAGGGGTGGACGTTGTCTGCGACCCGGTCGGGGGTGACTATACGCTGGAGGCCTTTCGGGCTGCCGCATGGGGCGGACGTCTGCTGGTTATCGGCTTTGCCGCCGGGGATATTCCAAAGATACCGCTCAATTACGCCTTGCTGAGCGAGCGCGCCATTATCGGCGTATTCTGGGGGTCATGGACAGCCCGCGACGGCGAAGGGCAGCGCCGCAATATGGAGACCCTGGCCCGCTGGTTCGCCGAAGGCAAAATCAACCCGGTCATCGATTCCAAGGTTTCGCTTTCCCAGATCCCTGAAGCCATCAAACGGCTGATGGCCCGCGAGGTCAAAGGCAAGGTGGTCGTAAAGGTTCAGGAAAAATAGAGGAAGCCTAAATCTTTTTGCTAATCTTGGGGAGGCCTGGAGGAAATTCCAGGCCTCCCCAACGGCAACACGATTAGATAAATGATTTCCCACTATGGATATTTTTCCACAAACATTGTTTAACATGATTTACAGATTTTGCTCGAAACTACATTATTTTGCGCTTTTTCTAATGTTTTTTTCAATATCTTGTGCCCGGTACAGTAATTGCTTTCCCTTAAGTCCGTACGTTCTTTCATGGACCCGATCCGTTGACTGGAGATGCAAAACTTCATTGCCCATACCCATCCAGAGGTTCGATCGAAAATAGACGTTCGTCTTAAGCATCAACGGGGCACCGCTTCTATCCATACGGCTTCAGCCACGCGTTTTGCGTTTGACGTCCCCCATAGCGGGCGACTGCACCCGCCGTGGCGCCACTTACCGTTAGCGTCACTTACATGGATGGCCAGTTTCAAAGGCATTGAGAGCGATTGAAACCCTATTCAGTGCCTATTAGATTTTGGCTCCCGGCAAGGCCGTAGCCGACGGGTGCCCACAGGCATAGCGCGGCTACGCCGAGGACCGCCAGGAGGCGAAAACGCCGCCCGGGGCCGAAAGATGCCATTTATGGATGGCACTATTTAGCCTCCATCTGTCCTGTCAGCGGTGCATCCGGGGCGCCTTGCGTCGGCACGGGGTCTTAATGGGGCCATGGGATGTCATCGATACGGTTTTCACAGTATTGACGATTACCGGCGCCAGTCTAAGATTTTCTGAAAGTACGCCATTCAACACATATACCCTGATCCAGCGTGTAACGAATTGCAGGGGATGCAATTATGAAGGCATTCAGCGTGATTTCAACCTGTGACTATCAATCGAAAAGCCTTGCCCTCTCCCGGATCTGCATGACGACGATGATCATCGTTGCCGCCTGCATCGTCATCTGTCAACCGTCGCAAACCATGGCTTTTGATTCGGGCCAGTTCCCGTTCGCAGGGCAGGCCTTTGAAAGTCAGGCCCCACTGCATTGGGGTCACGACCGGACATGGCGCCTCGCTTACAGCCAGTCGGACCGGCTGGGCGCCAACCCGTGGAGAAGCCCCACGGCCGCCCTGGATGACCAGCGAGAAACCGCCGACGGATTTGATAGCTCCGGAAGCAGAGCGCGCTGTGATATCCAATTAGCCGGTCTCTGCCGAAACGGCCGCATCTGACCCCCGAGGCGTCAAAAGACCCTGATCAAAAGAGATCGCACCGCAAAAACGTGGCCATCCTTGCCCTTCGCGAAAAGTTTCGCGTCTACCTTGTGCGGCGAGGGGATTCCCTGTGGGATATCGCACGGCAGTTCGACATGGACTACCGGATGTTGGCAACGATCAACGGTCTCAAGACCGGTGCCGTCCTGCAGGTGGGCCGGCCCCTCAAGGTGGCGGTCTTGTCGTCGCGCGAATTGAGGCTGGACTTATCCTCCCGCGCACTGGCCAACCATCCCTCCCTCCTGGACCAAATCCGTATGATCGACGGGCGTCCGGTGCCCCATTGGATGGTGACGGATTATGTGGCCGACATCATCGACAAGCGCTCTCCGGAAACGGAGAACCGGTATTGGGATACCGGCATGGAGCCCCTGACCGTTGTCATCCATTTCCAGCTGGTGAAAACCCTTCTGGAAGGGCGGGCGCGCCTATATCAGCCGATAGTCGTGACCCATGCCGAAAAATATGATCTCGACCCGGCCCTGATCATGGCCATGATTCATACCGAATCCGCGTTCAACCCGAATGCCCACTCAAACGCATCGGCCTATGGGCTCATGCAGCTCGTCCCCCAAACCGCGGGCCGGGAGGCGTACTTTAGGATTTACGGTCAGCGGCGAACGCTGACGCCGGAATATCTTTTCGATCCCGACAACAACATCGAGTTGGGAACCGCCTATCTCCATATCCTCAGCAGCCGCTATCTGGGAGCGATCGTCGATCCCCTGAGCCGCATCTACTGTACCGTGGCGGCTTACAACGCTGGCCCTTCGAGCGTGAGCCTGGCGTTCATTCCGGAGCCCTCGATCAAACAGGCCGCCCCGGTCATCAACAGCCTCAAGCCCTCCGAGGTTTACAAGCGCCTCGTGGAGGCGTTGCCCTCGATCGAAAGCCGAAACTACCTTCGGGATGTGGTTAAGCGTTTCCGCCGGTACCGCAACGGGTATGCAAAAATCTGATTATCGATTCAGACCGGCCGTGTTGACCGTCAGCGGCTTCAGGTAGCAGCCCGTTCTTTTCGGAGGCAGTCTTCGATCCGTCCCAATCCTTGAGGTCAGGCCCACCGCCCTCTTACGGCACGCCCCCTCCTCGTATCACTGATGATTCCGATCTTGATAAGATTTCGAAAATTTCTTCGGGTACGCGCCCGCCCACGAATCATGCGGGGGCAAACCCATCAGCCGGGCGATGGCAGGGGCGGTGTCCAGGATGCTGACCGCCGATTGGATGGGGTGCCCCCGGCGGATGCCGGCCCCGTGCGCAATCCAGGGGATCGTCATCACTTTATCGGTCTGCTCCAGGTGCTGCCTGCCCTGACCGCCATGATCGCTCTGCAAAACGATGGCATAGTCATTGGCAAGACCGGCGGACGCCAAAGCCTGCAGCAATTGGCCCACTGCCGCATCGGCCCGTTCGACCGCCGCCAGATAGGGAGGCGACATCCATCCGTGGTCATGACCGGCCTGATCGACGCCTTCCAGATAGAGGAAGAAAAAATCCGGCTGCTGCCGGGTCAGCATGCGGATGGCGTAGTCCACGATGTCCAGGTCGGTATGGCCGGTCCTGTGGGTATCAAGGTAAAAGGAGGCGTCCAGCGCCTTGGGCGGCGCCAGGTTTCGCAGCGGTTCCCAACTGTACGCAATGGCCGTTGTCAGACCTTGTTTTTTCACGGTTTCGATGATGCTGCAGGTCCTCGGGGCCAGGGACGGGCGGTCCGTATTGGTAGTCACATGGTGATCCCGGGGATTCAGCGAGGTCAAGAGGCTGAAATGGGCCGGCAGGGTGAGCGGCGGCGCCACTGTCCGGGCCGTCATGGTGCTCGCACCGGATGCGATGAGGCTGTCGATGGCCGGGGTGGCCGCCTGGGCGATCGCGTCGGGGCGGCATCCGTCGATGACGACAAGAATCACTTTGGCCATGGTTTGGTTTTCATCTCTATCCCCTTTCAGGCCGGGCCTTAAAAGGGTCATTTCGTTGTGGGAACCATTGACTGTGGCGAAAGCCCGAAAAAAAGATGTGTCGAAATGCCAGACGGCGCATCCCTTTTTCGAATTGCCCACCCCGGCCTAGTAGCGCCATCCCAGAATCCCCATGGCCACGACATTGGCGACGATGGCAATGCTGTAGAGCGACGACACCGTGATCACCTTGGCGCGCAGGGTTTTCATGCCGATGACCAGGAGCGCGGCCACGTAGAAGTGAAAATAGCCGAAGAGAAAAATCAGCCAAACGCCTTTGAAGGACCGGTTCCACCAGGGATACTCCCAGACCAGATGGCCGCCGTAGTTCAGCAGACACTCCACGAATACACAGAAGACGGAGTAGCCGATGGCCCAGAACCAGCGGTCCGGGATGCCCAGAATCTTGTCTTCGGGGTTGTCGGAGAGGGTGTAGTAGTAAATGATGCCGGAGAGCAGAAACATGAAGATGATTTCGATGTTCCAGCCCACCATGGTCCGCAGGGCCGTGTCGCCGGGCGTGGTCCAGAGGGCGGAGCGCTGGGTGAAATGCAGCACCCAGCCGTTCCAGGTCTCGTTGATGAAGTCCATCCCGAAAATGGTCAGCCCGGCCAGAACCGCATTCCAGTTATCGGTGCGTCGGGCCTTGTGGATTTCCACGGCGTAAATATAGAAGACGATGGCCAGTAGGGGGATGACATACCATTTCAACATGGTGAGATCGCGGAGTCCGTGAAGCGCTTGCAGAGATGCCGGTGTCATCTATTTTCTCCTTTTCCTAGTGGTGTGGTCTTCATAATGCCGTTCAATCAATTTGCGACCCTGTTGGGGGTCATCGGATTCGAAATCGCTATCCGATCGGGATCGACTTTCGTTTATAGCCATGGCAGCGCTCTTTCCGAAACGCCACATCCGCCCCCTTCAGAAGAGCTCGATTTCGATAGCAATCCCGATTGGGATGACGGACCACGGGCCAAACGCGCCTTTGCCCTCTGAGCGCAAGGTTCGCATTATGACCCGCCAAACCGGTCCCGCACGAGACCTTCCACCTCGGCCTTCCGATGGCAGGCCACCCGATGGCCTTCGGCAAAGCGCTCCAGGACCGGCTCTTCGGTGCGGCAACGCTCGATCAAGAAGGGGCAGCGGGTATGGAAGCGGCACCCGTCCGGAGGATTCAAGGGGCTGGGGACATCGCCCTGCAAAACGATGCGCCGTCTGCGCCGGGTCATCTCCGGGATAGGAATGCCGGATAGAAGGGCGTGGGTGTAAGGGTGCCGGGGCCGACGGAAGAGCATCGGCGTAGGGGCAATTTCGACCACTTTGCCCAGGTACATGACCGCCAGGCGGTTGCTGATGTATTTGACCACCAGCAAATGGTGGGTCACGAAAAGATAGGTCAGTCCCAGCTGCTCCCGCAGCATCTGCAGCAGGTTCAGGATCTGAGCCTGCACGGAGACGTCCAGGGCCGAGGTGGGTTCGTCCAGCACCAGGAATTCCGGATGGGTGGCGATGGCCCGGGCCACGGCGATGCGCTGTCGCTGTCCGCCGGAGAATTCATGGGGGTAGCGCAGGCAGTGGTCTTTGGTGAGCCCCACCAGGGCCAGGAGTTCCAGGATACGCGCTTCCAGGGCGCGGCTGCCCAGGGAAGCCTGTTCTCGCAAGGGTTCGGCAATGATGTTCTTCACCAGCATGCGCGGATCGAGGGAGGTGGTGGGGTCCTGGAAAACCATCTGGAGGCGACCCCGGATCCCTTCCTGTTTGAGGGTCCGCCGCGGAAGCGTGGCGATATCCAGCGGTTCACCGCCCTTATCACGATGGTAAATAATCTGCCCGGCACTGGGCCGATGCATCCGCACAAGGGCTTTGCCGGTGGTGGTCTTGCCGCAGCCGGATTCGCCCACCAGCCCCAGGCACTCGCCCCGGTAGATATCCAGGTCGATCCCGTCCAATGCTTTGACAGAGGCTACTTGGTGGCGGAAAACACCCCCCAGCACGGGGTAGTGCTTCTGGAGGCCGTGCAGTTCGAGCAGCTTCTTCATTGGAAGCCCTCCGCCCGCGGCCGGTCGTGTAGAGATAACAGGCCACCGTGTGCCCGGGAGCCGTCTCGACCATTTCCGGGAAACGCCCCCGGCAGATGTCCTTGGCGTCAGGGCAACGGGGATGGAACCGGCAGCCGGCAGGCGGGTTCACCAGATTGGGCACCGCCCCTTCGATGCTTTGCAGAGGGCCTTCCTGATGAAGACGCGGCACGGCCTCGAGCAGGGCCCGGGTGTAGGGATGACACGGGGCCTGGAAAAGATCGGCCACATCGGCCACTTCGCAAAGGTTGCCGGCATACATGACGCCGACCCGGTCGCAGGTTTCGGCCACCACCCCCAGGTCGTGGGTGATGAACAGGATCGATGCAATTTCCGTCTTCCGCAGGCCGCGCATCAGGTCCAGGATCTGGGCCTGAATGGTGACATCGAGGTTGGAGGTGGCCTCATCGGCAATCAGCAGCAGAGGGCTGCAGGCCAGGGCCATGGCGATCACGATGCGCTGTTTCATCCCCCCCGAGAGGTTGTGGGGATAAAGCCGGACCACTTCTTCGGGGTTGGGAATGCCCAGTTTGCCGATGATGTCCATCGACCGTCGCAGGGCCTCCGTCTTCAGGCGTTTCTGCCAACGCCGCACCAAGGGCAGACGTGCGGTCAGGGCCACCAGGGGATCGCGTGCGCTCACCGCCGCCCGGCCGTAAAGCATCCGTTGAAGGCGGCCAGAGGGCCGGCCGCCGGACCGTCGGGGGGATTCAGCGCTTGCAGGACGGTGGCACACATTTCCTTTTTGCGATGGAGGAGAAAGCTTTCAGCCACCTGCTCGCCAATGTTCATAATGGGATTCAGGGCGGCATTGGGCTCCTGAAAAATCATGGACATGCGGTTGCCCCGCAGATGCGCCACATAGGCTTCCGACTGCCGGAGCAGATCGACGCCCCGACCCCGGTCTTCCGGGTCGAAGAACACCACTATCTTGCCCCCCTCCACCCGGCCGGGCTCCGGGATGATGCGCATCATGGACCGCACGGCCACGCTCTTGCCGCAGCCGGACTCGCCCACCAGGCCGAAGGTGGTGCCGTAATCCACCACCAGACTGATCCCGTTGAGGCCCGCACGACCCCCTCGTAAGTGTAGAAATTGGTGACCAGATTTTCCGTTTCGATCAGGGACGTCATCGCGGTCACCTCCGGCGCAGTTTGGGATCGAAGGCGTCCCGCAAGGCGTCGCCGATGAGATTCCAGGCTAGGACGAAGAGAATGATGCAGGCCCCCGGAATGGCGATGGTGTACCAGAAACGCAGGGGATCGTCCGGCGGTCCCACGATGTAGTTGCGGGCTAGGCCACCATCTGCCCCCAGTCGGCGTAGCCCTTGGGGGACCCCAGCCCGACGAAACTCATGAAGGAGGCCGTGATCACCATGGATCCCATGTCCATGGAAGCCATGATTAGCACCGGATAGATGGCGTTGGGCAGGATATGGCGGCGGATGATCTTAAGGTCCCTCTACGCCCATCAGGCGGGCGGCCTGGACAAAATCCTGATCCCGCAGGGTCAGAATTTCGGAGCGGATGACCCGCACGTACCAGCGCCACTGGATCAGGGCTAACGCAATCATGACCTTGTCCAGCCCCCGGCCGAAGGCCACCACGATGGCCATGGCCAGCACGAGCGTCGGGATGGCCCACATGACATCGGTCACCCGCATGAGGATTTCGTCCAGCCAGCCGCCGTAGTAGCCCGCTGCCGCGCCCAGGCTCACCCCCACCAGGCTCGACCAAAGCACCACGAAGAAGCCGATTTTGAAGGCCGTCCGCGTGCCCCAGACCACGCCGTAATAGATGTCATACTGGCCCGAGGTCGTGCCGAAGACCGCTGCTTCGCCAGGGGGTTTGGGCGTGGGCGAAAATCCTTTGTGGGGCATCTGGTAGGGATTGTGGGCGTACTTGGGGGGCGCCAGGACCGGAGCGAGCAGGGCCACCCCCACAAAAAACAGCAGCAGCGCGAATCCGATGACAGCCGATGGGTTGCGGAAGATGCGATAGAGCGTGTAGTTCAGTTCGCGCAGTCGGGGATGGGTGTTTTCCATTAGGGCTGCGCCTCAATTCAACCGGATGCGGGGATCGATATAGGCGTAAAGGACATCGATGGTCAGGTTGGTCACCACGAACACCACGCCCATGAAAAGGCAGATGCACATCAATACGGGCATGTCCAGCTGGGTGGCAGATTCGGCCAGCCACCAGCCGATGCCCTGCCGGTTGAAGACCACCTCCACGGCGATGCTGCCCTCCATGGACATGGCCACCAGCTGCCCGGCCACGGTCACCACCGGCAGCAGGGCGTTGCGGCGGGCGTGTTTAAAGTGGATCGTCCGGCGATCGGCGCCCTTGGCACGGGCCGTGAGAACGTAGTCCTTGGAGAGTTCCTCGATCATGCCGGACCGCATGACCCGCATGTTGAGAGCCACCACCACAACCACGTAGGTGGCGATCGGTAAAACCAGATGGCGCAAAGCGTCGAGGGCGATGTCCGGGCGGCCGTTCAGAAGGCCGTCGATGGTGAGCATCCCCGTATAGGCGGTGTACTGCTCCGGGTGGTCGATGATCGCCATGGCCAGACGGTCGCTCAGCACCCCCGGGGAGAAGAGATGAAAATAGCCGTAGAAAACCATCAACAGCACCAGGGCGAAAAGGAAGGTGGGCAGGGACCACCCGATAATGGCAAAAATCCGCGTGCCGTGGTCGATCCAGCTGTCCCGGTGAATTCCGGCCACGGAGCCCAGCCATATCCCCAGGAAAATGACAATGGGCGCGGCATAGAGGTTCATTTCCAAAGTGATGGGGAAATAGCGCCAGAACGCTTCCCTTACGGGACGGGCCGCCACCAGGGACCAGCCCAGGTTGCCCTGGCCGACCTCTTTTACCCAGCGCACGTATTGGATGTAAAAGGGATCGTCGAGACCGAATTGTTGAATCAGGCGGGGAATATCTTTGGCCTGCTGGGGGGTGGTGACATAGGCGGCGGCCCGGCGCTCGGGACTGAAGGTCATCAGAATGCCGAACAGCAGCACCGAGACGCCGAAGAGCACGAAGGTCAGAAAGAAAAACCGCCTTAGAATATACGTCAACATAAGCAACCAAGGAAAAATGAAGGCTATCCCACAAAATTTTATGCGGCTGGGAGGATCTCGAAAATCCTATAAGTGAGAAGGACCGACCTCCCTTTGTCCCGTGCCGAGCATCGGCGATGCGGACGGATAAAAGCGCGCGGACGGTATGAGCGAAGCGCGTTTCCGCGCGCTCCGGCCGTGTCGATGACGCGCAGGGTTAAGCGGGGCACGGGTTTTCTTTTGGTTCATTTTCTTTCACATGAAAGAAAATGAACCAATATAATTGATAAGATTAGACGATGTAATTCATAACCTGGCTTCGAATCGCTCAATGGCATTTCTGCTTCGAGACCTAAAAGGGCATATTATTCCTTCCAGATCTCCATCAGCATCTCGTTGGCATCCTATCAGCATGGGATTGGGGGTGTAGCCCTTGACCCAGTCCCGATAGGCCCGCACCACGATCTGCTGGTAGAGGGGTATGGCGATGGCCTCTTCGTAGAAGAGGTCCTGCAGGCGCGAATAGATCTTTTCCCGCTTGGCTGGATCGATGGTGGCGATGCCCGCGTCGCAGAGCTGATCCACTTCCGCATTCCGGTAAGCCATATAGCGCCCGTAAACCCCCTGGGAATGCATGAAGGTGTATACGAAATTGTGGGGGTCGGCGTAGTCCGCCCCCCATCCGATCAGGAAGAGCGGGTACATGAAGTTGCGGTATTGGACCAGGTAGTCCTTCCACTCCACGTTGCGGACCTCGATCTGAAACTTGGGATTGAGGGACATGATGTTTTCGGCCAGCATGATGGCGGCGGCCTCGCGCATCTCGTTGCCCGTGTTGTGAGTAATGATCATTTTAAAGCCCTTTTCCCACAATTGCCCGCCGAAGGCTTGTTTCATGAATTTTGCTGATTTGGTAAGGTCGTAAGCGTAGACCGGCACCTCCTTGTGAAAGGCCAGGCCCTCGATGTCGGGACTGGTGGGCATGACCACCAGTCCGTTGAACACGTCCTGGGCATAGGTGGCCCGGTCGAAGGCGTGCAGGAAGGCCTTGCGCACGTTGATGTCGCTGAAGAAATCGGGCGGAATCCCCTCCCCGTCCAGTTTCCCGCTGCCGATGTTGGGGTTGCCGGTGGGATTGATCTTCTGGCAGAAGAAGGCCATGCTCACGGAAAGCTGGGGAACTTCGTACAAGGTCAGCCCCTTCATGGCCTTGACTTCGGGTACGTAGGGGTTGTCCACGGTCACGCGGTCGGCATCGCCGTTTTGGAGCATGAGTTTGCGGGTGCTCCACTCTTTCACGTATTTGATGATGGCGGTCTTGAGTCGCGCCGGCCCGCCCCAATATCCCTCGAACCGCTCGAAAACGAACTGCTTGTTGGGCTCCCACGATTTCATCTTATAAGCGTTGGTGCCGTTGGTGATCTTCTGCAAAGGCTCGTGACCCGGGGCCGGGTTGTTGAACTTGGCGGCGGTCTCCAGCGATCCATCCCAGCAGCCGTGGGCCACACACCACTCCTTGTTCATCACCACCGAGGCGGAATAGGCCAGGATCCCCATGAAGGGCGGATAGGGATTGGGCAGGTGGAAGATCACCTGGTCCCCTTTAGCCTCGACGCTGCGGTCGATCTTTTCCATGATGCCGGGAATGAGCTTGCCGTCCTTGTCGCGGGTGGATCCCTCGCCGGTGAGTGCTTCCAGCAGCATCCACATGGGGCCGCCGTCCGGATCCGCGATCATGTTGCGTTTGAAGGAGTAAACCACATCCTCCGGCGTAAGGGTCTGGCCCTCATGGAATTTCACCCCTTTGCGGATGGTAAAGGTGTAGGTCCGGCCGTCGGTGGAGATGCCGCCGTTCGCTAGGGTTGGGACCTCCGTTGTCAGCAAGGGCTTGAACTGGTCCGTGTGGCCGCCGTCGAAAAAAATCAGCGGCTCGTAGATGTTCCAGAGCCGCTGGGAAGAGGTGGTGTCGTAGGCCACGCAGGGGTCTAACGTGCGCAGGGTGCCATAGGTCGCGAAGACAAAAGTGTCGGGGTTTTTCACCTCGGCCTGGGCGGCACAAACGGTCAGGGCCATCAAAACGGCGAATACATGGATGAAGATCGTCTTCTTCATAACGCCTCCTTTCGGGTGGGGGGGTCCCTTCGTGGCAGGCCAGGAGATCCGCAACGCCATCATCAGGCATGCATCGGAGAAAACGGGCCAGGTCCGTTCAATGCTCTTTGGTGCGCCGCCCATGCGCGACCGGAATATCGCTACGGCCGGTCAGTAGCTGATGATGCCGGTATAGTTCCAGGGGGTGATGGCCTTCAGCTCCGCCTTCAGGTCGTCGTCGATGGACAGGCCGTCGATAAAGGCCGCCAGGGCCGCCTGGTCGATCTTCGCATGGGTACGGGTCAGATCGCGCAGGGCTTCGTAGGGCTTGGGGAATCCCTCCCGGCGCAGCACGGTCTGGATGGCCTCGGCCACCACGGCCCAATTGGCCTCCAGGTCGCTGCGGATGGCCGTTTCGTCCAGCAACAATTTGTCCAGTCCCCGCAACAGGGATTTAATGGCGATGGCGATATGCGCCAGAGGCACCCCGATGTTGCGCGTAACGGTGGAGTCGGTGAGATCCCGCTGCAGGCGGGAGATGGGCAGTTTGGCGGCCAGGTGCTCCAGCAGGGCGTTGGCCACCCCCAGATTGCCCTCGGAATTTTCGAAGTCGATGGGATTGACCTTGTGGGGCATGGTGGAGGAGCCCACCTCGCCGGCTTTGATCCTCTGCCGGAAGTAATTCATGGAGATATAGGCCCACACATCCCGGTCCAGATCCAGCAGAATGGTGTTGAGGCGTTTCAGGCCGTCGCAGAAGGCCGCCAGGTTGTCGTAGTGTTCGATCTGGGTGGTCACCCGGTAGCGATCGAGCCCCAGGGTGTCGTTCACCAGCCGGTCGGCAAAGGCGACCCAGTCGATATCCGGGTAGGCGATGTGGTGGGCGTTGAAATTGCCGGTAGCCCCGCCGAATTTGGCGCCGAAGGGGATTGGGTCGAGGAGCTCGAGCTGCCGTTGGAGGCGCTCGACGAAAACATAGACCTCCTTGCCCAAACGCGTGGGAGAGGCCGGCTGTCCGTGGGTGCGGGCCAGCATGGAAACCTCGCGCCATTCCCGGGCCCGCGCCTTCAAGGCATCGATGGTTTGGACATAAAGGGGCCGGACGACCGCTTTCCAGGCTTCTTTCAGGGCCAGAGGGACGGCCGTGTTGTTGATGTCCTGGGAGGTCAGCCCGAAATGGATGAATTCCTTGCTGGCATCCAGCCCCAGGGCCTCGAACTGGTCTTTGAGGAAATATTCCACGGCTTTGACGTCGTGGTTGGTTTTCCGCTCGATGCGTTTGACAGCTTGGGCGTCTTCCAGGTCAAAGTTCCGGTAAATGGCCCGCAGGTCCGCAAAGCGGGCGGCATCCACACCGGTCAGGGGCGGCAGGGGAAGCTCGCACAAGGCGATGAAATATTCGATTTCCACACGCACGCGGTAGCGGATCAGCGCGCTTTCGGAAAAGTAGGCCGCCAGCGTCTGCGTGGCGCGGCGGTAACGGCCGTCGACAGGAGAAATGGCTTCCAGGGGAGAAAATTCCATGATATGGTCGCTATCTTTCGAATCCAACGATGGGGTTAAGGGAGGCTCTCACGAACCCGGTGAACAAGGGCTGCCGACCTCGCTATAGACGACTATCCGCCAAGGTGTCAAGTGCGCGCTGCCGACTTGCGGCCGGGCGGCCGGGTGCTTAAGAACCGATGGCTCGGCGGTACAGACGCCCCTAATCCAACATGCGGTATGAGGAGTAATTCATGAGCGAACGCACCATCCCCCAGCGCAGCGACATCCCCCAAGAACATCAATGGGACCTGACCCCGCTCTTCGCCGACGACGACCAATGGCGCACCTTATACGACCAGCTAACAGCGGAATTGCCGGGCTATGACATCTACCGCGGGCGTCTGGGCGAATCCCCGGAAGTCCTCGCAGAGGCCATCGCCTTCGATCTCGATTTGTCCCGCCGGATCGAGCGGCTCTACACCTACGCCCACCTGAAGAACGACGAAGACAAATCCAACCAGGCTTACCTGGCCATGTACCAGCGCGCCGTGAGCCTCTATACCCGGGCCTCGGAGCTGTCCAGCTTCATGCGGCCCGAGATCATGGCAATCCCCGAAGACGCCGTCTCGCAATTCCTTGCAAGCCAAGCCCTCCGGGAGGTCCGCTTCCACCTGGAAAAAATGCTGCGCCACCGCCCCCACACCCTTTCCGAATCGATGGAGGAAATGCTGGCCCGGAGCGGCGAAATGGCCCAGACCGCTTCCCAGGTATTCGGCCAGTTGGACAACGTGGACCTGTCCTTCGGCCGCATCACCGATCCGACCGGCGAAGAGGTGGAGCTCAGCCACGGCAATTTCATCACCTTCCTGCAGCATCCCGAGCGGGACATTCGGCGCAAGGCCTTTTTCCAATACTACGAAGCCTATCAAAACCACCGGAACACCATCGCGGCCGCCCTGGCCGGCTCGATCAAGGCTGATCTGTTCTTCGCCCGCAGCCGCAAGCACGCCACCTGCCGGGAAGGCGCTCTTTTTGCGGACGACATTCCGCTGACGGTCTACGACAACCTGCTCACGACGGTGAAAAACAATCTGGATCCCCTCTTCGCCTATCTTGATTTCCGGCGGGACGCCCTGGGGCTCCCCGACCTGCACTTCTACGACACCTATGTCCCCATCATCGGGGAGGTGGCCTTCGACATGCCCTATGAAGAGGCGGTGGAAACCTGTGTCGCGGCCCTGGCGCCCCTGGGAGCGGCCTATACCGACGCGCTCGCAAAGGGGCTCACCGGGGGCTGGGTGGACCGCTACGAGAACCGTGGCAAACGCAGCGGGGCCTACTCCTCCGGCTGCTATGACTCGCCGCCCTATATCCTGCTCAACTACGACGCCCAAAATATCAACAGCCTCTACACCCTGATCCACGAGGCCGGCCATTCCATGCACTCCGACCTACTCGCGGCGCCACCAGCCCTATGTGTATCACGGCTACACCATCTTCGTGGCAGAGGTGGCCTCGACTTTCAACGAAACCCTGCTGAGCGCCCATCTCCTGGAACGCTACCGGGACGATGACCGCATGCGGGCCTATATCATCAACCGCGAAATCGACAACATCCGGGGCACCCTCTTCCGGCAGACCATGTTCGCCGAATTCGAACGGCGCACCCACGCCATGGCCGAAGCCCAGGAACCCCTGACCCTCGAAGCCTTTACCGGCATCTACCGGGATCTGCTGGCAACCCATTTCGGCGGGCACCTGGTCATCGACGATGAACTGGCGCTGGAATGCCTGCGCATCCCGCACTTCTACTCCGCCTTCTATGTCTACAAATACGCCACCGGCATTTCGGCGGCCATCGCCCTGGCCAACCGGGTGATGCAGGGCGAGGCAGGGGCCCGGGAGGATTATCTGCGCTTTCTCACCCTGGGGGGCAGTCGCTTCCCCCTGGACGAGCTGCGGGAGGCCGGTGTGGACATGCGCACCCCGACCCCGGTGGTCGATGCCATCGCCCATTTCGGCCGGCTGGTGGAGGAGTTGAAGGCGGTCTACGCCAGTCTTTGACGATGGAACGTATCGAAATCGGGATCGGGATCGATTTCGTCTTTTTCGATGGCGATTGCGATTGCGATCCCAATTTGGATTTTTTTGATCAGTAGGACGCCAACAGTGTCGTCAGGAAGGTGTAGACCCTCCCCACGGACGGCAGTTCCAGCTTTTCCTCCGGAGAATGGGGGTGGCGCAGGTTGGGCCCGATGGAGATCATCTCCATGCCCGGCACCTTGTCGCCGATCAGGCCGCATTCCAGGCCGGCATGAATAATTTCCACCACCGGCTCCTTCCCGTGCAGTTCCCGATAGACCTCGCGGCAGCGTTGCAGAAGGGCCGAGGTCTTGTCCGGCGCCCAGGCCGGGTGGTGGTTCAAACGAATGGCGCTGGCACCGGCCAGGGCCGCCACGGCCGTCACCCGCGAGGTCATTTCATCCAACCGTGACATGGAAGAGCTGCGCTGGCTGCTGATGATCTCGAGCGCATCATTCTTGATGCGGAGGATCGCCAGGTTGCAGGAGGTCTCCACCAGGCCCGCCACCTGGGTGGACATGCCGTGCACCCCGTGGGGCAGCGCGTTCAGCAGGTGTATCGCCCGCCCCGCGCTTTCCCTGCCCAGCATGCGCACGGGCAGCAAATCATCCGTCTGGTCTTCACAGCGCACAAAGAGTTTGGATTCGGTGTCGTCATGCTCCTCCCGGAACATCGCCTCGCAAAAACGGATGACATCGCGCACGGCCGAGCCCTGATCCGGAGGAAACGCCAGAAAGGCCGAGGCATCCCGCGGGATCGCATTGTGGGCCGAACCGCCGGTGAGGGATACCAGGCGCACCCCTTCCAGGGCCTGCAGGCGCTGGAGCACACGCCCCAGCAGGCGGTTGGCATTGGCGCGCGGCTGGTGGATCTCCACCCCGGAGTGCCCCCCGCGCAGGCCACCCACCACCAATCGGCCACAGACCCGTTCGGGCGGCAGCTCTTCGTAGTCCAACGGCAACCGGATCTGAGTCTCTTCACCGCCGGCGCATCCAATGGTAAAGACCCCCTCGTCTTCGGAATCGATATTGATCAGAATGCGGCCTGCAAGGAGCGTGGCATCGAGCTCATGGGCGCCGAGCAGACCGCTTTCCTCGTCCACCGTAAACAGGAGTTCCAGCGGGGGATGGTGCCGCGTATGGTCTTCGGCCAGCGCCATCATCATGGCCAGGGCGATGCCGTTGTCGGCCCCCAGAGTGGTATCCACAGCATGAATCCAGTCGCCGTCACGCACCACACGGATCGGATCCGTTTCGAAATCATGCGCTGATTCCGGGGTTTTCTCGCAGACCATGTCCATGTGGCCCTGGAGAATCACCACCGGCCGATCTTCCCGGCCGGGTGAGGCCGGCACCCGGATCACGAGGTTGCCGGCCGGATCGCTTCGAACGGCATAGCCCTGGGTCCGGCCCCATTCCGCCAGCCAGGCCGCCAGGCGGGCCTCGTTCTTCGAACAGCGGGGAATAACATTGATCGCTTCAAACTTATCGAGAATGGCGTTGATCTGGTTTTCCATGGCATCTTCTTTCTATTGGCTTGCCGTCTATGGATTTTTTATCCGGCCGGCCTGATAACTGGAACCGGTTCGCGGCTGGCGGGTGCTGGCCCGCATCGCAGCCCGCCGTGCCGAAGCACGAACGGGATTCAAACGGCGGCGATAATATGGTAAAATAGGGGGGAAGTCAAAACGGCCCGGACCTCAAACGCCACGGCACCCTGCGGAATCACCATGCTGACAACCGTTCTATCGCATCTCAAGGCCTGCGGCATCACCCTTGTTATCGCCGCCAACACCGTTTTGTGGGGCATCCCGATCCACTTATTGGCCCTGATCAAGCTGGGCATTCGATCGTCCGCCTGGCAAACGGCCTGCACCAACGGGCTGATTCGCCTGGTGAAGGGCTGGATCCGGGGGGTCCTCGCGATCCAGGACCGCTTCCTCAATATCGCCTGGGATATCCGGCCCACCGCGGCGCTGAGCCCCAAACAATGGTACCTCGTCACCATCAACCATCGTTCCTGGGCCGACATCCCCGTACTGCTGAAGGCCCTCACCGACCGGGTACCGTTTCCGGTGGTCTTTGCCAAGCGCCAGATGTTCTGGGTGCCCATCGTCGGGACGGCCCTCTGGGCCCTGGACTACCCCATCATGAAACGCTTTTCCCGGCGGCAGCTTGCGCGCCATCCCGAGAAGCGCGGCCTCGATCTCGAAACCACCCGCCAATCCTGCCGCAAATACCAGTTCCGGCCGGTGGCCATCTGGAATTTTATCGAAGGCACGCGTTTCACAGCGGAGAAGCACCGCCACCAGGATTCGCCCTACCGGCACCTCTTGCGCCCCAAGACAGGGGGGTTGGCCTTCGCCATCCAGGCCATGGAGGGCCGCATCACCCGCCTGCTGGACGTCACGATCGTCTACCCCGAGGGCATCACGAACTTCTGGTCCTACTTGCGGGGTGAAGTTCGACAGGTTTCCGTCCATCTGCGGGAAATCGTCATCCCCGACCACCTGCTCCATGGCCGCTATCAGGAAGATCCCCACTACCGTGAAACGGTCAAGGAGTGGCTCGCGCACATTTGGCGCGAAAAAGACGACCTGATCGATCAACTCCAGAATTGCCCGTCATCCCCCATCGAATAGCGACCCGATTCAAAACGACGCCATGCTGCCGGTGACGTGATCCAAAAAATTGTTTGACCTGGACGGCGACAATGCCCAGAATACGAGCATCTATGTCAGGCAACAACAGTATACTTATCATCAAGGAGGATAGCGATGCGCCCACAATGGCCCCTTACGTTCATGTTGGCGATCTTTTTTCTGGCCGGGATAGCGGCGGCTCAGGAATTGATCGTCTATCCGGCCAAAGGCCAGAGCAGCGACCAGATGGAGCAGGATAAATTCTCCTGTTACACCTGGGCCAAAGGTGAAACCGGCTTCGACCCCATGGCCCCGCCCACGGCCACGGCGCCACCGCCGGCCCAGGAGGCGCCCCAGGGCGGTGTCGTCCGGGGAGCGGCCCGCGGAGCCCTGGTGGGGGTCGCGGCGGGCGCCATCGCCGGTGATGCCGGCAAGGGGGCGGCCATCGGGGCGGCTTCCGGCGGTCTGCTGGGCGGCATGCGCCGCAGGGACCAGTATCGTCGGGAAGCGACGAATCAGCAGCAGTGGGAACAGCAACAGGCCCAACAGTACACCCAGAAACGCAATACTTACAACCGCGCCTATTCAGCCTGCCTCGAAGGCAAGGGCTATACCGTCAAATAGAAAGGAGTCGGCGATGATGATGCGACATGCGTTCGTAAGCAGTTTAGCGGCCCTCGTCCTCTTGGTGTCGGCACATGCCGCCGGAGCGGCCGATTTTGACGGCAGCCGGCCCCTGTTGATGGCCATCATCGATATCATCGAGTGCCATCCCGGCGGAGCCTGCGAGAAAGTGACGCCCCAGGAGGCGCGCCTGCCCCGATTTATGGAAATCGATTTCGACAAGAAGGAAATCAGCGAAGTCGGGGATGCCCAAGACGAAAGGCGCACCGCCATCCAAAACATCACCAAAGGCGAAGGCGTGGTGATTCTGCAAGGCGCGCAGAACGGGCGCGGCTGGTCCCTCACGATTACGGAAGCCAGCGGCGACGCCGTGGCCACGGTCGCCGACCCCGTGAGCGGCTTCGTTCTGTTCGGGGCCTGCACACCCCGCTGATCATCGCCGGCGGCAAGCCGCCGCCGAAGAGAGCGATTGCAAACGGCATGCTGAAACGTCTGCGGCTGCAAACCCTCACGATTCCCTGGAATCTTTTTCTCATCTCCGCCGGATCCCTGGTGTTCGCGATCGGGGTCAAGGCCGTGGCGCTGCCCCACGAGTTCATCTCGGGCGGCATGTCCGGTCTGTCATTGCTCGTCTACTACGGAACCCAATGGCTTTCCCCCGGCATCTGGTATTTCATCATCAACCTGCCGATCTTCCTGGTCGGCTGGGTGTTTATCAGCCGGCGCTTTTTCCTGTACAGCATCTTCGGCATGCTGACCCTGTCGTGGGCCATCGATCAGATCCATTTCACGATCCCGGTGCACGATCCCATGCTGGCCGCCATTGCCGGAGGGACGATTATCGGCGCCGGCGCGGGCATCACCCTGCACTCGCTGGGATCCTCCGGCGGCAATGATGTCATCGCCGTGTTGCTGAACCAGAAATTCAACATTCGCATGGGGACCTTCTTTTTCGGCTTCAACCTGATGCTGTTCGGTTTCAGCCTGGGCGTCCTGAATGTCGACCGGGTGCTCTATTCGCTGGTGATGAGTTTCGTGACGGCCCAGATGCTGGATTACGTGCTGACCTTCTTCAATCAACGCAAAATCGTCTTCATCATTTCCGAAGCCGCGGAACAAATTGCCGCCGCCATCAACGAACGGCTCAAGCGGGGGGGAACCTTCCTCTACGGGCGGGGAACCTATACCCGCAAGCACCGCAAGGTCGTCATGACGGTATTGAACAATTTCGAATTGAAGCGTCTGGAAGAGATGATCTTCGATCTTGACCCGGACGCCTTCGTTATTATCGAGAGGACTTACAACGTTATGGGAAGGGGCTTTTCCCACCGCAAAGTCTATTAATCGGAACACCACCCCATGGCATCTGCCTACCACACTGAAGACGACATGCTGCCCCGTGAGCCCATCGACCGCTTCGTGGATCCCCTGAAATGCTTTCTGCATATCGAAGCCGCCAGCGGCGTCATTCTCCTGGTAGCCACGACGGTGGCGCTGGTATTTGCCAATCTGCCAACCGCCGACGGGTACCAGGGACTCTGGAATACCCGCCTGTCCATAGGGGTGGGTAGCTTTCAGATGGATTACGCCCTGAAACACTGGATCAACGACGGGCTGATGGCCATCTTCTTTTTTGTGATCGGCCTGGAAGTCAAACGGGAACTGGTGATGGGCGAATTACAGGACCTGCGGCAGGCCATCCTGCCCATTGCCGCCGCCATCGGCGGCATGCTCATCCCGGCCGGCGCCTTTTTGCTGCTGCAATGGGGAGAACCCGGGGCCCGGGGATGGGGCATCCCCATGGCCACCGACATCGCCTTTGTGGTGGGCTGTCTGGCGGTACTGGGCAAAAGAATTCCCGGGAGTCTGCGCGTCCTGCTGCTTTCCCTGGCCATCGCCGACGACATCGGCGCCATCCTGGTAATCGCCATCGGCTATACGGCAAGCCTCAACCTGCCCGCCCTCGCCTGGGGGGCGGCGGGGATCGCGCTGTTTCCCCTTCTGATGAAAGTCGGCGTCCGCAACCACGCGATTTACTACATTCTGATGGTCCTGACCTGGGTGGCCTTTCACGAATCCGGTATCCACGCCACCATCGCCGGGGTGATCTTCGGCCTGCTGACGCCCACCCGTTCCTGGATCACGGAAACCCGCCTCGAAGATATCGTGGAGAAGACCCGCCACTTCCTCATGGGCGCCGGCTGGAGCACCTCGAACGAACGCTACGCCATGCTGCGCCAAATGGAACGTGCCACCCGCAAGAGCATGTCGCCCCTGGAACGCCACGAGACCGAATTGCATCCCTGGGTGGGGTTTTTAATCATGCCCATCTTCGCTCTGGCCAATGCGGGCGTCCCCATCCGGGCCGCCGACATCGTCGATCCCGTGGCACTGGCGACCGCCCTGAGCCTGTTCCTGGGAAAACCCGTGGGCATTTTTCTGTTCAGTTTTCTGGCTGTCAAGCTGGGACTGACCCGCCTGCCGGAAGGCGTCACCTGGGGCGCGGTCCTGGGGGGCGGTTTTCTGGCCGGCATCGGCTTTACCATGGCGCTCTTTATCTCCGGCCTGGCCTTGTCCGGCCCCCTCCTGGACGCCGCCAAAGTGGGGGTCATGGCCGGTTCGGCCCTCAGCGCCGCCGTGGGCATGAGCCTGCTGATCGTTTTTCTGCCCAAACCGGAGCCGACTTGATCCCACTTGACCGGCAAAACAGCATCGACCAAAGAAAACCCCCGCGCCGAACTCTGCGGCGCGGGGGTCGTTGTACTATCAGTATTAACAATAGAAGTTGATCTCAAAATGAGGATTTTCGTTCGAGATCAAGGCAAGGCCGAGATGCAGGCCGCAGGCATACCTATGTATGCCGAGGGCATGCGCCGAGGGCTTAATGCCGATATCGGGCGAAAAGACTTTTTTGAGATCGGCTTCTAATCTTTTTGTTCGTACTCCAGGGTCACCGTCACGGTGCGGTTCAGGGCCCGATTTTCAGGCAAACCGTTGCCGTAGAGCGGGTCGAAGGAGCCCACCCCCAACTGGGTGATGGTGGTCTGGGGCGATTCCCCCAGCACGGTTGCGATCTGCTCGTAGACCGCCTTGGCCCGCCGTTCGGACAGCTTGAGGTTGTAGTCCTCCTTGCCGATATTGTCGGTGTGCCCCACGATCTCCACCTTGGCGCTGGGAAATTGTCGGATGCGTGCCACGATCGTTTCCACTACCGAGGCGTTGCGTTCCTTGATGGCATCGCTGTCGAAATCGAAGAGGATCAGGGCATACTTCTCCTGCACCCGGTAACCCAAGTTGCGGGCCCGCTGGGTTTCCCGCTGAATGAACGCGACGGGTACAGGACCGGCTTCCAGGGTCAGCATCTGCCCCTCCATGTCCTCCACCACCAGCCGGGCCGCCAGTTGCTTGTAATGGGAGAGCGCTTCGGGGGTCAGGGCGGCGTCTCTCAAGGTCAACTCCTCGGCGGGCATAGCGTTCCCCGTTTCCGCAAAAATGGGTCGGCCGTCGCCCAGGATCGTGACGGTCCAGCGGTCGATGCCGTGTTCCGACGCGATTCGCGGCACAACCGTCAAGGTTTCCACATTGCTGTTGTATTCGGCATAGGTGCTTTTGACCACATCCAGGATGGCGGCATCCTCCGAATATATTTCCACCCGCCGGTTTTCCTCGCGGCCCTCCGGCGTGCGGCCCGAGGTGGGCACTTCCGGCAAGTTGCGGGCTTCCACAGCCATACGGGCCGGATCGATGCCCCAGATGTACTGCAGATAGGCCTTGACGCCTTCGGCCCGGGCCCGGGAAAGGGCCTTGTTGCCCTTCTCTTCGCCCACGTTGGCATTACAGCCCACCAGGCGGATGGTGGCCTGGGAATGGTTGCGCAGACGCAGTCCGACGATGTTCAACAGGTTGACATATTTCTCCTTGGTGCCCCGCAACGCTTCTTCCGAAAAGGAGTTCGTCTCGCTCTGGCTGGCGAAACGGATATAGCGATCCGGAACAGCGCTCTGCCCTTCGGCAAAATAGACGTAGTTCAAGAGCGGGGAGCTGTCGATGGTGGTGATCTCTTCGATGCGCAGGGCATCGGGTCCCATGGTGAAGCTGCCCGTGGGGGGAAACAAAAACTGGTAATCGACGACGTAGCGGTAGAGCAATTTGGAGGAGACCGCCTCGAAAATGGGGCCTAAATCGGCGGCACTGGTGGCCTTCCATGTGCGTCCGCCATGGGCCTTTGTAAAAGACTGCAAAAAGGGGTCGACCTGCCCGCCGGGCATGTAGTCGATGGCGTAGGTCTCCAGGTTGGCGATCCCCTCCGCGGCCTTCTTGACGTCGCCGCTCTTGTAGGCACTGTTGATGTCCTCACCGTCGGTGAAGACCACCATGAACTTGTGGCTGTCTTCCGGCAGACGGCGCAGGATGTCCAGGCCGGCCAGCATGCCCTCGTAGAGCACGGTCTTGGCGGTCAGCCCGTCATCGAAGCTTGCCTTGAGAAAGGCACGCAGATCCTCGGGGTTATGGGACTGTTTGACGGTGACGTGCAGGGGTTTGCCGTCGAAGATTTGGGTCTCATCGTCGTTGAACACCACCACCGTGATGTTGTCGATGGGCCGCATGATCTTGTAGACGTTCTCCATGGCGCCCAGGATGGAATCCACGGCCCGGCGCTGCTTCATGGAGGCGGAGTTGTCCACCACGAGCACGATATTGAGGCTCACCTCCTTGCTGGTCTCCAGGGTTTCCACCCCCAGAATCCGTGCTTCCTTGCCGTTGCGCAGCAAACGGAAGTCCCGGGCGGTCAGGCCGCGCACCGGATTGCCCTCGTTGTCCGAAGCGGAGATCAGCAGCTTTCCGGGGGCGATGACCTGGTAGGTCAGATCGGCCACCGTTTCCGGCATTGTGAGGGTAAAGGGCTCCTGGCAAATTCCCGGTGCAGTCATAACGAGAGCCACAAGCAGTCCAGCACATATCCCCAAAAAGGTCTTCATTCATCCTCCTGTTTTGCGCGAATATCGAGATCCTATTGCAAGCGCCTGTCAGCGATGGAATACTGTTTACTTTAAGGCCATAAATTTTTCAACCTTGCACGATGGCCCCAATGCCGGTATGGCAGAATCAGATTCAATGCATCATGTCCTGGCAATAGCGAATTGCATTTCCACGCTACCCTTTGGAGCTTTGGAACAATGAATCCCATCGGACCTGTCAACGCCCTTTATCCCATGCCCACCACCCTTGTAGGTGCCACCGTGAACGGCAAGCCCAATTTTCTGGCCGTGGCCCACGTCGGGATTTTAAATCACGGAACGCCCCAATATCTTTCCATCGGCCTAGCCAAAGTCCACTATTCCAATGCCGGCATCCATGAGAACCGTACGTTCAGCATCTGCCTGCCCTCGGAGGATCTTATGGTGGAAACCGATTTTTGCGGTATCATGACCGGTAAAAAGACAGACAAGGCCGCCTTGTTCGATGTCTTCTACGGCGAGCTCCGAACAGCCCCCATGATCCGACAGTGCCCCGTCAACATGGAGCTCAAACTCCACGATGTGCTGGACTTTAGCACCCACGACATCTTTATCGGTGAGCTGGTCCAGACGCATGCCGACGACCGTGTGCTGACGGAGGACAAGATCGACATCGCCAAACTGCGTCCCCTGCTGTTCGACATGGCCAGCGTGCAGTACTGGCGACTGGGACCGCCGGTGGGCAAGTGCTGGAATGTGGGCAAAGGGTTGAAGAAATGATCTACCACCGCGGTACGTCTTCACACCGGCGGAATAGGGCCGGCTTGCCCAAATACCGGAATTGTTGCAGTATGGATTTGAAATGATTGTATGTTATCTGGAAGCGGCTTAGGGCGTATGGGAGTGAAAAGAAACGATCGCATTTACGAGCGCCTGCGGCGGCACCTGGACCGTCAGGCCATAGGCTTTCCGGCTGCCCGCAATGGCGCCGCGCTGCGTGTGCTTAAACATATCTTCTCGCCGGATGAGGCCCGGATCGCCGCCGGCCTGAGCGACCGCCACGAGCCACTGGACATCCTCTATGGGCGCCTGGGCCACCTTGCCGCATCGCCCGATGAACTGGCTCAGGTGCTCGAGCGTATGTTGAAGAAAGGCGGCATCGAGGTCAAAGTGGAAAACGGCCGGCGCCTTTACGCCAACGCCCCCCTCCTGGTGGGGATGTACGAACTGCAAATCGGGCGCCTCACACCGGAATTTCTTCGCGACTTCCAAGAATACACTTCCGGCGCGCACTTCGGGCTGGAATTTCTGGGCACCGCCCTGCCCCAGATGCGCACGATCCCGGTGGAACGCAGCCTTAACCCCCACCACGGGGTTTCCTCCTTCGATGAAGTGGCCGCCTTGCTCGCGAAGGCGCCCGGCCCCTTCGTCGTCCTGGAATGCATTTGCCGCCTGAAGAAGCGCTTGGAGGGGCAGGCCTGCCGGGTTACGGACCGCCGGGAAACCTGTTTGGGATTCGGCAGCATTGCCCAGACGGTCCTTGAGGGCGGCAACGGACGGGCCATCGACCGCCACGAAGCCCTGACGACCCTTCGGGCCAATCAAAAGGACGGTCTGGTGCTGCAACCTTCCAACACCGAGGTGAGCGCCTTCATCTGCTCGTGCTGCGGATGCTGCTGCGGCATGCTGCAGCTGCACCGCAGTCTGCCACGGCCGGTCGATTTCTGGTCGACCAATTTCTACGCCCGGGTGGATCCCTCGTCCTGCAACGGCTGCGGCATCTGTCAACGCCGCTGCCAGGTCGACGCCGTAAGCGTAACCCATGCCAAACCTCCGGCCCGGGTGGACGCTACCCGCTGTCTGGGGTGCGGTCAATGCGTCGAAGCCTGCCCGCAGCAAGCCATGGTGCTTCACAAGAAGACCCGCGAAACCGTGCCACCCTCCACCCGGGAAGATCTCCATGCGCTATTGAAGGCCAAGCGACGAGGCCCCTTGGGCAAGGCCGCGCTGGCCGGCAAGCTGGCCCTCGACATGCTGCGCACCGGCAACATCAGCCTCCTTCGAAAAGAGCCATAGCCGCTGGCTGCAGGGTCGGCCCCCGGCTATGCCGCCACCGGTCTGTGCGCATTGTCGGGCGTCATGCCCCCCAAAGCGATCACAGTTGATCCTGCTGTTTTTTCTTCCCGGACCACTTTTTAGGATTCGTTGATGTTAAACCCCACCCCCGTGAAAGCCGAGCAGGCCTGGAACTTGGCCGAATCGCGCGATGGGCCGGTGTGGGTCAGGGCCACCGTGGCGATACGGGGCACCAAAATGGAAAGGGTCAGCACCGCCCGCAAGGAAATAATCGAAATCATGCGCCACCTGATTCCTGTTGCAGTGGCGTCAACGCCCCCATCGGAAGCACTCCGGGCAAGAGCGGGTCATGAACCCGTTCGGCCGGATTAGAGCGGTGTCTTGGCAAGGAAGTTTGCTGAAAAATGGTTACTAAAAGCGCGACCGCGCCGACTTGAGCGCATCACCCAAAGCGCCGGCGGCCAGCTCGACACCCGATTTGAGGTCTTCCCAGGCGGATTCTCCGGCATTTTGCAACTTGTCGAGCTTTTGCCGAGCGTCCTGCCGCTTGCTTTTAAGTTCGGCGATGCGCTCTTGATAGTCCGCCTGCACGTCGGCGCCTTTCTGCCGCGACTGGGCTTCGAGCTTGTCAATCTCCGCATTCCATTCGTCCAGTTTGGCTTTCATCTTTTTGACAAAGATATCTCTTGATTGGCTCATGAGGAAAAAACCTCCTAATTTTTTAAGCCCGCCACGATATGAGGGCCGTTTCATTTACAGCGACAGCGGCGCCGCCGGGCAGACGCCCCGACAGCGCCACTGATGCATCGATTCAAATTGTTTAGAGACGGCGATTAGCGGTCAAGTTGCGCCTGCCGCTTTTCACGGGCCTCCTTGGCATTGCTCAAACATCCCGACCCCTGGTTCGGGTCGTAGGTGTGAGCCTCACCGCTTTCGATGGAAAGTTTGTCCATTGTTTTTTGGCGTTCTTCCTTGCCTTCGATCACGCGGTCCTTGTCTGCCATTCAATTCACCTCCTTCATCTCCTTTACAGCGAAGAGCCAGCGAGCAACTCCCCCTGCGCTAAAAATAATATTAGCATCCGGACGCAGAACGGCTATAGGGCCAACCCCGTAATCGGCGATCGAAAGGGGTCTATTTCTTCGATTGAAAGGGGTCGCAAAGGGAATTTGTTCATCTATTCAAACCATTCTCGGTCCTAGCTCCCAAAAAACCAACAGCAGTGGAAATGCTTTCTCGGCCGCCTGCTAATTTCCGGTTTACCGCCAACCTGTCCTCCCGAATAGGGTTTCGACCGTATGGAAATTTCTTCTTTCTTGAGACAATACTTTCAGGGACTGATGGAGCCAAAGGATGCCACAATCCGCATATTGATTTCGGAGATCATTGTCATCTTTCTTTTGCCGGTTCGCCACGATCACCGGATCTGCACCTGGCAGCGGTTCGCTGTTTACTAACCATCGCCCGTCATCTTTATTCCCGAAAAGGCACCTGCCATGCCCGTCCAAAATGTCGATATCGCGTCAATTTTCAACCAGATGGCCGATCTGCTCGAAATCCAGGACGCCAACCCCTTTCGGGTCCGGGCCTACCGCAATGCCGCCCGCACCATCAGCGATCTGCCGCGGTCGGTGGGCGACATGCTCGCCGACAACGAAGATCCGCAGGATCTCCCGGGCATCGGCAAGGATCTGGCGGAAAAAATCGAGGAAATCGTCCAAACCGGTCGGCTCGCGCAGCTCGATGAGCTGGAGCAGGAGATCGCGCCGGAACTGTCGGCGCTGATGACCGTCGAAGGCCTGGGCCCCAAGCGGGTCCAGGCCCTGCACGCGGCCCTGGGCATCCGGACCATGGACGATCTGCAGCAAGCGGCCGAAAAAGGAGCCATCCGGGAGCTCGAGGGCTTCGGCGCCAAGACCGAAGATAAGATCCGCGAAGCGGTGAAGGCCCGCCGGGACGAACCCGAACGGCTCAAGTGGATTCTCGCCGAGCAGCGCGCCCGGGACATGGTGGCCTATCTCGAGAAGGCGCCCGGCATCCAACGGGTCGAGGTGGCCGGGTCCTTCCGCCGCTGCAAGGAGACAGTCGGCGATCTCGACATTCTGGTCATCTGCCGCAAGGCCCCCCCCGTCATGGACCACTTCACCGCCCACGAAGATGTGGACGAGGTCGTCTCCAAGGGCCGTACCCGTTCGACCGTGGTCCTCAAAACAGGGCTGCAGGTGGACGTGCGGGTGATTCCCAAGGTGAGCTACGGCGCGGCCCTGCATTATTTCACGGGATCCAAGGCCCACAATGTAGCGGTGCGCAAACGTGCGCAGGGGAAAGACCTCAAAATCAACGAGTACGGGGTTTTCCGCGGCGACGAGCGCATCGCCGGACGGAGCGAGGAGGACGTCTACCGGGCCGTGGATCTGCCCTACATTCCGCCCGAACTGCGCGAGGACCGGGGGGAGATCGAGGCCGCCGGAAACGATGCCCTGCCCGATCTGATCACGCTGGAGGATATGCGCGGGGACCTGCATGCCCACACCAAGGTCACCGACGGCAAGGCCAGCCTCGAGGACATGGTCGCGTCCGCCCGTAAACAGGGCTACGCCTACCTGGCTATTACCGAGCACTCGAAGCGGGTCACCATGGCCGGCGGGCTGGATGCGCAAGGCGTGGCCGGGCACATCGCGCGCATCGACCGATTCAACCAATCCAGCGGCGATTTCACTGTGCTCAAGGGGATGGAAGTCGACATCCTGAAGGACGGCGGCCCTGGACCTGCCCGACGAGATTCTGGCGCAGCTCGACTTTCGGGTCTGCTCGGTGCACTACCACCAGAATCTATCCGGCGACCGCCAGACCGAACGCATCCTGAAAGCCATGCAAAACCCCTACTGCAATATCATCGGCCACCCCACCGGGCGCCTGATCGGTGAACGCCCGCCCTACGAGGTGGACATGCAGCGGATCATGCAGGCCGCCCGCGACAAGGGCTGCTTCCTGGAGCTCAACGCCCACCCCGACCGCCTCGATTTGAACGACCGGCATTGCCGCATGGCCCGGGACATGGGGGTGGGCGTGGTCATCTCCACCGACGCCCACAGCACCACCGACCTGGAGTTCATGCGTCTGGGTGTCGCCCAGGCCCGCCGGGGCTGGCTGAGCGCCTCGGATGTCCTCAACACCCGTTCCCTGGAGGACCTGCTCGCCGCCATGAAACGCTGACTTGATTGCCATCGAAGATCCAGATCGAAGCGAGCCCAGCCGGGTTTCTACAACAAAACGCGCGTCAAAGCAGTGTCTTGAGTTTTCGCAGACGACGCCCGGTTTCAGCAAGAATCGATTCGGAACGCGAGAAGTGCAGGCGGATCAAGTGGTGGACGGGCTCGTGAAAGAAGCTCGACCCCGGAACGGCCGCTACCCCGATCTCCCGGGCCATCCAACGGCAGAATTCCTGATCGTCCTGCACCCCGAAGGCGCTGCAGTCCACCATCACGTAATAGGCTCCCTGGGGTTTCGTGTAGCTGAGTCCGGCCTCGTCCAGATAGCCCAGAAACAGGTCCCGTTTGCGGGTGTAGTCCTCCCTCAGACGGTCGTAGTAGGACAAGGGCAGTTCCAGGGCCTGCACGGCGGCCTCCTGCAGCGGGGCCGCCGCGCCCACCGTGAGGAAGTCGTGCACCTTGCGCACGCCCGCAACCACCGCCTCGGGGCCGATCACATAACCCAATCGCCATCCGGTCATGTTGTAGGTCTTGGACAGGGAGCTGCACGAGATGGTGCGCTCGAACATGCCCGGCAGGGAGGCCATATAGCAGTGACGATGGGGTTGGTAGACGATGTGCTCGTAGACCTCGTCGGTGATCACGAAAGCGTCGTGGGTTTGGGCCAGGTTCGCGATGAAGGCCAGCTCCTCCTGTGTAAAGACTTTGCCGGAGGGGTTGGACGGGTTGCAGAGGACCAACGCCTTGGGGTTCTGCCGGAAGGCCGCCTGCAGCGTTTCCTTATCGAAGGAATAGTCCGGCGGCTGCAACGGTACGAAGATGGGCCGGGCCCCGCTCAGGATAGCATCGGCTCCGTAGTTCTCGTAGAAGGGCGAGAAGACGATCACCTTGTCGCCCGGGTTGCAGGCCGCCATCATGGCGCTCATCATGGCCTCGGTACTGCCGCAGGTGACCACCACATTGGTGTCGGGATCGAGATCGAGCCCCATCCAGTGTCGCTGCTTGGCCGTCAGGGCTTCCCGGAAGCGCGGGGCCCCCCAGGTGACGGCGTACTGGTGAGGTCCTTCGGCCATGGCCTTCTGCCCGGCCGCCAGCACCTCCGGTGGTGGATCGGCGTCCGGAAAACCCTGGGAGAGATTGATGGCGCCGTACTGGTTGGCCACCCGGGTCATTTCCCGGATGACGGATTCGGTGAAATTGGCAAGCCGGTCCGCGGTCTGAGGCATGGGCTACTCCGCGCATGAAAAATAAACAGCATTTACCATGAAGGGCATGAAGACCATGAAGAGAAAATCATAACCTCTAAAAAGGTGAAAGGCCGCAAAAGCATAAATATCGTCACCCATTAAGAACCCCGCTGCTATTATTAACAGGATTGGAGCTTTAGCTGGAGAAAAGCACTTCGGCGGCGATAACCGTAATCTAAACCAAAATGGTTTTTATCTTCTTCAGATCCTTCATGTTCTTCATGGTTCAATCATTTTGTTATCTTTTTCAGAAATTCCGATGGACGATCCTGCCGTCGAATAGCGTCATGTCCACCGAAACATTGGGCAGCCAGGGCGTGGGATCGTTTAGGATATTCTCGCTCAAAATCGCCAGGTCGGCCCGTTTGCCGGGGGCCACAGTCCCCACATCCGAAGTACGATGGACTGCAGCAGGAATGGCGGTGTAGGCTGCCAGGGCCTCGCGCACCGTCACCCGGGACGCCGGATGCCAGCCTGCCTCCGGGCTGCCGTCCGTTCGGCGGCGGGTCACGGCGGCGTGCATACCCAACAGCGGCGACGGGTCGCAGACAGGACAGTCGGAGCTGAACATGACCGGCGCGCCGGTATCCATCAGCCGACGGAAATCGTAAGCCCAGCGGCCCTTTTCGCCCACGGCGGCATCGATCAGGTTCATGTCCAGGAGCAGGTTGGCCGGTGTCAGGCACAGGGCCAGCGGCAACTGACCCAGACGCTCGGCGTCCTCGGGGCGGATCATCTGCACGTGCTCGATGCGGTGGGGCACAGCCGGCCGAGGTACGCCGATTCGCCGGCGATCCGCCTCGAGGGCTTCGAAAAGGTCGATCAATCCCCGGTTGGCACGGTCGCCCACGGCGTGGATCATGACGGCCAGTCCGGCGCGGTCCGCCCGGGCAACGGACTGGGCCAGTTCCGCCATACCCACCATGGGCATGCCGCGCCCGGCGTCCAGGAAGGGATCGACCATCCAGGCCGTACGGGCCCCCATGCCACCGTCGGAGAAAAATTTGACGTGGCCGACCCGCAAGCGCGGGTTGCCGAACCCCGTGCGAAGCCCCAGGTCGATGATGTCGTCCAGACGGTGTCCCGGCAGCGTCACCCAACTGCGCAAGTCCAGCCGGTCTTCATGGTCAAGAGTCTGGAAGGCCCGAAACGCCCGGGCGCCGTCCTCGTCGGCCATCAGCCGGACATCATGGATGCCGGTTATCCCCCGTCGATGAAGGGCCCGGGCGGCTTCGCCAAAGGCCGCCCGAACATCGGTGTCCGTGGGAGGTGCCACCGCCTTGCGCACCAGGTTGATGGCCAGTTCGCGCAGAATGCCGGTGGGGCGACCGGTGGCGTCCCGTTCGATACGCCCTTCGGGGGGATCCGGGGTGGCGTCGTCGATACCGGCCAACGCCAGAGCGGCCGAGTTGGCCACGGCCAGATGCAGGTCGCAGCGCCACAGCAGCACCGGATGATCGGGGACGACGTGGTCCAAAACATCGCGGTCGGGCTGGCGGGGCGCGGTCCAATCCGTCTCGTTCCAGCCCTGCCCCATGATCCACTGCCCGGACGGGCGCTGATGGGCGGCTTGCCGCATCTGCTTCAGCAAATCCTCCAGGCAGGTCAGGCCGTCGAGCGGCAGGTCCTGCCGTTTGAGGGACCACTCGTAGAAATGGATATGGGTGTCGATGAATCCCGGCACGACCAGACGGTCATCGAGATCGATTTTCTCGGTGTCAGTGCCGGCCAGACTCAGGATGGCATCATTGCCGCCCACGGCCAATATGCGGCCCTGCTTGATGGCAATGGCCTTGTCGAGGGTTTCCCGGGAAGCAGGGTCGGCAACGACCCCGTTGAAAAGGACAATTTCAGGTGCGGTGTGGTCAGCGCTCACATCAGGAATCCTTTTGGGAAGGGGTCGCGGGCATCCAGGACAAACTGCTGGTATCCTGTAATTTGGGCGGCGCCCCGGATCTGCCCCACGATGCCGCGGAAAGGGCCAATGGGCAGGGTTCGAACAATCCGGCCCTCGAACACCGTGCCCAAGGGTCCGGCATTGCGGTAGGCTTCACCGGGCTTGAGCTTCCCCTTGTGGTGGAGGAGGGTCATCTTGGCCGTGGTGCCGGTTCCGCAGGGGGAGCGGTCCATATGGGATTCGCCGTAGATCACCATTCCCCGGCCGGTTCCGGTTCGGGGATCCTCGTCATAGAACTCGGTCACGTCCACCGTGTTCACTTCCGGGCGCTCGGGATGGTGGACCTTGAAATCGCGGTTGGCGGCTTCAATCACCGCCATGCCCAATGAAATGAGCGGCTGCTTGTTGGCCGGAACCAGGTCCAGGCCGATGGCCCGGGCCGATACCATGGCGAAAAAGCCGCCCACACAGACCAGATCGACAGGAAGCCTGCCGTAGCTTTCCACCGCGAGTTCACGGCCGGTATCGAAGACAAAGGAGGGCACCATGTCAATGGCCACGGAGACGACCCGGCCGTCGCGGACGCGGGTGTGGGCGTCCATCGGGCCGGACGGGGTGTCCACCGTGATCACCTGGTCGCCCTCCCCGACCTCCAGCGCGCCGACTTCCACCAGGGTGGCCACGGCGCCGATGGTGGCGTGTCCGCATAGATACGGATAGCGCCGGGCATCCATGTAGAAAAGGCCGAACTGCCCTCGCGGGCTGACCGGTTCGGTCACCACGGCGGCCATGATGCCCCGGTGGCCCCGGGGTTCGCGGGTCAACAGCATGCGAACATGGTCGAAATGGGCTTCGAAATAGTCGCGTTTGTCCTTCATAGCAGCACCCGGCAGTGGCCCCACACCGCCGACGAGCAGGCGGGTGGGTTCACCCTGGGTGTGGGAATCGACGGTTACGATGCGATCCGCATAGCGGTCGTTAAAACCGTCGGAAATCCGGTCCAGATTGAGCATGCCCTGATGCCTCCCATAGTTTTGATGAAATGATTGCCGCAAAATTTCGGGGCCAAAACAAAACCTGAAAACGACTGGGTCGGTTTTCAGGTTTCTTTTACACCATAGGGCGTCAATCTGAATCGCGCAAGGTTATTCCAGGGGAATGAGATGGCAGTGATGGGGCGCCACCTGCACGCTGACCGACTCGCCGACGTTGTAAATGCGCGTTCGCATCATGCTGATGACGTGAATCTCGCGTTCGCCGCCCAGCTCAATAAAATAGCTGACCTCTCCGCCCATGTAGCTGAGGTCCTTGATGCGGCCCTCGAAGTGGTTCAATCCCTCGGTGGGTTGAAATTCCTCCTTGGGGAAGGCGTCGAAGCGCTGGGCCCGGACGATCAACTCCACCGCATCGCCTTTGGCGAAGCCGCCCTTATTTTCGGCAAAAAGGACGTCGCCGGTTTCAATGAGGACATCAACGTGTTCTTCGCTCACCGCCACCACTTCGCCCTTGATAAAATTGGAATGCCCTAAAAAATCAGCCACGAAATGATTGTTAGGTTCGTTGTAGACCGTTTCCGGCGGGCCCTCCTGCTGTTTGAGCCCGTTTTTCATGACCAGGATCTTGTCCGACATGCTCAATGCTTCGCGCTGGTCGTGGGTGACGAAAATCGTGGTAACCCCGATCATCTGCTGGAGGTTGTCCACCTCGCGGCGCATTTCCTCCCGCAGGTTCTCATCCAGGGCCGACAAGGGTTCGTCCATCAGAAGGACGTCCGGCTCGATCACGATGGCCCGCGCCATGGCGATGCGCTGCTGCTGCCCTCCGGAGAGCTGGCTGGGCATGCGGTTTTCCACCCCGGGCAGACGTACCATCTCCAAGGCCCGGGTCACCTTCTGTTTGATATCTTCCTTGGGAACGTCCCGATACTTCAATCCGAACGCCACATTCTCATAGATCGTCTTGTGGGGAAACAGGGCATAGTTCTGAAAGATCATGCCCAGGTTGCGCTTGTGGATCGGCGTGTCGTTGATCCGCACCCCCTTGATGAGGATATCGCCTTCGGTGGGCTCTTCAAGGCCGGCCACCATCCGCAGCAAAGTGGTCTTGCCGCAACCGGAAGGCCCCAGCAGCGTCACCAGGCTGCCCTCCTCGATATCGAAGTTCATCTTCTCCACGGCCACAACGTTGCCGAAGCGCTTCATTATGCCCTTGAACTGCACCATAGGCTGTTTCTTGCCACTCGCCACGATGTCCTAACTCCCTTATGCGAATTGTGGGATGCCGGAGTTCAGCAATCCATACGAAAGCTGAACTCCGGCAATGCTAACATGTCTTCATCACCAGGCCTAAAAAATGCCACGATGATGGTTTATAAGCGATGGATTGCGGTTCGGGCCAAGGCCGCAGTGATGTAGGAACCGCAGGCGTAGCAGCGCTACGTCGAGGATTCCGACATCGCGAGAACGCCGGCCCGGGCCGCAAGACGCCGTTTAGAAACCATCATCAGCTGCCAGCCTTGATCCTGTCCCACTTCTCCGTCCATTCCACCTGGTGGGCGTTCCAGTAGGCCGGGTCGGCGAACAGGTAGCCTTCCAGTTTGCCGGTGGGATCGAAAGCCGGCATCTTCTGGATCTTCTCGGGCAGCTTCACTTTGGTCGGATCCAGGCTGGGCGGATAATTCTGCCCCTCGGACACGGCGATGGCGCAATCGGGCGCCAGCATGAAGTTGAGCAGCTTCTCGGCAACTTCCATATCGGTGCCTTTCAACACGAAGAGGTACTCCATCCAGGAATAGGTTCCCTTGGGAGAGAGATACCCGATGGGATGGCCTTCCTGCTGCAAGGCCGCCACACGACCGGACCAGGCCACGGTAGCGAATATTTCTTCGTTAGCCAGCAGGCTCATCAGCTCGGCCCCGGAAGCCCAGTACTTCTTCATCAGGTCGCGCTGTTCGCGCAGCGCCGCCCAGATGGCCTCGAGATCGGTCATGTTGTTGGGGCTCTGGCCGGTGTGCAAGGCCGCGTACCACATATTGGTACGGAAATCGCCGCCCCAACTGCCCAGCTTGCCTTTCAACTCCTTGTCCCACAACAGGGATGCGCCAAGCTTTTCGGCCTTCTCTTTGCTGATGTGCTTGGTGTTGTAGGCAATGCCGGTCTGTCCCAGGTCATAGGGCACCGCCGAGAGGGTCCCTTTGGTGATATCCCGCAGGGGTTTGATCATGGCCGGCATGACATTTTTGAGATTGGGGATCTTGGATTCATCCAGCACCGAGGAAAAGCCCAACTCCGCATAGCGGGCATAGTCGAAAACCGCACTCAGGTGGGCGATGTTGAACTCGCCGCCCGGCGGATAGGAGGCCTTGACCCGGGTCAGGTAGGAATTCATGTCCCCGAATTCACCGTCTATGACGTCAATCCCGGTGGCCTTGGTGAAGGGCTCGAAGGCATACTTGCGAAAGGCCTCTGAAACTGTCCCGCCCCATCCGTCGAAGCGGATGGACTTGGCCGCCCAGGCATCCTTTACGGCGCCGGCGAAGGGCGACCCCACCAGACCGATGGAGGCGCCGGCCAGCCCGAGGTATTTGAGAAAGCGGCGCCGGCTGATCATGCCGTTGCGATACGCCTCGTATACCCGATCCAGTTTGTCTTTCGTTACGATTGCCATGGGTTGCTCCTTTCGGCTGATGGGTTGAATGTCATGGTTTTACCTTGGAAAATTTGCGCGACAGATAGCCGGCCAGCAAAGGGGTTGTCACGGTCAACACGATCATGACCGCTCCCAGAGCATTGATTTCCGGGCTGATGGAATTGCGCAGCATGCTGAAAATCTTGACCGGAACGGTTTGGTTTTGGGCCGTGGCCCAGAAAAGCGTGGCCGTGATATCGTCGAAAGAAATGGTGAAGGAAAACAGGGCCCCGGCCAAAATCGCGGGCAGCAACAGCGGGAAGGTGACCTCTTTGAAGGTCTGGAAGGCATTGGCGCCCAGAGATTTGGCCGCCTCTTCGTATTCCTTTTTAATCCCCACCAGACGAGCCTGTACGATCAGCAGGACATAGGGAAGGGTCAAGACGACGTGCCCGATCAGCAGCAGCATGAAACTCTTGGGCTGCTGCAGCCAGCGCAGAAAGAGCAGCAGGGCCACGCCCAGCACGACCTCCGGAATCATTATGGGCGACAGCAGAAGCGTGTTGAGGGTGTTTTTGCCGGGAAACTCGAAGCGAATAAAGGCCAGGGCGGCCATAATACCGATGCCGGTGGAAATAACCGCGGTCATGGATCCCAGAACGAGAGAATTCTGAAAGGCTTCGATGATGGATTCGTTTTGCGCCAGTTTGATGAACCACCGAAAGCTGAATCCCTCCATAGGAAAGATGCCGAATTGTTTGGGATTGAAGGACAACACGATCACCACGACGATCGGGGCGAACATGAAAACATAGACGAGGATCGTATAGAGCCTGATCAGTGTCCATCCCAGTGAAAATTGCCGCATGGATTAATTCCCCTGAAAGCTTTTGAAGATCTGGTTGATGCCCAGGTACCGGTTGTAGGTCCAGACGATCACAAACAACAGGGAGAGCAGGATCACGCTGATGGCCGAGCCGAAGGGCCAGTCCAGCGTACCGATGACTCGCTTGAAAATCAGATTGGCGATCATGTCGTTGCCCGGACCGCCCAGGATCATGGGGGGCAGATAGGTCCCGGCCGTGAGCACGAAGACCAGCAGGCAGCCGGCGCTGACCCCCGGCAGGCTCAAGGGCAGGGTCACTTCGCGAAAAGCCTGCCATTCGGTGCAGCCCATGCAGCGGGCCGCTTCGAGAAGGCTCTTGTCGATGCCTTCCAGACTGACGTAGATATTGAGCACCATGAAGGGCAGCAAATACATAATTAGCCCCATAAGGACCGTGAATTCATTGTAGAGCATGGAAATGGGCGTATCGATCAGGCCGATCTTGAGCAGGAAGTGGTTGATCAGCCCGGAATCCCCCATGATGTTGATCCAGCTCATGGTGCGGATGATGAAGCTGACCCAGAAGGGCAGCATGATGAGCAGAAGATAAACCTGCTTGTAGCGCGAGGTGCTGCGGTAGAAGAAGTAGGCCGGTATATAGCCCATGACGAGGCACAGGAAGACGGTTTGAAAAGCGATGCGGATCGTGCGGATCAGGATCTTAGGGTAAAAGAAATCCACGAAGAATTTAGCGTAGTTTCCGAATTGGAAGGCCGGAATGTCCGCCCCGCTGGGAGCGCGCAGCCAGAAGCTGTAGACAATGACGAAGCACACCGGTATCACCAGCAGGAGAAAAACAGCGCTCATGGACGGTGCCAGAAGCGCCCACGGTTTCCAGTTGTCAGATTTCATGGGAGCCGCCCTGGGTTGTATGGTGGGTTGTGAAAATGCTTTCCTTCCCTTATCGAATCGTTTTCGCGAGGTCAAGCCGCCCCCGCAGTGCCATTGGCTCCAAAAGAAGAAAACGCGCTCCCGCCGCATTCTGGCGTGGCGCCCAACGTGCTAGCCACTTCCCTCAACGTCGTGCCGCGTTTTTAAAAACCGCATGGCGATGACGCCGGCACCACTGCTTCCAGACGAATCGGCGGTTCAGCGAACCTTTTGCTCCCGGGGCAAAAGCGCCGACAGGGCCTGGGCCGTTTCCCTGATCATATCGGCATACCGGATCATGATCTCCGAGGGGTTCTGCTGCAAAACGGAAAAGTCGAAGGAAACGGCACCCACCCCTTTTCCGCTGACGGGATCGCACAAGGGAGCGCCGATGGCCAGGAGACCTGGAAGAAATTCTTCTTCACACATGGAAAAGCGACGCTCCCGCGTCATCCGTATCTCCTCGCGCAGTCGGTCTCTGTCCGTAATGGTATTGGCGGTGCGCGCCACCAGCCGCAGGGAGATGAGTTTCTCAGCCAATTGATCTTCGGTGAGGCTGGCCAGGTAGGCCTTGCCCAAGGCCGTATTGTGCAAACAGTTTCGGGAGACATCCGGCAAGCGGTAGGTCAGCGTCTCCTCCGCCTCACAATGATAGATGCGCACCAGAGCGTCATCCACCACAAACGCCAGGTCAATGCTGATGTTGTTCTCACGATGAACCCGGTCCACGACGTCCTTGATCATCTCCAGATGATCGGTGGCCCGCATCAAATTCGTGCAAAGTACGATACTTAAGGGGGCCGGCCGGATCTCCTTGGTTTTGGCATTCTTTTCGAGATAGCCCAGCTCGACCAGCGTGTTGATGTAGCGATAGGTCGAGGTCATGTTCAGCCCCAGGGTTTTGGCGATCTCACTCTGGGTCAGCACGGGTGCCTCTCGGTTGAAGAGGGCCAGAACGCTCAGGCCTTTCTCCAGGGACTTTGAAAAATAGTATTTTCCTTTTGACATTCCGATTGGGGGTGATTTATTAGAGCACTATAATAGGAATAAAGTTACTATTATAGTTAAACTGTCAGATGTCGATACGGTTGTCAATTATTAATTTTCATTCAGCAAAAAAAACGGGGTGTGCCCATGCTTCAAGATGAAGCGTCCGTCGGAATTGCATTTAAACATTCGAATGAGGAAAACCCGGTGCCCCTTGCGGCCCTGGTGGACGCCCTGACTGGCTTACTGGACCAGATGGGTGCCAAAGCTTTGGTGGGGTCGTCGATCCATGATATTATCCGGACCGGCGACGGCCCGTCCAAGCTCGGAAGGTTCTTGAAGGCCTGCGGCTACCCCGACGACCCCGCCGGATTTTTCAATGCGCTGCTACCGCAACTGGGAAACGCCGACGGGTCCGGCCCTATCGCCGTCAACGGTATCGCATTGCCACCCCTGATGCTGATGGCACTGATGGAGATTGTCCTGCCCGGCAACCAATTTATCTCCATCAAATCGACGGATCAGCTGGAAAAAGTGGCCAATATTGTCGTACCGGAAGCGGACCGGGTCGCCATGCAGCAGGTCCTGGACACCTACCCCGTGCGGCTGTCCATGCATACCGTGCGTCAAATGCGCGTCTCGCCCCACGTGGCCTACCAGTACCTGCCCTTCGTACAGGAGCTCGACACCGTCGGGCATACCAATACCTGGATCGGCCAGTTTCACCAAGGATTGCTGGAGCAGATGTATCAAAACCGCGTTATTTTTTTGCTGAACATGAGCTGCCCGGTTTACTGCCGGTTCTGTTTCCGCAAGCACAAGGAGTCCCGCAACGAAACCAACCCTTCATTGGATGATGTCAAAACGGCGGTGGCCCATGTGGCGAATTCACCCGCCGTCAAGGAAATCGTCATCACCGGAGGGGATCCTTTCATGAACCGGGCCAATATGGCCGCGGCCATCGACGGTTTGAAGGACATCGGGCATGTGCAGACCCTGCGCCTGGCCACCCGTTCCATCGCCTACTACCCCCATATGTTCCTGGGCGAGAACGGCCGTCTGCTCAGCTATCTCAAACGCAAGAACCTCGAGCTCCAGGAGCGGGACAAACGCATGGAAGTGGCCACCCATTTCATCCATCCCGATGAAATCTCGCCCCAAAGCCTGATGATCATCTCCGATCTGGTGAAAAACGGCATCGCGGTCTATGTCCAAACGCCCTTTTTGAACGGTTGCAACGACCAAGGCCCGGAACTGGTGCGCCTCTTCAGCCTGCTACGCGGCGCCGGGGCCGAGCTCCATTACATCTATATTCCCTGCAGCCCCATCCACGGCAACAGCGTCTACTGGTCGCCGATTTCCAAGGGACTGACGGTGGGCAATTATCTGCGGGCCCACCTGTCCGATCGCGTCATTCCGCGCATCTGCACAGCCACGCCCATCGGCAAGATCGACTGGCACACCAGCGGCTGGGCGGTGGAGCCGGTGGCCGAAAACCCGAACTTCATGTGGATCCGCAGCCCCTATACACCGGACTATTTCAAACAATTCGCCCCTATCGCCAACAAACTGGAAAACATTCGGGTCAACCCGGAAGGCACCATCGATATCCAATACATGGCGCAACTCGGGGACGAATCCCTCTTTCTGGGCGCCCGCCCCCTCAGACTGGGCGGCGGCATAACCCCCCAGCCGGAAACCACGGAAACGGTTCTGCCGGCGGTCATGCAATCAGAGGAAATCGCGCCTTCCCTGGTGGCCACCGGATCGTCGACCCTGTCGCGCGTTCACGAGACGCGGGTCGAACTGGCGGCCGATGGCACGGAAGCCGATCTGGACTATATCCGCAGGGATGACCGAATTACCGACGTGGTGGTGATCTCCGAAAGAGACGCCACGGCTTCCCTGTTTTCCATCGGGCAGCTGATCAAGGCCCTGGAAGACGTCCCGCACGTCAACGCCGTCCGCCTGCGCAGCCTGGCCTTTAATTACGAACCCGAGCGCTACACCCCGATGGTCATCGACCAGTTGGGGCGTTGGAACCGACTGACGGTGGTCAACCCGCTGCGCCTTGAAATTGAAACCCAGTTCCTGACGGCCGACGAGTTTCACCCGGAACACGCTCGGTTGGCACGGCAGCTCAACAACCGGGGCATCACCGTGTATAACAACACTCCCTTGCTGGGCCGCATCAACGACACACCGGACGACATCCACCGTCTGGCCTACGGCTGCCGCAGGGCCGGCATCGAATTTCACCACCTTTACGTGGCCGGCCTGCCCGTGCAAAACGCGTGGAACGCGGAAAATCCCGTGGCCCTTTACGACGTGGTGGACATCGCCACCCGGGTCCGCCGGGAAGGCAGCGGCCGTGAAGTCCCCCGCTATATCATCCGCACCCCTCTGGGTGAGGTAGACTTTGGGTTGTCCTCCGCTATCATCGGGGAAGGCAAAGATTTGTGGGTAAAACTGCTGCCCTACACACTGGATTACTTCCAGGCCCTGTCCGCAGCGTTCAGCTGGCCCGAAGATGTTCGGGAAGATGAAGACGGCCGACCGATCACGCCGGTTACAGGCCTTCTGAAAACCACCGCCTTTGCGTTGTCCTGATCGGGAGACCGCTGTGCACTATCCCTTTTTGCTCTACGACCCCCAGATCCACCACCGCCCTGTCTTCACAGGACTTAAAGGCGCCCCCTACCTCGCCGACCTCTCCGCCCGAAGCGCCTTGCTGAAGGGTCTGGAACCGCGAGACCAGAACGGACTGCAACGGCTTCTGGAAGAAAAGATGGGCAGCGTCTATCACTGGGGCCTGTCGCCCTACCTCGAACGGCGCGACACCCTGTTGCGCGACTGCCCCCAGATGGTGGCCGAGAAACGTTTCATCCATCTGGGCCTGGACGTGATCGTCCCCCTGGCAACCCCCCTGCACGCCCCGCTGGATGCCGTGGTGGCTGAAAGGGGCTACGAGGCGGGCGAGGGCAACTATGGGGGCTACGTCCTCCTTAAGCATGCCAACCCCGGCTTCGCGACGTTCTACAGCTTCTATGGGCACCTGTGCCGCGATCGTCTACCCGCCGCCGGTCAAACATTCCCGGCCGGTGCGCCCTTTGCCGAAATCGGGGACTATCACGAAAACGGCAACTGGTTCCACCACACCCACATCCAGGTCATCACCCAAAAAGGGCTGGACGCGGGTTACACCACCAAAGGCTACGGCAGTGCCCGGGATATGGCGGTCATGAATGATCTTTGTCCTTCGCCCATCCCCTTATTCAAGGTCTGAAAGCGGCCGTTCAGCATCCAACCAGCCCCCTCCTTATGCAGGGAACAGCCCCCCAGCGGCGCGATCCAGCAGCCCAGGCCTTCGCCTAGTGGGGCCGTTGATAGGGCCAGGCATGTTTGTCGACAGCGGGTTGTCCATCGATGCGGAGAATAAGAGAAGAACTTCGGAGGTGAAGGCGGCGCGCAAGTCTTCATCGGCCTTCAGCGGGGTCGTGATGTCGGCGTTCAGCTGAAGACAGGCCCGGCAATAGGGTCTTCTTTTGCAAGCTGCGGGGCGACGGCCTGTCACGCACCGCCGCCCGCCGTTCTGCCATGGCCCGCTATCTTCCGCTGTCTTCGGGCCGGAATCAAAATCAGCCCTGTCTCAGGCCGCCACGACCTCGTCGGGAACCGTTCCCAGGCGGAGGCGACGGCGCTGCATGACGTAGATACCGCTCATGATCACCACGCCCACGACGGAAGACGTGCTCTCGTGCACCAACATGCAGAGCGCGGCGATGCCGGTCAGCACCCGCTCCACCGGGGTCGACTTGGCCTTGAAATAACCGATGATGGTGGAGCCCAGGAAAACCACCCCCAGCACCACCGTTGCGAATACACCCAGGAACTGGACCAGGTCGAAGCCCGCGGTGGGATCGAGAATCCACGGCATCCACAATATGATCGGTGAATAGACGAAGGCAAAGGGCACGTAGATTTTGGCCGACGACAAGGCGAAGGCCGTAAAGCCGCTCTTGAAGGGATCCCCTCCCGAGATCCCGGAGGCCGCATAGGCCGCCAGCGCCACAGGCGGCGTCACGTCGGCCAGCACCGCGTAAAACAGGACGAACATGTGGCTGATCAGGGGGTGGATCCCCCATTGCAGCAAGGCCGGCGCCGCGATCATGGAAGCGATGATATACTGCGCGGTGGTGGGGATTCCCATTCCCAGAATAAAACAGCTGATGGCCGTGAAGACCAGCGTGAAGAAAAGCGTCACGCCGTCCAGCGTGGTCAGGCTCATGAAGTCGATACTGTGAACGAAGACGGCCACCCCGGAGGCCAGTTCGATGACCGCCGAAGCGAACTTCAGCCCCAGACCGGTCAGGGTCGTGGCGCCGACGATGAAGCCCACCGTGGCGCACGCGGCCCCGATGGCCAGGGCGTTTTTGGTACCCCACTCCAGGGTGTCCAGGATGTCCCGGAAGCCCATCTTGCTTTCCTTGTAGGTGATGCCGGCGGCGATGACCGCCATGTTGGTGAAGAAGGCGGCCATAAAGGGGTCGATGCCCGCCAGCAGAAGGCCGGCGAGCAGCCCGACGGTGGCGGCGCCCAACAACCAGCCGCGCCGCTCGCTGCGGGGATAGAGCCAGGCCAGACCGCCAGCGGCCGCCAAGGCCCATGGCACCATGGTCCACATGGCAAAGGTCAGCGGGTTCACCCAGAACAATACGCAGGGCATGCTCAGGAAGATGGCCGCCAACAGGGGTTTCGATCGCTGGTGGATCTGGCCGATGGAGACCGAATAGATGATCCCCCAGTAGGCCGCCAGGAAGGGGCTCGAACCGGAAATGAGCAGGTAGACGATCACCACAAGCGGCGTCACCAGAAGACCGCGCTCGCGCAGCACCCGCCCGGCCCGGGGCAGGGATTCCCGCGGCAGCCCCAGCAGGCCCTGTTTCAAAGCTTCGAAATGCACCATGGTGCCCACCGCGAAAAAGTGCAGGAAAGAAGGAACGATGGCGCAGGCCGCGATCTTGATGTAGGGGATGCCCAAAAACTCAGCCATGATAAAGGCCGCCGCGCCCATGATGGGCGGCATCAGCTGCCCGCCGGTGGAGGCCGCGGCTTCCACCGATCCGGCAAAGGTCGCATTATAGCCAACCTTTTTCATCAGGGGGATGGTGAAGGCGCCGGTGGTCACCGTATTCGCGATGGAGCTGCCGCTGATGGACCCCAGGAACCCCGAGGAGATGACCGACACCTTGGCCGGCCCGCCGACGGTGCCGCCCGCCAGGGCCAGCGCCAGGTCGATGAACAACTGACCCAACCCCGTCTTGGAAATGAAGATCCCGAAGAGCACGAAGTGAAAAACGAAGGTGGCCACGACCCCCAGGGGGATGCCGTAGATGCCCTCGGTGCCCAGATACATGTGCTCGATGATTCTCTCGATGGAATAGCCCCGATGGGCGAAAAAGCTGAGGCCGGGAATTTCCAGGAAATACGGCCCCAGATAGCAGTTGACGAGGACGATCACCGCAATCACGGCCAAAGGGGCACCGATACTTCGGCGGGTGCCCTCCAGGACGAGAAGGATCGCCAACGCTCCCATGACCATATCGATATGGGTCGGCATGCCAGCCCGAAACACCAGGGCATTGAACTCGAGAAAAATATAGACGGATATGACCGAGGAGAGAACCGCCGCCAGGACATCGAAATACGGGACGTCGTTCATCTCGTAATTGAAATTGCCGGCGAAAATCCCGAACAGGGCCCGAATCCATTGCAGGACGAAAAGCACCGTGATCAGCAGACAGATGACAAAAAGAAAAATGCTCCAGAAAATAAGGGTCTTGTTGGGATCGTGGAAGACCGTTTTGAAGTCGATGGCCTGGGCCAGAACGACGGCCCCGTAAGCCAGTCCGGCCAGCATCAGGGAGAACAGAATGAAATCCGGATAGGCCAGGGCCCGATGGGTCCACAGGCAGCGGCGCTTGAAATAGAAGACCAGCCCGAAAGAAACGGCCGCCCAGAGACCGGTCATCACCGGCGTCAAGGCCAGGAGCTCCCGGAACATGGCCGCCGTCAGCATGGCCGCCACGGCCGCATGGAAGATATCATAGAAGAAGTGCTTGCGCTCGGGTTCGGACTCCTTGCGCATGGAATAGAGGAAAAAAACCAGCGGCAGCACAAAGGCCAGGTGGAAAGCGCGGTGACGCCATTCCTGCAGCACGCCGAATCCTGCGGTGTAGATATGGAAGAGCGACAGGATCAGGGTCATGTAGAAGGTCAGTTTGAGGGTGATGCCCGTCGCCTGCCGGAAGCGAAGCTCCGGGTCGTACTTGGAGATCTCGTCCAGGTCTTCCTTGAGATCGGCCGGGGCCGCAATGGTCTCCACTTTTTCCATATCAGGAACTCCTGTGCTACCAGTGTAATTTTGCTTTCAGCCATCCCCACCGGGCCACCGGCATTCGGTCAATGCGCATGTGCAGCAACGTATTGCCGGCCAGGCTGGCCAAGTGGATGTCTTCCCCTCCGTTGATGCGCAACGTGTTCTCGTAGCGAGCGTCCACCCATTGGTAGATTTCGGGGACGGGGCGCTGCATGTTGCCGATCTGGAAATGATCGCCCCGGCGCTCGAAAACCTCTTCGCCAAAAGCGGCGTAGGGCAGGCCGGTGCGGCTTTCGGCGAACTCGGTGGCCGTCACGACCAGCTCAAAATCCGGCCCGATGGTGAGGTGGTCCCATACCCGGCAATGCTCCACCGAGTGCAGGAACCCGATGGACAACTGATCGCCGGGCCGCACCGGCTGCAAAAAGACGGTGCGCGGCCGCTGCATATCCTCGATGCGCAATACATGCAGAGGCCAGGCCCCTAGCGCGATGGCGATCAGCGCCAAAAGGCCGATGGCGACCACTGCGCGGCGCCGGATGACAATCTGTTTCATGGGTCTGCCGGGGGCGCCGGAAGTTCTCCGGCGCCCTTGCTGTACGTCGGGCATAAGCGCCGCAAACGTTTATTTGATGAGACCCTTTTCGCGGTAGTAGCGCTCGGCACCCGGATGCAACGGGATGGCCATACCGCTCAGGGCTGTGTCCAGGGTAACGTCCTTGCCCTTGGCATGGGCCTGGGCCATGATTTCAGCTCCGGCCGGAGCCGGTTCCGGTTGGCCGTCTTTTTTGCGTAACACGTGAAACCCGGGCTCCCACAGGGCCTTGGTCAGGGTGTAGATCAGCTCCTCGCTGACGTCGGCGTCGCAGACCCACTGGGCCATCACCGCCACCGTGTTGACCGGCTCGGTCTGGCCGGCATAGGTATCCGCCGGAATGGTAACCTTGGCGTAGAACGGATAAGCGGCCGTGATCTTCTTGATCAACGCATCATCCAGGCTCAGGAGGGTCACCGGCGTGCTGGAGACCAGTTCCATCACCGAAGAGGTGGGGATGCCGGCCGTGATGAAGCCCACGTCGGCCTGGTTGTCCTGCATGCGCTGGGAAATGCCGGCGAAGCTCAGCCAGTCCAGGGAACCGAAATCATCGAAGCTCATGCCGGCCTGCTTGAGGATGTTTTCAGCATCGACGGCCGTTCCGCTGCCGCGGTCGCCCGGAATGACGCTCTTGCCCTTGAGGTCCTGGATGGTCTTGATGCCGGCGTCCTTGCGGACCACGATCTGGATGACTTCCGGATACAGCGAAGCGATGCCGCGCACGTTCTTGACCGGATTGCCCTCGAACTGGTCCGTGCCGTTATAGGCCTGGTAGGCCGTGTTGTTCTGAACAAAAGCGGATTCGATGCTGTGGGAGCGGATCAGGTTGAGGTTGGCGGTGGACGCGTTGCCGGACTGGGCGGTGACGATCACATCGGGGACTTTGGTCGTCAGGGCCTGGGCCAAAACACCGCCCAGGGGATAGTAGGTGCCGCCGGTGCCGCCGGTGGCAATGGCGAAGAACTGCTTGGCGGCCATGCAGCTGGGTGCGGCCACCAGACTTGCGGCCAGAACGAGCATGAGGATCACTAACAGTTTCGGGCGATGAGTCATAATCTTCCTCCTTTGATGGGCATGTTGGATAGGATCGCGGAAAGGTTCCGCATCACCAGTTTTTTGTCCGTTGTATCTCCTTTCGCTTGCAATGGGACTGCTGGCGAACCACCTCAGGCAGTTCGCCCCGACCGGATGAAGCAGTTTGTGTATCACATTCATGCCGCTCCGACCAGCACCCCGATCCGTCTTACCAAAATTATTTCAACTCTTTCACGACCTGTGGGAAAATCAGACGGAACCGCAGCGCCACCCGCCTGAAAGGCGCCCCCGGCACCAGCGTTTTCCCCGGTCTTCCGTCACTGCGGGGATGGTCAAAGTTCGGCGGCGTTTGTCAGCCCTCTTCGCTATCCGCTTTGCTGTCATTGACGAATAGGGCGGCAATGCCCTGTCCGCCGCCGCCGCAAATGGTCTCCAGACCGTAGCGCCCGTCCCGCCGTTTGAGCTCATGGATCAGCGTCACCAGCCGCATGGCCCCCGTGGCGCCGATGGGATGCCCCAGGGATATTCCGGAACCGTTCACGTTGACCTTTCTTTCGCAATCCTCGGCCGACAACCCCATGAGCTTCGCGTCGGCCAGCATCTGGGCGGCAAACGCCTCCTGAATTTCAATCAAGTCCACGTCCCCGATGCCGATGCCCGCCTTGACCAGCGTTCGTGTTACGGCGGCCGGCACCGCCGGGTAGGTCAGAGTGGGGTCGGCCGCCGCCACCGCATGGGAGACGATCCGGGCCAGGGGCGCAAGCCCCAGTTCGCGGGCTTTGGCCGCCGACATGACCACTAGGGCGGCCGCACCGTCGTTTTCCGTGGACGAGTTGCCGGCGGTGCAGATCCCATCCGGGTAAACCGTGGCCAGACGCGCCAGTTTCTCCACCGTGGTATCCTCCCGGGGCGGTTCGTCCCGGTCGATGATCACGGATTCGCCTTTGCGCCCCTTCAGTTCGACCGGCACGATCTCCCGGGTGAATTTGCCGGAGGCAATGGCCTCGCAGGCCTTGCGGTGGCTGCGGACCGCCCAGGCGTCGGCCGCTTCACGGGTGATGCCCTCTTCCCGGGCGGCGGTTTCGGCCCAGGCCATCATGGAATTGAGTTCACCGAACCGCTCCACGGGCTGGGACATGACCCGGGCCCGCTGAATCCGATCGAAGAACGGCAGCCCCCACATGGACAGGGCCCCATGGCCCTTGGGCATGAAACCCCACTTGGGATCCTTGCCGCCTCCCAGACCCCACTTGATCAGATCGCCGGGAATATAGAATTCCGCCCGGCTCATGCTTTCCACCCCACCGGCCACGACGATCTGCGCGTTCCCGCTGGCAATCAGCATGGCCGCATAGCATACGGCATCGAGGCCGGAACAGCAGCGGCGGTCCAGGGTAATGCCCGGCACCTCGACGGGCCAGTCCGCCGCCAGCAGGGACATGCGGGCGATGTTGACCGATTCGCCATTCTGGTAGGATTGTCCCATGACGACCTCGTCCACCCGGGCGGGATCCAGCCCGACCCGCTCGGCGGCGGCCTTGAGGACCCGCGCCCCTAAATCATAGGCGGCGATATCGCGCAATCCGCCTAAATAGCGGCCAATAGGGGTGCGTACACCGGCAACGATAACGGCAGTCGTATTCGACATTCGAAAAGTTTCCTCTCTGCTGTGAGTTGATCCGGCCGATTTCTTCACGGGCGGTTTTTTGCTGCTCGGGGCAATACGCGCGAGGGCCGCGATCCCATCACATCCCCAGATAGGCCCGGCGGATATCCGGATCGTCCATCAATTCCGCCGATGCACCGGATCGGGTGACCCGCCCGCTCTCCACGATATAGGCCTGGCGGGAATGCTTGAGCGCCAGTTCCACGTTCTGCTCCACCATCAACACCGTGGTTTCGTCGCCCAGGTTCGCCAAAGCGGCATAAATTTCTTTGGTCACGAGCGGGGCCAGTCCCAGGGAGAGTTCGTCGATCAGCAGGAGTTCCGGCATACTCATCAAGGCCCGGCCAATGGCCAGCATCTGCTGCTCGCCACCCGACAGGGTGCCTCCGCGCTGGTTGCGGCGTTCCTTTAATTTGGGGAAAAGGGCGAGCACGCGCTCCATACTTTGCTTGAGCATCGGCCGGCCGCGCTTGGGGAAGGCGCCCATCTCCAGATTTTCCCGCACGGTCATGTCTTTGTAGACCCGTCGGCCTTCGGGCACCAGGGCAATACCAAGCTGGGTGATCTGATAGGGTTTGAAGCCTTTTAACGGCTGTCCGCGGAAGTAAATCTCGCCCTTGCGGGGGGGCAGGACGCCCGTAATGGCCGCCATCAGCGAGGACTTGCCGGCCCCGTTGCTGCCCAGGATGGCGACCCGCTCGCCGGCGGGCACTTCCAGGGCGATGTCCCAGAGCACCTGGGTCTCCCCCCGATAAACATCCACGTCCTTGATTTTCAGCATCTCACTCTCCCAGATAGGCGTGGATCACCCGTTCGTCGGCCACCACCGCCGCGGGCGGCCCCTCCATGAGGACCCGCCCCTGGTCCAGCACGATGACCTTTTCGGTGGCCTGCATGATGGCGCCCATCACGTGTTCGATCCAGAAAACGGTCAGGTCCCGCTCGTCGCGCAGACGCCGGATAAAGCCGATGGCTTCCTGAATCTCCTGGGTATTGAGCCCCCCCAGCACCTCATCGAGCATGAGCAGCCGGGGCTCCGTGGCCAGGCCCCGGGCGATCTCGAGCCGCTTTTTCTGGACCACGTTGAGATGCTTGGCCGCCGTCTCCTCGAAAGCTTCGAGGCCCACCGCCGCCAGGCTCTCCCGGGCAAGGGCTTCCCATTGCGAGCGCGGGCATCCCTGGCGGCGGTTGACAACCGCCACGGCCACGTTTTCCAGGCAGGTCATTTCGCCGAAAGGCCGGGTGACCTGGAAGGTGCGGGCGATGCCCTTCCGGCATATACGGTAGGCCGGCATGCCGGTGATGGCCTCCCCGTTGAACAGCACCTCTCCGGCGCTGGGCGGGAAGGCCCCCGCCAGAATGTTGAAAAGGGTCGTCTTCCCGGCGCCGTTGGGTCCGATAAGCCCGACAATGCTCCCGGCTTCCACCGTCAAATTGACGTCTTCGAGGGCCTGAACCCCGCCGAAACGCTTGCTCAATCCGCGTCCTTGCAGTAACGCCATGCCTTATACCTCCCCTGCACGGCGGCCCGCCGGCTGCAGCGGCCGGAGCGCCGCCTGGCGCCGCTTCTCCCAAACCGTCCCGGAAAATGCCAACCAGTCCTTTGGGGGCGAAGCGAGCCACGATCAGGGCCACCAGTCCGAACGCCAGCACATGGTACTCGCCGTAAGCCCGAATGTATTCCGACAGAATTTCAAGGCTGAAGGCACCGATGATGGGCCCCGCGAAGGATCCCAGTCCGCCGATGACCGTCATGGAAAGCACCAGAAACTGCTGGTCGAGGGATGGGATATGGGGGGTGATCAGCAGCAGGTAGTGCCCGTAAAGGGCGCCGGCCATGCCCGCCAGAGCGCTGGATACGGTGAAGGCCAGCAGCCGCACCCGCACCACATCCACACCGAGGGCCGCCGCGGCGCGCTCGTCATTGAGCACCGCCCGGAAATTCAGACCGGCATTGGAATGGATCAGCCGGTAGACGATACCGAGGGTCAGCAGTGTGGCCGCCAGGAATATATAGAAATAGCCTGGTCTTGGAGTAGGTGTTCAACAGACCGGGGACCTGCAGCCCCATGGTGCCGCGGGTGATCTCGTACTCGTTGTTGATGACGATGTGCAGGATTTCCGAAAAGGCCAGCGTGGTCAACGAAAGATAGATGCCGCCCAGCTTCAGGCAGATCATCCCCACCAGCAGCCCGAACAGCGCGGCCAGCAGCGTGCCGGCCGCGACGCCCAGCCAGGGATTGATCCCGGCCTTGACCGCCAGGATGCCCGAGACGTAGGCCCCGATGCCGGCAAAGGCGGCGTGGCCGAAGGACACCTGGCCGGTATAGCCGGCCAGCAGATTCCAGGACGCGGCCATCATCACGTAAAACAGGGAGACTATCAAAATATGCTGATGGTAGGCGCCCAGCCCCCATGGCAGGAGCGCGAACAATAGCAAGCCCGCCGCCAGCAGCGGCCATTTATAGAGCATCATCCTCACACTCATTTCGCTTCAGGTTTCCGCCCGTCCGAACAGCCCCGACGGACGGACCAGCAGCACCAGGATCAGGATCAGAAACATGAACACATGTTTATAGCCGGTGGAAATATAGGCCGCCCCCAGATTCTCCACCAACCCCAGCACCAGTCCGCCCACGACGCAGCCCGGCATGGATCCCATACCGCCCAGGACCACCACGACAAAGGCGGTCAGGGCCACGGGAACGCCGGCGGTGGGGGTTACCGGAAACACCGGCGCCAGGATCACCCCGGCCGCCGCCGCCAGGGCGCATCCCAGACCGAAGCTGAGCATATTGAGCCGCCGGGTGTTGATGCCGTTGAGTTCCGCCATTTCCCGGTCCTGGGAAGCGGCCCGGATCATACGGCCGAACCAGGTCAGCTTCAACATGGCAAAGAAGATTCCGATGACGGCCAGTCCGGCGAAAAGGGCCGCCAGACGCTGGTTGCCGTACATGAACAGCCCGAAAACGTCGCTGGCCCCCTTGACCCAGTTGGGGGGTTTGTTGGGATAGGGCCCGAAAATCAGCAGATAGGCGCTTTGCAGGACGATGGACAGGATGAAGGTCAGAATGAGGGAGTACATATCGTCGCCGTAGGTCGGCCGGATCAGGGTGTACTCCACCACCACACCGAACACAAAGACGGCCCCCACCGCCAGCACCATGGCCACGAGGGGATTGAGCCCCATGGTATGGGCGAAGAGATAGGAAAAGTAGCCGGCCAGGATGTAAAACTCGCCGTGGGCGAAGTTGACCACATTCATGATGCCCACCACGAGCGAAACGCCTAAAGCCGTCAGGGCATAGATGATGCCGATCACCAGGCCATTGGTAATGGATAAGGCAAGCATGGCGCTCCCCTATGACGCACGGGGCATCGGGCCGATCCCGACGCCCCGTGAGCGATGGCAGGTTAACGTTTCAGTTTGCCGGTAGCACCCTCGGGCGGATAAAGCACCACCTGTTCCTTGTCCTGCCACTGGATCACCAGCATGGGCGGCATCCAGTGGTGATATTCCGGCCCGCCCTTTTCGTTACTGAACTTCGCCGTACCGCGGGTGACGAGCAGGTCCGTCTTCTCCAAGGCATCGACGACCTTTTCCGAGTCGGTGCTGCCGGCGCGGTTGATGGCGTCGGCGGCGATCAGGATGGCGTCGTAGATGGAGCGGGACTTGTAGTCGGTGGGCGCCTTACCGAAGGCCTTGACATAGGCTTCCCGGAACTCGGTGGCCAGGGGGGTCAATTCCACCTTTTCATGCATGGAGGAGACAAAGCACTCCAGGTTGCCGTAGTCGCCCACGTTGGTCCAGAAATCCGGCCAGAGGCTGGGGGGCCCGGCACCGTCCAGCACGACGGCTTTGGGGGTAAGCCCCACCTCGCCGGCCTGGGCGATGAAGTAATGCAGCCCCGTGCCGTATACGAAGGCCAGCACCACGTCCGGGTCGTAGGCCTTGATTTTGGTCAGCTCGGTGTAGTGGTCCTGACTCTTGCGCTCGGTCACCAGGGATTCGATAGGGCACTCCCGCGCGGATTTCAGAGCCGCCTCGGTGAGTTCGGCGATTCCCAGGCCCCAGTCGGTATTTTCGGCCACGATGTAAGCCTTTTTGAAACCCTCGTAAGCCACCCATTTGGCGATGGTGTCGTTGACCACACCGGAATTCGATGGGCCGGCCCTAAAGACATAACGGTAGTTCTTGGCGGTGATGGGATCGGCCCAGGCCTCCACCACCACAAAGGGCACTTTCAGACGGTTGGCCACCTCGATTTCGGCCAAAGCGGCCGACGAGTGGCTTTCGCCCAGCACCATCGACCACCTGGTCCCGGGTGACCAGCCGTTCGAAGCCCGAAGCGGCTTTTTCCGGATCGCCGGCCGTGTCTTGGAAGACGACTTCAAGGTTTTTGCCCAGTACACCGCCCTTGGCATTGACATAGGCCGTGGCCAGTTGGATGCCCTCCTCGAAGGCCTGGCCGGTGGCCGCCGCCCCGCCGGTCCGGGGACCGACCACACCGATTTTCACGGTGTCGGCGGCCTGGGCCGGCCCTATAGTCAGCACCATGCCGATGGCCGCCATCACAATACCCATGAGAATCAAGCGCTTTTTCATTCCACCCTCCTTTAATCCTCGGTTGATAAAGTTCTCTGCCGGCCGGCCTTGGGCGTCCGCGGGCAATCGATCCCGCTTACCGCCGTCGGCAGGCCTGGCGCTGTTTAGGCGGGATGCCGGGTCTGGGACTGCTCCCGCATGAACTGGGTTACATAGTAGGGTCCCAGAAACCCTTTACCGCTGCCGCCGCTGCCCTTCCAGCCGCAGAAGGTGTTGACGCCCGGCCAAGCCCCGGTGGTGATCCCGGTGGGCCGGTTGATATACGTGCATCCGGCTTCGATGTGTTCGCAAAAATACCCGATCTCATCCTCGTCCCGGGAGAAAATCCCGGCCGTAAGGCCGTAGGGAACATCGTTGGCCATTGCGAGGGCCTGCTCGATATGCTCGAAGGTGTAAAAGTTCAGAAACGGCAGAAACAGCTCACGGCGGGTCAAGGGGTGCTCCTGGGGCACCGCGACGATCGTGGGCTCCACAAAATACCCATGGGCAAGTTCGGCATGCCGGGCGCGGATATCGCCGCCCCCCAGCAGGATGCGGCCGTCGCCGGTCCGGGCCGCCTCCACGGCCTTGAAGTAGCGCTCCACGGCCTGGCCGTCGATGACCGGCCCGATGAAGGTTTCCTTGCGTACCGGGTCGCCCACCACCAGTCCCTTGACAGCCTCGATCAGACGGGCCAGAAATTCGTCGGCGATGTCCCGGTGGACCAGCAGGCGCGACATCTCGCTGCACTTCTGCCCACTGAGGCCGAAGCCTGATTTCCAGGCGGCGGTCACCGCCTTTGCGATATCGGCGCTCCGTGTCACAATACCGGGATTCTTGCCGCCCATTTCCGTGATACAGGGGCGCACCCACGGTCCGCCCACACCGAAATCGCGCATCAACCCCGTGCCGGTCTCGTAGCTGCCGGTAAAAACGATGCCGGCCGTAAGCGAATGCTGCACCAAAGCGGCGCCGACATCGGCACCGCCGCCCTGGGCCATTTGCAGTGCGCCTTCGGGGATGCCGCCGTCCCGGAAACAGTCCAGCAGGTTCTGGGCCGACCAGGGGGTGGCGGAGGCCAGCTTGAAAACCGCCGTGTTCCCGGTGACCAACGCCGCCGTCAAAGCGCCCACGGCCAGCGCCAAGGGGAAATTAAAGGGCTCGATGACCACAAAGACACCGTAAGGCTTGAGCATGCTGAGAGTGTCTTCGTCCGGCGTAAGCGAAGCCATCTTACGGACAAAACCGTCGTTTTGTTCGAACTGGTCCACATAATAATGGACCATGTCGACGCATTCCTGAACCTCACCCAGGGCTTCCAGGCGGTTCTTGCCCACCTCGAGGGTCATTACGGCAGCCAGATCGAACTGCCGTTCCCGCAACAAGTCCGCCACCTGACGCAGCAGCCGGCAGCGCTCCGGGTAGGGTCTGCGCCGCCACTCCTTTTGCTGCCGGTGGGCCAGAAGCATCATTTCCTCGACACGCTGCGGCGGTGTTTTGCCATGGCGGGAGAGCAATACCCGGGTGTCGGCCGGATTGCGGTTTTCGATAAACGCGTCGAAGGAAACGCTCCCATAGCCGACGAGCGCCGGATAGGTCCTGCCGAGTTGTTTTCGGGTCCGTTGGACGGCCGCCTCGAATTCGCGATCGAGTTCGGCCATGTTTTCCGGTGTTACCGAGTAGGTGATTTTAAACGCCACGGGATATCCTTTCGGAAGGATGCGCTGTGATATTGACGGAAAGCGCGCCTATGGGCCCGCATAGGCCCAGTTCCCTTAATTTGGCCTCCGTGGGACGGCCGTCGGCGTCCCAGTCCCTCAGCGGGTAATAATCCGCGAGCATGGCGTCCAAATGGCAAACCATGCCCTTGGCCGCCCCGTCCGGCAGCGGCTCCTTGACGATCCGGTCCGGCAGGCAATCGTCCTTGCGCGAAAAGCCCGCCCGGACCAGGAAAAGCCGTTCCGCGTTGAAGATCCGCTCGCCCGCTTCGCACAGCTCCGCCAGGGTGTAGTCGGCACCGGTGGCGGCGTTGAGCAGTTCCATGATGCCCTGGGGCCGGATGGCCCGGTCGGCGGTCATCAGGTTGCGCACCGAGAAGAAAACGCACAGGCCGGCCGCATCGATCACCGCGAAGCTGTCCTGCCAGTCCTTGACCAATTGAGCCTTGTCCTCCCAGGTATGGGGATCGATCAGGAACGGAACGCCCAGGATCTCGATATAGGCCGGATCGCCCCGCATGTGGGAAGCGCCGATGGGGGAGGTGGCGTAGGCCAGTCCCATACCCTGCTCGGCCCGGGGGTCGTAGCCGGCGAACTCCTGGCCCTTGGCCGTGATGGCCAGGTCCGGTCGCCCGAAGCGCTGCGCCAAGCGCAGGCTGCCCTCGGCCAAAAGGTTGCCGAACCCCCGGCGCTCCGCCGTCATCGCGGTAAGGGCCACCAGCGCCTCGGCATTGCCGAAGGAGAGCGGCAGGCCCACCTCCTGCTCCGACAGGATGCCCTTCTCGCACATCTCCATGGCGCAGGCGATGGTGGCCCCCATGGTAATGGTGTCCATCCCCTGCTCGTTGCAGATATAGTTGGCCTTGGTGAGGGCGGCCAGGTTGTCCACGCCGCAGTTGGAGCCCATGGCGTAGATGGTCTCGTATTCCGGCCCCTCGCCTTCCCCTTCGAAACCCGGCACCTCGACTTTGGTGACACGGCCGCACGATATGGGGCAGGAATAGCAGGCCCGATGTTTGACGAGGTAGCTGTCCGTGAGGGTCTGGCCGCTGATGGACTCCCAGCTGTCAAAGGTGCCCTGCTGGAAGTTGCGGGTCGGCAGGGCGCCGACGGCCTGGGTGCCGGTGATGGTGGCCGCCGTCCCGTAGGTCCGCAATCCGGGAGGTTGGCCGTTCAGACCCTCGCGAAATTTGGCGAGATACGTTTTGACGAGGCGATTGAAGGCCGCCTCGTCGTAGAGCGGAACGTCCGATTGCCCCAGGACGGCGACCGCCTTGAGGTTTTTAGCCCCCATGACCGCGCCGACCCCGGAGCGACCGGCGGCACGGTCCTTGTCATTCATGATGCTGGCGAACAGGACCTGTCGCTCCCCGGCCGGCCCGATGCAGGCTACCCGGGCTTCCGGATGGGTTTCCAGCCGCAGGGCGTCCTCAGATTCGTGGGTGCTCCGGCCCCAGATATGGTCGGCCGGCCGCAGTTCCGCGCCGCCCGGACGAATCCAGAGGTAGACCGGTTCAGCCGCTTTGCCCGTGAAAACGATCATGTCCACACCGGCGCGCTTGAGCGCGGCCGGAAATTGTCCGCCCGAGTTCGAACAGGTCACCGCCCCGGTCAACGGCGACTTGGTCATCACCATGTAGCGCGCTCCGGTCGGGGCCTTGGTACCGGTCAGCGGCCCGGCGGCCATCACCAGCAGGTTTTGCGGGCTCAGGGGATCGCAGCGGGGATCGAGTTCCTTCAGAAGGGTGCCGATACCAAATCCCCGCCCGCCGATGAACGCTTTGGCCATCTCCCGGTCCAGGGTTTCTTCCGCAACCCTTCCCCGGGTCAAATCGACACGCAGCACTTTTCCACGCCATCCGTACATGACTTACCTCCCCGGCGCTCTTCGGCCGCCTTGAATCGGTGTTTGCTGGATCGCACGGCACGCCATGGCCTTCACCCCCCGAGCGTCGCATCGACGGCCGCGCCTAAAGCGTCCACGATCCGCTGCATATCGGCTTCGGTTATGATGAACGGCGGACCGACGACCATGGCATCCCCGTCGATGCCATTAAGGCCCATGGCTTTATAAAGGAGAACGCCGTCAGCGCAAAGATGGTCCCATATCCGTTCGGCGACCTTCTCCTGGCGCGCAAAGGGCTTGCGCCGGTCCCGATCGGCCACGAATTCGACGCCCCACAGAAACCCGGTTCCCCGGATATGGCCCACGTGGGGATGGCCGCCCAGCCGTTGGAGGAGCATTTCGCCCAGTTTCGCCCCCAATGAGGCCACCCGCGGCACGAGCGCTTCACGCTCCAGGATGTCGAGAACGGCGTTCCCGGCGGCGCAACCCACCTGGTGGTGGGAGAACGTACCCCCGTGGGCGAAGGCTCCCGATCCCTTACGAATGGCATCGAACCATCGCCCCTGGACACCCACGGCCGAAAGACCGATTGCGCCTCCGGAAAGCCCCTTGCCCATGGTCACCAGATCCGGAACGACATCGTAATGTTCGGAAGCGAACCATTTCCCTGTCCGCCCCAGCCCGCAGAGCACCTCGTCCAGGATCAGCAAGACGCCGTAGCGGTCGCAGATTTCCCGAATCCGTTGGAAATAGCCTTCCGGCGGCAGGACGGCCGCAATGGTGGCGCCGCTCACCGTTTCAGCCAGAAAAGCGGAAACCGTCCCCGGGCCCAGATCGAGAATCAGCTCTTCAAGGGCCTCGGCGCACCGCAAACCACAGGCCGGGTGCGTCAACCCAAAACTGCAGCGGTAGCAGTAGGGGGCGGGAATATGATGATTTTCAGGCAGCATCGGGGCAAAGGGGGTTCGAAAACCGGTCCGGCCGGTAGCGCCCAAAGCCCCCATCGACAAGCCGTGGTATGATTTCCAACGCGAGATGAGCCGGTACCGATTGGCTTCGCCCCGTTCCAGGTGGATCTGACGCGCCAGCTTGACAGCCGTCTCAACGGCCTCGGAACCCGAAGTCATGAAATAGAAGCGCGCGATTCCCGGCGGCGCCAGGGCAGCGAGCCGGGAGGCCAGCGTTTCGACCGGTTCGCCGGTGAACATGGTGGGGTGAACATAGTCACAAGCTGCAATCTGGTCTGCTACGGCCCGGGCGATCTCCGCACGGCCATGCCCGACATTGACGACCAGCGGCCCGCCGGACCCGTCGATGAATCGCCGGCCTTCGGCGTCCGTGATCCAAACGCCCTCCGCGTGAACCGCACGGGGCAGCTCTCGGGTCAATTGCCGATGAAAAACGGCACTGGAAATGGATGACATTGCGCCTCTTGCTTCTGAAGTGATGGTGGAATGACAATCGTAAGACGCCAACGAAACCCGGAATCCCTACTGAAGTCTTCCTTCCGGATCTCCCATGAGGACTGCAAAATGTACGCCAGGACCCTTTTGAGCGCTTTCGACCGTATTGACGCATGAGCGTCGCCGACCGACAGCCGGAATAAGGAGGGGACGGAGGGGGGCCATTGTCTATTTTCCCACACTAGAACACGACGGTCCGCTGGTTTCGACTTGACCTTTTTCTGGATTTTCAGGATAAATTCATTCCTAAATAAATCCTAAAAGGAACCACGGCCATGTCTTCGCATCGCAAACGGCTGCATATTTTCTCGCTCGATCGCCGGGTCAACCGGTTTCTGCGCAACATTGTGCACAATATTATCGGCGCAGAGGTGACGATCACGGGGGCCAGCATGGAAGAGCGCGACGCGCCCTTTGAAGGCGCCGACCTCATTCTGGTCTCGGGTCCCCATCTGCTTCCCGAGGCCCGGCGGAGGTTTCCCGACACGCCGGTTCAGGCGCCGGAAAGGATCATCACCGGCTACAACCTTGAAAAAGTCCTGATGCTGCCCAAAGACATGTCGGTTCTGGTCCTCAACCACCCGCGCAGCGCCACCGAAGAGACCGTCAACGCCCTTAAAAACCTGGGTATCGACCATCTCGACTACATTCCCTTCTGGCAGGGACGGGATCGATCCGCCGACCTGCGGCACATCCGCACGGCAATTTCTCCCGGGATGCAGCATCTCTGCCCGGAGCACGTGCAGACCCACATCGACATCGGTCCCCGCCTGATCAGTCTAACGTCCTTCTGCCGACTGCTGTTGGCCCTGGAAGTGGACCTGGGGTATCTCGAGCAATACGCCAACACCTACCACAGCTTCCTGATGGCGGCGAGTCGGAAGCTGGCCCAAACCCTGGGCCACGCCGAACTGATGGCCAAACGCAACGAGATCATCCTCAATGAATTCGACGAAGGCATCGTCATGGTTTCCGCCACGGGGCGGGTGGATCGGGCGAACCGCAGGGCGCGCGAACTCATCGCACCGGACGGCAGCGACATCCTGCAGCGCCCCTTCAAACAATTGATCGCCAGACTGGAAAAGGTGGCCGACTTGGTGGAACCCGCTGACGAAGGTCAAAAATCGGCCGGCATTTACACGCACATGGACAAGCAGCTCGTTATCACCCGGATTCCTGTGGAAAGCGGCGGCCAGCGCTCCTACCTCTGTACCTTCCGTGAGATTGCCCGCATCCAGCGCCTTGAGAAGGACGTGCGCGTGAAGCTGGCCCGCAAAGGCTATCTCACCAAATACGACTTTGGGGACATCTGGAGCCAAAGCCCATGGATGGCAGATGTCGTCCAAATGGCGGAACGCTTCGCCAAAACCGACAAGACCATCCTGATCACCGGCAAGAGCGGGACCGGCAAGGAACTCTTCGCCCATGCCATCCATTGCCATTCCCTGCGCCGGGACGGGCCCTTCGTAGCCGTCAACTTCGCGGGGCTGTCCGAAAGCCTGATCGAGAGCGAGCTTTTCGGCTACGAGGAGGGCGCCTTCACCGGCGCGCGCAAGGGCGGCAAGGCCGGGTTGTTCGAACAGGCGCACGGCGGAACGATTTTTCTGGATGAAATCGGGGATGCCTCCCCGGGGGTGCAATCCCGCCTGCTGCGCGTCCTGCAGGAACGGGAACTGCTGCGGGTAGGCGGCTCGAAGATCGTTCCTGTCAACGTCAGGGTGATCGCGGCCACCAACTCCGATTTGGCACGCGCCATGGAGGAGCAGCGCTTCCGCCAGGACCTCTACTATCGGCTGAATGCCCTGCCCCTGGATATCCCCCCCCTGCAGGACCGCCCCGAGGACATTCTCTACCTATTTAAACGTTTTCTCAAACATCACTACGGCATCGAGAAGACCCTCTCGAACGAAGCGGCCAACCGTCTGGCGACCTACCCTTGGCCGGGAAATGTCCGGGAGATCATCAACACGGTGGACTACGCCTGCATCGCCTCCCAAGGCAACCCGCACCTTATGCTGGAGCACCTGCCCGCTTCCATCAGACGCTTCAGCATCTCGGCCAATGCTTCGTCCACGGATGTCCAAGAACTGCAGGCCTTGGCGGCAAGGCTTGCGGCCGGCCGTGAAACGATAGGCATCGTGCGCGCCCTTCTCCAGGTCCTGAATCATCACCCCTCCGGCGGCATCGGACGCAACCGCATGTGCCGACTGCTTGAAGAGAGGGGGATTCCCTTTACCGAAGGGCGCATGAAATCCCTGCTGAAACGGTTGAAAGACGAGGGGGTGATCATGGTGGGAGCTACCCGCCAGGGCACGGTCATGACGCTCAGGGGGAAGGCCCTGCTGACCTTTCTGCTCGAACCGTCGACGTCCCCGGGCAATCCCCATTAGGATCTTTAGGATCAGAAATGACGGTGTGCAACGACGGCAAGCATTCCCAACCTGAAATCGGGTGGCATACGATTCCACCGCAACGAAAGGCCTGACCGCGCGAACGGTGTGCGTTGGCACATCTTATGCTTTTGCATCTTCCACAAATCTCTTATCTAACCATTTAAAAAAGTGGGAAATCGCATGATTCCTGACGACAAGCGATGCACCGCCGCCGAGGCCGCGGCCGCCATCCGGTCCGGGGACCGCATCATGGTCGGCAGTTTCGGGAATTCCGGCTACCCGGAAGAGCTCGTGAATGCCGTGGCGGAAAGCGCCTTGAAAGACCTGACCATCATTTCCAATGACCTGGGCTCGCCGGGCATCGGGCTGGGGCGATTCCTGACCAACCGGCAGGTCAAAGCGCTGATCGGCAATTACTACAACTGGAACCCGGAAGTGGCGGCGGCTAGAAACGCCGGCGCCATCGAGGTAACGCTGGTGCCCCAGGGGACCTTTGCCGAGGCCATCCGGGCGGCCGGGGTCGGCATTCCGGCTTTCTACGTTGCCACAGGGATCGGCACCGAACTGGCCGCCGGTAAACCCACCGCAGAATTCGACGGCCGCCCCTACGTCCTGGAGCGGGCCATCCATGCCGACGTCGCCCTGGTGAGAGCCTACCGGGCGGACACCTTAGGCAACCTCGTCTATTACAAGACCGCCCGCAACTTCAACCCCCTTATGGCCATGGCGGCGCGGCTGACCATCGCCGAGGTGGATGAAATCGTCCCGGCGGGAGAACTCGATCCCGAATGTATCGTCACCCCCCATATTTTTGTGGACAAACTGGTTTTAAAGGTGAAGTCATGACCGAACGGGTCCCGCCAACAGAAGTCAAAACCCGCATCGCCCGACGCATCGCCCAGGAGTTCATGAACCAGAAGCGCCGGCTGATCATCAATCTCGGTGTCGGTACGCCGACCCTGGTGGCCAACTATATCACCGACAGCCGCATTTTTCTGCAGGCGGAAAACGGGATGCTCGGAGTGGGTCCCAAAGCGGAGGGGGACGCTATCGATCTCAAACTCATCAATGCCGGACGCGAACCGGTCACCGAAACGCCGGGATGCTGCTTCTTCGACAGCGCCGCCTCGTTCGGCATGATCCGCGGCGGGCATATCGACGCTACCGTAATCGGCGCCTTTGAGGTGGATGAAACCGGCAGCATCGCCAATTGGATCATTCCCAACGGCCGCCAGTTGGGGGTTGGCGGCGCCATGGATCTGGTGGCAGGTGCCCGTCAGGTGGTCATCGCCCTGCCCCATACCTCCAGCAAGGGCCAGCCCAAGCTGGTCCGGCAATGCACCCTTCCCATCACAGGTTATCATGAGGCGGATCTGGTGGTCACCGAACTGGCCGTCTTTCGGTTTCGGCAACGGCAAATGGTGCTCGAGGAATTGGCGCCGGAAATCGACCTCGAAGGGCTTCGGGATCTAACGCCAGCGCATTTTACCGTCGCCGACACCCTCAAACCCATGCCGGTTTGAGCCATGCGCATCACGGTCAAGGCCTTCAACGAGACGCGCCGCCTGACAGCGGATCTGCCCGCTGACGGCACGCTCGCGCTCGAGGAGGGCGGCTCCGTGAAAAGTGTCCTGGACAGCTTGGGTATTGCCGAGGAAATCCAGACGAAGCTGGTGTTGTTCTGCAACGGCCGCCCGGCGGCACAAACCACGAAACTCTGTGAGGGTGACCATCTGGTATTGTTGGAGCCCATGTCGGGCGGTTGAAAAAACCCGCTCTCCCCGGGCCGCGTGGCAGCATCTTTCCGGCCGGCGGCCGAATCGTCCGCCAGCAGTGCCCGGCACCACCCTCACGGGCGGTGATGTGAACTTCCCCCTGATATGACCAAAAGGTTCAACCCATCGCCGCAATGAATAAGTCATTGCTTTTGGTTCCGGACTTATGGTTATAAACTAACCATCGCTAACACATCCTGCTTGGCGCCAGCGGCGGCAGCCATGCGGCCAAGCGCGGCTCGTGGCGGGTCAATCGTGCAAGTCTCTATCCCCTGCAGCGTTCGTTGATCCATGGCGGTAAAGTCCCCAGGCCAAGCGCGGCTGGCGTAAGACATCCCCATCCGGCTGTCAGGAGAAACCTCATGCGGATAGCTGAATTACCCTCTTTTAGACCAATGACCCTGGCGTTCGTCTTCTTCCTTATCAGTATTGCCGCCAGCAGCGCGGCCGGTGCCGATGCCGGTCTATCGCAAGGTCAGACCCTCTACGTACCCGTCTATTCCCACATTTACAGCGGCGACCGGGAACGGCCGGTCTATCTGGCCGTCACGGTCAGCATCCGCAATACCGATCCGGTCCGCACCATCCAGGTGACGACCGTGGATTACTACAACTCCGAGGGCCAGCAGCTCCAGCGCTATCTGGAAAAACCGCTCTCCCTGGCCCCCCTGGCAACCGTACGCTATGTGGTCAAGGAATCGGACAAAGCCGGGGGATCGGGCGCCAATTTCCTGGTGCGCTGGCAATCCAGTGCGCCGGTCAACCCGCCGCTCGCCGAAAGCATCATGATCAGCACGGCCTCCCAGCTTGGCATCTCCTTTACCTCCCGAGGTGTGCCGATCGTCGAAACGGCCCCCTAGTCCAAAGGAAAGCAGACCTGTGGACCCTCTTTGGATATCAGCGGCCTTTCTCTTCGGGTTCGCGGTACAACAAGGGGGCCTGCCGCCACTGATCGGTTATTTGATGGCGGGCTTTACCCTGAGCGCCTTCGGCGTCGAGGGCGGCCCCATGCTGGCGAACGTGGCCGACATGGGGGTGACCCTGCTGCTCTTCTGCATCGGTCTCAAACTGCGGGTCAGGAATTTGCTCCGGCCTGAGATCTGGTCCGGTGCGGGCATCCACATGGTGCTCACCGTGTTGATTTTCGGCACGGGAATACACGTTCTCAGTCTTGCCGCCCTCACCGGGTTCACGCCCCTGGACTTTACCCAATCCTTTCTGATCGCCTTCGCCCTGAGCTTTTCCAGTACGGTGTTCGCGGTCAAGGTGCTGGAAGAAAAAGCGGAGATGGCCGCCTTCCACGGACGGGTCGCCATCGGGATCCTCATCATGCAGGACCTTCTGGCGGTGATCTTCCTGACCGCTTCCACAGGCAAGCTGCCCTCGCCCTGGGCCCTCGTGGCCGTCCCGGGCCTGTTCCTGATCCGCCCCGTGCTGATGTTCCTGATGGACCGCAGCGGCCACGGCGAGTTGATGATCCTGTGCGGCTTTCTGATGGCCCTGGTCTGCGGGGGCGGCCTGTTCGAATGGGTGGGCCTCAAGGCCGACCTCGGCGCCCTGTATATCGGCATCCTCTTGGCACCCCACGCCAAGGCCCCCGAACTGGCCAAGCACTTGCTGGGATTCAAGGATTTCTTCCTGATCGGCTTTTTCCTCACCATCGGCCTGGCCGGCATACCGACCCTTGCGACTTTCGGGATGGCTCTGCTCCTGGTGGCGGTGATGCCCTTCAAGGTGGTGCTTTTCTTCCTTCTCCTGACACGGTTCAAGCTGCGGGCGCGCACGGCGGTATTAACTTCCCTGAGCCTGGCCAACTACAGCGAATTCGGCCTCATCGTCGGCGCCATCGCCGCCGGCAACGGCTGGATCGGTAATGAATGGCTGATGATCACCGCCATCGCTCTCTCCCTGACCTTTGTCATCGCCGCGCCGCTCAACACCCGGGGAGACGACCTTTACCAACGATTGGCCCCCTTGCTGAAACGTTTTGAGACCGAAACCCGCCATCCCACCGACGCCCCGATCGATCCCGGCGATGCCCAAATCGCTGTTTTCGGCATGGGACGCCTCGGTACCTATGCCTACGACGCCCTTGCGGAACGCCACGGGGGGGTGGTCATCGGTATCGATTTTGACCACGACACCGTTAAGCGTCACCAGGCCACCGGGCGCAACGTGATCTTCGGCGACCCCACGGATCCGGATTTCTGGGCCCGCACGCCACCGGACCGTCAGCTGCGCCTGACCCTGCTGGCGATGCCCAAACACACCGCCAATCTCTCGGCGGCGCGTCAGGTGCGCGCCAAGGGGTTCACGGAGCGGGTCGCCGCCACAGCCCTCTTCGATGATGAAATTCCGGATCTGGAAAAAGCCGGGGTGGATGCGGCGTTTAATCTGTACAATGAGGCGGGGCTGGGGTTCGCCGCCCATGCCGGCGATCTCCTTGAAAAACGGCGGCCCAATTCCCAGCGAACGGCATCATCGTCGGTCAGGATTCCCGCCAACCGCCGAAACGGGTGATACCAGCTTCCCGGCGGATGCCTGCCCCCGCCCGATGGAGGACGCTTTGCCATGGTCCAAAAAGTCATTCTCGATATGGACAATGCGTTGACCATTCCGGCGCAGGACACCGATGACGCCCTGGCCCTGGCCCTGGCCCTGACGTCTCCGGAGCTGGAGGTGCTGGGGTGCACCACCTGTGCCGGCAATTGCAGGACCTCCCAGTCGACGCGCAATACGCTGCGCCTGCTGGAGGCGGGGGGCATCCAAGCCCTGCCGGTGGCCGAGGGACACCCCGCCGCCCTGGCACGGGACCGGGAGGCCCATTTTCGGTATCTGACCGCCAAGAGCGAGGGGCCCGAAGCCCGCTACTGGAGGGGCCTACCCGAGCCGCCGCCCACCACCCTGACGGCGACGCCCCTGCCGGCGTGGGCGTTCATCCTTGAAACCGCGCGCCGTTATCCCCGCGAAGTGCTTTTTATCGCCCTGGGGTCGCTGACCAACCTGGCCCTGGCCCTGCTGGAGGATCCGACCGGCGCCGCGCTGCTCAAGGGTGTGGTTCACATGGGAGGCGCCTTCCACCCCGTGGAGGGACCGCCTTTTGTCTGGCGGACACCGGATATCCCCGCGGAAATCTGGCGCGCCACCCTGCGGTTCAACACCCGCTTCGATCCCGAGGCCGCAGCCGTGGTCTTCCGCTCCGGCCTTCCCGTCACCTTGGTGCCGGCCAATGTCACCTCCCGGGTGTTCCAGCGGCCGGAGCATCTCGAGAAACTCAAATCCGCCGGAACACCGTGGCATCGCTTCCTTGAAACCTATGCCCGCCCCTGGGTGGAATGGTCCATCGCGGAACGCCGGCTGCCGGGCGCCCACATGCATGACCCGCTGACCGTGTCCACGGTCATCGACCCCACCTTCTGCCGCTTCGAAGCGATGAATCTGAGCGTGCCGGCCCTGTTGACAGGCAAGGGCGACTGGCTGTCATGGAATGGCGGCGGCTTGCCGGTCAGGACCGCTGCGGAAGTGGATGCACCGCGCTTCGAAGATTGGCTTGCGGAGCGCTTGGAGCGCCCTCTGCTGGATGCCTACCGCACCCCCCCGCCTTGAAAAAAGATGGCCGACCGTTTCGGACCGGACAACCTGACGCCGCGCATCAATGGCCGGATTGTCGGGCGGAAGCGGCTAAGGGGACGAAGGGTTGCAGGCGCGGTTATAGACCGCCGCAACGACGGCGATCCGCTCCAACACGATCCGCTCAGGGTCCAAAGAACGCCGGGTGCCGTCAGGATGACCGGCGGTTTCAGACAGATGCTTATGGAGAAGTTCCGCGGGCGGCGGATGACGCCGCAGGTTGGCCATCAGGCGCTGCAGGGCGGCTTCGGCCTCGGGTCGGGCCCAATAGTAGCGGATCCGATCGGAAAGCGCCTGCCGGCGCAGCCACATCTGCGCCACCGCCGATCCCCGGTAGTAGGCCTGCCAGTGGCGGGGGTCGGCCAGCATCAGGCGTTCCATGGTTTCCGGCAAACGGGAAAGCGTTGTGCCCCGGCGTCCTGCCAGAAGTTCTTCTTCCACGGCCGCCAGCTCGAAAAGGGTTTCCCGCATGGCATAGGTCAGGGCCGGGCCGACCTTGAGAATGCCGCAATGATCGGCCACCATACGGGACAGGGCGCCCGGGGTCTGGAAATCCGTGGAATGGGCCTCGAAGACCCGCTTGTCTTCCCGCCGGATAAAGGCCACCAGAGGCTGCATTCGCTCCGTATCGTAAGGATGAACCACCCGCGGTGAGAAATCAGCGCCGGTGTTCACCACCAGGGCCACAACCCGCTGCCAGGCCTCCTCCAGGCCCCCGCTTTCAAAGGCTTTGCGGCAGGCAGATAGGGTTTCCCGTACATGGGCTACGTCACTTACCGGCGCCGAATCGGTCTGCCCGTCCTGTCCTCCCGGAAGGGGCACGTCAGACCCGATGACATACCAGGGGGGCGCCAATGCGTGTTTATGGGCGGTTTCTTCCGCCACGCGGCACAACGCAGCGCTTCGGTGGCAGATCAGCGCCAGGGGAAGGCCGCCGTCCGGTTCCCGGGGATCGTCGGCGCAGGGGGCCGAGGTATCCAGGTGAATTTTTTGATACCCTGCGGCAACGCAGGCGGCGGCCAGTTCCTTGGCCCTGGCCAGGGCCTGCTCGGCCTTGTCGCGGCACCAGGGATAAGGACCTAGGTGGTCCGCCCCCAGCAGCAGCCGGTGGCGCGGCAGGCCTGCGGCGTCTGCCAGCTGACGCACCTGGCGGGCGAAGGCCGCCGGGGTCAATCCCGAATACCCACGGGAGGGATTGACCTGGCCGGCGGTGGACTCGATCAGGGCCACCGTTTCATCCCGCAGGGCCTGCTCCAGCACCGCCCGTATCGCATAGCGGCTGGCCGTGCAGGCGGCCGCCAGGGCGCGCGCCGAGTCCCTGACCTTGACGGCCGACCATTTCCGCCAGGTCGATCGCGGCCGGTATGTCACGCCATCCGGGCATTGCGCTCCTTTATATCTGCTGGCACCCTTCGGTTGTCCCTGCCCCCCGGCGGTTCGCCTTGACACCCTCGGGGCTTTCTTCTAATATCGCTAAGTTTCTTTAGCGCACCTCGTGCTCGGGTTTATATGACACCATCAAACGATACGCCACAACCGCCGAAACCCAATCCCCTGTCGGCCAAAGTCGCCGCATTGCTCGTCTACGGCCGCCCGGTGCTTGTTTTCGGAGGAATGATCTGTGCCCTGGCGGTCATGTGGAAACAGGACCCGCGGGTCTACACCCTGGGGGTCAGCCTGCTGCTGCTTTCCATGTCATTCGATCTGGTGGACGGATGGTTCGCCGCCCGCTTCAGGCCCGACGCCCCCCTGGCCCACCTGGCGGACCGGCTGATGGACAAGCTGGTCTACTCGATTATTTTTCCGGTCATCGCCGTGGGCATGATGTGGCGCCTTCTGGTCATTACGCCGGACCACACCAAAGGTCAATTGCTGCACGCGATCTTTGTGCTGTTGCTGTGCGTAACGGTCCTGATCCGCGACAACTTCGCCACCTTCATGCGGGGCTTTGCCATCCGGCAAGGCACCGAACCCGCCCTCAGCGAATACAACCGCCTGCGCACCATTGTGGCCGCGCCGGTCAGCGCCCTGCTCTATGCCTATGCGTTTTACATACCGGAGGGTCCCCCGTCCTGGCTGTACTTCAAGATTACCTGGCTGGCCAACTTCCCGCTGCAGGGCCTCTTTTTCGTCGAAATCCTGTTCATGATCATCAACCTCGGCTCCATCGCCGGGTTCTGTCGCAAATACGGGACGCTCTGCCTGGATGAACTCTGCCTGGGCGATGCGGTCCTGCGGCGGCGAATCCTGGCCTTTTTCCCCAACGCCCTCACGGTCATGAACGCCATGATGGGCCTGGTTGCCGTTTTTTTTGCCTACCAGGGCCGGGTTCGGGAATCCTACCTCATGATCATCGGTGCCGCCACCTTCGACAAACTGGACGGCGCCGTTGCGCGGCGTCTGGGCCTCACCGAACCGCTGCCGGAGGAAATCGAACAACGCAAGATCAACCTGGGCAACCTCATGGACGACTTCGCCGACGCTGTCAGCTTCTGCATCGTTCCGGGCTGGATCTTCTACATCTGCCTGCGCGACATCACCCCTGATCAATTCGTGCATCTCCCGGTGGGCCTGGTGGCCTTGCTTTACTCCGCCATGGGGCTGGGCCGTTTGATTTACTTCACACTCGACAAAACCCCGATTCCGGGCTTTTTCAAAGGGTTGCCGACACCCGCCGGCGCCATGCTGGTCCTGGCGCCGCTAATTTCGTTCAGCCAGGCCGTCAACGAGGCCTCCCCCTGGGTGCCGTTCTGGGGCTATTTCGCCTTTGGCGTGATGATCTTCACGGCCCTGTTGATGAACTGCTATTTCATCCGCTACCTGCATATCGGCCGTTTCATGAGCCGCAACCCCTGGATGACCCGACTCCTTCTCGTCATCCTGATGAGTGTGGTGACCCCCTATTTCGGAATCGTCAGTTTTCTCTTCATGTTTCTCTACGTCCTTTCACCGGTGGTCACCTGGCGGGTCGATCCCGATGAGGCCGCCCGCGAAACCCGCTCCACGTCCTCCTGACAGGCTCCCCGACCCGGTCGGACCCACAGGTTTCCCCCTTGACTATCTCCCGGCAAGCCTTTATAGGCCTTCTACCGCGACGGGTGGCTATCGTCACCAACGGTAGCGGCTGACGGTCGGCACGGTCGCTTCTCAAACGCAATCATTGGTAAGGAGAGTACATATGTCGTTATGCCCCTGTGGATCGGAAAAACCCTACGATGCGTGCTGTGAACCCCTGATATCAGGAAGCCAAACCGCCGAAACCGCCGAGGCGCTCATGCGGGCACGCTATAGCGCCTACGTCAAGGAGCAGGTGGCGTTTATTCTCGACACCACCCACCCTTCCCAACGGGAACAGTATACCGAAAGCGGCATCCGCCGCTGGGCGCGCAACAGTGAATGGATCGGCCTGACGATCCTCGACACCCGGGACGGCACGGTCGACGATGACACCGGTACGGTCGAATTCGTGGCCGAGTATTTTGACAAAGGCCGCCGCAACCGCCATCATGAAATTGCCCAGTTCCGGCGTGAGGAGGGAAAATGGTATTTCTATGACGGCGAGGCCCCCACGCCCCAGACGGTGGTTCGCTCCGGACCCAAAGTGGGCCGCAACGACCCCTGCCCTTGTGGCAGCGGCCGTAAATATAAGAAATGTTGTGCGGACTGATTGACAGGCCGGGTTAAATGGAGACGCGTTCCCCTATTATGGGGGAGACGTATATCGCCCTGAGGAAGACATGATGTTTCAAGACCTAACAAGCAAACGACGCAGCATTCGCCGGTTTTTGACCCGCCCGGTGGAACCGGAAAAAATTGATCTGCTCATGGAGGCCGCGCTGCGGGCGCCCTCCTCCCGGGGCTTGAACCCGTGGGAATTTGTGGTCGTCGACGACCGGACACAGCTGGAGACCCTCGCCACCTGTAAACCCCACGGCGCCGGTTTTCTGGGCCAAGCGCCCTTGGGCATCGTGGTTTGCGCCGATCCCGGACGAAGCGATGTGTGGGTTGAAGATTGCGCGATTGCCGTCACTTTCGTCCAGCTGACGGCGGTCGAACTGGGGCTGGGCAGCTGTTGGATTCAGGTTCGCAAACGCACCCATGCCGACGGGACCCCGGCGCGTGACCATATCGCCCGTCATCTCGGCCTGCCCGACCGACTGGAAGTGGAGGCCATGATCGCCCTCGGCTATCCGGCAGAACCCAAGACGGGCCATGCCCGGGAGACCCTCCTCTTCGACCGGGTCCACCGGAACCGTTTCGGCACCCCCTACAGTTTCAGGGGCTAAACGCCTGAGGGAAACGCGCCCGTATCCGGAAAATCATGGCATCCGATGGGTGGGAAGCGCTTCAAAGAAAGGGCTACCGGCCGAACCAGGATCAATTTTTTATTTTTTGCCCTAAAGTACCGGCTCCCAGGGCCGATAAGGAACATAAGGGCACTGCCGAAAACGCTTGAATCAAAACAGCGTGTTCGGCGCAATCTTCATAACCTTCCTTTGTTCCACCAGGGTGGCTTCGGTCACCCTGGTGTTCCCCAAGCTATTGGGTTCTTGCGTCAATCACGCTGTTAAACCGCCATGGGTAACCCCTCCTGCGTCCTCTGAACGTATGACCTATCCGCATCCGTACCTGACCATACGATTCTATTAAGGAAATCGGACAGCTTAATAAACACCTAAAGATTTTCCGGTTTGACCCAATAAACTCCAAAGAAGGCGATTGGCGGCATCATCCCGCACTGCCACCATCCGATGGCATGGATGCTTTCTGGTCGTTGCCCCAAAAGCCCTTTTGTATCCTCTTTTTCATCCACGCCTTTGGGAGAGCGCAATGAAGGACAGCCTAATCCTGGAAAGGGTTTCAAGCCATAGAGGCAAGCTGCCGACGCTGCCCGGCATCGCCATGAAGATCCTTGAAGCTGTCCAGAAAGAACGGCCGGACCTAAGAGAAATAGGGGAAATTCTGGCCACGGACCCGCCCCTCAGCGCCGAGGTCCTGCGACTGATCAACTCCTCTATTTATGCGCTGCCCCGCAAGGTAACATCGGTCTTCCACGCCGTGAACATGCTGGGCTTGAATACCGTCAAAAACCTGGCCCTCAGTTTTGCCCTCGTCAAGCAATCCCAGGCCGTCACCGCCGAACAGTTTGATTACCCCCAATTCTGGAAAAACTCTTTAACCGCCGCCGTCTCCGCCCGCCTGATCGCCGAGTGTGTGGCCTCCGACCTGGCCGAAGACGCCTTTTTCCTCGGGCTGCTGCACGATATGGGCATTCTGACCTTGGCCAGCTGCATGCCCGATCAGTACAGCATGGTGATAACCGAAGCCGCTGGCGGTGCCTGCGCCTGTCAGGACGCGGAAAACCAGATTCTGGGGTTCGATCACATGGCGGTGGGGGGACGCCTTCTTCAGTCATGGGGTTTGCCGCCTTATTTTTGTCTGCCGGTGACCTGCCACCACGACCCATGCCGGCTGGGCGTCGACGACCCCCGATTGCAGCGCATGAGCCGCATCCTGCATCTGGCCACCCTTTACATGGAGTTGTTCGCCGCAGGCCATCCGAGTCCCCATCTGGGCTTGATCGATCACTACGCCGATCAGTACGGTTTCAGCCGGACCCTGGACATCGACCGGGTGGGGGAACGGATTCTCGACCAGACCCGTCGGATATTCCCCTATTTTGACATCACCCTGAAAAGCGAAGGCGAGTACCTGGAGATTATCGATCGGGCACGGGCCGAATTGATCAACGTGTCCAGCGGGTTCATCGACCAGCTCTTGGAGCAGCAGCAGCAGATCCATCAACTGCGACGCCAGGCGACCCACGACGGTCTGACCCAGTTGATAAACTATCAGTACTTTCATGAAGCATTGGGCCGCGAGGCCGCCCGGGCCCAACGGAGCCGGACACCGCTGACGGTCATCATGGCCGATATCGACCGTTTCAAAGCCGTCAACGACACCCACGGCCACCAGGCCGGGGACCAGGCGATACGAACCGTTGCCGACCACCTCAAGGCCGGCCTGCGGGAAACAGACTACGTAGCGCGCTACGGCGGCGAGGAATTCGCCGTCATCCTGTCCGACATCCTGCCCGACGATGCCGTTATCGTGGCCGATCGGGCTCGTCAAACGATCAGCGAAACGGAAATTCGGTTCGGAAAGCAAGCCTTCCGGGTGACCATGAGCTTCGGCATCGCCACCATGTATCCCGACAACCAAATCAGCAAGGAAGAGCTACTCACCCGGGCCGACCAAGCCCTCTACCGTGCCAAAGCCGCCGGACGCAATTGCTGCCGGATCTATCAGCCACGCTTGAAATGCACGGCCGTGGGATTCTAACCACGGCTTGACCCGCCCGCGCACGTCCTTACCTTACAAATCCTGAATTCAAACAGCCGATCATGCCGCGCCCCCCGTATATGGGGGCAAGCGGCGGAAGGCTATCCGGGTGAGGTTGCATCATGGCGTTTTCGAGATGGTGCCCACAGGCAGGATGGGTGGGACTGATCGCGGTGCTATTGCTGACGTTGACAAGCGGCGTTCAGGCCGCGAAGCAAACTGTTTCCGGGCGCATGGTGGAGGGCCTGCGCTATCTGCCGGTACCGCCGGAAGAAGCCGTGCTCCACTATAGGGTCTACCGCGGCGACTACATCAAATTCGATCTTTCCCCCGGAAGCGGCCAGGTCGTTTTGAAAATTCCCGATCTGGGCATCGAATATCTTCTGCCTCCCGATACCGCTGCGGCGCCCTATTTCAAAATGAAGCAAAGCGGCCGGTTCGCGTTCACCCTCGGCCGCCGGGAAGGCCGGCTCGAGGTGGTGGATTACCAGCCGGCCAACTACCGGGAGCTGACCGCGGCCGAGGCCGCGGCCTTCTTGAAGCAGGATACCCCTTTGGTTCTTGATGTACGGACGCCGGGCGAGTTTAGGGACGGCCATCTACCCGGTGCCATGCTCATCCCGGTGCAGGAACTGCAGCGTCGGATCGGCGAGTTGGCGCCCTACCGCGACCGGGAGATCCTGGTCTACTGCGCCACGGGCAATCGCAGCACGGTGGCCTCCAAAATTCTGATCGACCAGGGATTTACGCACGTGGCCAACCTGCGCCACGGCATCCTGGACTGGCAGCAGCGGAAGTATCCGCTCGTCCGGTGAAGCAACGAAAATACCGCATGGACCCGCCTGTCTGGCATCCCATCCCTCATTCCGGGTAATAGTCCGGATAGAGTTTTTTAGCACATTCCGGACAGATGCCGTGGCTGAGCCCTGCGTCCAAACCTTTTTGATGCGGAAATGCCCTTTCAACCCACTTCCCGTGCGCGTCTCGCATCGATGGCACGAAGCGCAGATGATGCGCAAACCATTCCCAATGGACGAACGCTTCAGGACCGCCGATTCGCTTTCCCCCCGCTCGCCCACGGGTGGGCCATCGACATATTCGTCAAACCATTGCCAAAACTCATCGGATCCGAAGGATTCCGGAGGTTCCGACAGCGGGACATCTTGAGCACCGTCCTGATCCCCGCGCCAGGTCTGGAAAAAGTCGTTTGGAATCGAACAGGTCGTATCCTCGGCATTCGGATCATCGTCCGCCACCGGGGTAATTTTCCAGGCCACGTCACCGTAGCCGGCCTCTGAAAATTGTCGTGAGGCACGAAGGTTCCAGCATCGTCGAGCTGTTCTAAGATACGAGGCACTGAATTTGACATACCGCATTTCGCCGCCTCCCGAAGGGACCGAGATCCAGCACAAATTATCGCCGTCGTCAGGCCCTGGTTCTCCAAAGCAGGCGTCACAATCGATTCGACGTCCCGCCGCCTACGCCCATGCGAAGTCTTGCGCTTACCGACACCCGGAATTGCTTCGCCATGTTTGCGTACTCCCTTATAGCCAATCGCTTTATCCCCGCTCCCTCTCACATTGCAGCGCAATCGCGGCTTTTCTTTCCGCGCTGCTCCTGGTTTTGCGCCCTCTGGAGGCCGGCAGAATCAGGGCCACTATGGTCCCTCCCCCGCCGTGCTTTCCAGCGCAATTGACCTTGATAACCCGCACAGCCGTTTGGTGATGAAGAGTCCCGTCCGTTGCCGTCCCGCTTAGTGGTAAATCCGTTGCGGCAGGCCTTGTGTAGTTCAGTCCATACCGACGCCGTTGTCGATGACCCGGACAAGGATATGGGGTCCCTGCGAAGCGACCGCCACGGTGACTTCCCTCTCGCGTTGCTCTACGCCCCCAACCCCCTGAATTGCATTGATAATGATGTTGTCCAGGATGTGAATGAGCGGCTCTTCGCATGTCGATGCGATAAAGGGGCCACCGTGGGCATTCATGATTTGCAGGCGGGCGCCGGATTTATGCAGCAAGGCGGCATGATCGAAGGTGCGCCGGCGAATCACAGCCATGATATCCACATCCACAAACGGTTGTGAGATCAGAGCCTTGCCGAAGGACATCAACTCTTTGTTGAGCGCTTCCACGCTTTAGAGAATTTCGAGTAATTCTTCAAAGGTGGTTTCCTTCCCGGACCCGGGTATGTTCCGAAGGCCCAGTTCGGCCTTTCCGCGCAGGGCCGTAAGGCATTGTTCATTTGGTGGGTGGCTTTCTGAATGGTGAACTCCAGGTCTTCCTTCCAGGAGTCGCGTCGGTCTTCACTAGGATCGTCGATGTGCAGGACAACGTCTTCCGAAAGTTCTGCAGATCTTGAAGTCATGCGCTTGATAGCGTCGGCTATCGTGGTGGCCTTGAATGGTTTGGGAATAGAATGCAAAATACCGGCCCGCAAAGCTTCGGTAACGATATCCATATTAGCATAAGCGGTAATCAGAGCGGTTTTGGCCCATGAGAAAAACGCTTTGACGTGCTTTAAAAAAGCGATCCCGTCCATGCCGAGAAGCTTGAAGTCGGAAATGACCGCATCCCAGTCGTTTTCATTTTCCAGCAGAGCCAAAGCAACCTCAGCGGTTAGCACGGATCGGAACGTACGCGTTTTTTTGCGAAAAAAATACGTCAGACTGGTTCGGATGCTCTCATCGTCATCGACAAGCAAGATCGCTATCTCTGAAATCATGAGGCCGCTCCTGGTTACAATGGTTTCACACACAACAGCCATCCCGATCCGTCCGAAAACTACAAGAATTGTGCAAGATCACCCCGACTCTAATATATCTTATATTTCAAATCGTTAACGAATATCGGCCCTGATGCGGAGGGACAATTAAAGCTGCGGTTAGCGATATGGTCATCGTCAAGTTGGTCATATAGCCAACGAGTTGACTGGTCTCAGCCGGATAGCGAGAAATATTTCTTACGGCGATAACGGAAAGCGTAATAAGATAAAACCAGCAAGCGAGCGGCTTAGCGGTCGTTGCTTATCGACTTTTGGAGAGCTTCCCTAATATAGTGCCGCTCCAAAGCATCCAGTCGATGCCGTCGTCGGCAAATCCCTGAAAACGCCTGTCGACGGCCCGGTGACGTCGGTGTCGGCAAAGGCTTCCTCTGTCGACGGAAGGCCGATGGCGTGCAGATTCAGCACGGGAGGGTCACCTAAAAGTACTCCTCTTTCGATCAGATTGCGCAACTCCCTGATATTGCCCCCCAGCGATGCTGCTGCAGGAAACGCTGGAGCGAGGGGGCGATGCGCCCGAAAGGCTTGCCATGTTTTTGGCCGAATTCCTTCAAGAAATGACGGCAAAAGGGAGAATGTCCTCGGCCCGTGCGTTGAGCGAGGGGATGGCGATCTTGATCACCGCCAAACGGTTGTAGAGATCCAGACGAAAGCCGCCTTCTTCCACGGCTTCCTTCAGATCGCGATTCGTGGCCGACACGATCCGCGTCTTGACCTGGCGCAGGCTGGTGCGCCTACGCGGTAGTATTCCCCGCTCTCCAGGAAACGCAGCAGCTTGGCCTGCCCTTCGGGGCTCAAATCACCGATCTCATCCAGAAACAGCGTACCCCCCTCAGCCTCTTCGATCAACCCGATCTTGCCGCCTGTCCGGGCGCCGCTGAAGGCCCCTTTTTCATAACCAAAGAGTTCGCTCTCGATCAGTTCGGATGGGATGGCGGCACAGTTCAGGGCCACGAAGGGGCCTTTAAAATTAGGGCTGTGGCAGTGAATGGCGCGCGCCATGACCTCCTTGCCGGTCCCGGACTCGCCCGTGATCAGAACGGCCGTATCCGGACTGACCGCCACCCGCTGCACCACCTCCATGACATCTTGAATGGCATTGCTCTCCCCGATGAACCCGGGCAGGGTTTCACGCAGGTAGCGGGCTTGCAGATCACGCACTTCCCTTCGCAGACGGATCTCGGCCGTGGCGTTGCGTATGGTGTTTTTGAGGGTGTCCAGATGGATGGGTTTGACAATGTAGTCGAAAGCGCCCGCTCTCATGCAAGTCACGACGGTTTCGACGCTCTCGAAGGCGGTCGCCATGATGACGACAACATCCGGGACCGAGGCTTTGATGGCGGCCAGGGCCTCCACCCCCCCCATGCCGGGAAGCCCGATATCGAGAATGACAAGATCGGGCGACTGCCGTCGGATGGCTTTCAGGGCTGTTTCAGCCCGTTCAAAGGCCGTCACATCGAATTGTTTGCGCAATCCAAACGTGATGCCGCGACGGACGCTTTCCTCGTCATCAATCAGGTAGATCCGCAGGTCGCTCATCGTGGGAGCCTTCGTTTTTCCAGTGGCAAGTGCAAGCGAAACTCGGCCCCGCCCAATGCTTCGGAGCGGACGACCTCGATGGATCCACCGTGTTCATTGGCGATGCGCTGACAAAGGCTCAGCCCGATCCCGGAGCCATCGCTGCGGGTCGTAAAGTACGGCTCGAAGATCTTGGATTTGAGCTCGTCGCTGACGCCGGGGCCCGAATCGGCGACGCAGATGGAGAGCTGATCCCCTTCCCGCCAAATCGTGATGAGAATGCGCTTCTCCCCATCATGGCGGTTCAGGGCGGCCACCGCATTGTTGATCAAATTGAGAAGGACCTGTTCGATCAGCTGCGGATCGATATAAAGCTGCGGCAGGTTCGGAACCAACCGTTGGTCAAGGACGATCCCGTTTTTACGCAGGGTGACCTTGGTCAGTTGAATCGCTTCTTCCACCGGCCACTGGATGCGGCTCAAGATCATTTTCACGGCGGTCGGCCTGGAGAAGTCCAGCACGCGCCGAATCACGCGGGCGATCTTGTCGGAGGCCTTCTGGGTTTCATCCAACAGCTGGAGAATATCCGCGGCGGCTTCGGGATCGGTAAAGTTTTCGCGAATCCCCTCCAGAAGAACATTGATGCCCGAAAGGGGATTGCGGATTTCGTGGGCGATGCCGGCCGCTACATGGCCCAGGGAGACCATCTTTTCCCGTATCCGCACCTGCTGTTCCAGCTCTTTGATGCGCGTCAGGTCCACCATGGCGATCAGAAGGGCTTTCCGCCCCTGGTAATCAATAGGGTGAATGCTGCAATGCATCCACGTAAGATGCTGGGAATTGTCCGGTCCGCGGCCGGTGTGGAACCCAAGCTCCAGAGCCTCGACCGGTTTGGCATGTTCTTCGGCAAAGCGGCAGGCGGCCAGGTAGCGCTTGCGGTCCTCGTCCGACAGCGGGGCTTCCTCCAGAGACGGGTTTCCCTCCAGCGGGCCGAGCAATTGTTCCTGGGCCGGATTGCGGTAGATGATCCGGCCGCCGACCGCAATGCAAATCCCAAAAGGCATCTTTTCGACCAGGTGGCGGAAACGGGTCTCACTGTCCCTGAGGGCCGCCTCGAGTTCTTTCTGTCTGGACATGTCCAGACCGACCCCGAACAGATAGGACTTGCCATCGACGGAGAGTCTACGGCCGTTGAAGAAATAAGGCTGTTTCCGGCCCCGTGACGTCCGCACCGGAATTTCGGCCTGCCCTTCGCCGTTGAGCAGGACCGTCTCAAACGCATCGGCGGCCATCGACTGATCGTCGGCCGCAAACCAGTCCTGAAAACGCATTGTTTCCAACTTCTCAGGAGGCAACCCGGAGAGCTTCTCCAGATTGCGATTCCAGCGTTTGAGTCGACCGGCTTCATCGTAGAGGTAAAAAACGCCCGGCAGGCTGTTGATGACCGTCTCGGAAAAGCGTTTTTCCTCTTGAAGGTTTAACGCGGCCAGGTGCCGCTCGGTAATATCCCGGACAATGCAGAGAATAGCGGGTCGCTCCTCCCAATCGACACGGACCACCTGGAGTTCTATGATAGAGAGTTTCGCCGGACTTGCGCCGTGCTCGGAAAGTGTAGTGGCTGAGGGGATCTTCCCCGGCCAAACGCGCTCTATGTCGAGTCATCACCATATTGACGTCATCCGGGTGAACCAGATCTTCAAGCGGCTTGGCCATGATTTCTGCGTAGGTATACCCAAAGATGCGGCATGTGCTGGGATTGGCGAACAGGACGCGGCCGTCGCGCGAAATAAAAATGCCGTCATGGGCATGGTCCACCAAAAGCCGGTACTTGCTTTCGGAGGCCCGCAGCGCGCGCTCGGCCAGAACACGTTCGGTCACCTCCTGAATCACCCCGTCCAGGTAGAGGAATTGCCCGTCGTGATCAGTGATTTTGGTGGCATTGAGGGTGGCCCAGAAGGTCGATCCGTCCTCACGCCGGAATTCGACAGCCTCCCAGGAGGTTGCACCTTCACTGTCCAACCCCTCGATCATCCGCTGGCGGACATCCGGCCTGGCATAAAGATTGGACGGAGACTGCGCCAGGAAGGATTTTTCCGAATCGTAGCCAAAAAGGTTCACAAGGGCCGGATTGGCTGAAAGGATGTGGCCTTGGGGCGTGGTGCGGAAAAGGCCGACGGGGATATTGTTGTAGAGGGAACGATAGCGTTCCTCGCTCTCCAAGAGCGCCTGCTGCATGCGATGCTGGATGGTGACATCCAGGAGACTGCTGATCAGACAGCGCCGTTCTTCAAGCATCACCGCCTCGGCCGACCACAGGAAATGGCGGGTTTGTCCGTCGCGCATGCTGAAGCGGCAGGGAAACGCATCCAGGCGATGGTTATGGTCAAAATAGGTCACAATATCGGCGCGATCGACATCCTCCGGCCATAACGCCAGTTCCGCGGAGGTCGCGCCGATAACCTCCTCGCGTCTAAACCCGGTTACATCCAGGAAGGCCTGGTTGACTTCAATGAAACGGCCGTCATCAAGAGTGACCAGCTCCGACCAAATGGGATTGGCATCAAACAATTTGCTGAATTTTTCTTCGCTGCGCTGGAGGGCGGCTTCGGTCTGCTTGGCGGCGGTAATATCACGAAAATTCCATACGACCCCGGCCTCCGTTGCGTCACCTGACAGGGGATAGGAGACCATATCGAAAACCCGTCCGTCGACCAAGGTGATTTCGCGCAAGGGCTCCCCCTGCACAAGGTGTTCGAAGAGGAAGACCTCCTTGCTTGAAGCCACCGCCAGTTGATCGGCCAGAGCCGCCGACAAATCGTCCCGCGAACAAAAGCGTTTCAACTGCTCATCGGAAAGGCCCCACATCACCTCGAAGCGTCGGTTCCACGTCAGGGGGCTTCCTTCGCGATCAAGGGCGATAATGCCGTCCGCCGTGGCGTTGAAGGTGGCTTCCAGGAGCTGCTTGCGGCGGTTGTTCTCGTCCTCGAGAAGCTTGCGTTGATGGATGTCGGTCATGACACCCGCCAGCCCAACAAATCGGTCCTCGACGTATTGCGGTTGGCTGAAGGTTTCAACCCAATGCTGTTCGCCGGACTTGCACAAGACCCGGTACTCGCTGGACCGGATGACGCCGGCGGCCAGTTCGGCAAAACGCTCCAAGAGCCTTTGTCGATCCTCGCCGATGACGAATTCGATGAAGGGCCGCCCGATAACCTCTTCCGGCCGGTATTCCATGATCTTCTGGATTCCGGAACTGACGTAGGTGACCGTCCCTCCGGCGTCGACTTCGAAAATCGCTTCGTTGATGGATTCCAACAAAAGCCGGAATTTTTCGGCACTGGGATCCGCCGCTTCATGCCGGCGCGGCGTGTCGGGTATAAGATTGGTTGGCGAAACTGGCGCTTCCTTCTGACCGGTTGTCGATTGCCGCAATGCTGTCAGCCTCCATTGGAAGATCAGGCTTAAAGAGAAAAAGGATGTCCTTTAGCATAAATCGGAGCAACCATTGAATAACTTTAGGAGGTTTCCATAAAACCAGGACGAGGACTTGCAACTTGTTGAGAGGCTTTAAGTGGCGCACAGGGGAAGGAATCAGTAGGATGAGCATGATCTCAAAAATAACCTGAGCGTCCCCGGCGGCGTTGTGAGTCGGCGTAAAATACCCGCAGGCTCCGTGTAGGCTCCGCTTTTGGGCCCCCCTCGCGCCTCGCCAGGAACCCTAATCTTAATTTTGAGATTCGTTCATCTATTTTTTCTTTAGGCTGAAGCCCAACACCGAATCTGGCTGTTAGGAACACATCATCCGGCGATTGCCGCCCGCGGGCGTCAATTTTAGGGCCATCCTCCAGGAAACGCTTAGCTTCGCGGCAGATCGCAGCACTGCTTTTCCGGCAGTGCCGTTGTGCCCATGAGATACAGGTCCACCTGGCGGGCAATCTCGCGGCCCTCGGATATGGCCCATACCACCAGGGACTGTCCCCGGCGGGCATCGCCGGCCGCAAAAACGCCCTTGCGGCGGGTCATGCCGTTGGCATCCGTGGCGATGGTCCCGGCCTCGGTGAGGGCCAGGCCCAACTGCTGAACGAAAGTGTCCTGCTCGGGACCCACAAAGCCCATCGCCAGCAGCACGATGTCCGCCGGCCATTGGCGTCTGGTTTCCGGCAGTTCGTGCATCTCAGGCGGCTGGCCGGGTTTCGTGTCAAAGGCCACCTCCACCGTTTCGATGCCGGTCACGTGGCCGTCTCGACCTATAAAACGCTTGGACAGGATGCTCCAGCGGCGTTTACCCCCTTCCGCGTGGGAGCTGCTGGTTCTGAGCCGCATGGGCCAGAAGGGCCAGGGTTGACCTGCCGGCCGGTCCTCCGGAGGCTGGGGCAGGAGTTCGAAACTGGTCACGCTGAGGGCGCCCTGCCGGTGGCAGGTTCCCACGCAGTCGCTACCCGTATCCCCGCCCCCGATGATGACGGCATGCTTGCCTTCGGCATTCAGGATCGCATCCATTTTCGGCGCTGACGTTTGACCGGCCCCCGATTCTGGCAGGATAGAAAGTCCATGGCAAAATGAATGCCGTCCAACACCCTTCCCGGTAGGGGCAGATCACGCGGGCGGGTGGACCCCGTACAGAGAACGATGGCCGCAAAATCCGCCAATTCGTCCACCGGGATGGTTCGCCCGATCTCGACCCCTGTCTTGAAAACGATTCCCTCGGCTGCCATCAGCTCCAGGCGGCGGTCGATAATGCGCTTTGCCAGCTTGAAATCCGGTATGCCGTATCGCAGGAGGCCGCCGATCCGATCGGCCCGCTCGAAAACCGTCACCGTGTGCCCGGCCCGGTTGAGCTGCTGGCGCAGGCCAGACCGGCGGGTCCGGAGCCGATCACCGCCACCTGTTTAACGGTGCGCCGGGAGGGCGGTTCAGGGACAATCAACCTTGGGAAAAGGCCTTTTCAATGATGGCCTTCTCGATGTTCTCGATCGTCACGGCCGGTTCATTGATGGAAAGGACGCAGGCTTCCTCGCAGGGCGCCGGGCAGAGCCGCCCGGTGAACTCGGGAAAATTATTGGTGGCCAGCAATTGCTTCAGAGCTTCCCGCCACCGGCCACGATAGACCAGTTCGTTCCAGTCCGGAATCCGGTTGCCCAATGGACAGCCCGAGTGGCAGGTGGGCACACCGCAGTCCATGCAGCGGGCGGCCTGCCGGATCAGGTTTTCTTCGGGGAAGTCCTGGTAGACCTCGCGATAGTCGCCGAGGCGTTCCGCCACCGGTCGGGTTTCGGGGGTCTCGCGGTCAAATTCCTTGAAACCGGTCGGTTTTCCCATGGGACCTATCCTCGGATCAGGCCTTTCGCCTGCTCTTGGCTCTCTGCGGCCAGTTTTTCCAGAGCGCGCTTATAGTCTACCGGTATGACCTTGACGAAGGCCGGCCGAAATTGCTCCCAATCCTCCAGGATGTTTGCGGCCAGGGAACTTCGGGTTGTGTCCCGATGCTTTCGAATCAATCCCCGCAGGCATTCCACATCCTCCGGCGCTTCCACCGGCTCCAGGTCCAGGCCCTCCCGACGGCAGCGATGACGGGCGAAATCGCCGGCCGCATCCAGCACATAAGCCACGCCGCCGCTCATGCCGGCTGCGAAATTGCGCCCTGTTGCACCCAGTACGACCACCACGCCGCCGGTCATGTATTCGCAGCCGTGATCCCCGACGCCTTCCACGACCCCTTGCGCCCCGCTGTTGCGCACGGCGAAGCGTTCACCGGCCACGCCCCGAATAAACGCTTCACCGGCCGTGGCGCCGTAGAGCACCACGTTGCCCACGATGATGTTCTCTTCGGCCCGAAACGTGGCGGATGCCGGCGGGCGCAGACTGAGCCGGGCGCCGGAAAGCCCTTTGCCGAAATAGTCGTTGGCCTCCCCCTCCAGATGGATGGTAAGCCCCGGGGCACCGAAGGCTGCAAAACTCTGGCCGCCCGTTCCCCGGGCCCGGATCACGATGGTGTCCTCCGGCAGACCGTCCTGGCCGTAGCGCTTGGCGATTTCGTGGCTCAGGGTGGTCCCGACGCTGCGCTGGGTGTTGCGCACCTCGAGGTCGATCGCCATGGGCTGTCCCGATTCCAGGGCCGGTGCCAGGCGCTCGATCAAAACGGTGTCGAGGTGCGGCGGGGCGGCCCCGGGTTTCCGCCAGCAGGCAATGGTCCCGCACCGCGGCGGGAATTTCCGGCTGATGGAGAATGGCGGAGAGATCCAATCCACCGGCTTTCCAATGATCGATAGCCGCGGTCATCGCCAGGCAGTCCACCCGCCCGACCATGTCCGCCACTGTGCGAAATCCCAACTCGGCCATGATGCCGCGCAGATCTTCGGCCACGAAACGCATGAAATTGACCAGATGTTCGGGTTGGCCGGTGAACTTCTTGCGCAGCTCCGGATCCTGGGTGGCGATACCCACCGGGCAGGTGTTCAGGTGGCAGACCCGCATCATGACGCACCCCAGGCACACCAGGGATACCGTACCGAAACCGAATTCTTCGGCCCCCAGGAGGGCCGCCACGGCCACGTCCCGGGCGGTCTTCAACTGGCCGTCGGTCTCCACCACCACGCGGTCCCGCAGGCCGTTTTGCTGAAGCACCTGGCGTGCTTCCGCCACCCCAGCTCCCAGGGCAAGCCGCCGTAACGGATCGACGTCTGGGGCGAGGCCCCGGTGCCGCCCACGTCGCCGCTGATCAACACCACGTCGGCCCCGGCCTTGGCTACGCCTGCGGCAATCGTGCCGACCCCCGCTTCGGAAACGAGCTTGACGCTCACCCGGGCCGTCGGATTGGCCATCTTGAGATCGTAGATCAGCTGGGCCAGGTCCTCGATGGAATAGATATCGTGGTGGGGCGGCGGCGATATCAATCCCACATAGGGCGTGCTGTGGCGGGTTTTGGCGATCCAGGGGTAGACTTTGCTGCCCGGCAGTTGTCCGCCCTCCCCGGGTTTGGCCCCCTGGGCCATTTTGATCTGCAGCTCCTTGGCATGGGTCAGGTAATGAATGGTCACCCCGAAGCGCCCCGAGGCCACCTGCTTGATGGCGCTGTTGCGCCAGTCCCCGTTGGCGTCCGGCAGAAAGCGGTCGGCATCCTCTCCGCCCTCCCCGCTGTTGCTGCGCCCCCCAGACGGTTCATGGCGATGGCCTGGGTTTCGTGGGCCTCCTTGCTGATGGAGCCGTAGGACATGGCACCGGTCTTGAACCGTTTGACGATGGTGGTCCAGGACTCCACCGTGTCCAGGGGCACGGGGTCGCCGGCCGGTCGCAATGTAAAGAGACCGCGCAACAACCCGCCCTCGCGGTTGTGCTGATTGACCCGGGTCGAGAAATCATCCCAGGCCTGCCGGTCATTTTCACGGACGGCCTGCTGGAGGCGGGCGATGGTCAAAGGGGTGTACTGATGTCGCTCCCCGTCACGCCGCCACTTATAGGTCCCACCGATCTCCAGAAGATCCTGGTCGGGCAGATCCGCTACGGGAAAGGCCTTTTTCAGCCGCTGGGCGATCTCCCGGGCCAGGCCGTCCAGGTCGGCGCCCCCGATGCGCGAGGTCGTCCAGGTAAAATAGCGGTCCACCACCGTGCGCGCCAATCCCACGCACTCGAAAATCTGGGCACCGCGGTAGCTTTGCAGGGTCGATATCCCCATTTTGGACATGACCTTGAGGAGTCCCTTGTCCACAGCCTTGAGATAGTGCTGGAGCGCCTGATCGGCATCACCCACCAGGGCAGGCTCCCGGGCGGCCTGGTCGCGCAGAGTGGCATAGGCCAGGTAGGGGTAAACCGCGCCCGCGCCGAACCCGCACAGGCAGCAGAAATGGTGCACTTCCCGGGCCTCGCCGGTTTCCACCACAAGACCGCAGCGGGTGCGGAGCCCCTCCCGGATCAGATGGTGATGGACCGCGGCGGTGGCCAGCAGGGCCGGGATGGGAGCCCGCTCGTGACCGGCACCACGATCGGTCAGGATCAACAGGGCCGCGCCTTCGGAAACGGCTTCCGTGGCCTGCCGGTAAAGGGTTTCCAGCGCCGTTTCCAGCCCCCGGCCGCCCTGGTCAGGAGGATACAATATGGCGAGCTCAGCCGTTTTCAGACGGGGCTGGGTTTTCAACCGGGCCATATCCTCGTCCGTTAGGAGAGGTCGCTCCAGAAACAGATGGCGGGCGTGCTGCGGTGTTTCATCGAAAAGATTTTGTTCCGCGCCGATGGTGGTGGCCAGGGAGGTCACCAGCTGTTCGCGGATGGCATCCAGAGGCGGATTGGTGACCTGGGCAAAGAGTTGTTTGAAATAATCGTAAAGCAGCCGGGGCCGGCGGGAAAGGATGGCCAGGGGGATGTCGTCCCCCATGGAACCGGTGGGCTCCCGCCCGTCCCTTCCCATGGGCGCCAGAATCATGCGGATCTCTTCCGTGGTGTAGCCGAATAGCTTCTGCAAGGTTGACAGGCGCTCTTCGGCCGGCTGAGCGGGCGCGGCCTCCGGCAAATCCGACAGGGATTGGAGGTTGTCGCGCACCCAGCGGCCATAGGGACGCCGGCCGGCCATCCGGGCTTTGATTTCCGCATCCTCCACGATGCGGCCTTCCCCCGTATCCACCAGGAACATGCGACCGGGCTCCAGGCGCCCTTTCCGCAGGACGTCTTCCGGCGCGATGTCCAGGACGCCCGTCTCCGAAGCCATGATCACCCGATCGTCGCGGGTGACCGTATAGCGGGAGGGGCGCAGGCCATTGCGGTCCAGCACGGCGCCCACCAGCGTACCGTCCGTGAAGGGAATCGAAGCCGGTCCGTCCCAGGGCTCCATGAGGCAAGCGTGGTAGGCATAGAAGTCCTTCTTGGCGGCCGGCATGGTGGCGTGATGCTGCCAGGCCTCGGGGATGAGCATCATGATGCAGTGGGGCAGGGAGCGACCCGTGTGGTAGAGCAATTCCAGAGCGTTGTCCAGTATCATGGAATCGCTGCCCCCCGGTGTGGCCACCGGGAAGAGTTTGGCCAGGTCTTCCCCGAACAGCTCGGAAGCGAAAAGCGCCTGGCGGGCGTTCATCCAGTTGATATTGCCCCTGAGGGTGTTGATCTCCCCGTTGTGGCACAGAAAGCGAAACGGCTGGGCCAGGTCCCAGGACGGCAGGGTGTTGGTGCTGTAGCGCTGGTGGACGATGGCCAGGGCCGAGGCCATGGCGGAATCCTCAAGATCGGGATAAAAGGGGCGCATCTGGTCGGCCAGAAACATACCCTTGTAGACCAGGGTCCGGCACGAAAGGCTGGGGACATGGAAAGCCCTCTTCTCTGGCCAATCTGTCTCCCGGACCCGTTTTTCCATGACCTTGCGAATGACGTAAAGCTTGCGTTCAAAGGATAGGACGTCATCCACCCCATCCCCCCGCCCAATGAAAATCTGACGGATGGCGGGGCGTGTGGATCGGGCCAGGTCGCCGATGACATCCGGATTGACCGGTACCCGGCGCCAACCCAGCACCACCTGCCCCTCTTCGCGCACCACCGCCTCGAATTGCGCGCGGCACCATTGTTGCCGGTTTTCGTCGCGGGGCAAGAACACCAGCCCGGCCCCGTAGGCGCCTTTTTCGGGCAGGGCGATACCCGCCTCCCTTGCGGCTTTCAGCAAAAAAGCATGGGGCATCTGGATCAGGATGCCGGCCCCGTCACCGGTGGTGGCATCACAGCCGCAGGCTCCGCGGTGGGCCAGATTCTCCAGGATCCGCAGGCCGTCGCTTACGATGGTGTGGGAGGCCTGGCCTTTTATGTGACAGACCATCCCCACGCCGCAGGCATCGTGATCGAACTGGGGATCGTAGAGCCCTTGTGTCTGCGGAGGCGGGCAAAGGCCGTCGATCCGATATGGATGATGTCGATCGGGCACGTCGATAGAATTCCGTTCTCGAAAGTTGGGTTGCATGACCTGCTGGGTTGTCTGAACCGGAACAGATGACATATAGCAAACCTCATACCATACGGAAAGCCCAGCGCATCAAACGTATCAAACGTCCGAACCATGCGCTTTCTGGCCCCCGGCCATCCCGTCTGGCAGGAGTCCGGATCTCCCCCTCTCTACTGACAATTATGTCGCCCAAAGACCGTTCCGGTGACAACTTTGTCAGCTATTTAGGCGTTCCTGCCGGTAATAACCGTTATCGACATCGCGTGAAGCAATCTTTCCCTACGCCCACCGATATCCTGACAGTTGATCGTCTCATGAACGCCGTCGCCCTCTCATCTTCCAGTGCAAGCCGGCAAACCAAAGGACGGCCAGCGCCTGCAGCGCGAGAAGAAGGCCGAAACCCGCCCGGTAGCCTTCCGGAGCATAGCCGGTCAGGGTGTTGGGCCATCGATCGATGACCGCGCCTACGCCCCACTGGGCGCAGAAAGCAGCGATAAACACCAGCAGATTGAGGCCGGTATTGACCCGTCCGGCCAGATCGGCCGGGAATCGCTGGGAGAGGTCGGCGTAGACCAGAATGCCGCTGGTGCCGGAAAACCCGAACACCGCCCAGAGCAGCATGGGGGGCAGGTGCCATTCCAGCATGAGGGCGGCCTGACACGACATGAACAGCAGCATGCCGGCACCCGCCACCGCCATGGGGCGGATGCCGGAGCGGCTGAGGCGCTCGGCCACGGTCCCCATGAAAATGTATCCCGCCACCATGGCCGCCGCGGTGGCGAAGAGAACGGCGGCCACGGCGCCCCGCTCCAATCCGGCCACATCCCGCAGCCAGGGGCCGGCCCACAGGCTTTGCAACGCCATGAAGGTGGCCTGGGAAAAGGTGGCCCAGGGGGCCGCCCGCCAGAACGCCAGGCTGGAGAAGACCTGCCACACCCCGCGCCCCTGGTCACGCAACGATGTCGCAGGCGCTGCCACGGGCTTGTCCGGCACCACCAGCCAGACCGCGATCGCCACCAGCACCGTCAAAACGGTCAGCCCGACAAAAAGGCCGCGCCAATCGGTCACCGACAGCAAAAATTCCACCGGTGCCGTGGCGGACATGGCGCCAAGTCCGCCGGAGGCCATCTGGATGCCGTTGACCAGCGGCAGTTGCCGACGGGGAAACCACTCCACGAAGGCTTTGAAGGCTGCCATCAGACAGGCGGATACGCCAAAACCGATCAGGGCGCGGCCCACCACGACTTCGGCCAGCGATGTGCCCCGCGCGAACAGGAAGGCGCCTATGGCGGCGAAGAGCAGCAAGAGGGCTTCGATGCGCCGCGGACCGAAGCGATCCAGCAGCACCCCAAGGGGCAGCTGAGCCGAAGCAAAAGCAATGAAATACGCCGCCGTCAACAGCCCCAAGGCAGAAGGGGCGATGCCCAGATCCACGGCCAGATTGGGGGCGATAACCGCATTCACCGCCCGGTAGAGATAGGAAAGAAAATACCCGCAGGCAAACGGCAGAAAAATGCGCAGGTGGAAGACGAAGGAACGTTGACCCATGGGGATGATTTTCCGATGTTGGAAGAAGAGCAGTTGTTACGCGGGCTGCCTCCTCCGGCGAAAGCAGCCTGTTCAGTGGCCGAAGGAGGGTTCAATCCCCGAAGGCCTCGGCATGTAGAAACCTTGTCCTATGTCAACGGCAACCCCCGCAGATAATCCCTGTCCATAGTAGGATCCCGCCCCAGCGCAGGGGGGTCGTCCCGGATCGTCGCAATACGGACCGGACCCCTTTCCAGAAAACGCCGTGGCTTTCTTCTCATCATGGGATTGGATAAAGCGGTTCCCAGCCATTGGTCAAACGCATCGACGGTGCCACGATTGAACGGGGAAGTCAAAAGGAAATCCGGCCGGGATTTCCGATCGGCACTATCGTCCCGCCCGGGAAGTTTTCTGGGCCCCTGTTTGATAACGACCGGCCTTGCCCGACCCGTTCCGGGACCGGCATTCGGGCAAGCGCTCCGCAAACCCCTTGACGACGGCCTATCAGGTATCCATATATAAAGACGCGCGTCTGCCGTTCTTCCCAATATCAAGCAATGCCGCCTTGCCGGTCGCTCCCCAACGATCATGCGTCGTGTGCCGTTGCAGCACACGGCCCCGTTGCGGCCGACCTTCTTAGGGCCTTCCATCTTCACCGCATCGGCAGACCCGCTGTGTACGTCAACCCTTATCTTATCCATTGCTCAGCGATCTAATGTAACCCTTGCCATGCGAAAGGAGATTCCCATGTCCAAGTCACGGCGTGTCAGTGTCGCGATTCTTTGCACAACCGCACTGTTTCTAACGATTGGGTGCGCCACGGTTCGGTTTACGCCGACCGGGGAGTCCCAACCCGCTTATACGGGGGCGGTAAAAATCTTGAAAGCCTATCCGGAAAAGGGCACCTATGACGAAATCGGCTGGGTATCCGCCGACGGTGATTTCAACACCCCCTGGTCGGAGCTGTTGGGGCTGATGCAGAAAGAAGCAGCGGTCCACGGCGCCAATGCCATCGTTATTGAAGAGAAATTTACGACCCAGATGGATACTCCCCAGTACAGCGTGGGGGTCAACCAGCAAAACGACGTACGGTCCGTGACGGCGGTGGCGATTCGCGCGGAGAATCCCTGAGTCTGAGATGGACCCATCGAGAAAAACCGGCCTGATCCGGCAAATGACCGGGTACGGAGGGCGCTGTTGCGATTGATCCCTGTTTCTGATAATCATTCCTGACAAATGGCGGACGGCCCTTTTTCCGGCCCCACGGAGCGCCCGCCGCCCAATCAGCCAAAGCGAGATACCCTATGGACCCAACCTTTCCGTCGCCGCACGTTCAACGGCCGCCGGGATCGCCAGTGCGCGGTTCCATGAGCCGGCGAAGCTTCCTCAAACAAAATGCCCGAATGCTGCTATGGACCTGCGCGATCAGTGCCGGACTGCGGCTGCCCCGGGCGAAGGCCGCCGGCGAACTGCCGGATATCGCCGTCGCCGTAGGCGGCCGGGTGCCGGCAACCCGGGCCGCCGTCGGCCTGCTGGGCGGCATGGGCCGTTTCGTAAAATCCGGCCAGAAGGTGGTGATCAAGCCCAATATGAGCTTCGGTGGCGGTCCTGAAGATGCCACCGACACCCACCCGGACGTCATTCGCGAACTGGTGGCGCTCTGCAAGGAAGCCGGCGCCACACGCGTCCGAGTCTTGGATCATACCCTGCGGCGGGAAGAACGCTGCATCGAAGGGGTTCAAAAAGCGTGCGAGGTGTACGGCGACGACGTGGTCCAGGCCGTCTCCCGCAGCCGCTTCTTCAAAGCGGCGGCCATTCCGGAAGGCCGCCAGATGCGGGAAACCGATGTGATGTGGGAAGTGCTCGAAGCCGACGTTTTGATTGCCGCGCCGGTGGCCAAATCCCATTCCAGCTCCGGCGTCAGCCTGTCCATGAAGGGCATGATGGGGCTCATCTACAATCGGGGCGTCATGCACAGCCGCTACGACCTGCATGAATCCATCGTCGATCTGGCCTCCCTGCTGAAGCCGGCCCTGGTGGTGGTGGACGGCTCCCGGGTCCTGAGCACCAACGGCCCCGGAGGCCCGGGTCGCGTGCTCAAAAGCGATACCATCATTGCCTCGGCGGACATGGTGGCCGCCGATGCCCAAGCCGTGGCCATGTTCGAATGGTACGGGCGCAAACTGCAGCCTCGCAACGTGAAACACATCCGCATCGCCCACGAACGCGGCCTGGGACGTATGGATGTGGAGAATCTGACACGCAAGCATGTCCAGGTCTGATGACGCTCCAGCGAATCGTACAGATTTTCAGCCTGGCACTGTTTCTTCTGGTACTGACCGGCAGCGCCCTGCATTACAGTGGCTGGCTGCCCCATGATCTTTTTCTGCGCCTCGATCCGGCGGCCGCCCTTCTGACCGGACTGGCCGCCCGGGTGTGGCTGGGCACCTTCCTGGCCGCTCTCGTCCTGTTGGCACTAACCGGGGTGTTGGGCCGCTTTTTCTGCGGCTACCTCTGCCCCCTGGGCACCCTGATTGACGGGGTGGATGCCTGCCGCCATAAACCCACCACTGCAAAATCCGAAATGCCGTTTAAATGGCGCCGGGCCAAATACGGCCTGTTGGCCTTCGCCGTGGCAGCCGCTTTGGCCGGCTTCTCGATAGCCTTTCTGGTGGCCCCCATCCCCCTGGTAACACGCTTTGTGGCCCTTATCATCCTGCCCGCCATGCAGCTGCTGGCCGATGGCCTGCTCCAACTGGCAGCACCCCTGGCCGACCGGTTCGATCTCACCCGCCTGCTCTATCTCCAGCTGCCCCTGCCGCGCTTTGACCTGCAGTGGCTCACGCTGCTGCTGATGCTTCTCATTCTGGTTGGCGGCCGCTGGTGGTCCCGTTTCTGGTGCCGCAGCCTCTGCCCGGCGGGCGCCCTGATGGCGCTCTGCGCCCGCCGCCCGCTGATACGTCGCCGGGTCACCGATGACTGCATCGACTGCGGTCTATGCGCCCGCCGCTGCCCCACAGCCGCCATTGGCGACGATCCCCGCAGCACCGCCCATGCGGAATGCATCACTTGCCAGACCTGTCGACGGGTATGCCCGACCCAGGCGGTTCAATTCTCCTTTGCCCCTGGCAACACGGTACCCGCGAAGCCCGATTTTATACTTTCCCGCCGGGGACTGCTGGTGACCGGGGCCTGCGGTCTGGGCACCGCGGCGGTTACCCTGACCGGTGCCCGCCATCTCCTGGGGGACACCGGTACGCGACGCATCATTCCGCCGCATCTGATCCGTCCGCCCGGAGCCCGCCCCGAAAACGACTTCCTGCGGCGCTGCTACCGCTGCGGCGCCTGCCTGGCCGCCTGCCCCACCAACACCCTGCAACCTTTCGGTCTGGACGCCGGCCTGCCGGGCCTGCTGACACCGGTCATAACGCCCCAGATAGGCCCCTGCGACCCCACCTGCACGGCCTGCGGTCAGGCCTGCCCCACCCGGGCCATTCGCGCCCTGGTCCCGTCCGAGCGCATCTGGGCCAAGGTGGGTACGGCCCACATCCTGCGCCAAAAGTGCCTGGCCTGGGAGTTCGACCGCAAGTGTCTGGTATGCGACGAGGTCTGCCCCTATGATGCCATCGAACTGCGACCGGAACCGGGCCTTAAGGTGGCCGTGCCCTTCGTGGTGGAGAACCGTTGCAGCGGCTGCGGCTTCTGCGAGCATCACTGTCCGGTGGAAGCCCAACCCGCCATCGTGGTGGAGCCCATGGAAGCCCTGCGTCTGTCGACGGGCTCCTACCGGCGGGAAGGCCGGGCCATCGGCCTGCGTCTCCGGCTGAACACCCAGAAGAAAGTTGCCGGGGGGGATGAAACCGTCTATCCGGTGGATGAAGGCCAGAATGGGTCGGGGCTGCCCCCAGGCTTTTCGGAATAAACAGCCGGGCGGTCAGCCGCGCGCGGCGGGCCAGCCCGGAAGCCGCTCCAGCAGGCGTTTGATTTCCCGGATGCGCAGCCCGTACCCCAAAATGAAAAGCAGGAGCAGAAAAGCACCGCCCACCAGGGCCGCCGTGATCAGACAGCCCGATGTCGAAGCGGGGGCCACGTGCGCCGCTATTTGGTTGCGCAAAAGCCTCAAGACCGCCCACAGCGGCACAGAAAGCAGCACCATCTTGAAAAAGAACCGGTAGACGGCACCGCTGCCGGCATTGCGGCTGCGCCGGTTCCAGATGACATAGAGCAGGACCACCTGCGCCAGGGCCGAAAAGGAAACCGCCAGGCCGACCCCCACGAGACCCATCGATTGCATTCCGATATAGTAGAGCGGCACGCTCACGACCACCGCCAGGGTGCCGTACAGCGCCGGCAGAAGGGTGTTCTGCGTGGCGTAAAAACCGCGGTTGACGACGGTCTGGGAAGCAAAGGCGATGGCCCCCAGCATCAGACACCCCAGAACCGGTGCGGTCATCAGCACATCGCTGCGGGTGAACCGGCCCCGCATGTAAAGCAGGGTGACGACCTCTTCGCGCAGCACGATGATCAGGACGGCGAAGGGCAGTACGATGCACAGGTAGCGCAGGGTATCGTTCAGAAGCTGGTTCATTTCGGCCAGACGCCCTTCGGCGGCCATGCGCGCCATGAAAGGATAGGTCGCAATCCCCACGGCCTGACCGAAGAAGGCCACCAGCATCAGCATGATGCGCATGGCGTAATCGATCCAGGCAATGCTGCCCGCCGGCAGATAGCTGCCGAAGAACTTGGTGAAAATCTCGGTGGAAAACATCATGGTCAGCCCCAGCATCAGGGGCAGGGTCAAGCGCAGGTAACGCCACAGGTCGGCATGCCGCCAGTCCCAGACCGGGGTAAATCGCAGGCCGACCCGGCGGGCGCCCTTGATCTGGAGAGCGAAATTGCCGATCAGCGCGCCGCCCAGAACGCCCCAGGCAAAGCCTTCCATACCCAGGGACGAGGCCAGCAGAACACCCCCGCCAATGATCCCCAGATTGTAGACCAGCGGCGCCAAGGCGGGGAAAAAAAACTTCTCCTGGGCGTACTGGACGGCCGCCATCAGGCCCCCGGCAAAAAAGAAGAACTGGGCCGGCAGGATGATGCGGGTCATGCGCACGGTCAGGGCGACAAACGCCGGGTCGTTGCGCCCCGGCGCCAGGACGGCGATCAATTGCGGTGTCAGCACCTCGGCCACGGCAATCATAAGCAGGAGCAGGGTGCCGAAAACCGTCATGATGAGGGAGAAGACCCGCCAGCCTTCCTCCATCCGGTCTTCCGCCAGGTAGCGGGTAAAAATGGGAATAAAGGTGACCGCCATGAAGCCGCTGGCCACGATGTGGTTCAGGATTTCCGGCACGATAAAGGCCACCCGGTAAGCATCCACGGTGGCATTGGCACCGGCCACCCCGGCGATGACCATTTCACGGACCAATCCCATTACGCGGCTGAGGAAAATGGACGCCATCATGATGGCGGAGGCGATGCCGATTTTCCGCCACAAACCGGCGGATTTATTTTCGATAGGGGGCGGTGGGGCGGTCGATGGCATGCCCCCCTGTATAGGGGGGATCGTCCGCTTTGTCCACACTGAATGCCGCCCCGGTCCCGGGTGGCTGGATTAGCCCTTGACCTCACGCACGCGGAACCTTATGGGATAGAGATAGTGCCCATCCATCTTACTGCGAACCAACTGAAAGCCTTTTCCCATGCTGCTGCACGCTATCCTTTTCGACCTTGACGGCACGCTCCTGGACACGCTGGCCGACCTGGCGGACGCCGCCAACCGGGTCCTGGCGGCGTCCGGCCTGCCGATCCACGACCAAAACGCCTATCGCCGTTTTATCGGCGACGGATCGCGCCTGCTGATCACCCGGGCCCTGCCCCAGGACCGGCGCGATCCCTCGACCGTCGATACCTTTCTGAAGCGATTCAAAACCGACTACGGCGCCAACTGGAAATCCGCCACACACCCCTACCCCGGCATCCAAGACCTCTTGCACGACCTCGTCCGCGGCGGCATTCCCCTGGCGGTGGTGACCAACAAACCCCAGGCGTTTGCCGAATGCTGCCTGGCGCACTTTTTTCCGGACGTGGTGTTCCGTATGGTCCGAGGTCAAGAAGGCAACCGCCCGCTGAAGCCTGATCCGGCCCCGGCCCTGGATGCGGCTGCTCATTTAGGGGTGGTTCCCGCCGCCTGCCTCCTGCTGGGGGACAGCGGGGTGGATATGCAGACCGCCCGGGCAGCCGGAATGCTGCCGGTGGGCGCGTCCTGGGGATTCCGGCCGGTGGCGGAACTGACCGCCGCCGGAGCGGCGGGCATCGCCCGGCACCCCCGGGACGTCTTCGCATGGTTCCGCCGAAGCGAGTCCCCATGACCCCCGGTCCTTTCCAGCCCCCGGTACCGGCAACCGTGGCCGCGATTGTGGACGGCTACCGCGACTACCGGAACCATTTCCGGACGATCACGTCCCGCGCTATGGATCGCTTCATCCGCTGTGACTGGAGCGGCATGCAGGATGATGCGGTGGAACGGCTGGAGGCCTATCAGAAAATTTTGACCGCCGTGGTGGCCGACCTCGACGCGACCCTGGGGCGCCTGGCCGCCGATCCCCGGTTCTGGGAGAAAGCCAAGGCCTGCATGGCCCATGACATCGAGCAGGTGGCGGATCCCGAACTGGCCGAGACCTTTTTCAACTCCGTGGTGCGCCGGCTCGCCAACATCATCGGTGCCGATCCGCGGCTGGAATTTTTGCGCGATGCCCCTCGCCCCCTGCCCGCCCCGCAGGCGAAGCACGATTTTCTGGCCTTCCCAGCCGCCGGGCGCTCCCTGGAAGCGCTTTGCACCGCCCTTCTCCGTGCATCCCCCCTGGCCGGGCATTTCAAGGACATCGACCAAGAGGCCCGGCGCATGGCCGCCGGCATGGCGCCGGGCCGTTCGCAAACCAGCGTATCCGGCGTCACTTTAGGCATCGATCGCCTGGAAATGCTGCCGCCCCCCTTTTTTCGGGGCATGGGCGCCTATTTGATCGGGCGGCTGGTGACCCTCGACGGGGCCATCCATCCCCTTGCGATCGCCCTCGTCAGCGATCACCGCGGCATCGGCATCGACGGTCTCATCAGCGACACGGAGGGCTTTCGCCTGCTGTTCAGCTACACCCACTCCTACTTCCATGTCGCCACGGACCGGATCCGGCCGCTGATCGCCTTTCTGCATCCGCTCCTGCCCCACCGGCGTCTGGCCGAGCTTTATATTGCCATTGGCTTCAACCGTCACGGCAAGACCGAACTCTACCGCGACCTGGCCCGTCACCAGAACGCCTGCCACGATATTTTCGACATCTCACCCGGCAAACCGGGCATGGTCATGGCGGTGTTCAACATGCCCTCCGACGACCTGGTCTTCAAGGTGATCCGGGATCATTTCCCCCGGCCCAAGCGGACCACCCGCCGGGAGGTGATGGCCAAGTATGCCTACATCTTCCGTCACGACCGGACCGGGCGTCTGCCGGATACCCAGACCTTCGATCATCTCAAATTCGGGCGCGGCTGCTTCCACCCGCGCCTCATTCAGGAGCTGGAGACCACCGCCGCCCGCTCCGTCACCATCGATGGGGATGACGTTACCATCGCACTGGCCTATGTGGAACGCCGGGTGCACCCCCTCGACCTCTACCTTGCCGAAGCCCCCCTCGAGGACGCCCGGGCGGCCGTCATCGATTTCGGCCAGGCCATCAAGGACCTGGCTTACAGCAATTTGTTTCCCGGCGATATGCTGTTGAAAAATTTCGGCGTCACCGGGCTGGGACGGATCATTTTCTACGATTTTGACGAAGTATGTCCGCTTACGGATTGCCGCTTCCGGCACAAACCGCCGGCCGCCTCCTACGAGGACGAACTGGCGGCGGAACCCTGGTATTACGTTGCGGAAAACGATATCTTCCCGGAAGAGTTCGAAAGCTTCCTGGGCCTGACAGGGGCGCTCAAAGCGGCGTTTCTGGAACACCATGCCGATCTTCTGGACGTTGACTTCTGGCGACGAACCCAGGCGGAAATAGGTGCCGGAAGACCTATCCATGTTTATCCCTACAAACGGTTCGCCGACCTGAAACCCCTCTGAGCCGGTGGTATACGCCCTCGGAAAAGAGTTGCCGTTTATATAGCGAATATTAAAAAAGCACCTTGTCAAGGGTGCCTCCGGTAGTTACCTTAATTTTCAATCATTCATCCCGTCTCGACGGCAGTTCGTAAAATCCAAGTTTGACAACCGAAGACAACGAACCCCCATCCCAACCCGGGATAGTAAGGAGGCCCCCACATGCAAGCCACGCTCACCGTCGACGCTATCGACGTCCAGGCCCCGGTCCCCGATGCCTTTTTGCGGGTGCTCACACCCGAAGCCCTGCGCTTTGTCGGCGCCCTGGCCCGCGAATTCGAAGACCGGCGGCAATCCCTTCTCGAACGCCGCAAAACGGTCCAGCAAGACATCGACAAGGGTCATCTACCGGATTTTCTCCCGGAAACCCGCGCCATTCGCGAGGGCGACTGGAAAATCGCACCGATTCCCGACGACCTCCAGGACCGCCGGGTTGAGATCACCGGCCCGGTGGACCGCAAAATGGTCATCAATGCTCTCAACTCCGGCGCCAAAACCTATATGGCCGACTTCGAAGACTCCCACTGCCCCACCTGGACCGGAACCATCGAGGGACAAATCAACCTCATGGATGCCGTCGACGGCACGATTGCCTTCGACAGTCCGGAAGGCAAGCATTACGCCTTGAACGAAAAACCGGCCGTCCTGATCGTTCGCCCGCGGGGCTGGCACCTCCTGGAAAAGCACGTGCTGGTGGACGGTCGTCCCATCTCCGGCAGCCTTTTCGACTTTGCTTTGTACTTCTTTCACAATGCAAAAAAGCTGATGCAAAAAGGCAGCGGTCCCTATTTCTACCTGCCCAAGCTGGAAAGCCATTTGGAGGCCCGGCTGTGGAACGATGTCTTTGTCCGCGCCCAGGAGATGCTCGACGTTCCCCGCGGCACGATCAAGGCCACAGTGCTGATCGAAACCATTCTGGCCGCCTTCGAGACCGAGGAAATTCTCTACGAGCTGCGCGACCACATGGCCGGGCTCAATTGCGGACGCTGGGACTACATCTTCAGCTTCATCAAGAAGTTCAAGAACCTGCCGGAATACATCTTCCCGGATCGCGCCCAGGTCACCATGACCCGCCACTGCATGCGTTCCTATTCCTTACAGGTCATCAAAACCTGCCATCGCCGAGGCGCCCATGCCATGGGGGGGATGGCGGCCCAGATTCCCATCAAAGACGATCCGGAGCGCAATGCCGCCGCCCTGGCCAAGGTGCGGGAAGACAAGGTCCGCGAAGCCACCGACGGCCACGACGGCACCTGGGTGGCCCATCCGGGTCTGGTGGCCATCGCCATGGAAGAGTTCGACCGCCACATGCCCCAGGCCAACCAGATCCGCCGTCTCCGGGAAGACGTCCAGGTGTCGGCCCAGGATCTGCTGCGCTGTCCCCAAGGGACCATTACCGAGGAGGGGTTGCGCAACAATGTCAGCGTCGGCATCCAATACATGGCCAGCTGGCTGGGCGGCAACGGCTGCGTGCCCATCTACCATCTCATGGAAGACGCGGCCACGGCCGAAATTTCCCGCACCCAGGTCTGGCAGTGGGTGCACCACCCCAAGGGAGTGCTGGAAGACGGACGCGACATCACGCTGGATCTCTTCAAAACCGTTTTGCAGGACGAACTCGATAAGCTGCGCTCCGCGCTGGGCGAAGCCGCCTTTGCCCAAGGTCGTTTCCAGGAAGCGGCCGATCTCCTTACGGCCATCATCAGCGACGATACCCTGGACGAATTCTTGACGCTGCGAGCCTATGCGCAGCTGGATTGATATGAAACCAGAATCCTAATTTTGAGATGGCCTCTATATTCACGACACTTCTATCACCATGCCAATTCCGGGAGGAAACCAACCATGGCCAAGACCATTGCCGAACGCGCCCTTGAAATCGAAGAACGCCTGACCTGCCACATGGTGTTGCCGGATGAAATCGAAGAGGTGGAACAAGGCTGGCGGGAAGACCCCCGCTGGAAGGGCATCGTGCGCCCTTACAGTGCCGAAGACATGCTCAAACTGCGGGGCACCCTGACCATCGACTACACCTTCGCCACCATCGGCGCCAAGCGCCTGTGGCAGTTGATCAGCACCAAGGACTATGTCGCGGCGTTGGGCGCCCTCACCGGCAACCAGGCCGTCCAGCAGGTGGAAGCCGGGCTGCAGGCCATCTATCTCAGCGGCTGGCAGGTGGCGGCCGACGCCAACCTGGCCGGCGAGATGTATCCCGATCAGAGCCTTTACCCCGCCAACAGCGTTCCGGCGGTAGTGCGCCGCATCAACAATGCCCTGCGGCGGGCGGACCAGATCCAAGTGCTGGACTGCCGGGGCGAGGGCCCTTATTGGTTCGCCCCCATCGTGGCCGATGCCGAAGCCGGCTTCGGGGGACCTCTCAACGCCTATGAATTGATGAAACAGATGATCGATGCCGGCGCGGCCGGCGTTCACTTCGAAGACCAGCTGGCCTCGGCCAAGAAATGCGGCCACCTGGGCGGTAAAGTGCTGGTACCGACCAGCGAGTTCATCACGAAATTGGTGGCCGCCCGGCTGGCCGCCGATGTCTGCAACGTGCCCACCGTTCTCATTGCCCGCACCGACGCCGATGCCGCCACCCTGCTGACCAGTGACATCGACGAACGCGACCGCGCTTTCATCGCGGACGAACCGCGCACCAGCGAGGGATTCTACCGGGTCCGCAGCGGCGTGGATGCCGCCATTGCAAGGGGGCTGTCCTATGCACCTTACGCCGATCTGGTGTGGTGCGAAACGTCCCGCCCTGACATGGACCAGGCCAGGAAATTCGCTGAGGCCATCCGCGCCGAATATCCTGACAAAATGCTGGCCTACAACTGCTCGCCCTCCTTCAACTGGAAGGCCCACCTGGACGATGCCGCCATCGCCCGCTTCCAGCGCGAACTAGGCGCCATGGGCTACAAGTTCCAGTTCGTGACCCTGGCCGGCTTCCACTCCCTCAACCTGGGCATGTTCAACCTGGCGCGCTCCTATAAGGAGGATGGCATGCTGGCCTACTCCAACTTCCAGCAGGAAGAGTTCGGACAGGAAAAAGAGGGCGGCTACAGCGCCATCACCCACCAGCGTTTCGTGGGGGCCGGCTATTTCGACCGCCTGATGAATACGGTCACCGCCGGGCAGACGTCGGTGTCCGCCCTCAAAGGATCCACCGAAGAGGAGCAATTCTGATCCGCAGCCCGATAGGCCCCTTTCCTGCGACGAGTTCCCAATGACCAACGGCCGATCCGCTTTGCGGATCGGCCGTTATGGCGTGTGTGCTTTCTCCCTCCCCCCTACGGGATGCGCTGGCATTTCATAGACCAACCAAAACCCCGTTGAGTTCGCTGCCAAAACCTGCTATCCCCCTGCGGTGTCTTTCACAACCATTATCGCAAAGGAGTGCCCATCCATAGGTGGCCGATTTTGATTCCTGCCAAGGCCGCCGACGGGCACCCACAGACGTAGCCCGGCTACGCCGAAGACCGACAGGAGGCGCCAACGCCGCCAGGGGACAAAAGATGCCCTTTCGGATGGGCACTAAGGAGCTGCTATGCCCCCCTTTGATTTCGACCGTCCCATCGACCGTCGCCATACGGCCAGCCTCAAATGGGACAAATACGCCGGACAGGATATTCTGCCCATGTGGGTGGCTGACATGGACTTCGCCGTGCCGCCGGCGGTCATCGAAGCCCTTCTGGAACGGCTCGCCCATCCCGTCCTGGGCTATACCCGCCCCCCGCAGAGCCTGGTGGAAACCGTGGTCCGGGTGCTGCAGCAGCAGTATGGCTGGGCGATTCAAGGGGAATGGATCGTATGGTTGCCCGGGCTGGTCACCGGCCTCAATGTGGCCTGCCGGAGCGTGGGGGAGGATGGGGACAGTGTGGTGACCGCCACCCCGGTCTATCCGCCTTTCCTGAAAGCCCCCTTGATGTCCCGCCGCAAGTTGATCACCGTGCCCCTCCGCCAAGACGAAACAGGCTGGCACTGGGACCTGGAGCGTTTCGAGGCCCGCCTGACGCCCCAAACGCGGCTGCTGCTGCTGTGCAGCCCCCACAATCCGGTGGGACACGCGTTCCGCCGCGATGAACTGCTGGACCTGATCGCCATCTGCGAACGCCACGATGTCGTTATTTGTTCGGATGAAATCCACGGCGACCTCATCCTGTCCCCGGATTGCCGACACATTCCGACCGCCTCGATAAGCCCAGCGGCCCACGAACGCTGCATCACCCTCATGGCTCCCAGCAAGACCTTCAACATTCCGGGGCTGGGCTGCGCCTTTGCCGTCATCGGCAACGACCGCCTGCGCCGCCGTTTCCGCGACGCCATGGCCGGTATCGTGCCCGATGTGAACCTGCTGGGCTACACGGCGGCCGAAGCGGCCTATCGTCACGGCTGGGATTGGCAGCGGGCCCTGCTGGACTACCTGCGGGGGAACCGCGACTTGGTCTGCCAGAGGATCGGCCGTATGCCGCCCCTGCAGACCCATCCGCCGGAGGCAACCTACTTGGCCTGGATCGATGCGCGGAAACTGAACGTCTCCGATCCGAGCGCCTTTTTCGAATCGGCCGGAGTGGGGCTTTCGGATGGGAAGGAATTTGGCGCGGAAGGGTATTTACGTCTCAATTTCGGATGTCGCCGGTCCTTGCTGCAGGAGGCTCTGGACCGCATGGGGCAAGCCCTTGCCAGTCGATAGGCGCCCCCCTTATCAGCCGCCCCCGCCCGGATCGTCTTCCTCGTCGACATAGTTCCGTCGGCGTCGTTGGAGACGCAGAAAGCCCAACAGGGTAGCCAGGGCGCCCAGAAAGAAAAGAACACCATAGATATGGCCTGCCATGCGCCCCAACCAGGCCAGAGGGGAAGCTTGCTGTTGCCGCCATCCCGTCTCCAGGCGCGTCAGCGAAATGCCGCTGACCGCCCGCATACTCTCCTCGGCCGACAATCCCGCCGCCAGGCGGTTCAACAGGTCCTCAACGACGCCATCCCCGTAGCACCTTGCCATGTAGCCAATGACGCTGCGGCTCTGCTCGTAGGCCAGCTGCAAGCCAAAATCATCCCGGGGAAACCGCACCGCCAAACTCGACAGGGGCATCACCCGGCCTGCCGCCAGGGCTTCCCCCATAACCATCTGCTGCTGAGCGGGAAGAATCTCCGAGAGTCCGTCACTGAGGTGTTGGGCAATCCCCTCGTCCATCCAACGGGGCAGCCGGCCCGCCGGGATGTGGCGATGGAGGAGGAGGTGCGTGTATTCGTGTTTGAGCACCGGCCGGAGGGAGGCCGGACGGTGTTCGAACCGCGAAAGATCCATCACCACCTGCTGCCGCTCCGGCAGGGCGAAGGCCACAAAAGCCCGTTCGCCTCCCAGACGTAGGAAGTCCTCCCTGCGAACGACGGGGATCACGGTGGGGCGAAAATCCACCTTCAACCCGGTGGACGCTTCCAGTTCCCGGAAAAGGGACGGGCTGAGGGATGCAATGCGCTCGGCGGCGGAGCGGCCGCGGTCCTCGTAGAGCACGCGAACGGCTTCCGTCTCCAAGGCGTGCAATTCCCCGATCGCAGCCAGGACGCCCGTCGCCGGCAGCACCAGAATGAGGCATATGAGGGCAAACGCGGCACGTTTCATGGCATGGTCTTTTCCCAGGAGCTTTCCGTGTTTACGACCGGGCGGCGATCCCGTATACTTTTCACCGCAACGGTTAATGGGGTGCGCCGGGAGGCTTGTCAAGAGTGTCGAACACCGCCCCCTGGCAACGAGTTCACCGTTTCCACGGGTGACAGCCGCTTCCCGCCCGAGCGGGAAGGCATCCGAACACATCGGCGTCGTGGAAAATGGCTTGCGGGCCCGCTTGCGGGATCAGTGGAGGATGGCATGGAACCTGGCAATGTCGTCAATTTAGGAACGGCCGTATTGGCACTGGCGGCCCTGATCGTTTTTTTTCGGATGTTTCGTGGTGACCTGAGTGACAACAAGGGGGGAATGGCATTTGCGGTGGTGGTCCTCGCCGGACTGGCCTATTTTATCCGCACCGACATGGGACGGGGGCTGGTGGACCACCTATTTGCGATTCTGCGGTAGGGTGACCGCCGGACGCACCCCGCTGCCCGCGCTAACACTGCATAGGGATGAGCCCTATTTGAGGATCTCGGAACGCCCCTCAAAACGGGCGCCTTCATGGATTTGGATCGATCGTGCCCGGCAGTCGCCAATCAGAATCCCCTGGGGCTGAATCGCAACCGCTTCCCCCGCTTCGATATTGCCGTTTACCCGCCCTCGAATCGTTATATTGCGGGCCATGATCACCGCTTCCACATGGGCACCGGCGGTCACCGCGACATCCCCCTCGGTTTGAAGCCGCCCCTTGAGCCGTCCTTCGATGACCAGATTTTCGCGGCCTTGCAATTCGCCTTCAATACAAATGTCACGGCTTATCACGGAAAAGGGGCCGCGCATAACCGCTGCAAGATCAGAGGATGCATCGCTGTCGGCGCTGGGCGGTACTTCTTTGGAGGTCTTCTGAATGGATGCCACGGCTTTCAACTCCTTAGCCCCTGGAAGCCTGCCCCCTGTTTCCCCATGGCAACCTCGGCATTGAGGCGGGCGCCGTCTTCCATCTTAATCCGCGGGGCATTCACCTGTCCATCGACCCGGGCCGTACTTTCCAATTCCAGGATACGCGAGGATTCCACCGTTCCGTCCAACCGGCCGCCGATCTGGATCTCTTCCGCCCGGAAGGAACCTGTGACTTTAGCCGTCGGATCGACTGTCAAACGGCCTTGGATTTCCAGTTCCCCGTCAAACACACTCTGAATGATGACGCGGCCTTGGCCGTAGATACGACCTTTGAGCTGCCACCCCTGGCCTAAAACCGTCCTGTCCGAGGCTGCCGGTTCTTTCCCGGGCCGCGGCTGTTCGTTCTGATCCTGCTTGTTTTTCCGCCAGAAAACCATTGTTGAAAGCCTCGCTTCCGCAATCCGGATCGAAATTCATGGATCACACCAACTGATCGACGTCAGCCTCCCCTTAGCACAGGCCGTACTCCCGATCACCGCCCGAATTTGAGGGCCAACGCCGCGGCCGGGAGTTCCGACGGCAACGTTTTCCGCCCATATCGCGAAGTCCTGCAAAGGTCAAACGGATTCTCCCGGCATTTCCCCCCACCCGCGCATGCCGTCCCGCGATGCCTTTCACCGCTGTTTTGGCCAAGTCCCACAATCCGCGCCCTTCCCCTTGAGTTTCCCGCCAAGGTGTCTTAGGTTGGCTTTTCAGTTTTAATTAATTAACACAACCCCATGGACAACAGGAGGCCTACGACATGCCCGGCACGAGTACGGTGGATATCTTAAAAAGCGCGATTCTATTGGAGAAAAAAGGCCGGGCCTTTTACGGTCAGGTTGCCGAGCAGGCCTCGCATGCCGAGGTCAAACGGTTTTTCGAACTGATGGCGGACGAAGAAGCCGAACATATCCGCATCCTCACCGAACAGTTCAAATCCTATCAGGATACGCAGCACTTTACGCCGCTATCAGCCCCTGAGGCCACCGCCGATATCGCCGGCAAGGTCTTGACCGGCGACCTGGTGGCCGCCATCGCGGCGGCCGACTACGAAGCCGCTGCCATTTCCGCGGCCATGGCATTGGAGAAGAATGCCGTCCGTCTTTATGCCGACCGTGCCGTCAGCGCCTCGGATCCCGAAGAAAAGGCCCTCTATGACTGGCTCAGCCGCTGGGAGCAATCCCACCTGCGCTTTCTTGCGGATATCGACCGTGAAATCACGGAACGCATCTGGCACGACAATCATTTCTGGTCTTTTTAATACCACCAAAATCCGACCCTGCCGGTTGTTTTTCAAAAAAAATGGCCGGCGCGCCGGTCTGCAAATCTTTTGCGAGGCCGGCATTTTCAGGCCGTGACCCGCGCCTTTCTCCGACCCCCACACCAGTGGCGTGGATCGGTGCCGAATCCACCGGGCTCCTCCCGGACACCGGAATTGATTCAAGTCAAAGCATTGGCGGACCGATAATCATTTAATCGGCCATACCCGGCCTGGCAGCCGATGTCACTTGCCAAAGGAATAGGAAATAGGTGTTTTTCTAAACCCGCCTGAATTCCTTTGGGAGACAAGTTGCAAGCGATGATTATGGAACAGCCCTCTTCATCCGATACAGCCAAAGAAATCAGCTGTCGGGTTACCCGAACGCTGCTGATGTATGTACGCGAAAACAACGGCGGTTCCCTGGGCAATCTGCTGGATGGCCTGGCACTGGACGAAACCTACCTTTCCGACCCGAACCAATGGGTTTCCCACGCCTTGCTGCAGGAACTCTATCGACGAATGCTGGACCTGCTCGGGGACGACAATGCCGTCTACAAAATGACCCTGGGCGTCCAGCGCTCACCTCGCTCTTTGGGGATTCTGGACCGGATCGTGCGCCTCATGGGGAGCCCGAAACTGATTTATGCCCAAGCGACTAAGTACAACCGACTCCTGAAGCGCAATGGCCGCGTCATCTACCACGATATCGGCGAAGACTGGGTCCTGCTGGAAGATCGCTACCATGACAGCGCCCAAACAGAGCCGCTTCGATTGCGACTACACCCGGGGGATCATCGCCGGCATTCCCACCCTGTTCGGTCTGCCGGAAGCCGAGGTCGAGGAGATCGAATGCCAGTTGTCACCGCACGTATACGGCACCCGCACCTGGCCGGACCGCCCGCGCCAGCGCTGCATGCGCTGTTTATACCGCGTTTCCTGTCGCCTTTATTTCAAGCCGTCCTTGTGGTAACGTCTTTTCAAACTCTCTCAGTACTTCCGTGAAGCCATTGAAGAACTTCAGAGTCCAATCCTCTCATTCAGTAAAAATATGAAGAGACCCTCCACCTCTCCTCTGACCTGCACCATGCCAATCTTAAGTTGTAAGCCCAAGCCCAGTCGCTGATCTCTTCCTAACACCAATATCTCTTTCTCTCTCACAATGCCACCTATGTCATCTGCATACTGCATTTGTAACCGCTCCTATTCCACTATATCAGTCCTTCCGTGTAACTTATGCGTCGTTTTTCCCCACAGAAGCCATCGCCATATCTTTAGAGTAGAGCCTTTCTTCCCTTTCCTTCTCTCAATTTACCCTACATCCTCGCAGACGAACTGTCCCTTGAAGGCCAGTTGTTTGTCTATCCCCAACTATCCCTAACTATCCCAATCGGATCCCACAAAGACCGCACCTTTCGATGCGCTGAAGTCAGGTATCTTTTGTGCGCGATGAACTCTTCGCCCGACGGCCGTCATATTTTACTGCATATTAAAGCGAGACCAAGTATCGCAACCTGTTTATCAACGGCATGGACCTGGCATGCATCCATGATCTGGACGGCAACCTGCTGGAGACCAACCTGCCCTATAAATCGCAATATGGCTGGGGGCAGCAAGATATCAAGAGCCTCAATATTCGTGACTTGCTCCCGGAGCATCTCAAGCCGGAATTCGATCGTTATCTCGAACGGATTATCCGCAAGGGTTCCGACGGCTACCTCGAAGGCCTTACCAAAAACGGCAGCGCTGTCATTCTCGAATATCGCAACACCCTGATCTACGATGCCGACGGCCAACCGAAAGCCGTTCAGGGCGCGGCAAGTGATGTGACCGAGAAATTGCGGGCGGAGAGAGCCCTGAGGAAAGCGAGGAAAAGTATCGCGAGCTTGTCCAGTATGCGCCGGCCGTGATCTATGAATTCCATCTGGCAAACATGCGCTTCGCCAGCGTCAACGATGTGATGTGCGACTATACGAGCTATACCCGGAAGAATTCCTGAATCTGGACCCCTACCAGCTCATCGCCGAGGAAAGCCGGAAAACAGCTGCCAAGCGCTCCACAAGGTTTTTTCCGGCAAAGCCCGTCCGAAGCCGGTGGAATACAGGATTTGCGGAAAGAACGGCCGCGAGTTCTGCGTGTTGATCAACTCCAAGATTTTCTACCGCAAGAGCATCCCTGTCCGCTCCATGTCGGTCGTCCACTACCTGACCACCATCCACAACGCCCATGAGGAAAAGCGCAAACTGTAAATCCAACTTCAGAATGCCCAGAAACTGTAATCCCTGCGCACCCTCGCCGGCGGCGTAGCGCACTATCTGAACAATATCCTGAGCGGCATCGTCAGCTATCCCGAACTGCTGCTCCTCTACCTGAACCCGATAACCCCATGCGAGAGCCGCTGCAGACCGTCAAGGAGTCCGGCGAAAAGCACCTAAATCGTACAGGATCTGCTCACCCTAACCCGTCTCCGTACCGGCAAGAAAATCACCAATCTCAACCACATCGTACCGATTTCCTCAAATCGCCTAGTACCGCAACCTGATCTCCCGCAACAGCCTCATTTCAGTCACACTCACATAGCTTCTCATACCCTCAACATAACCTAAACCCTTTTCATCTATCCAAACGCTCATAAATCTCTTATCCAATACCGTCTATACCTGCCCTCCGCGCGCGCTTACCATCGCAACGCAAATCGCTATATCCATGCCCTATCTACCCGAAGGTGAATATGCCGTTTGGGAGGTTGTTGATCAGGGGATCGGTATATCCGCCGATGACGTGACCCGCATTTTTGAGCCTTTCTATACGAAAAAGTCCATGGGGTGCAGCGGTACGGGGTTAGGCATGTCTGTCGTGTGGGGAACGGTCAAGGACCATGACGGATTCCTCGATATCCGTTCCGAAGAAGGGGCCGGGACGACCTTCACACTGTATTTCCCGGCCACACGCTCTGCTGAGGAGATCACCGACCCGGTCTATATCGAAGACTATCTCGGGCAAGGCGAATCGATTCTTGTCGTGGACGACTCCCAGAAACAACGCCGCCTGGCAGCCCGCATGCTACAGCGCCTGGGCTATGACATCGAGACCGCCGGCAGCGGGGAAATCGCGCTGGAGCTCATGGAGGTGCGGCGCTTCGACCTGGTGATTCTCGATATGATCATGGACCCGGGTATGGACGGGCTGGAAACCTTCAAACAAATGCACCGGATAGCGCCTCGCCAGAAAGCCGTCATTGCCAGCGGCTATTCCGAATCGGAGCGGGTGCGGGAGATGCAGCGCCTGGGTGCCGGCAGTTATGTCAAGAAACCCTACACGCTGGAAAAAATCGGTATGGCGGTGCGCAAGGAACTGGATCGACCAAAAGGGAGCGGCCATTAGCACCTCATGCCTGTATGCAGGCCGCCCAAGGTGAGTATTCACCACCCAAACCGCTATCGGATGAATTGGGCGGATGGCTCCTCATCCCCTTCTTTCAGCCAGCGCTTTGCATCGTCAATTCGCTTGAATACACGGATATGCATATCGACTTCGGTGGCTGTCACCAGTTCCCATGCCCTCGCAATGCCAAAATCAATATCGCGATTCATTACAAGCGCGAGTTTGCCATCTCCAAGCTGGTCGGCAATGGACACAAAAAAACCGGCAACGCGTTCGATCCCCTCCGCCGTTATGGAATCGATACTCAGTTCCCGATGGTCCAATAGGACATTTGTCCCCTTCTTCCATTCCGGATGAGATATCAAATCCTCCAAAAATGCGATGATCCCCTCCGGGCTCCCGTCGCCATGCGTCTTGACGGTGACAACCGTTCCATCCTGGCCTATTTGGATCATATGCTGCATCATCGTCTCCGTTGTCGGAAAGGGTTGGGTGGGATCCTTAGCGAGTTTCATCGTACCTGAGATTCACTCAGATTGCCGGCTCAGAAATCGTCGCGGAAACGACTTGTGGCTTCCTCCCGCTCTGAGGGCCATGGTGTCGATCCTCCAGATCGGCGCCATGCAGGCTGTTTAGCTCCTGCGCGCCATGGCCAGTCTAAGCCCCAGGCCGATGAGCACCAGGCCGCTCAGACGATGCGTCCAGCCGATCACCCCGGGCCGCGCCCGCAGCCAGCCGGAAAGAATGCCCGCGCCGTAGCCGATCGGCCCTTTCACGATAAAGGTCAACACTGCAAACCAGGCTCCCAACAGCAGAAGGCGAAAGGTGGGATTTACGTCTCCGGCGCGTACGAATTGGGGCAGGTAGGCAAAATAGAAGATGGTGATCTTGCGGTTGGAAATGTTGGAGATGGCCCCCTGGGGACATTTTCTTCAATGACGTCTGAGACAGTTTTTCCATATCGAGATCGCTCTGCCGGCGCAGAAAAAGCCTGATACCGAGATAGATCAAGTAAGCGGCCCCCACCAGTTTGATGGCCACAAACAGCATTTCCGATGCGCTCAATACGGCGCCCAGCCCCAAAGTCGCCAGGGCCGTATGCCCCAGAAGCCCTGTGCTGACCCCGGCCGCAGTGGCCACCCCCGCTTTGGAACCCTCGGCGATCGACCGCGACATGACGAGGAGCATGTCCTCGCCCGGTGTGATAATGAGAATCAGGGACGTCACGATAAACAGCACGGGCAGCGTTTCCATCATAGCAACCTCCATCGGCGGCATTCCGGTTGGCGTATCTCTCTCCAGCGCCTGCGGGTGATGCCGCGCCCATTCCTCGGGCATAGCCGCGGTCCGCTTTCAGCCTTCATCGTCAAGAATAGTGCGCGTTGACACAACCCTGGCGTAAGGGGACGACAATGCCGCCATAAACGCCCCATGAACCTCCGCCCCGGAGATGGTTCTTCTCCCGAAGGATAAATCCCTTGTGGCACAGGCCTCTTCCGCCACGGTGCCGTCAAACCCCAGATCGAATGCCGCACGTGTGATGGCGTCGATGCACATCAGGGAACGATCTTTGACAGCGCGCCGCTCTTGCCGATGACGATGATGCTGTCCCCGGCGGTTAGGATGTCGTCGGCGCGAGGGATGTAGCGGTAGTGGGATTCGGCCTGTTTGCGGATGGCGATGATCTGGCAATTGAAGCGGTTGGTCAAATCGATATCCCGCAAATTCTTGCCGGTCAATTGATCGATGGTCATTTCACGGATAATCATATCCGGGTCGAAGGGCAGCCGATCGATAATGCCCGGGATGTGAATCCGGTCGGCCAGCTGCGCCGCGGCGATATGCTCCGGAATAATCACCTCGTCGGCCCCGATTTTGCGCAGCAGGGCGGCATGATCGTCGTTGATGGCCTTCACCCATACGTTGGGCACCTTCATTTCCTTCAGGTACATGGTGGTCATGGCACTGGTGGAAATGGAGTCCCCCACGCTGATCAAGGCATGTGTGATCTCGCGGAAACCGATTTGCTCCAGGGCCTGCTTGTTGGAGATGTCCGCCTCGTACACCTGATGAAACAATTTCTGGGCATGTTGCACATTGGCGGGGTTCGAATCGATACCGATCACCTGATGATTCAGGTGCAGAAGGGAGATCCCCACTTTGTATCCGAATTTGCCCAGTCCGATGACACATATCTGTGGTTTGGCAGCCATTCAGCAATCTCCTCGTCAGCCGATCATGATACTCTCTTCCGGAAGTCGATAGTAGGGGGCTTCCTGCACGCTCTGAAGGGCCGCGATCAGGACAAAGGGGCCCAGGCGGCCGATGAACATCAACGCAATGATGACCCATTTTCCCGCCACCGATAAGGTCGCCGTCAACCCCGTGCTCAACCCCACCGTGCAAAAAGCCGAAACCGATTCGAACAAAATCTCCAGGAACTGCCCCCGGACCATACTGTGGGGCATGTCGCCGCCTTCCGTAAAGTCAAGGACAAACGCCGCCAGAAAAATAATCATCGATGCCATGAGGAACAGCACCATCGCCTTTTTGACGGCATTCTCGCGGATGGCGAACTTCCCCACGGCCGTCTGGGACCGGCCCTGCAGTTGCGTCCATATGGCAGCCGCCAGAACCCGCAGGGTCGTCACCTTGATTCCGCCCGCGCACGAGCCCGGAGCCCCGCCGACGAACATGAGAAAAAGCAGCACCATGAGGGAAACGTTCGTCATCTGACTGATATCGAGAGAGTTGAAGCCGGCGGTCCGGGCGGTCACGGATTGGAACAGGGACGTCAGAATGGCATCATCCGTGGCCACCATGCGATTGTAGCCCACAAACTCGGCAAAATAGATGCCCACCCATCCCAGAACGATCAGCAAGAGACTGGTGCGGATCACGATTCCGGCATACCAGCTGACCCCCTTCCCCTTGGGGATACGGCGTCCGGTAATACGCTTGACCGCAAAATTTTTGACTTCCACTAGAACCGAAAACCCGATGCCGCCCACTACGATGAGGGTTATGAAGACCAGATTGACACCCCAGTTGCCCTTGAAGCCCACCAGGCTGTCCGTGAACAGGGAAAAACCCGCATTGCAGAAAGCGGACACCGCGTGGAAGAGGGCCGCAAAGGGCGTGAAAGCCACCGGGTCCAGGATAAATAACAATACCGCCCCGATCACCTCGATCAAAAAGGTCCAGCAAACGATTTCAATGAGGAATCGGCCGAGATTGAAGGTGGCGTCATGCAGAAGAATCTGGCCGACGGCAATCCGGTCCGTGATGGTCGTTCGCCGCCGCCAGATATAGATGGAAAGGCTCGTGAAGGTCATGATGCCCAGACCGCCCACCTGCATCAGGCACAGAATGACCGCCTGGCCCAGCGGCGAAAAATAGGTGCCTGTATCAACGACCACCAACCCCGTCACGCAGGCGGCGGATGTGGCGGTAAAGACGGCATCCGTCCAGGTCAGCGCATCCGTCACATTTTTTTCCAATCCATGCAGAAGGGCGGAGCCCAGCAATATGACAAACATGAAGAAAAGGATGGGCAACAGGATCGGCGAATTGAGGAACTTGGAAAGCTTCATGCATCGATCTACCTTAGGTCATCAGGGCCGCGCCGGAACACGCACCGCATTTGCCTGCCGCGTCGGCAGGCAAACCGGCAGGCGTGCGACTTCGGACCATTGTCAATCGATTGACAAGCACGGAAGTTGGAGGCCATTCAACTCCTGAGCAAATAACGCTGCACAAACATCTCGTCGCTGGGGGCCAGGCGGAAGCCCATCAATTCCAGGGGCGTAGCCCAGAAAAGGGCTTCGTGCTCCAGGGGCTGGGGCTCGCCGATGATCCGCACCGACTTGAAAACGATCAGGAATTCACTGCCCGGATCGGGCACCTTGAAAAGCGTCGCCCCTACTTCGATGACGTGGACATTGAGCTCCTCGGCCAGCTCGCGTCGCACCGCCTCGATATCGGTTTCGTTCTCGCGGACCTTACCGCCGGGGAACTCCCACAACCCGCCGTGGCGTTTGTTGCCAGGCCGTTTGCATGTCAGATATTTTCTCTTTTTTTCAATGACGGCGGCCACGACGCGGGTCATTTCCACGATATTCCCTTCAGAAAAAATTGGCCCGAGAATACCATGATCGTCGTGAAAGCGCCACCACCCAAACCCAGGAATCCGACGCATAAACATTCCGGACAGGCGTGGTGTAGGTCGACCAAAGTGGCGTGGTCGCATAAATCGACTTCCTTTTGGGGCGTTGGCCGACAGATATGGAACCCGCTGCCCGCGGGCACGAAAAACGCCGTTTCCGACAAACTGTTTTCTTCCGCGATGGATTGCATCACTTCAGCGGACCGCCAGCCGATAAAGTGGTTGGGCGTCGTTTCAAGCCGATGATTTTTCCCATTGTTGCGGGAAATCACCTTTGAGATGGTGTTCTCCCTGCAAAAACGCCAAAACCATATCGTTCACCGGGTCTGGCTTTTCGAGAACGATACCATGGCCGGCATCCGCCACCGGCCTGAAGTGCAGGTCGGGCATGAATCGCCGGATATCGGCGATCATCCCCGCTGTGATCTCGGTATCGCCTTCCCCCCAAATCAACAAGATATCCCGATCCTGCTTTCCGTTCGGTAAACGTCGTCATAATTTCCCAGCGCATCGCTTCGCATCATGGAGAAAATCTGAACCCTTCGTAAGCTGTTTGCGCTACGAACAGCTTTTGATACCGCATAAAGTCGGGAAGAGTTTCGGCCAGCTCGGCAAACCGCTTGCGCATGAACCGCAAACCTGCCAGGCGCAACACCAATTCTCCCACGCCCGGCAGGCGCAGGATGGGCGGAACTTTAAAATTGTTGACCACCGGCGCGATGAGGACCAGCCGGCGGACGCGGCCCGGCTGTCGGGCGGTAAAGTTGACGGCCGTGGCACCCCCCATCGAGAGCCCCACCAAATGGAAGGGGGCCTGCAGGCCGAGGTGGTCCACCAGTTCGCCCAACTGGCGTTCGTAAAGGGTGCGGTTGTAGCTTACCTTCGGTCGATCGGAATAGCCCCGCCAACTGGTCGTAGCGCAGCACGCAAAATCCGCTGCGACAAAAAATCCGCCAGGGAGTTCCAAATCCAGTTCGCACGTTCCGCCTGCACCAGCACCACGCCGCCGTCGGCCGGGCCGCTCAACCGTAATGGGTGACGCCGTCCGCAAGATCGCAGTAGGTCCCACCCAACGTGGCCCGATGCGCTCATCGAGTTTAGCCGAAGAAACAGGCATGGTCGTCAAGCTGGACGATATCCAGAAAGGTCTCCAGGGAGCGCACCTGGGGATCGGGTTCGTAGGTGTGCCATTGCAGGTCGGCACGCTGCCAGAAGATTTTCCAGGCTTTGCGGCTCTTGACCCATGTGGCTTTGGCGATGGGGCACGTCATTTTTTCTTCAGGATGTCGCCAGACGGGTCGGATCTCAAAGATTTCGACACTCTGCCCCTCGATGCGGTAGCCGAAGTCGAGCTGGTCGCGTTGGTGGGCCGGGGGCCGACGCCGCTCCACAAAGGCACGCAAGACCTTGTCGTACCGCTTCAATTCAAATTCGCTGAAAGCCATCGGGCATCCTCCATTCCTAAAGGGTCAAGCGGCGGCTCGCCCAGCTTCCGTCCCCGGCAAGCCGCAACTCGTGGGTCATGCAAAGGGGGCGTTCGTCAGCGTGGTGGGTGGTAAAGATCAGATTCGTGGGCGTCTGGGTCCCAATGTGGGCCACCATGGCCAGCACCCGGGCGCGGTTGGCGGTATCCAGTCCCTGGCAGGGCTCGTCCAGAATCAGCAGTACGGGATCCTTGACCACGGCCCGGGCGATCAGGATCATTCGTTGCTGACCGCTGGACATCCGATCGAACCGCCCTTCGGCCAACGTTTCCAGCCCCAGGCGGGTGATCCAGTCCCGGGCCTTTTCGCGCTGGGCGGGGCTGGCGTGGCGATAAAGCCCCACCGAGTCGAAGAACCCGGACAGAATCACCTGGAAGCCGCCGATGGGTTTGCGGTAGCGCACCTGGAACTCGCCGGACACCAGGCCGATGCGCTGCTTGATTTCCCAGATGCTCTCTCCCGTGCCGCGCTTGCGGCCGAAAAGGAAAATGTCGTTGGCGTAAGCCTGGAGGTGGTCGGCACTGACCAGTCTGAGCAGGGTCGACTTGCCGGCCCCGTTGGACCCGGAAACGAGCCAGTTCTCCCCGCTATAGACGCACCAATTCAATTTCTCCAGCACGCGGCGCTCGTTATAGGTCACGGAGACATCCACCATCCGGATCAACGGGCGATCGCCTTGGGAAGGCCCGGAGGGAACCGTGGCGGATGCCGCCAATGCCGGACCCGCCGAGGACGGCCGCACCGGTTCTGGCCGGCTTTTGGATAGGGGTTTGATGGGCAGTTGGCCCCGATCAATAACACCCTCCTCACCCAGCATCAGATAGTGGGTCATGGCCGGCAGAATTTCTTCCTGACGGTGGGTCACCAAAACGGTCTGAAGGCTCTTCCGGGCCAAATCCGAAATCATCTCCGCGAAATAGCGCCGCATAACCGGGTCCAGACCGTCGAAAGGTTCGTCCAGGATCAGCAGGCGCGGTTTGCGCACCAGGGCCCGGGCCAACAGGAAGCGCCGCATCTCACCGGTGGACAGGCTCCTGAGGGGTTGGCCGAGCAGCGGCGTCAGGGCCAGACGGCGGGCGATTTCCTGCACGGGCGCAACCGACCCGGCGGAAGTTTTCAGGAGCGCGTGCACGGACCAGCCGGCCTCTTCCAGGCCGGCAAATTCCCGGGCCTCGTCCAGAGTCTCGTCCCGGGCGATCAGGCGCTGGTGGGTGTCGAACGCCAGGCGCGCCATGTCCCCATCCCGTATCAATTCCGGATTGAGCCAGCGCCGGCCCGCCACGACCGGCACTTCACCGGTCAGGGCCGCGGTCAGGGAGGTCTTGCCGGATCCGTTGGCGCCCAGCACAACCCAGTTCTGCCCCCGCCGGATCGTCCAGGACGTCCCCGGCAGGATCCGGCGTCCTCCCACCCGCAGGGTGATGTCTTCCAGCCGGATAAGGGGATCGGGAATTGTTCGTTCAGGCAGGGGTGGCATGGTCTAGGGGGCAACTCCGTCCGGTTCCAGCCTTCGGCACAGCGCGTCGACCGCCGGAATCTCCAGATCGATGGGGCGTCCCTCGAGACCGGCCATGAACAAGGCCTCGTGATCCCTGAGTTCGGCCCAGATCAGACCGGGGTCGATAAAACGGCCGATGGCCTCCCGCATGCGCGCGTCGGCCTTGTTCAAGACAAAGGCGATGGGCGTGCCGGCCCCCTGGGAAAGTTCCATGATGATGCGGGCCAGTTTGAAGGATTCGAAGGAGGGGTCGATCACGCCGATGATGCGGTCCCCGTGGGCATCCACACCGCGCCCGAAATGCTCCACGCCGGCGGCCATGTCCACCACCACGCGATCGTCGGGGCCGGCCTTGAAATGATTCAGAAAGGGCCGCAGCACGCCGCCCATGGGGCAGGCACAGCCTTCACCAAAGGATTTGATCTTCCCGATTTTAAGCAGCCGAAGGCCGTTGGCATCGGGAACGCAGCCCTTCGGGATGTCTTCCCAGGTGAAGGGCGACTCGTAAAAAGCCGGGCAGGCGTTGGCCGGCAGCATGGACTGCTTGCGGGCACGCAGACCAGCCTTGCCCCCCAGGGCGTCCAGAAGGGTTTCAGCTGAAGGAGATCCGGCCAGACGGTGCAGTCCGATGTTGGACTCATCGGCATCCACCAGCAGCACCCGCCGTCCCATGCGCTGGAAAGACCTTGCCATCAAAACAGCAAGGGTGCTCTTGCCGCTGCCGCCTTTGCCGCAGATGATATATTTCATCGCCAAATCTCCTTGTTCACAACTGCGTCTTCCATGATAGCCCCACCCGCGCCCCTTGTAAACACGGCAGGCATGGCCTATCATAGTGTTTACATAAAGGCGACCGTAACCTTCGTTTTATACTCCGCACCCTTACCATCGGAAAGCGATCGGTCATGAATTTCTGCTCTCACTGCGGCAGTCCCGTCAGCTTGGAAACCCCCGCGGGCGACAACCGCCCGCGTTTCGTCTGCCCGCAATGCCATACCATCCATTATCAGAATCCGCGCATGGTGGTGGGCACCGTCCCGGAATGGGACGGCCGCATCCTGCTCTGCCGCCGTGCCATCGCCCCCCGGGCCGGTCTCTGGACGCTGCCGGCCGGCTATCTGGAAAACGGCGAAACCATGGTGGACGGCGCCCGACGGGAAACCAGGGAGGAAGCGGACGTCGAACTGCTGGAATTAACGCCCTTTGCCCTGTTCGATCTACCCTTCATCAACCAGATCTACCTCTTGTTTCGGGGCCCTCTGGCATCCACCGACTGGCGCCCGGGACAGGAGAGCCTCGAAGTCCGGCTGTTTGCCGAAAAGGATCTACCGTGGGAGGACTTGGCCTTCGTGGTCATCCGGGAAACCCTGGAATGCTACTGCCGCGACCGGTCCCGCGGCGGCTTCCGGTTGCACACCGGAACCATTATCCCGCCCGCCCACGCTATCCAGAACCGATGCCCCTGACCGGGAAATATCGCAATCCATGGATTTAAAACTGCTTCTCTTGGAGCGAGTGGGGGTTCGGATCCACCTGACGATCTGCCGTTACTGCACACGCTTCCGCCGCCAGTTAACCTCACCGCCATTGACCATGCTCAGAATCATGAGTCGTCTCGAGGACCCGGTTCTATCGGCCATAGGTGAACAGGAATGCCTCTGCGAAGAGGTCAGGAAGCACATCAAGAACGAGCTTCTGGCATGCCTCTGATCCCGGTCGGGTATCATTTCGCGGCCACCGTCCATCCCGTCGCTTGAACATCCCTACCTATTCTTATCCGCCGACATGAACAGCCTCCACCGGTCATGTCAGGATGCCTCATCGGTGCCGGTCCACAAACCAGTCGATCAACTGCCGCGCGATGCTGATCTTACCCGGGATATCCGGCAGGCGGCCGGGTGCGAACCAGTCGGCTTCCAGAATCTCGCGTCCATCCACTTTGATTTTGCCGGCGGCGTGCTCCGCGGTGAAACCGACCATCAGGGATCCGCTGAACGGCCAGGCTTGGCTGCCGAAATAGCGGATGTGCCGCACCTCCAGGCCCACTTCCTCGCGAACCTCCCGCTGGACGCAGTCCTCCAGGGTCTCCCCCGGCTCGACATATCCGGCGATTACGCTGAACAGGCGCCTCCCCGGAAAACGACCGGAGTGTGCCAGCAGCAGACGATCGCCGGAGGTCACGGCCACGATGATGGCCGGTGAAATGCGGGGATAAATCGTGCTGCGGCAGGAGGCGCAAACCAGGGCACGGTCCCCCTGCTCCAGCGCCAGCGCACGACCGCACCGGCCGCAGTGGCGGTTGTCCGCTACCCAATTGAGGAGCTGCATGGCATAGCCGGCCAGATGGAATTCAGATTCTTCAAGACGGCCGAACAGGGTCCGCAGCCCCTCCAACCGCAGAGCGTTCGGCAAGTCCGGCAGATGCTGCAGGGACCAGCCGCAGTAGGCGCGGCCACCGATCCGACCCAGCCCCAGGCGCAGGTCAGGCGTGAGATCACCCAATTCCCCGGGATGGGGAAGCGCCGCCTCGCCCTTCTGCTCCCTGATGACGAGGCGGTCCCGGTAGAATACCAACATCCGCCACGGTGGATTGGCCGTCGGATGGAAATCACGGTTGGGGATAAAATCGCGGTTCATGGACGATGCATCCTTCGCCTGGGGGAGGCGGCAGCAGCAGGCCGATACCCCTTCCGGCATACGCTAAATGAATTGACACTTGGAGCTTCTTCCTATATAGACGAGAGCGTTACAAGCCCTTGCATAAACAATATTTTTTCATACAATTTCATAGTGTTATTCGAAAGTTCGCCTCGTATTCGCCGATCCGTTACCAGCCGGCATACAGCATCGCCGAAATCCCTGTTTCACCGGACGGCAAAAAAGCAATGCCGATATAGACCGGAGTCGGCCCGAGGCTTCTATTCTGAATCAACCGCAGGAGAAAAACAATGATTCATGATCTCGAACATCGACTGAATCGTCTTGAAGAAGGACTCAAAAAAGCCGAAGAGACCAACGATAAAGTCAAATTCCGCAAATACCTCAAGTTGAAGCTCAAATCCTTCACCAATGAGCTGTCCTTCAAGGACTGGATGGTGGTAATCGTTGCGGTTTACATAGCGACCTGCATCGGCGTTCTGATCAGCAAGGGAATCTACTAACCGCCAAGGGCCGGACCGGAGCCGCCACAGAACGGCCTGCCCCGAGAGGAAAGGGCAGGCGCTCCCCTTTCAAGCAGACCGCAAGGGGCGATTTGTGCTCGGGTTTCATGCCCTGCCGCTTCTTTTCCTGTAAAGCGCTGCCACGTCTTCACGGCTGAAGTGGTATACCGTATTGCAGTTGTGGCAGCGCAGCTCCACGGGGAAGGGTCCGTTGTCGCGCATATCCTTCAATTCTTCCATGGGCAGGGTGCCCAGCACCTGGGCTACTTGTTCGCGATGGCACCGGCAAAAAAATTCGACCCGGGGCTGGTCGAGGATCACGGGATTCAGCGGGCCGAATTGGGCTTGCAGAAAATGCGCGATGTCCTTTTTCTCGGCGCACAGCTCGCCAATGGACGGCAGCCGGTAAACTATCTCTTCTAGTTGGGCAGCCGTGGTTTCGGCCGCGTCCGGCATGACCTGCAGAAAAAGGCCCCCTGCTCCGGTGATTTCTCCCCCGGGCGCCGAATTTGATACTTAGATGGAAGGCGGTCGGAATCTGTTCCGAGGTAAGGTAGTAGTGCGCCAGGTCTTGCGCAATGTTCCCATGGCGCATGGCCACCTTACCCGTAAAGGGCTGTTTGGCGTCCTCCAGGTAGCGTGTCAAACTGATGAAACCGGCTCCGAAAAATCGAGACAGGTTGGAATTCTCCAGCGGCTTGTCCACCGGGATGGGAACATTTTTCAAATATCCCCTGACTTCGCCGTAGGCGTTGGCTTCGACCACCAGCCCGCCCACCGGACCGGAGCAGTCGATCTGCAGGGCTACCCGATCTTTCCCCTTTAGCGTGGAGGCCACCAGCAGTCCGCCAAGATAGGCGTGCCCCAATATCAGGGTTTCCAGGACACCCAGGGCATGATTGGCGCGCATTTCCTGAACAACGCGGGTCCCGTTAACCAGCGCCCCCCGCACCTCCCCATCCGATAACAGGAACCGATGCAGGCGGTCCCGGGCGGCAGCCCTCAGGCGATCTTTCAAGTCCTCACCATCCAACGGCTTCTTTTCCATCGAACTCCATTTCCTGTCTTAAACGTCTACTTTTTAGAGAAACAATAGGGCGCCCTCATGTCGGCAAGATCAGGATGCGAATATAAAAATCGTCGCCCAACCTGTCAATTGAAAAGACCGCCGACGGCCGATGCCAATTAGCGCCCATCCGAAGATGGTAGATTTTGGGTTCTGGCAAGGCCGCAGCCAACTGGGGTCCACAGGCGCAGCCCGGCTACGGCGAGGGTTTCGAAAGAGCGTGAACGCCGACTGGGGCAAAGAGAAGGCCTTTACGGACGGCCGCGGAATAGTCTCCTCTGATTGCTCGTTGGACCGTAATGATTCGGTCGCCAGGCATACGTGCAACCGGTTTTTGTTTGACACTTTGGAGGATTTTTTTATACTAATATTTGAGATTTACGGCAATCGCCGCAACTTGGATGCGGCGCATTTCTTTTTCCGGGATGATCATCCTAAGCGCTGGCCCGGGTATTGCGTTGGTCCGCGCCGTAAAGCGACTGTTTCGTGGCGGTAAAACGGGGACTGCCCGCCTGTGGGTCCTGACCGGAAACAAACGCCTTCGATCCTGAGCGAAAGGGGTTAATGCGCAATGAAAGTTAAAACCATCACCTGCCCCAATTGTAGCCACGCCAATAATTTTCTGGCGGAAGACTGCGCCCAGTGCGGCATCAATTTTTCGAAATATTACGAAGAGCTCGAAAAAGCGGAAGCGCTGCGGCGTCACATCGAGGAGCAGGAAAAGGCTGAGGCCTTGCGGAAACAGCAGGAGGAAGAAGAACGCCTCCGCAAAGAAGCCGAGCAAAAGGCCGAGGCCCTGCGCCAACAGCAGGAAGAAGAGGCCCGCCAGGAAGCCGAACGGCAAAAAGAGGCCCAAAAGCGCGCCGATATCCTGAGACGTCAGAAGGAAGAGCTTGAAAAAGCCGAGGAAAGGCGCCGCCGCAAAGAAGAGGAGGAAAAGGCGGAGGCCCTGCGAAAACAGCAGGAGGAAGAGGCCCGTCAGGCCGAGGAACTCAAACGGCAGCAGGAAGAAGAAGCCCGCGCCGAGGAAGAGCGCCGTCTCAAGGAAGAAGCCGAAAAGGCCGAGGCCCTGCGAAAACAGCAGGAGGAAGAGGCCCGTCAGGCCGAGGAACTCAAACGGCAGCAGGAAGAAGAAGCCCGCGCCGAGGAAGAGCGCCGTCTCAAGGAAGAAGCCGAAAAGGCCGAGGCCCTGCGAAAACAGCAGGAGGAAGAGGCCCGTCAGGCCGAGGAACTCAAACGGCAGCAGGAAGAAGAGGCCCGCGCCGAAGAAGAACGCCGTCTCAAGGAAGAAGCCGAAAAGGCCGAGGCCCTGCGGAAACAGCAGGAGGCGGAAGCCCGCCAGGCCGAGGCGCTCAAACGGCAGCAGGAAGAAGAGGCCCGGGCCGAAGAGGAACGCCGCATGGAGGAGGCTCAACAGGCGAACGATAGCGATCCAAACAATCCTGAAACATCCGGACTTCTCCAGATGCCTGTCAGCACGCCCGACTTCCGATCGGCCAATACCCTGCCAATCAGACTTTCTCCCTATGCCGGTCAAATGATTGGCATTTCTTACGGCAATCCATCCGAAATCCAGAACGTCAAACTGATCTCCGTCAACCAGGATCATTTTCAGGTGTTCTATCCGATCAGCAAACATGTGGTCAGCTACGCCTATCGCCGAGTCGTACAAATCACCGAAAACCCGGAGGGCATCAGTGCGGTGGGCCCCGACATCAGCCCCGTATTTCCGGTTGTTGTCGAAGTCCCCCGACCGTTTTTTCACAAATCCTGATCGCTACCGAACGGCTGAATTTTCGGCCTTCGATGGATATCCGCAACGGGGCGGCACTGCGCATCAGCGCTGGGCACGCCCCGTTTATTCTACGGGAATAGATAATGATGGCAAAGGGTGAGGGAGTGCTACCGGAAACAAGCGCCAAGGCGGGCGTCGTCAAGACCATGTTCGGCCGCATTGCCGGGCGCTATGACCTGATGAACCGCCTGATGACCTTCGGCCGAGACCAGGCCTGGCACCGGGAGGTGGTTCGCCGGGCGTTTCTGCCGGCAGGCGGCCGGCTGCTTGACATCGGCAGCGGCACCGGCGGCATTGTCTGCGCCGCCCTCGATCGGGATCCCGGCCTGGCGGCCGTTGCGGCGGATTTTACCTTCGCAATGATGGCCGCCGGCCGGTCGCGCCATGCCGGCTATCCCATCCAGTGGTGCGGGGCCGACGCCCTGGCCCTACCCTTTCGGGAGGCCAGCTTCGATGCCGTCACTTCCGGCTATCTTATCCGCAACGTGGTCGATATCCAGCAAGCCTTCAAGGAGCAGATGAGGGTTCTGCGGCCGGGCGGTCGCGTGGTCTGCCTGGATACCTCGCCACCACCAGCCGGCCTGCTTCAGCCCGCCGTCAAGACCTATCTTCAGTTCGTGATCCCCCTGGTCGGTCGCCTGATCAGTGGTGACCGCTACGCCTACCGCTATCTGCCGGAATCCACGCAGCATTTCCCTCCCCCAGACAAACTGCAGCGCATCATGCGACGGGCGGGAATGGTAGACGTCCGCTATCGGCGTTTCATGCTGGGCACCGTGGTGATCCTGCAGGGGACCAAGCCCGCGATAGCAGGGGCATGACATTGTCGACCGCCGCTGCAAAACGCATCCGAACCTGGTGCATGGCCATACGCCCCCGGACCTTGCCGGCCGCTGTCGCACCCGTCCTGGTGGGTACGGCCGCCGCGGCAGGCGATGGGGCTTTGAGACCTCTGCCGGCCCTGGCCGCCCTGGCCGGCGCCCTGCTGCTGCAAATTGCCGTGAACCTCGCCAACGATTACTTCGACGGCTCTCGTGGCATCGACACGGATCGCCGGCTGGGACCGATTCGGGCGACCCAGAGCGGCCTGATTGCTCCGGCGCGGGTTTTAGGTGCCATGTGGCTCGCGCTGGCGCTGGCCGGCATCTGCGGTCTCTTCCTGGCTTCTGCCGGGGGCTGGCCGGTGGCCGCCATCGGCCTGGCATCCATCGCCGGCGTGCTGGGATATAGCGGTGGCCCTTATCCGCTTGCCTCCCACGGCCTGGGGGATCTTTTCGTCTTCATATTCTTCGGCCCGGTAGCGGTCTGCGGCACGTATTATGTGCAAGCCCTTACCCTGACAGGGGCTGTGGTTCTGTGGGCCATCCCGCCGGGGCTGCTGATCGCAGCCATTCTGGTGGTCAATAACTTGCGCGACCGCGAAACCGACGCGGAAACCGGCAAACATACGCTGGCTGTCATGATCGGGCCCCGCTGGACCCGAATTGAATATGCCGTTTTGGTACTTGCCGCCTATGCCCTGCCACCGCTGATATTGGCCCGCGGCAGGGGGAGCGGATTCATTTTACTGCCCCTTTTGACACTGCCCATGGGCGTGCGCAGCATTCGACGCCTGTACCATGAGCATGGCGTGGCCCTCAACCTGCGCCTCGCCGCCACCGCCATGCTGGCCCTCGGGTTCAGCGTTTTATGGTCTGTCGGGATCGCCGCATCCTAAGCGGCCGCCTGACAGCGAAACCGCCCTCGGGATAACCATATGTCCGGAATCGACCTGCTGCTGTCGGATCACCTGCTGCTGATTCTGGCCATCCTGGGCGGCGCCAGCATCATCCACGGACTTCTGGGAATCGGCTTTCCCCTGGTGTCCACCCCCCTGATCGCTCTGTTCACCGACGTCCGCACGGCCATGCTGCTGCTGCTGATCCCCACCATGGCCATCAACATCGTCAGTATTCTCCAGGGCGGCGGCTGGCGTGAATCCATCGGCCGCCACTGGCCCCTGGCCCTTTTCGTCGCCTTGGGAAGTGTGGCCGGCACCCGCCTGCTCATCGTCACACCGCCGGCGCCCTACAAACTTCTGATGGCCGCCGTTCTCCTGGTCTATCTGAACGTCCACCGTATGGGCCGGCGCTGGCCCTGGATCCAGCGGCGGCCCTGGAGCGCCATGGTGGTGTTCGGCCTCTCGGCCGGTCTTTTGGCCGGCACCGTCAACGCCGCGATCCCGGCCCTCATCATCTACGGTCTCGAACTTCAGCTGCCGGCCACGGCGCTGGTCCAGGTTTTCAACCTTTGCTTCCTGGCCGGAAAGCTGTCCCAAGCCGCCACTTTCGGAGCCGCCGGGCTGTTCACACCCCATGCAATCCGCCTCACCCTGCCCCTGGCCCTCTACGTCCTGATCGGCCTGTCCATGGGCATGGCTGTCCGCCGCCGGATCGAGACCAGCACCTACCGGCGCTGGCTGCGCCATATCCTGTTTCTGATTGCCATTTTGCTCGTTGTTCAGTATGCGTTGGGCCGGGCAGCCTGACGCGGTCCGCACGCGCAAAACGGGCCACGACCACGGCGGCAATGCCATCACCCTTTAGGAAAGGAGCCCCCCATGCCCCGCACGGCCGACGATCGGCCTGTCATACCGGATGATCGCAGCGAGGACCTGCAGGGTCTGGAGAACGCGGACAACGCCGATTTGGTGATTTTCATGGCCGGCAACCAGTTCATGGTCATGCCGGACCTCATGGCCGCCTTTCGCGACCGCCATCCGGAGATCCGCAACATCTTCTATGAGACCCTGCCGCCCAAGATCGAACTGCGCCAGATCCTGGCGGGGGGGGCCTTGTTTCAAGGCCGGGTCATCACGACCCCGCCCGATGTCTACACCTCGGTGTCCCTGGAACCGGTGAGCGCCCTGGCGGCAGCCGGCCTGGCAGATCCGGCACAGTGTTTTGTCTACCTACATAACCGCATCGCTTTGATGGTTGCCAGGGGAAACCCGTCCGGCATCGCTTCCGTCCATGATCTCGGGCGGGCCGGCATTCGCATCTCACAACCCAACCCGCGTTACGAGGACATCGCCGAGCATATCCTGAATATGTACCGGGAAGCCGGTGGCGAAGACCTCCTGAACCGCATCATGGTCCACAAGCAGCAGGCCGGGGAAACCCGCCTGACCACAGTGCACCACCGGGAGACGCCGCAGCGCCTGATGAAAGACCGTGCAGACGTGGGGCCGGTCTGGGGGACGGAGATTGAACACGCGCTGCATCGGGGGCTCCCCCTGGAAGGGGTCGAAGTGGGCGCCAATTTGGATCAGCGCGGGAGGGTGCGCTATTTCGCCTGTCCGATCCGCTCCGGCCGCAATCCCGGCCACGCCAGGGCTTTCCTGGAATTTCTCAGCTCCGATGCAGCCCGCGGCATTTATGCCGAATTCGGGTTTACCCCCGCGGAGGGCTGAAAACCGTCCTAATCCGATCCGGCATCGGCCGCGTGCGCCATCATAAATCCTTATGCGCACCGTCCGGAGCCAGCTCCTGGGCGATGCGCTCGATCAGGATAGCGAGCTTCCGGGAATCATGGCGCAGCACGCCACCGGAGGCATCCAGCAGATCGTCGACCACGATCCGTCGATCTCCCCACCCGTCATCCGAGGCGTCCACGTCGACGAACTCGGCTTTTTGGGCGTTATAGGCGTTCAGCAGGGCGGCCTCAGGCCGGGTCGCATTGCCGATAACCCCATCCAGTTTCCGCTGGAGCACATCCTCCAGTTCCGTTACGAAGTCCTGCGCCTTGAACCGGTGGGTCTCGCCGTATTTGGTCATGATGTTGATGATATAATAAATCGGGGCCTTGGCGGCCCGCAGGGCTTCGGTGACGCCGGGCACGATGAGGTTGGGCAGGATGCTCGTGAAGAGATCCCCCGGCCCCAGCAAAACGAGCTCCGCATCCTCGATGGCTTTGATAACCGGGGGGTAGACACGCACCTGGTCGCTGTGGTGGGGCACCAGGTAGACGTCGCGGATTTTTTCACGCTGGGTGCCGCGGGGCATGTCGATGGCCTGCTCACCATAGATGCGGCTGCCGTCGGTGAGTTCCGCCACAAGGGTGGCCTTGTCCGTGGTCACGGGCAGGATACGTCCCCGGACGTCCAGGATCTCTGCCAGGGCCTGCACCCCCGAAGTAAAGCTGCCGGTATAGCGGGAAAGCATGGTCAGGAGCATGTTGCCGGCGTTGTGGCCCCGCAGGCGCCGATCCTCGCGAAAACGCTTCAGAAGAAAATAGCGGGCGAATTCCTGATGGGGTGAAAGGGCCAGAATACATTTCAGCAGGTCGCCCGGGGGCAGGATGCCGTATTCCCCCCTCAGGCGTCCGGTGCTCCCGCCGCTGTCCACCATGGAAACGACCGAGGTGATGGCAAAAGCGCCGGAAGTTCGCAGACCGGAGAGCAGGACGAACTGACCGCTGCCCCCGCCGATGGTGACCGTTTGCATTTTCTTCACGTCACAAATCCTTTTACGCCCCGAGAGCAACCTCCGGCGACCTGTCACCGCCCCGTCGAAGACAGCCTGGCTGACGCCAATCGGGCAGCTGGAGGGGCAATTTGCGGACCACCTTCCGGGCCAAATCCTGGCAATAACCGCATGCCTGACAATTGTCCGGGCAGGCGCACATCCGGTCGTGAAAATCATCGGGCAGGGTCTCGCCTGACACGTGAATGACGGGGGACAGGGCTTCCAAGGTATCCATCAGATCCAGCAGATTGCCATGATAGCGGCGCTGGATATAGGCATCGGCGACCCGTTGCAGAAAGGCGGCGCCCAGGGTGCGTCCCCCCAGTTTGAGGAATGAGACCGGTGGGTTCACCCGATCCACATCCTCCGGACGAATAAAGGGCGACTGAAAAATGCGTTCCGGGCGGGCACGCAATGCCGCCAAGCACCCCAGGTCGACATTGAGATCATAGGTATTTTCACGCACCAGGTGCATGTTGCCGAGGGCCAAGTGCGCGTCATGGGCCGGTTTGAAAGGGCAGTCCGGCAGGCATCCTTCGTTGGCCAGCAACCCGATGGCCATCGGCGCGCAGCGCGCCTGAATATGCGCCACCATTCGGGCCAACGCCTTGGGCCGTCGATTCAACGCACGGTCCAGGATGATTTTTTGTGGCCTCCGGAATCCGCTGTCGGCGATCATTTCCAGACAGATGCGCAGTTTGCGGGGATTATCGATATGGGCATTGACGCTGGGAACCGCTTCCAAAACCCTGGCGGTAGAAGGCGCTCGGCGCCCCAAAGCTTTGAGCAGGTAAAAATCCGCGAAGACGACCCCTCTGAGCAAACCGGCGTCCGTCAGTCCTTCCAGGCGTTCCAGCAATCCGTCTTGAAACGTCTTATCGAAGTAATGGTCCGGGTGATAAAAGCGGCTGTTGATCAGGGCGTATTGGGGGATGTCCCCGAGTAGGGGCAGATAGTGCAGCAGATCCTCGCCTTGCCAAGGGTCCAGCCGGTAGCGGGCATCGACTCCCGGCGTGGTGAACAGACTGAAATAAATCGAATGCAGATAACGGTGCCGTGCCGCCAGGAAATCCGCGTAGGCGGAATCCGGCAAGAAAGGTAAAGAAAGTTTAATCGTCATGATCGTTACATACCACGGCCAAATCGTTTTCCCCGCACCCGCAGGCGCGATTTCCGAACGACCACCGTCCGTCAGCGACAATGTATCACGACCCTGCGGCGGGTCAAGGGATACCCATTGCCGGGACCGTCATGGCATGCCTTCAAGTGGGCGTCAGCGGTCCGGAATCGTCAGCAGCACCGTACGCAGATTCCGCGGCTGGCCTTGGATGCCCAGTTTGACCCGCAGCCGGCTGCGAAAAGACTCGACCGTACGAACCGACAGTCCCAGCTGGCGGGCAATGGTTTGGGACCGCGCGCCGTCCCGAATCATTCGCGCGATGCGAATCTCCCGGGGTGTCAATCGATAACTGCCTAAATCGAAACGGGGAAGGAGGTCATGCGCCAAATCATCGATCCGGTCGTTGAGGCCGTCGATCCATTCCCGCTGTTCAGTGCTGCCCGCATCCCGGGCCATCATCACGACCAGGGGTTTCAAAAGGGTTTGAACGTTGCGGCGCGCGTTCTCACCCAGCCGCATCTGGTCTTCCCCGCTTTTTTGCAGCAACGCCTGCAGGTCCCGGTTGCGGGCTTCGATGGCCGCCGTCTTCCTGAGAAGCTTCTGATGGCGTTCCTGCTGGGCGTCCATGAGGCTGCGGTGCTCCGCCAGAAACTGGTCCATATCCATCTTGAGCATCATAAGGGTTTCATAAACGGGCTGCATGGCGCTGGTCCGGGCGGCCATGGGGGGCTCCGGAATCCCGGGGCGTTCCAAATCGAGACTTCCCAGGTGGGCCAGCAGCAGATCCACCTGGACGGCCAGGCGATTTGGCGAGACGGCCGGCGGCGGCGCCGATGCCGGGACTGCGCCCTCTCCTTGCCCTCTCCCCTCGGGCGGCAGTCGCGACCAGGAAACCGCCGATGCAATGGTGATGCCATTCTCGGCCAACAGCTCCAGGGCGGACTGAATGGCATCTTCGTAGCATGGGACCATCTGCACCCGGTAGCGATGCAGATGCAGCCGGCGGGAGAAGTTGAAGCTTAGCCGGAAAAAGGGGGGCAGGCCGTATGGGAAAGAACCCAAGAGCCCTTCCAGGGAATTGGTAAAGTCCAGATAGAGGCGTCGGGCGGCTGCGGTGCCCCCTTTCACATGGGCGAAATCCTCGACAAAAACGAAGTGCGTATTGCCAGGATGCACCTCGGCCTTGATGCCGGCCGCCATCTGGATGGCCTGCTGGATGTCATTTTCCGTGACATAGCCCCGGGGGACCACCCAGAAGATATGGTCGCCGATCAGGGCGATGGCTGTCCGATAGGTCCGGGCGTCATTGGTGAACTGCCATTCCGGCCGGGTGCGGATGGGAAGACCGGAGAAGGAGCACCGGGATGGGAATTCTTCAAGATCAGCGGGGATGCGGGACCTGCCCTTACGATTCATGGGCGTCCTCCTTCCGTTTTCCCAAATCCGGTGGAAGTCTGTCGGGCCAACCAGTCCTGCAACGTCGGAACGGGTCCCACGAGTCCGATTTTAGCGCGCATCCGCTGGCAATGGTTCTCGACGGTGCGCGGTGAGAGCTCTAAAAGGCGGGCGATGGCCTGCGGGCTCTTCCCCAGAATCAGAAGACAGGCGATCAGACGCTCCCGGGGGGTAAATGCCGTTTTCACCGGCTGCTCTTCGCTCATCAGGCAGCCCCCGATATGGCTGAACACTTGGTGGAGCACCTGGATCAGTTCGCGCTGGCGGGGAGTCATCACGGTACTTTCGATGCCCTCCACGAGCGGCTGCAGCAAGGCTTGAAAACGGTTTTTGATCCGCGCTTCAAATCGCCGGCGTTCCTCCTGCCGGGCCTGGAACAATACATTGAGCGTCGTATGGGTCTCATTGAGCATGGTCTGCTTTTCCATCAGCTCTTTTTCACGCCCGTCAACCTTGGCGCGGGCTTCGCTGAGACGCCGGAGAATGGCTTGCATGTCGTCCCGGAGCAGGGCCAGGGCGTCATGGACCGGACGTAACGGGTGATCCAGCGGCACGGTTCGCGAGACCGGCGCCATCCCGTAGGGTTCCAGGGTAATGCGACCCACGATGTCCAGCAGCTCATCGGCATAGGGGGCAAGCGGATCACCGGGGTAGCGGGCTGGTGGGTCTCCGCCAACGATTTCCCCATCAGCGGTGGACCGGGGCAGGTGCAATCCCTCCTCTGAATGGGCTCCCGGCGCCCCAGAGCGCGCATGGGCCGCCGTGACCGCTTCGTCATAATTCCGGGTGATGACGACTTCGAAGGGGAAGATGTTGAACCGCCGGCTCAAACCGAGGCCCAGGCGAAATACGGGGGCCGAACCGTAGACGATGTAGCTTTCCATGCGCCTTTCCTGACGCAGGGTCTGGATGATGAACCGCCGGGCGTTGAGGGTCGCCCCGCGGACGGCGGAATAGTCGTCGATGGCGATAAACGGTGAGGCTTTGGGCATCATGGAAAACAGCACGTCTTCCAGTAGCGCCATTCCCGCTTGGGCATACTCGAGCCGCACATACCCCGCGGCCTGCAACCAAACGATCCGGTCCCCGATGAAGCTCACCCGCAGACGGTACTTACCGCCTGGACTGGTATAGACCCAGCTGGAGTGGCCGTAAATCGGCAATCCGGTGACAGGGCAATGAGTGGGCAGGGAGGCGTTGGTATAGGGCAGCGCGTCGAATCGGATCATGGGACTGACGTGTCAGGGGTAGGGTTCCACATACTCGGCCCCGACCCGGTAACGGGCGGGCTCTTTGCTGCGCAGACGGTGGCACCAGCGAATTTGGGCCAGGCCCGTGCCGCGCATGGTGCGGCAAGATGGACTGGCGATGCGTTTCTGGGTGCGGGTGTCGGCGCGGAAGAAAATCGTCATGCCGGCTTTCAAAGGGGCCTGGGTGACGAAGCTCAGGCCGCTCTCACAGCAATTGAGGGTTCGGGCGGAATAGAGGCTTTGGCCATTGAGACTGGAGCAGACGATGGGGGATTCGCAGACAATGCGGGGGACGCGTCTCTGCTCTTGGTTGATTTTCATGACGGCACCTCCTGGCGCCACCGGATAAGGTGTTACGCTATTCCAACGAATCGGTTGAAACAACCGGCCCGGTCCTCTCGGCGCCCAAAAGGGGCGGCGGGTCCGGCCACCGGGCTGATCGTCCATGAACAGGCGGCCTCTTCTTCCCTATGCGCCTCGAAGGTGGTTTTGTCAAGCCGCCCATCAGCCAAACCGCCGGGGAGCCGGATGGCCGATCTTCTTCGGGAGTAGACGCTTTCAGGACAGAGGCCCCCAGGCCGAAGCGCCGGTCTTGACCTGGTGGAATCCCAATACCTGCCCCCCATTGGAATGGGAAAATTCGCGGGCCTGGGACCGCCGGTCGAAAGCAATGGCTTCCGCTCCCATGGGGCCCAGGGATCGCGAACCGACAACATAATAGGCCGTACGGCCGCTGACCCAACGCCCGGAGACGAAATCGGTGACCCAGATCATGGCGGGCGAGCGTTCGGCAAGGGCATCGTGCTGGGTATCTCCCAACCATACGAACAGGCAGTGGGTTGAACAAAAATGATCGATATGTCCGGTAGGGTCTGAAACCTGGCTGCGATACCGGGGGTAGCGTGACGGGTACATGCGGCAGACCGCGCATTCATCTTTTGAATCCACCGGAGGAACAATCTTCTTCCCGGCCAGCCGCTTTTTATCGATCATGGCATTTTCTTTGGCCAGGGTGCTCTGGGCCAGGCGGTACGTTGCCGCATAATCCATCACCTCGCCGCCGCATCGCCCCGCAAAATCAAGCGCGTCGAACCGGCTGAGAAAGGCGGCCTTGCTGACCCCCGTCATGGTCCCGTTGGCCGAGGACCCCACCACATACCAGACCGCTTCGGCCGGCACCATGCCGCGGGGCTGCAGAAACAAAGCCGTCCGGACATCCTGCAACGGCCGGTCGGCCTTGAGCGCCATTTCCGCCAGACAATGGAAGGAGCAGGCCTCACCCGTCCGATCGCCAAGGCGAAAGGTCTTCCACGTCCGGGCCCACATGGATTGCGTCATCCCGCAGTTGGGGCACCGCCCGTACAGGGACGAATCCGGCGGTGCCAGGGGGTGATCGACCCCACCGCAGGCATCCGGCCACGCCGTCAGGGGCCAAGCCAGGGACGTGACGGTCAGCCAGGTCAAGTTTCCGATAAATTGCCGACGGTTCAAGCGATCCATTGCGATCTCCTTTCCTGTCAAAGCGAATGCTGCAGCGCGTTGCAGCGGGAAGTTAGAATCCGTAGCGTGGCATTTGTTCCGCTGACCCTTACCCGAATGGGATGAGACCCGAACGAATCAGCACGCCCCCCATGACAGCCAGCGGCCCCAGCACCACAGCAGCCGCGAGTACGATATTGGCGAAGGAACGGGAGAGGCTGAACCCCTGGATCTCGGCAATGGTATGCAGCAGCAGGCTCAAGGCCCAAAATCCAAGTGAGACCTGCAACAGGCCGAAGCCGGCCCCGCTGAGCAGCCCCGGCAGTCCGGGATCCGACGCCTGGAACGGGACGGCCCCTCCAAGGCGCCCCATGGCAAACTGCAGCAGCGCAATCAGTCCCCCCAACAAAAGGGGAATTTCGGACCAGGCCAAAGCCACCCGAAGTTGGCGTGGCGAAGCCCGTCCTTTTAAGAGACGACCCGCTGCATGGAGCAAAAACCCGCGCACATAGACGAGCAGGATGCCCAGAGCCGGGGCGACGATCAGAAGGGCCAGCACGGTCAGCAGGATCGCAGCCGCGCCGGCCGGGTGCTCCGCCAAAACCGCCCCGCCCGCCTGCACCAGCCCGACACCCGCCGCAAGGATCAGGGTGGCGCGGTAAGGCGCGGCCGACTCGACACGACCGATCAGGCCACGTGGATTAAAGCACAGGGCCACCCCAAGGTTAAAGATCGGCAGAAGGCCCCTCTGGAAGCCGCCCGGTCGGTGGGCGGTTCGGTCCGACGGAATTTCAGGCGGCGCATGACCATCGTCCTCCATGGGGGGCGGCTCGGGGGCCTCACCCTGCATGGTCGGGGACGGCAGGGGTTCAGGCCGCCCGGCCTCCGGTTGCACGATCCGGCAGAGGATGCCCTTTTGCGCGAGCAGCCGCTGGTACCCGCGAGCCGTCGCACAATCGCAGTCCGGCAACAGCACCAGCGGCATCCGCGCCATGCGGCGTTCGAATATCTCCGGTGCGTCCTTAAGAAGACGGCGCAATCGCTCCAGGGAGACTTCACGCGGCAGACGCGGATCGGTCCGCCCTTCGAAGATGAGCCGGCAGCGTTCCGCTGCGGGGCGGACGGGTCTCGGATTCGTATTTTCGGGCAGCGGCACGGTGTCTTGGTCCTTTAAGCCGGCGGGACAGTTGCCGAAGCGGGTCCTTCCCCAAGGACAGCCGCGGCAACCTTGGATAACCGCGATGCGATTGTTGTGGCGAATTCAATGTCACGGGTGCCGTCAACGCGTGGTCCGATACGATGCCTACGGCAATGACAGGCGGCCCGGAGCGTCATGCACCCCGTTTAAGACCCTTTAAAACGGCCAGGCGCGGATCGATATCCTTTTCGGGGCAGCGGCACGGCCCGTCATTCCGATTGGCACCGCATCGGGCGCACAGCCCCCGGCAATCTTCCTGGCAAAGAGGCCGCATGGGCAGGGCCATGACCACCTGTTCCTGGATAACATCCCGAAAATCGATCTCATCGCCTTCGAACAGGACCAGCCCCAATTCTTCCGCCTCGAGTTCACGGGATTCCATCTGCGCGTCCACGGCAGCGCCGGGCAGGCTGCGGGTGAAGGTCAGACTGAAATCGGCGCGCAATGGCCATTGGACCGGGGCCAGACAACGGCTGCAGGCCACAAGGGCGGTTCCGTTGACACGCCCCTCCACCTGGAACATCCCCGCCGCCGGCATTACCCGCAACGTTACGGCCAGCGCGTCCTGGAAAGTGCAGCTCTGGCCGGCTTGCAGGGCGTCGAGGTCCTTCAGTTGCTTAGGATCGAGGTTCTCCGTTATCCGGACGCCTTCCGCTGTTACATTCTTGATATGAAGCCGCATGGCGTCACCTCGCAAATCTCGATATACCGGCGGGCAGACCTTTCGGCATCCGCCGAATCCCGCCGCGGTTCATGCTGCTTTTCGCACGCCCCGGCGTTGCAGGGCGATCAAGGCCCCACCGAAACCGATATAAAGTAATATGACGGCCGCAAGGCCGAATTTGGGCCAGGCGCACCATGCGGCCACGACCGGCTGCCAGGCTTGGCCCGGTCCAATCAGGAACTGGATGAGGGCCAAATTCTCAACCACATCCAGACATCCTGCCAACCAGGCCGCCCTTGCCAGCATTCCTCCCATGAGCATCCACCGCACGCGATATCCGGGCAGGTGGGCCGCCACCTTGCGGCAGGCCCCGGCAAGCGTGAAGGCATAGGCTGCCAGAAAAAAAAAGTCCAGGCCAAGGCTGATGCCGGCCTGAATCCTTGCGGAGGCATTCCAAGAGTCGATAATGCGTTGCGCTGCGGCCGGAGAGCCCGCCAACTCGAACGATATGATCCCGGACGGCGCCGCCGGGGTCTTAAGGGCCTGGTCCAACCGCACCATCCCCAGCAAAAGGACCAGACTCACACCAGCACCCAGGATCAGTATGCCGATGGGAGGGCCCTCCGACAAGCGGGCCGAGGGCGGCGTCCCTCCCTGGCCGTGGGTGCGGTCGCAACGTGCCATTATGAAATGATCTCCCTAACGGAATTTCATACCATCATCCCACGGCGCCGGACCTGGCGACGGTCGCAACACGCCCCCCCGAGAGACTACTATCGGTGGGGCATAAGATGCTCCGGCACCTGGACAGCGACCACTTCACCGGTGGCGCAAACCTGCCCGTCCGCAATCAACCGTGAGCCAATGACGACCTTGCGGCCCTTGATCTCTTTGATTTGGGCGCGAACTTCCAGAACCGTCTCGATCGGGGTGGGTTTGAGGTAGTTGACGTGCAGGGATGCCGTGAGAAACCGGACCGCCCCTGCAGGGTCTTTACCATCCCCCGCTGCGCGTCGGGCTGCGGCGGAAGCGGTCCCGGTGCTGTGGCAGTCAATCAGGGATGCGATCAGACCCCCGTAAACATACCCCGGTATGGCGGTATGATAGGGCTCGGGCGTAAACCGGCAAACCGCTTCATCCCCCTCCCAATAGCTTTTGATCTGGTGCCCGTGGGGGTTAAGCCGTCCGCATCCAAAGCAATGGCTCAGATCATCGGGGTAGCTGTCCTGGAATGCTTCGGTGGGCATGGCATCGTCCTTTCGGGAGGCAACGCGGTGTGGGCAACCGGCGGCCGGGCCATAGGCGCCGATCGGCGAAACGCCCTAAGCTGTATCGGATTGGAGGATGTTCTGTCAACCGCATTGCAGGGGACGCGTGGCGGGGGAAAGCTGAAGGCCTGCTGTGCGGCCGCCCCTATTCCGGAGGGCATTCCTTACGAAACCGTTTGAGACCGTTGCGTACCAGCTGAGCCACCGCCGAGAGGCGCTGCCGCGGGTTGCGCGCCCCGTTGCGGAAAATCTCTTCCAGCGAGATATGGGGATCGCGCACCGGGCTGCGCATGTAGGATCGCAGCGCCTGCAGCCGCCGGATGATCTCCTTCTCCATTTCCTCCCGCAGAATGGCTTTGGTTTCCAGAATCTGCTCCTTCAATTCCGGATCGGATTGGAGCTTACGGCATTTTTCGAGCTTGTAGCAGATGCGGGCCTCGATCAGCGTTTGCACCCGTGCCTCTTGCCCGGCTTCCAGCCACAATACCTCCGGCACCAGATCGCCGAAATTGGTGACCCCCAGGACATCTTTGCCTTGGATCCAGTAGTTTTCCAAATAGTCGATTTCAAGATCCTTGTAGTTCTGCAGGGGCATGTACATGCGTCTGAGGTGCAGCAGAACCTTCTCGGTTTTCTTTTTATGGCCGCCGATAATGACCGATCCCCCGATCTCGCCTTTTTTGGCGCCCCGCGTCCAGGGTGCTCCGGTAACGCCAAAATCGTTGAAAACCGGTATCATCAGCAGGGCCGAAAGGGTATTGAGGGCCAGCGCATAGCCGGCCGACGGCCCACCGACATTGTAGGAGGCGGTCAGCAGTTGGTGATGGATGGTGTAATGGTCGAGAAACTCGCCGAACAACCGCGGGATACTGGTCTTGGGCTGCAGATGTTGGAGATAGTTCTTTACCAGGGTCAGGGCCTCCTGGGCGGACTGCTGGGTCATTTTGACCGACATGTCCAGCTCGGCTGCCCCGGGGGCCGATGTGGAAACAGCCCCGGTCACAAGCACTTTGTCAGGGGCCATTTTGTAGTTCAGGCTGGTGGCGATGGGCAACAGGACACCGGTGACGTCATTGGCGCCCACTCCGACGATAAACCCCACCTGGGGCTCCTCGCTGAGTTCGCTTTCCAGAAATTCGTCCAACTGGACCTTGCCTTTTTTGGTCGGGCTTTGGGAAATTTCGCTCCGCGCCGATTCCAAATGGGAGCGGCGCAGGGGGTATTGCGCTTCGTTTTCAATCCCGGCGATCAGGTCCAATACCGTTTTGTGTTGTTCGATAAACCGTCCCGGGTGTTCGCGCACCAGGTTGATCATCTCGGCCGGCGCCTGCAGGGCGTTGAGCATCCCCAGCAAGGTCTTGAGATTGAATTTGACAAAGTTGCGGTTGTCCTTTTCCGAATGGGCGGGAATCTTGCGCAGCCGGAGAATGATTTCGTATTCGGTGCTGCGCAACGAGCGCGCCTTTTCCACAAAAGCCGTATAATCGGCAGGCGTGTTGCAGATATTCTGGGCGGCTTCCACCACCGCTGACATATCAAGCCCCTTTTCGAGCGGAACGTCCCCCAGGGACGCCTCCACAATGGCCGCAATATCGGTCTTGCGCAGATGGCCGGTCACCTCCAATACCTTGAGCCGCTTGGACCGGATAAGGGCCGGGTCCAGAATATCGAGCCGATTGGTGGTCAGCACGGTAAACACCTGGTTCAGGGGAATCTCACCGTCGATAAGGCTCAGAAATTTGTTGGTCAGCTTGTCCTGGGGAGAGCCCCCGGTACTGCTCCGCTTGGGTGCCAGGGCATCGCCTTCGTCAAAGAAAATGACGGTGGGTGCGATCATCTTGGCGATGTCGTAGACTTTCTCCATGTTGTCCACGGCCCCCTCCACAGGATTGACCGGATCCTGTAAAGCGCTCGCACTGGTGGCGATATCGTGGATCGCACTGTTTTCGCTGAGCCAGGTGCGTACCAGAAACGTCTTTCCGCCCCCCGGGGGACCGTTGAGCACCACGCCCTTTTCCTCGCTGAGACCGTACTGCAGGCAGTTGTTGGCCATCTCCGAGAAAACGTACTTGATGTCGCCGATGTACTCCTCCCACTTCACGCGGCGATCCATGCGGTCGACGACCTTTTTGTAAAGATCGCCATAGGTGTTCTTGGCCACCAATTCAAACGCCTGCCGCACGAGATCGGCATCGTCCAGAAAGGCCGCATCGAAGGTATTGCGAATCTGGATGATGGAATGCACCAGCTTGCGGACATAAGCCGGCGTCAGGGTCAGACTGCGTTCACGGAACAAACGGTAGATCCCTTCGACGGCTTGATCGAGATCGGCGGTGCGGAAGGTGTTGACCGGCCCGCGCGGCAGCGAATCTTCGGGACCGATAATGCGGATGTCGTTGCGCTGGAGCTCGATGCGGATGACTTCCGCCAGATTGACCTTGTTTTGCCAGTAGTCGCCCAGATCGATGATGACGCCTTTTTCCACGAACCGGCGATAGATCGCGGCATCGATCCGCTCCGGCTGATCGGTGGTGGCTACCAGAATGCAATCGCGCCGGCCGGTGGCAATCTCATCCAAAATGATGTTGGCGGCATCCACTAGGGTGCGCTGCTGACGCTGGGGGCCGCTCTGCTCCTCACTCGCCTTGCCAAAGGCGCTGTGGGCTTCCTCTATATGGCGGATGGCTGTTTTCTTGGGGTCCCCCATGGCCTTGCGAAAGTAATTGCCGGGTTCGCCGGCCAGGGCTGTTTGGTACTCGTTGGGGGTGACGATGGCGTAATCCACCGGGATTCCCTGCTCGCCCAACTCGGTCAGGTTGAGGGCGATGCGTTTTTTGAACAGCCAGCGGATGAGCGGGATTTTGCTCAAGCCCTGATAAAAACGGGTTTGGTGCCGCCGGGAAATCTCGAAGGCCAGGTTCGGATCCACTTCTTCGATGGTTTTCCAGAAGGGCAGGTCCGCCAGGATGGCCTCCTTTTTCTGCTGCAAATCGATTTCCGGCAAAATTTCATTGGCGAAAATAACATCTTCGATCACTCTTTCCACTGTCGCGCTCTTGCCGCTCCCGCTCACGCCGACGACCAGGATCAGCGGGGATTTCGGTACTTCGGGATCGGAAAGGTATTCTTTCCGCAGGTGGGCGCGGTAAATTTTCTCGAACAGGGACTGGAGCTCGTAGGGCACGTGTATGTCGCGCAGATCCCGATCCAGCAGGGACAGCAGGTAGAGATGGTCACGGGCCGAAATCTCCTTGTCGAGAATTTTGTTCCAGGCATCCTGTGGATTGCGCTGTCCCGAAATCTCGAAACGCATCTGCCAATCCGTGATGACCTCGGGGTCGTTGATGATTTCGAAGCGCTTGTCATGGTCGCCCACCACCAGAAAAAGAAACCGATCCACCAGGAAATTAAGAAAACCCGTCCGCGGTTTATACTGGTTCAGGCGGGCCCGCATGAAGGCCCTTGTCTCGTAGGGCCAGGAGGAAACCAGCGCATCGATTTCATGGATACGCTTTTCCGGCAAGCGGACATACTTGATCTGCCGGGTGACTCGACGCGCCATCACTAGTCTCCTTCTTTGGCACCTTTGGAGGCGCGCGCCGGCGCGGGCAGGGCCAGGGGAACGCTATCCCGGGTATTCTGGATCACGATGGTACTCTGCCCGGTCTGGTTCTTTTCATAAGCGGCGGCCCACTGCTGCTGAACCAGGAATTGCAGCAGAGCCGCGTCATTGGCGTGGTTTACGCCGCCCAGACCCTTTTGAAGCGCCTGGATACCCTCAAGATAGGCGGCATACAGTTTGCGGATACGGCTGGCCTCCTGGTCCGCGGCATAGTTTTCAGCCTCGGCGATCAGCTCGCGTCGCTTCTTTTCTTCGGTTGCCGCTACCAGTTTGTCACCGAAACGGGTTTCCTTCAGGACGAAGCTGACCACTTCGATACCGTATTTTTGTTCCAGGGTCGGCCCGCCCTCGTTGATGGGGCGGGACTTGAGCGCTTTAAATATTTTCTCCTTGACGATTTCGCGGTCGCTGATCAGTTCATTGACCCTCTGGGCCTGGAGAATATCTTTCACGATGCCGTCATAATCGCCGCTCAGAAGCTGCAGAGGGTGGAGATTCTCGATCGCCCAGGTATGCAGGTCACGGATCCGATACGTCATCAGCGCAGACGTCCACAAGGCCACGTTTTCTTTTGTAATGATGCGCATCGGTTCCGGGGAGCCGCCCAGATTGAGAATCTGATTCATCAGGGACACTTCCTGTTCGATACGCGTAAAAAAGGGCAGCCGTACATGCCATCCAATGGCTGTAATCGCCTGGCGCTGGCCCCCGAAGCGCTCCAGCACGACGGCGTAGTTTTCATTGACTTTGTAAATCGTCTTGGAAGCATAGACCAGGGCCACCAAGCCATAGATCATGCCGCACAACGCCGCCAGTGCAAATATTCTTCGCACCACCGTTTTGACAAACGCTCTTCGCATAATTTTCTTGGAAAACTGATCAGCCATAAGCTCCTCGACTGCAAAAGTTTGATGATGGAAAAGAGCTACCGATCGCCATCGACATCTGGAGGCCTTCCCAGGCGGAAAGGCGTGTTACAGGAAGCGCGATTACGCCCCGCCATCAGAGTGTGGCATGCCCCTATCGGTTTAAGTAAGGATAGAACCGTATGCCCGCCTCGCTACCCCACCGTCTGCAGCACCAAAATTCGCTCCAATGCTGATCAGCTCTGCCGCACACCGAGATGTTTTTTTAACGTTTGGGCATGATCCGCTTAAGAACCGTTAGTGGATCACGCCTGTTCGTATCATTAGGTCAGGTGCGGGGGCACTTCAACGACTATCCCTGTGAATCTGTTAATTGGCGGAAAAAACCATCAATCCTATACCTTGAACGATACCCACCTATTTAATAAAAATCAAATATTGAATTTTATTTTTCTACCTTATCGACTTGATGCGCGGTCGCACCTCGCTGGTTTTCCCCTCGCAATGATTTCAAAATCTGTTCGACATTCTATAAGCTGTTGATTTTACATCTTCTATAAAATTTTTTAGTTCTGGAACGCCCCCTTTCCAGAAAAATAATTTATTAATGAATAGAATTCACTTGACAAATTTAATCCAGTAAATGTATTCAGTTTTACATAATTCCTACCATTCATGCAAACCACTTTAGAAAGATAACCGATACCGCCATGATATCTTTATATATTTTCAACTTCACCGCACCGCCTGAGCAGATACCCGTAAGGTTCCACCGACATAAGGCATGCAAGCAGGACGCTTCGACTGTACGCGTTCAATTCCTTACTAACACCTAAACTTAATGGGGGTAGGTATGAGTCAAAAAGAAGTCGTCGAAACTTCGGAAGCTCAAATCGCGGTACACTGGCAAGAGGAAGACTATTTTCCTCCGCCGCGGGATTTCGTAGCCCAGGCCAACATGACGGATGAAACCATCTACGATCGTTTTAGTCTGGACAATTTCCCCAATTGCTTTAAGGAATACGCCGACATGCTGGATTGGTACGAGTATTGGACCGATATTCTCGATACCAGCGACGCACCCTGCTACAAGTGGTTCAAGGGCGGTAAGATCAACGCCAGCTACAATTGCATCGACCGCCATCTCCCCAAAAACAAAAATAAAACCGCCATTCATTTCGTTCCCGAACTGGAAGAAGAAAAGGTCGAGCATATCACCTACCAGGAGCTCTATGTGCGGGTGAATGAAATGGCGGCCCTGCTGCGGGATTTTGCGGGCCTCAAACGCGGCGACCGCGTCACCCTGCACCTCCCCATGAGCGCCGAACTGCCTATCACCATGCTGGCCTGCGCCCGCCTGGGCGTCATCCACTCCCAGGTCTTCGGCGGTTTCAGCGGCAATGCCGCCGCCGACCGTATCGTGGACTCGGGCAGCCGGGTGCTCATCACCATTGATTCCTACTATCGTGGTGGAAAACTCCTCGATCATAAAAAAAAGGCTGATGAAGCCGTGGCCAAGGCAACCCAGGAAGGCCAGAAGGTCGACAAGGTCCTCATCTGGCAGCGCTACCCCGGCAAGTACTCGGCCCAGACGCCGGTCGTGGAAGGCCGGGATTTCATGGTGAACGAAAAGCTCAAGGATTTCTACGGCGTCCGCGTTGAACCCGAACGCATGAATGCCGAAGATCCCCTCTTCCTGATGTACACCAGCGGCACCACCGGCAAACCCAAGGGCTGCCAGCACGGCACCGGCGGCTATCTGGCCTACGTGACCGGGACCTCCAAATATGTCCAAGACATCCATCCCGAAGACGTCTACTGGTGCATGGCTGACATCGGCTGGATTACGGGCCACTCCTACATCGTCTACGGCCCCCTTGCCCTGTGCGCCTCTTCGGTGATCTACGAGGGCATTCCCAACTACCCGGATCCGGGACGCCCCTGGCGCATCGCCCAGGACCTGGATGTCAACATCTTTCACACCGCGCCCACGGCCATTCGCGCCCTGCGCAAGATCGGACCGGATGAACCCGCCAAGTACAACTACAAGTTCAAGCACATGACCACTGTGGGCGAACCCATCGAACCGGAAGTCTGGAAGTGGTACTACAAGGTGGTGGGCAAGGAGCAGGCCGCCATCGTGGACACCTGGTGGCAGACCGAAACCGGCGGCTTTCTGTGCAGCACCCTGCCGGGCATCTCCCCCATGAAACCAGGCAGCGCCGGCAAAGGCATGCCGGGTATTCACCCCATCATCTACGACGACGAGGGCAGCGAACTGCCGCGAGGCGCCGGCAGGGCCGGCAATATCTGCATCCAGAACCCCTGGCCGGGCATGTTCCAGACCATCTGGGGCGACCGTGATCGTTTCGTGACCAATTACTTCACACGCTACTGCAAGAACCCCGACAGCAAAGACTGGCGCGACTGGCCCTACCTGACCGGCGATGCCGCCGTGGAGGCCCCGGACGGCTATTTCCGCATCCTGGGCCGCATCGACGACGTCATCAACGTTTCCGGCCACCGCCTGGGCACCAAGGAACTGGAATCCGCCGCCCTGGTGGTGGAAGAGGTGGCCGAGTCGGCTGTCGTCCCGGTCAAGGACGATATCAAAGGAGTGACCCCGGATATGTATATCGCCCTGAAACCGGGCTTCGAGGCCAGCGACGAGATCGCCCAGAAGGTGATCGACGCCCTGATCAGGGATATCGGCCCGATCGCCAAACCACGCAAGGTCTGGATTGTGCCCGACATGCCCAAAACCCGTTCGGGTAAGATCATGCGCCGGGTGCTGGCGTCCATCTCCAACAATACCGATGTGGGCGATGTCATGACACTGGCCAACCCGGACGTGGTCGAAACGATCCGGAACCAGGTCCAGAAATAACCAAGTTCAGCACGCCGGTGGCCGTCCGACGGCCGCCGGCGCTATCCGCCACCCGGACCTCCGCGCACCTCCCGGCCCGCCCTTCCGGATGGCGATCTTCCAGGGAGCCGCCCGGCCCGCCGGGAAGAAGCCACACCGACCCACGGGTCGCCGCCAGCACTTGCCACACACGGCGACACGTCCACCCGCGCCGCTCCGGCCGTGACGCTTCCTTCCGGACAGAGCCGATCCAGGGTGGCAAAGCCACATCAGAAAGGAGGTGATACATTCTTCCCGAGTCTTATAACTGGCTACAAACAATTATGCCGATTGCCTGGTGACTGACGTCTACCGGAAGTGGCATATGAGGAAACCATTGGAGGTACGGTATGAGCGGAACAACCTGGGTCTACATCATGCTTGGCCTGTATATCGTCTATTGCTTCTACTGGGGGCTCAAGGGGTATTTTACCGAGAAGACATCCTCCGGTTACGCAATTGCAGGCCGGTCCATCCCCTTCTTCGCATTTCTACTCGCCGCCACGGCCGCGTCCTTCAGCGGGTGGACCTTTATCGGTCACCCCGGCCTGATCTGGCGTGACGGCCTGGCCTATGCGTTTGCATCGTTTTACGTACTGACGATTCCCATCACCGGTACGTTTTTCTCCAAACGCACCTGGCTCATGGGCAAACGCTACGGGTTCATCACCCCCGGCGACATGTATGCCTACTATTACAACAATGAAACGCTGCGCTGGCTGGTGGTCGCCACCGCAGTCCTATATTCCATTTTCTATTCGGCGGTTCAGCTGATGGCGGCCGGCGCCCTGTTTAACGTCATCGCCGGTGTGCCCACCGCCTACGGGGCCATCTTCCTGGCTTTCATCGTGTGGTTTTACGTCTGCACCGGCGGCCTTAAGGCCTCCACCTGGGTCGGGGTCATCCAGTTCGTCCTCCTGGTGGGTGGTATCGTCATCCTGGGCTTCTACGTCATGAAAGCGCCGGAATTCGGCGGTTGGACAGCCTTTTCCACTTCCATCAAAGCCCTTGATCCGAAATTCCTGACGGTGCCCAAAGTCATCAATTTCGGTCTGGGCGGCGGCTGGACCTCGGTCATGATCCTGACCTACATGTTCGCCCTCATGGGCATCCAGTCCTCTCCGGCCTTCACCATGTGGACCTTCGGAATCAAATCCCCGAAACCCCTGGCCTGGCAGCAGGCCTTCATGTCCACCTTCGTGGTGGGCTTCGCCCTGTTCTTCTTCACCGCCTTCCAGGGCATGGGCGCCAAAGTGCTCGAGGTAGCCGGCAACCCGGCCTTCCTCGACATCAACCAGGCCACCGTCGTGCCGACCCTGATGAAGACCTTCCTGCCGCCGGTCATGCTGGGGGTCGTCTTCATGGGCGCCATTGCCGCCATCCACTCCACGGCGGCGCCGTATATCGGCACCGGCGGGTCCATCCTGCTGCGCGACGTCTACTGGCGCTACATCAAAAAACAGGAAGCCACCCACGCGGAGCAGATCTGGGTCAATCGTCTGATGGCCACTGTTCTGACCATTGCGGCGCTTGTCGTGGGTCTGACATCCACGGCCGCCCTCGTTATTCTGGGCGCCCTGGCCACCGCCTTCGGCTTCCTGATGTACCTGCTGTTGGCCGGCGTCCTGTGGGGCTTCCGCTTCCCCGCGGTGGGTGCTGTGATCGGCGTCTTCGCCGGTATGATCGCCGTGGCCCTGACCTACAAGATATGGCCTAATCCCCTGTCCATGCACTGTGCGTTCTGGGGCTTGTTCACAGCTGCGGTCTTTGCCTATATCTGCCGCGGCATCGGCATCAAGGATGACGAAGAAACGGTCCAACGCCAGCAGGAAGTGCGCACCTTCCTGGACGACATCGACAAACCCAGCGAATCCGGCGCCGCCTGGCGCAAGGTCATGAAGGTCGCCACCCCTGTGTGGTATTTCTTCGCCATCGGCCCGGCCTGTATCTGGGGCAACACGGCCTTTTCTTTCAGCGGGTTCCCGAACCTGTGGTCCTGGCAGATCGCTTGGTGGATCCTGGGTATCATCATGATGTGGGCCCTGTGCTTTAAGGCTGAAATGGCCACCACCAACGAAACCCAGATCCAGCGGGCCGAAGTTGAAACCATGACCGTGATCAAGGAAGCCTGATATCGGCGTCCGTTGTTGACTTGTCCAATGCATGAATCCAAGCGTGTTGAAGGAGAATGCACCATGAAAAAAGAAGACGTGTGGATGATCGTTCTGGTAGGATTTTCCATCATATGGGTGGCATTGTTTGGCATGGGGGTTTTCGGATAATCCGTACCTGTGCCAACATGGGATGCCCCCCCCGCGTTGCCTGTCCGGATCCCTACCCTCCGGGCAGGTAATGCGGGGGTGTCCCGCAATTATCGTCGGTTGGGCCCTACGATCCATAAAAGGTCCGCCGCAACAGCACACCAGGCAATCTTAAGCGCCGGCGCATGAACCGCCGTGCGCCGGCGCTTAGACTGTCGGATCGTCGTACATCGCCTGGTGAACGTTGTAAGGAGTATGCTCCGGCAGGGTCACTTTCCAATATGGGTCAATCTTATACGGGGTTTTTTATGGCCGCGGATCTACCCGACCCAGCATCCCGCCCGCGAGGCCGCATTCTCATAGCGGACTACGAGCCGGGTACCACGATTCCCCTCAAATATCTCCTGGAACAGAGCGGTTACGAGGTTCGGACTGCCAGTACCGGTGAAACCGCCCTTCAGTTCATTGTGGATTACAACCCGGACCTAGTCCTGCTGGAAGCCATGATCGCTGATCCGGACGGTTTCGAAATTTGTCAAATGGTACGCGAGACCCCCCAACTGGCAGGTATACGCATCCTGTTCGTTTCGGCCATGACCCGCGACATCGACGTGGCCAAGGGCATCGCCTCCGGCGCCGATGGTTACATCACCAAGCCGTTTTCCAATTCCGAAATCATGGACAACGTAAGAAAACTGCTGGAACTTGCTGATGGATCCGACGAATAAATTCTGGTGGTTCGCCGGGGTGTCGATTATCATCACCATGCTGATCTTTGTCGGTATGGCGCTGTTTTTCTGGCAGCAATTGCTCCCGGATCAACAGGTCATGCTGATGGACATTGTCAAAACCCACTTTATCTACATTTTTGTTGCCATAATCCTTTTCATAGCCGCCATTGGATTCGCTCTGGACGGCATCTTCCATAGCTATATTCTGCCCCTCAACCGGCTTCCCGAAGAAATCGAACTGGTCCACACCGTTAACGCCGGCCACCGAATCAAACGCGAGGGCAGCAAGGTGGTCAACCGTGTGATTGACGCCATCAATGAAAACGCCGAGCACTACCAGCAGCTTGAAAATGCCGTCGCGAGCCGCGTGATGGAAGCCAAATCCGAGTTAGAGAAAGAGAAAAATATCCTCGCCGTCATCATGTCCGAACTGCCGGAAGGGGTTCTGATATGCAATCGCGACGGGCAGATCCTCTTCTTCAACCGACAGGCTCGCAACTTCTTTACCCCCAGGCGAGAAGACCATGGTGACGAGGCGGTGGCCGCCGCCGATCCGCCTGCCCCCGCGCACCCGTTCTTCGGACTGGGCCGGTCCATCTTCGAAATCATCGACCGCCATCTCGTCTCCGAAGCGCTGGCTGAAATCACCGAAAAGCTCGCCAGAGACGAGGCTACGGTGGCTTCCTATTTTGTCGTCGTTGGCAACGAGGGGCGCCACCTTAGAAGCGAAATGGTTCCGGTCCTCAGTCATCAGCGCCTCTTCACCGGTTTTATCCTGATCTTTTCCGACATAACATCTCAGATCGAATCGGATAATCAGACCAACCTCCTTCTGCAATCATTGAGTGGCGGCATACGTACACCCCTGGCCGGTGTGCGTGCCGCCGTTGAAACGCTGTTGGAATTTCCGAAGATGCCTCTTGAAAAAAACCGTGAATTTATCCGCATCATCTATCAGGAATCCCTGCGCATCGGCAACATTATAGGCCAGCATTCTTCGAGGCATCTTCAACGGCCGCATTCCCAATGGCCCTTGATCGAAACACGCGCGTCTACTATTCTGGAAAAAATTACGGTCAAGGCCAATCATCTGCTGCAGATTAAATTTTGTCCCGAAGCATATGAAGAAGATCTTCAACTGGGAACGGACAACTACTCCTTCTCCCTGGCCGTACTGTTTCTGCTACAGCGACTCAGCAGTGAAGCCGATGTGCGCGAATTTTCGTGCCGGGTTCGTAAAACCGACGGATTGATCTATTTCGATCTTCGTTGGAAAGGAACTCCCGTTCGTATGGACACGGTCCGCGCCTGGGAAGACAATGTCTTAAGTCTGCCCGATCAGGGGCTGCCGCTGACCCTGGGGGAAGTCATCCGGCTCCATGACGCCGAAATCTGGCCCTACAGCAAACCGTCACGCGGTTGGTCGGGATTGCGGCTGATCCTGCCGGCCGTCCCCCAGACCGCCTGCGAGCTGCCGCGCAAACCCACGATCATCCCGGACAGTCGTCCAGAATTCTATGATTTCGATCTGTTCAATCAGCCTGGTCAGCATCCCGCCGTCGACAACCGCCTGCTGACGGAATTGACCTATACGGTTTTCGACACCGAAACCACGGGGCTCGACCCCCGTGGCGGCGATGAAATCATCTCCATCGGGGCCGTGCGCATCGTCAACAACCGCCTGATGGCCGATGACCGCTTCGATCAACTGGTGAATCCCATGCGGCCCCTGCGGTGGGAATCGATTCAAATCCATGGTATTCATGAAGAGGATCTTCGCGATCAACCGGTCATCGGAAACGTTTTGCCCCGCTTCCATCAGTTTGCCGATGGTACGATTCTGGTCGCCCACAATGCCGCTTTTGACATGCGGATGCTGCAAATTAAAGAAACACAAACCGGGGTTCGGTTTATCAATCCCGTTCTGGACACCATGCTCTTGTCGCACGTCGTCCATCCGGCACAGGAAAACCACAATCTCATGACCATCGCCCAGCGACTGGGAATCGACGTTTCAGGGCGCCACACGGCGATGGGCGACGCTCTGGCGACGGCCCATATGTTTCTCAAATTGATCCCCCTGCTGGCCAAAAAAGGGATCTATACCCTTCAGCAGGCCCGTACGGCTTCGGAAAAAACCTATTTCGCCCGCCTCCGCTACTGAAACCCTGAGGCGGGCATCATCGACCACGGAGTAACCGTATGTCCAAAAAGACCACCCGGGGAGCGCTTTTCGAAGATGCGCGTAAGATCTATTCCCAGGCCAAACCCTTTCGGCTCCTGCCGCCTGAAGAGATCGAAGAACTGGCCCAATGGACCACTGAGATCAAAGCCATGCGCGGCCAACTCGTGGCAGAGCAGGCCAAAACCGAAATCGGCAAGATTTTTTATATCCGCAAGGGCGCCATCCAACTTTACTATGAGCAGGAGGGGGAAAAAACCCTGGAGGCCCGCATGGTGGCCGGCGAGACGTTCGGCGGGATATCGGTTCTCATGAATGCCGGCGTGGCCGTGCGCACCGCCAAAGTCGAAGACGACGCCATCTTCTATGCCCTGCCGGCGGAACGATTTCTGGCGATGTGCGAGGCGTATCCTTCATTCAAGGACTATTTCACCCAGGCCTTCCAACAGCGCAAACGCAACGAATCCTATTCCTCGATTCTGGTTACCGGCCAGGCCCGCGATTTTCTCAGCCGCATCGTGCCCTTTTCCTTCCTGTCCGACGCCGATCTGGATGACATGGTCGCCCACCTGTCTCTCATTCACCACAACCCAGGGACCCTGCTGTTCGTGCAAGGCCAATCGCGGGTGGACTACCTTTACATCATCCACAAAGGTGCTGCGGAACTCTACTACGAACAAAGCGGCACGAAAAGCCTCAAGGGTTATCTGGGTGAAGGCGACTGCTATGGCGGCATCTCCATGCTGTTGAACAACGGCATTTCCGTCCGGACCCTGCGGGTCGAAGAGGAAGCCTATCTTTATGCCCTGCCGGCGAAACATTTCCTGCGCCTCTGCAAACGCTGCCCCTCCTTTACCGAATATTTCACGGACACCTTCGGCAAACGCATGTTGGACCGATCCTACGCCGAGATCTTCGCCCGGCGCATTATTCCCAAGGACGAGACCGTTCACATTTTCAACGTCTCGGTCGCCCAGCTGATGAACCGCGACATTCTCTCCTGCAATCACAACGTACCCATCCAGCAGGCCGCAACCCTGATGAGTCGGCGCAAGTGCAGCTCCATATTTGTCCAAAACGACGAAGGCAACCATATCGGCATTGTGACGGATACCGATCTGCGCAATCGCGTCATTGTCCAGGGGCTGGAGACGAGCATTCCCATTTCCGCCATCATGTCATCACCGTTAGGGATGATCCCGGAGCAGCTATCGGTATTCGAGGCCATGCTGGAAATGATGCAGAAACAACTCAAACACCTCGCTGTCCAGGATGTCAACGGGCGGGTCGTCGGCTCAATCACCAGCCGAGATTTGCTGGCCGCCCAGGGGCAGTCCCCCCTTTTTATCGTGCGGGAAATCGCCTCGGCCCGCTCCCGCGAAGAACTCAAGGCCCAGCAAGCCCGCATTCCCGAACTGGTCCAAAACCTGATCAGCAGCGGTGCCCGGGCGGAGAACGTCACCCGTTTGATCTCGACGGTCTCCGATGCCATCCTCCATCGTCTGATCGAAATCGCCCTTGATCAAAACGGACCGCCGCCGGTGCCCTTCGTCTTCATGATCATGGGCAGTGAGGGCCGGCGGGAGCAAACTCTCAAGACCGATCAGGACAATGCGATTATCTTCCAGGACGTTCCGGAAAATCAATTGCCGTCCACCAAGGCCTATTTCCTGAATTTTGGCGAAACCATCTGTACCTGGCTGGATGAAATCGGTTATGCCTTCTGTGAAGGAGGCGTCATGGCGATGAACCCGAGTTGGTGCCAGCCGCTGTCGGCCTGGTGCCGCAAATTCTCAGAATGGATTCATACGGCGGAGGCCGAGGATCTGCTGCACTCCAGCATCTTTTTCGATTTCCGCGGAGCCTATGGAGATTTCGGCCTGATCGACCACCTGCGCCGCCACCTGTTCGAATCTCTCAAGGGCTGGTCCGGCTTTTTCCGGCACCTGACGGAAAATGCCCTGCATTTCAAACCGCCGCTGGGGTTTTTCCGCAACTTCGTGGTCGAATCCAAAGGCGAGCACCGCAATGCCTTCGACATCAAACAGGCCATGCTGCCCGTGGTGGATTTTGCCCGCATCCACGCCTTGAAAAACGCCATCGAAGAAACCAACACCACGGACCGGCTCTATCAGCTGCACGAAAAGGGCCATCTGACCTCCAAAGATTACAATGACATCACCCGCTCCTACAGTTTTATGATGCAATTGCGTTTCGTTCGCCAAATCACCGCCATTATTGAAGAGAACCGCAAGCCGGACAACTATATCAACCCTAAAAAGCTCTCCCGTATCGAACAGACCATGCTCAAGGAGATTTTCAAACGCGTGGAGGATTTTCAGACGAAAATGAGTTTTGAATTTACCGGCCAATGATATGACTCGCCTGCAAGGGCAAAATCGGATACGGCGGCATCTCGTGCTACGACCGGCGGGGACAGCATCTCTATAGGCTCTTGACAAGCCTTTCGATCCGTGGCAATGATCGCCAAGTTCAATTGCTGTTTGCCCAAAGGAACACAACGGATGAAATGTTCAACCGAATATTGCGGCATGGAATACCGCTGGTGGTGGTGCTGGTGGCACATGCCCTGAGGCGCACCGCCGGTTGACGCATCCTTTCGACCATACATAAGATCAGCGCAAACCGTGGGCCGCCTCAAAGCCCGCGGTTTCGTATTTTGAGGCCGTGGTGAAGCCAACCCCCACGGCCTCTCCATTTATAGAGGGCGCATCTAACCCGCAACGATCCTCAGGGGCAAGGCGGACGTCCCGGATGAGACTGGAGGTTTAAGCAATGCGATTGAATTGCTTTCCCGACCGCACGACGTTTTGCGCCGCCTGCGAACAGGCCGATGTGGTGCCGATCTGCCTGGAAATTCTGGCCGATACCGAGACACCGGTGTCGCTGTTGGGCAAATTCTACCGGCAGAATGCCGATCTCTTCCTGTTCGAAAGTGTCGAAGGTGGCGAACGCTGGGGGCGTTACAGCTTTATGGGGACCTCGGCCCGCAGCCATATCCGCGTTTTTCAGGATGCGGTAACGGTCAACGAACAGGGGCGCGCAAAACGGATACCCCATGGCGGCGCTCCCCTGCAAGTATTGAAGGAGATTATGGCGGCCTACCGTCCGGCCGATATCCCCGCCCTGCCCCGCTTCTGGGGTGGTATGGTCGGGTACATGACCTATGAAACCGTCAGTTTTTTGGAGGCCATCCCCCATCAATGGCCGGTGGATAAACCTTTGGCCCATTTCGTGATCCCCGACCAGCTCCTGATTTTCGACAATGTCAGCCATACCCTTACCCTGGTGGATCTGACCTTTACCGCTGACGGCCTGGATCCGAGCGCCGCCTATGACGAAGCCCGCCGTCGTCTGGATCGTCAACTGAAGCATCTGGCGGATCCCCTGGACCCCTTGCCGGAGGATAGCGCTGCCGGCCAACCGGATCCGCTGCGCGCCGTTCACCCCGACAACGATTTCCGCGAGGCCGTTAAAACCGTCAAACAGCACATCCGCGCCGGCGACATCATTCAGGCCGTCATCTCACAGCCTTTCATATGCGATGCACCACCCGATCCCTGGTCGCTCTACCGTGCCCAGCGCTACATCAACCCCTCGCCCTATCTGTTTTATCTGAATCTGGACGGCATGGCCCTGGTGGGGTCCTCTCCTGAAACCATGGTCCGGCTGGAAAACGGGTCCGCCACCCTGCGTCCCATCGCCGGCACCCGCTCCCGGGGGCGCGACGACCGGGAGGACCGCCAATTGGCCAATGAGTTGCTGGAAGATGAAAAGGAGAAGGCCGAGCATTTAATGCTGGTGGACCTGGGCCGCAACGACCTGGGCCGCGTAGCGGAGACCGGCACCGTCCAGGTGACGGATCTCATGGTGGTGGAACGCTATTCCCATGTCATGCACCTCGTATCGAATATCACCTGCGACCTGCTGGCCGACTGCGATGCGTTCGACCTGCTGGCGGCCACCTTTCCGGCGGGAACCTTGAGCGGCGCACCGAAAATCCGCGCCATGGAAATCATCGCCGATCTGGAGCGTGAGCCCCGCGGTCCCTATGGCGGGGCGGTGGGGTATATCTCCTTCAACGGCAATATGGATATGGCCATCACCATCCGCACGGCCTGCATCGAAGGCAACCGCCTGACCGTGCGGGCCGGCGCCGGCATCGTGGCCGACTCGGACCCTGAAAGCGAACGCCTGGAAACGGTCAACAAAGCCAAGGCCATGGATCGCGCCCTGAAAATGCTGCGGCCATCCGCACGGAAAGGAGCCTGACCATGATCCTGATGATCGACAACTTCGACTCGTTCACCTATAATCTGGTCCAGTATCTGCGTCAGCTGGGGGCCGAGGTGGAGGTAGCCCGCAACAATGCCCTGACCATCGAGGCCATCGACGCCATGGCACCGGAGGTCATCGTGGTGTCGCCCGGCCCCGGAGCCCCCCAGGCGGCCGGCATTTCCATGGATGTCATCCGCACCTTTTCCGGCCGCATCCCCATTCTGGGAATTTGCCTCGGCCATCAGGCCATCGCAGCTGCTTTCGGAGGACGCATCATCGCAGCGCGGCAGTTGATGCACGGCAAGACATCCACGGTCACCGCCGACGGGAAATCCGTCTTCAAAGGCGTCAAAAGCCCTTTCAAGGCCATGCGTTATCATTCTTTGGCGGTGGAGCGGGAAACCCTCCCGGCATGCCTGCTGATCACGGCCGAAGCCGAGGACGGCGAAATCATGGGCATCAGGCATCGGGAGCATAAAACCGAGGGGCTCCAATTCCACCCCGAATCGATCATGACCACTGTCGGCAAGCGCTTGCTCAGGAATTTCCTGCGCAATGCCGGTCCCGACCATTTATCGGCATAGGAGGGACAGCAAGATGTTTCGCGACCATCTCAAACACATTGTGGAGGGTACCAGCCTGAACGAAAGTCAAATGGCCGAAGTCATGACCGACCTTTTCTCGGGCAATCTGACCGACGCCCAGATCGGGGCTCTCATGGCGGCTTTAGCCACCAAAGGCGAGACCAATGAGGAGCTGGCCGGAGCGGCCCGGGCCATGCGCCGCAAAGCCTATCGCATCCAGTCCTCGGCGGGAACGATCGTCGATACCTGCGGCACGGGGGGCGACGGCGCCAGCACCTTCAACATCTCCACCACCACCGCTTTCGTGGTGGCCGGCTGCGGCGTCACGGTAGCCAAACACGGCAACCGTTCGGTTTCGAGCAAGTGCGGCAGCGCGGATGTTCTGGAAGCCTTGGGGGTGCGCCTGGATGTGGACCCGGAACTGGTGGAAGAAGCCGTGGAAGACATCGGCATTGGCTTCCTTTTCGCCCCGCTCTATCACAGCGCCATGCGCTTTGCCATGACAGCCCGCAAGGAAGTGGCCCTGCGCAGCATTTTCAACATGCTGGGGCCGCTGACCAATCCGGCGGGCGCCAATTGCCAGATCATCGGCGTCTACGCCCCGGAACTGACGGAGATGTTCGCCCACACCCTGCGGTTGCTGGGATCGCGCCAGGCCTACATCGTCCATGGCCACGACGGGCTGGATGAAATTTCGGTTTGTGCCCCCACCCGGGTGTCCGAACTGAAAGACGATCAGGTCAGAACCTTCAACCTCAATCCGGAGGACTATTTCGGTTCTCTGGCGGATCCCGCTGATTTGGTGGGAGGCGATCCGGCCACCAATGCGGATATCACACGCCGCATCCTGGACGGCGAACCCGGACCCCGCCGGGATGTGGTCTTGCTAAATGCCGCCGCCGCGCTTACTGCCGCCGGCCAGGCAGAGGATTTCGCTGGGGGCGTCGACCTGGCCAAGGAGGCCATCGACAGCGGGGCGGCTCGGGAAAAACTGGCGGTGCTGGCGGCGTTCACCCAGGAACATGCGCCCTGACCCATAGCGACTGCCGTAAAGAATGGGCACATTGTGGAACCTTGGGAGTAAAGGATCGGCCGTGGATATATTGACCCGCATTGTCGTACGCAAAAAAGAGGAAATTGAAGATGCCCGTCGGCAAAAGCCTATAGACCGCCTGCGTGCGGAGGCGATCCGCCGCGGGGGCTGCCGCCCGTTTTATGACGCCCTTCGGGTACCCGGGCCCCATGGCGCCAACATCATCGCGGAAATCAAACGGGCCTCGCCCTCCAAAGGCCCTCTGCGGGTCGATCTGGACCCGGCGCAACTGGCCCGGGATTATGCCGCCGGTGGGGCCGCAGCCCTGTCGGTGCTGACAGATCGCGATTTTTTCCAGGGCAGCCCGACGGATCTCCAGGCCGCCCGCCAGGCCGTTGCGCTGCCCGTCCTGCGCAAGGATTTTCTCATCGACGATTATCAGATTTATGAGTCCCGCGTCATGGGAGCTGATGCGGTGCTCCTGATCTGCCGGATCCTTTCCCCACAGCAGCTCGCCCATCTGCTCGCCCTGAGCCACTCTCTCGAAATGGATGCCTTGGTTGAAATCCATACGGAAGACGATCTTGAAATGGCCCGAACCTCCGGTGCCCGCCTGATCGGCATCAACAACCGCAACCTGGCCACGTTTGATACGGATATCCGCACTGCCATGGCCATGTCCCGACGATTGTCCCCGGGGCAAATCCCGGTAGCCGCCAGCGGCATCGAGACCACGGATGACATCCAGGCCAATCTGGACCAGGGCGTATTCAATTTCCTGGTCGGCGAAAGTCTGGTGCGGGCGGATCAGCCCATCGAGCGCCTTAGATCGCTGCTGCCGAAGTCCCGACAAGGAAAAATGCCACGATGACCGCCGAGAGGGAACACCTGCCCAAGGGGACGGACAATCCGGCCGCAAGACCCCAGATCAAGATCTGCGGCCTCACTGCGGCCCGGGAAGCCGAAGCCTGCGCCCGAGCCGGGGCGGATGCCATCGGCATCGTTTCTTTTCCCAAAAGCCCCCGCCACGTTGACGATCAAAGAATCCGCTCGATTACATCCGCCCTGCCGGAAAACGTCTGCCCGGTGGGCGTCTTTGTCAATGAACGCTTCGAGAGGATCATGGAGGTGGTAAACATCGGCGGTTTGCGGGCCGTCCAACTCCACGGCCAGGAGGCGCCCACCCTGGTCGAGGCCTTGTCCGCGGAGGGCTTGGTCGTCATTAAGGCCCTGTTTGTCAACGGCCACCCGGGCCTCGATCAGGCGCCGCGCTACCCGGCGGCGGCCTTCCTGGTGGAGTGCGCCGGCGGTCGTCTGCCAGGGGGCAACGCCATGCAGTGGGACTGGTCCGAGGCCCGCCGGATCCCTATCGCGCAGCCGGTAGTTCTGGCCGGAGGTTTGACCCCGGCCAATATCCGTCAGGCCATCACGGCCGGGAACCCGGATGCGCTGGATGTCAGTTCGGGGGTTGAAATTGGGCCCGGCCGCAAGGATATCGGCAAGGTGGCCGCCTTTTGCCGGGCGGTGGCGGCCTGCCGAAAGATCGACGCGCGAAAGGTTTTCGCTTAGATCCGGAAAATGCAAGCGCCTTAATCGGGATCCGTATCGGGTGCGATACCAATACCCTCCCTATCTGAAAAACGCCACACCCCTTGCCGGGTGGGGCGCTTCAGGGCCCGCTGCAACTCCTTTATAAAGCGGGAACGGGGAATTTCCCGGGCTCCAAAACGCATCAGGTGCGCCGTGGTAACCTGGCAGTCGATCAGGCGGAAACCGGCCCGACGCAGGCCCTCTGCCAGCCGGACCAAAGCCACTTTCGACGCATTGCTGATCCGGGTGAACATGGACTCACCAAAAAAAGCTCCCCCCAGTGAAACGCCGTATAAGCCGCCCGCCAAAATATCACCCTGCCAGGCTTCCACCGAATGGGCCAATCCGGCGGCATGCAGAGCTTCATAAGCCGCAATCATTTCCGGCACAATCCAGGTGCCCGGGTGGTCCAGACCCCGATTCCCGGCACAAGCGCGGATGACCTTTCCGAAGGCCTGATCCAGTGTTACCGCAAATGATGGCTGCCGCAGGACTTTGCGCAATGAACGGGAAACGTGCAGTTCCGAGGGATAAAGAACGAGACGGGGATCGGGTGACCACCAAAGGATGGGATCGTCTTCCGCGTACCAGGGGAAGATTCCCTGACTGTAGGCCAGCACAAGTCGTTCGATGCTGAGATCCCCCCCGACCGCCAATAGGCCCTCGGCAATCGCCAGATGGGGGGCGGGAAGGTCAGGTTGCTGGATAATCGAAAAACAGGCATGGCAAGCGTTGGACGCCATCGTCCCTGAGGGCCTTTGGCAGTGTGTCGGTGTTGCTAATCAATGGCATGACCGCCCGGTTAAAGGTGCGCGGTCCGCTGCATGATGGCCGGCATCTTTTCAAACGAAAGGCCCCGACGGCCATCGAAATGTCCGTTCGGGGCCTGTTTTCATAGACCGCTTCGGATCGCATACCCAGCGTTACCTACGATGATGTTGGCGGCTGTGTCAAAACTTTTAGAAAACGTCAGTCGACTTTGAAGGTCAAATCGTCGTTCTTGCGGTCAACAAAGACAACCCCGCCTTTTGTCAATTTACCGAAAAGAATTTCGTCCGCCAAGCGGTCTTTGATCTCCTTTTGGATCACACGTCCCAGTGGCCGGGCGCCATAGTTGGGATCGTAACCTTCCCGGGCCAGCCAGTTGCGAACGGCGTCCGAGATATTGATGTAAACTTTTTTGCCGGCCATCTGATCGTTGAGTTCATTGATGAACTTGTCTACGATCTGCTCCATGATTTCGACAGTAAGGGCATGGAAGAGAATCGTGCCGTCGAGGCGGTTGCGAAACTCCGGGCTGAAAAAACGTTCGATGGCTTTCTGGCCTTTGGACTGGGTGTCCTTTGTCTTGTCGCCGAAGCCGATGGTCGCAGTTCCCATTTCCCGGGTCCCGGCATTGGAAGTCATGATCAGGATCACATTGCGGAAATCGGCCTTTTTGCCGTTGTTGTCGGTCAGGGTCGCATGATCCATGACCTGCAACAGGATATTGTAGATGTCCGGGTGGGCCTTTTCGATTTCATCCATTAAAAGGACACTGTGGGGATGCTTGCGAATCCCGTCGGTCAGCAAGCCTCCCTGATCGAAGCCCACATAGCCCGGCGGTGCACCGATCATCCGCGCAACCGCGTGCTTTTCCATATATTCGCTCATGTCGAAGCGCAGGAATTCCACGTTCAGTAAACGTGCCAACTGCAGCGCCACCTCAGTCTTGCCCACCCCGGTGGGCCCGGTGAACAAAAAAGACCCCACAGGCTTGCCCGGGGTGCCCAATCCCGCCCGGGACCGCTTGATGGATGTGGCCAGGGACGAAATAGCGGCATCCTGCCCGAAAACCACCTCTTTCAGGTGGGAGGCCAGCTGTTCCAGCTTGATTTTATCAGACGTCGATACACTCTGGGGAGGGATCTTGGCCATTTTGGCCACAATCTTCTCGATATCCGACGGGTTGATTTTGGTACGCCGGGAAGATCCGGTCAGACGCACGAAAGCCCCCGCTTCGTCGATGACGTCGATAGCCTTGTCCGGCAGAAACCGATCGTTGACGTATTTGGCCGACAATTCCGCCGCCGCTTTTAGAGCCGTGTCGGTATAAACGATGCCGTGATGCTCTTCGTAGCGGCTCTTCAGACCCTTTAAGATTTTAACCGTCTGGGGAACACTGGGCTCCGCGATTTCGATCTTCTCAAAACGCCGCGACAGGGCGCGATCTTTCTCGAAGTGATTCTTGTATTCCTCGTAGGTGCTCGACCCGATGCAGCGCAGTTCGCCCGAGGTCAGAACGGGTTTGAGAATGTTGGAGGCGTCCATGGATCCGCCACTGGTGGCACCGGCGCCCACGATGGTGTGAATTTCATCGATAAAAAGGATCGCGTCCGTCCGTTTTTTGAGTTCATTGATGACGCCCTTGAGGCGTTTTTCAAAATCCCCCCGATATTTGGTGCCTGCCAACAGTCCACCGAGATCGAGGGCGTAGATCCGAACCTTGCTCAACAGGTCCGGAACCTCCTCGGCATGAATGCGTTGGGCCAATCCTTCGGCAATGGCGGTCTTACCGACACCGGGATCCCCTACGAACACGGGGTTGTTCTTGCGGCGTCGGCAGAGCACCTGCAAAGTGCGCTCCAGTTCGATCTCCCGGCCGATCAGGGGGTCCAGCAACCCTTCACGGGCCTTTTCCACCAGATCGACGGTATAGGCTTCCAGCGGGTTGGCGGCTTCTTTCTTTTCTTTGGTATCCGCCATTTTACCGGGATCCGAGCGGTCCGGTTGAAAGGGGTCGACTTCCGCCTCGTGCGAAATGTAGCTCAGCACATCGAGACGCGTCAGGCCCTGGGAGGTCAAAAAGTACTCGGCAAAGGAGTCTTTTTCCAAAAAGATGGAGGCCATGATATCGCTGACGTTGACTTCCGACTTTTCAGCCGAGCGGGCATGATTGACGGCCCGTTGGATGACCCGTTGAAACCCCAGTGTTTGTTGGAGGACGTATTCCTGGCCCTCGGGTATGCTTTCCACGCGCTCCTCGAAAAATTTTTCCAGATCGCGTTTCAGCTCCTCCACAACCCCGCCGCAACCTTCGATGATTTGAATGCCGGTATGATCGAAAAGGATTGCAAACAGGATGTGTTCCGTACTCACATATTCGTGTCGCCGCTTCTTGGCTTCCTTGACTGCCAATCCAAGTGTTGCACTGAGTTCCTTACTGATCATGGCTCATTCCTTTTCCATGGTGCATTTTAGCGGGAACCCATTCTCGCGGGCCAAGGTGTGAACCGTCTGGACCTTGCTCTCGGCCACTTCAAACGTATAGATGCCACACAGGCCGGCGCCTTCCTGGTGAACATGAAGCATGATGCGCGTGGCCTCGTCGTAAGGTTTATGAAAAACCCTGACCAGGATCTCCACAACAAACTCCATGGTCGTGTAATCGTCATTAATCAACATCACCCGGTACATGGAGGGCTCGCGCACCTCACTGGCATGCTTCGGGAATAGTGCAATGTCGGAATCGGAATGCTGCTGACTCATGGATGTTGACGACCTCCAGAATGACGCTCCGGCATCTTGTACCCGTAGGTGGGATCTTGATAAACCAAGTTCATGATAAGCATCACCGACCAATATTGTAAAGGTCTAGAATCACGGGTCGCCGTTGAACGTAAGCGCCGGTCCCCGTTAAAGACCATTTGCGGGCGCAAATACCTATGTCTGAGGCAGGCCGTGCCGTAACAGGCACCCCTCGGTAGCAGGCCGGGTATTTGGACTATCGTTTTGGTAGGATGCGGAAAGGTATTACCGCCCACAGCAATGCTTGTACTTTTTACCACTGCCGCAGGGGCATGGGGCGTTGCGACCGATTTTTTCCTGACGCTTACGGATAGGTTTTTTCTTGGGCGGCGGACCGTCCCCCCCTCCTGAAAAAACCAGGGATTGTTCTCGCGGTCGCTGCAACTGCTCGACCTCCTCGGGTTCAGCCAGTTGAACGCGATACAGAATACCGACAGATTCCTCCTTGATGCGTTCGATCATCTCCTGAAACATCTCAAACCCCTCTTTTTTGTAGACAATGAGGGGGTTTTGCTGGGCATAACCGCGCAGCCCGATGCCTTCCTTGAGATGATCCATGCTCAGCAAATGATCTTTCCACAAGTTGTCCACGGTCATCAACATGATGTGCCGTTCGAGGGTGCGCATATTTTCGGACCCGATGGTCTCCTCGCGCTCCTGGTAAACCGCGAGGGCCGCATCTTCGATATACTGGGCAAGCCCATTGGCATTCAAGCCGTCCAGCGTGTCCGCATCGGGATCGGGCAGGCGAAAATTGAATTGTTTAAGAACGCGCTCCTCCAGCGTTTTCCAATCCCATTCCTCGGCCGGCAACCGTTCGTCGGCGCAGTCCGCAGCCATTTGCGTAGCCATTTCCGCAATGATTGCTTCAATGGCCGGTTTCAGATCTTCGCCTGTCAGGGCTTCGCGACGCTGCTGGTAGATCACTTCCCGCTGCTGGTTCATGACATCGTCGTACTCCAAGAGCTGCTTACGAATGTCAAAATTATGCCCCTCGACTTTGGCTTGGGCATTCTCGATGGCGCGGGTGATCAGGGCATTTTCGATGGGTTCGCCCTCCTCCATTCCGAGCTTGTTCATGATCGCCGTGATGCGCTCCCCGCCGAATATGCGCAGCAGGTCGTCCTCCAGGGCAAGATAGAACCGGCTGGAGCCGGGATCGCCCTGTCGCCCGGATCGCCCCCGCAGCTGGTTGTCGATACGACGGCTTTCATGGCGTTCGGTGCCGAGGATATGCAATCCCCCGAGGTCGACAACCCCCTCTCCCAGTACGATATCGGTGCCGCGGCCGGCCATGTTGGTGGAAATGGTAACCGCCGCCTTCTGGCCGGCCTGGGAGATGATCTCGGCTTCCTTTTCGTGGTTTTTGGCGTTCAATATCGTGTGCGGGATGCCGCGTTTTTTCAGCTTTTTGCTGAAACTCTCGGAGACATCGATGGATATGGTGCCCACCAGGACCGGCTGCCCCTTTTCGTGGCAGGCGACAATATCATCCAAGGCCGCCTCAAATTTCTCCTTGCGGGTTTTGTAGATGACATCCGAGAAATCCTTACGAATCATGGGTTTGTTGGTGGGAATGACCACCACGTCCAAATCATAGGTCTTTTTGAATTCAGCGGCCTCGGTGTCGGCCGTGCCGGTCATACCTGCCAGTTTGTCGTACATCCGGAAATAGTTCTGGAAGGTGATGGACGCCAGGGTCTGATTTTCATTTTCGATCTTGACGTTTTCTTTGGCTTCCAGGGCCTGGTGCAGACCTTCGCTGTAGCGCCGCCCGGGCATCAAGCGTCCGGTGAACTCGTCCACGATGATGACTTCGCCGTTTTTGACGATGTAATCCACGTCGCGTTTGAAGAGCGCATGGGCTTTCAGTGCTTGTTGAACGTGATGCAATAGGTCGATGTTTTTCGGATCGTAGAGATTGTCCACTTTCAGAAGGCTTTCGGCGTGCGCTACGCCCTCTTCGGTGAGGGTGACGCTGCGGGCCTTCTCGTCAATGGTGAAATCCGTCTCGTTTTTCATGCGCGGGATAATGCCATTGACTTCGTAGTAGAGCTGGGTCGACTTTTCCGCCGGGCCTGAAATGATCAGAGGCGTCCGGGCTTCGTCGATCAAAATGCTGTCCACTTCATCCACGATGGCGTAGTTCAACTCCCGTTGAACGAGACGCTCCCGCTCGAATTTCATGTTATCGCGCAGGTAATCAAACCCGAATTCATTGTTGGTCCCGTAAGTGATATCGGCGCCGTAAGCGGCCTTGCGCTCGGCGTCGGTAAGGCCGTGCACGATGCAGCCGACTTCGAGCCCGAGAAAGCGGTAGATTCGCCCCATCCATTCGGCATCGCGGCTTGCCAGATAGTCGTTCACGGTAATGACATGGACACCGCGTCCGGTTAGGGCATTGAGGTAGGCCGGCAGGGTCGCCACCAGGGTTTTGCCTTCACCGGTCTTCATTTCGGCAATCTTCCCGGAATGCAAGACCATGCCGCCGATCAACTGGCAGTCGAAATGCCGCATCCCCAGCGCCCGCACCGACGCCTCCCGGACGAGTGCGAAGGCTTCCGGCATCAGATCATCCAGCGGCTCGCCGTTGGCTAAGCGTGTCTTCAGGTCTCCGGTGTGGGCTTTTAATGCATCGTCATCGAGGCTCTGGAGGCCGGCTTCACGCTGGTTGATGCGGTCAACCAACGGGCTTAGTGTTTTAAGGATGCGTTCGTTTTGACTACCGAAAATTTTGGTGAGAAACTGTCCCAACATGAGCTTGAGCGTTTCCTTTCTGATAAAAAGGCGCCATCATCAATAAGGACTCCTTTACTCCCCCCCCGAGGGGGATGTCAACTCGTCAGAAGCCGATGTCAGCGAGCGAATCGACAACTTCGCGGTGGTTATGATGTGGATCAGATGCTGCAAGAGCTCGGGGCAGTTATGCCCAGACGGGGGATCCCCACATCTTCATTGCATGCAAAGATATAAGGATCTTCAACGGCAGGGTCAAACGACATCCGGCAACAGCGTCCTCGGTGGAAAGTTGCACGGGCAGCGCCAGGACTCAAAATACGCACGGGGCGCCACCATGCCGCAAAACCGCGCTGCCTCGGCATGAACCACACCCCGTTCATCAACCAATCCGGATCGCTAATTCAGAATATATTTCTCCGGGTTCACCGGAACGCCGTTCAGACGCACCTCGTAATGGACATGAGGCCCTGTGCTGCGTCCCGTATTGCCCATCTTGGCAATGACGTCGCCCCGGGAGACCTTGGCACCTTTTTTAACCTCAATGCTTTTTAGGTGTCCGTAGCGGGTGACCAACCCATAGCCGTGATCAATGATTAGTAGATTCCCGTAAGATCCCTTCTTTCCGGTAAAGGTCACCACACCATTGGCCGGTGCAATGATTTCGGCACCATCGCGATTGGCGATGTCATAGGCGGGATGAAGTTCCCGCCGCCCGGTAAAAGGAGAAATGCGGTATCCGAAATGGGAGGAAATCCAGCCCTTGGCAGGGCGAATGGACGGCGTGCAAGCCAGTAGATTCTTCTTCTCGTTCAACTGATCCAAGAGGGAAGTAAAATCCGTTTCCTGGGTATAGGAAGCTCTTCCCAGCTGTTCGACCTGATCATGCATGGAGCGAATCAGACTGGACTGATCACGCCGCAAAGAGGCGCTGGTATCCAGATCTTCCGGAGTCGCCCCGCCTACCCCGAAGAGATTTTCCTCTCCGTCAGTCTTTTCCAGATTGGCGATAACCCGTATCTTTTTTTCAAAGGAATCCAGGGCGACCAGATTCAATTTGAGCTGGTTGATTTCATTTGCAAAGCATTCAATCTGGCGATTCTGGTGAACAATTTCAGCATCGCGGGCGGCGACCTTGGCCTGGAGTTGAGACACCTGGGCGGCCGCCTGTTTCAGATTCAAATAATCCTGAACCAGAAACCCCATTCCGACCATGACCACGATACTGAGCAAAGCACCCGCCGCCAATGCCACCTTGGTGGATGAAAACTGGCGGATACGCGAACCATTACCACTGAGAAGAATTAATGTAATCTTGTTTCGCATAATCAACCTGCCACCTTCCAGATGAATTTTACCAGCCGCAAGTGCCCTGTCTTCTTTAAGATGCCGGCATCAATTCAGTCTCATGCATAGGTTTCGGAGGTTACCTACAATTTTTATAAACTACTATAAGGGTACCCGCACTGTCAATATGGCTTTAAGGGGATTCCCTATGGAGGCCGCCATTTGCGGCTTCCTCATTAAGTGATTGTATTTGGTTCCCATGTCTACCATCGTGATAAAGAAACGCCTTCGGGTATGGTTCCCGAAGGCGTTTAATGGGTTAACCTTCGGCGACCCGGCTATCTTGGCTTTTTTAAGCTTTAGACCCGTGGTTGTGCGTCCCCACTTTTCAGCGGGTTTGCCGTTTCGTGGTTATACGTCAATTGCTTGAACTTATCTTACATCAAACCCAGCTTGAATTTCAAGCTTTTTAAAGTGTTTTTCATCAACATCGTAATCGTCATGGGGCCCACCCCCCCCGGAACCGGGGTAATATAACCCGCAATTTCCTTAGCGGCTTCAAAATCCACGTCGCCCTTAAGGATGGCGATCTTTTTGCCGGTCTTTTCGCTGATCTTCTCACCCACGCGATTGACGCCCACATCGATGACACAGGCCCCGGGCTTGATCCATTCCGGTTTAACCAGATCCGGGACCCCTGCAGCCACAATCAGGATATCGGCTCTTTGGCAATGGGCCTTTAGGTCTTTTGTGCCTGTGTGAACGATTGTTACGGTGGCGTTGGCACCGGGACCCTTCTGGAGCATCATGTTGGCAATCGGTTTGCCCACGATATTGGAGCGGCCCACCACGACCACCTCCGCGCCTTTTGTTTCGACGCCTGCCCGAACGATCATCTCCTGGATGCCGGCCGGCGTACAAGGTGGAAATTTGACCTCGTTGCCACCGATCATCAAGCGCCCCACGTTGACCGGATGAAATCCGTCCACATCTTTGTCCGGATCGATCGCATTGAGCACCTTCTTCTCGTCGACATGCTTGGGAAGCGGCAGCTGCACCAGGATACCCTGGATGGAGTCGTCATTGTTGTACTTATCGATCAAGGCCAAGAGGTCCGCTTCGGAAATATCCACGGGCTGGGAATCCTGAATTTCTTTAAAACCCACCCTGTGCGCGGTTTTGATTTTGAGGGTGACGTACGAAATGGATGCCGGATTCTCGCCGACCAGAATTGTCACCAGGCCGGGTACGACACCATGTTTTTCTTTAATTTCGGCAACTTCAGCCGTAATTTCCTCGAGAATTTGCTCGCGGATTTCGGTCCCCTTGATCAGCTTGGCTGTCATGATCGGTCTCCTTTCAAAGATATGGATAGAAATGTTGGGATACCCCGCAGGGTAGGCATGGATGGCTAACGCTTTCAGTGTCTATGCAATCTACGAAATTTTGTCAAGAATTCAAACCATTACACATCGATTTTCCATCACGAAGACACCGTTATAGGTGTGGGTCGCGGTGCCGGTAAGGCCCCGCGAGGCTTATAAGGGATACGGCACCGGCATCAGCCCCAAACGCTCATCAAATCCGAGCATCAGGTTCATGTTTTGCACCGCCTGCCCGGCGGCCCCTTTGACGAGATTGTCGATGGCGGACATCACAACCAGGGTTCCTCTGGTTTCATCCAAACGGAAGCCGATATCGATGAAGTTGGTTCCCCGCACATGGCGCGTGTCGGGGAGGTACTGGTCGCCGGTCAGCCGCACAAAGGGACAGCCCTCATAGCTGTCCTGCAGGCATTCCCGAATGCGCCGGGCGTCCACGGCAGGCATGGTTTGAGCATAGCACGTCGCCAGCATGCCGCGGCTCATGGGCAGCAAATGCGGAACGAAGGTAATGTGGACCGCGTACCCCGCAGCTGATCCCAAAATCTCATCCATCTCGGGATTGTGGCGATGCTGGTTCACTTTATAGGGTTTGAAGGACTCGCTGACTTCACAGAAATGCGCGGCCAAGCTCAGCCCGCGGCCGGCACCACTGACACCCGATTTGGCATCGGCCACCAGGTTGACCGTAGAGACGAGGCCGTTTTTGACCAACGGTACCAACGGCAACAGGACACAGGTCGGATAACAGCCCGGATTGCCAACCAGCCGGGCCTGGCGGATGCGGTCGGGATAGACTTCACTTAAGCCGTAGACCGCCTGCTCCAGAAACTGCGGGGCTGCATGGGACTGGTAAGCCGCTTCATAGCGCCGGACATCGCTGAAGCGGAAATCCGCCGAAAGATCGATGACCCGCAACCCGGCCGTGATAAGCTCGGGCACCAGGGTCATAGGCAAACGGTGAGGCAGCGCCAAAAAGACCACGTCCGCCTCCTCTTTCAGACGATCGGCTTGATAGGTCTCGCAGACCAGATCGGTCAGGCCCGTCAGTGCCGGATAAATCGAGGTAAACGAATGTCCTGCGAACTGACGCGAAGTGACGGCGGTCAAGGTGACCCCGGGATGCCCGAGGAGAATACGGACCAATTCAGCTCCGGCGTATCCGGTGGCTCCCACGACAGCGACGCGGCTCATACGGCCTCCTTGCAGTTTGAAAAGGGCTATGGAAGGGGCAAAAACTCCAGGACCGTCTACCAGAGAAACCCGCGGGTTTCAAGGACGATAGACCCCATCCTTGCCAATAAATATTTCTATATATGGTATCTTTATTGACCTGACACCCAATAAATTGTATAAGATAGTCTGATGTTCCCTTATGAATTAATGGGAAAGCACCGATTTCCATTACGGGGCAGGAAACGTCGTTAATTCACTTGGATGGCGCATGGATCGGAGAACGTTTCTTTTTAAAGCCATGGGCTGGGCCTTGGCCGGCACCGCCGGATTTTCCCCTTTTCGCCGCGCCATAGCCATGGGAAGTCGCCCCTTTGAAGCCCGTCTGGCCATTATTATTGATGATATCGGCTACAATCCCCGACGCGCCGCCTCATTCCTGTCCATCTCAGCGGATCTGACCTTTGCGGTTCTGCCCCACTTGCCCTATTCGGTGGAGTTGGCCCAGGCCATTCATGACAGGGGTCATGAAATCCTCCTCCACCAGCCCATGGAACCCTTTGACAGGCAGTTGGACCCGGGCCCCGGCGCTTTGTTCGTAGGTGATCCGGCCAGTCATATCCAAAGCGTCGTGACGGACAATATCCACTCCGTGCCGTTTGCCTCCGGTGTGAACAATCATATGGGCTCCCGTTTCACGTCCAATGGGGAAGATATCCGTTACGCCCTGGAGGCGATCAAACACAGGGGCCTCTTTTTCGTCGACAGCCTGACCTCAAGCCGCTCCAAGGCCTATCATACCGCCTGCGACCTGCACATGACCAGCGGGCGCCGTGATGCCTTTCTGGACAACCGCCGACATCCCCGGGCCATCGTCAACCGCCTCTACGATGTTATGAACCTTGCCTTCACCCACGGCCAGGCCATCGCCATCGGCCACCCGTATCCCGAGACGGCTGATGCGCTGCGGATTTTTATTTCCGAAACAGAGGGTGCGCCGATTCGTGTGGTCCCTGTTTCCCGTCTGCTGACGTGAAGGCCCAGAGTCCCTCATTTTACCTGCCACCGTATTTGGACCGCCCCCCTGCCGGAGCACATGCCATCTGACCGCGACGGGCGGCGGAACCCCCACGTGTGCCCCCCCAAAGCTGTAGGGTATCGACAGGCGCCTGCCAAAAGCGCTATAGAGAGCACCAGTATTGCTGCTCTGCCACCGTTTCATCCGTTGACGAACTGTCGCACCCGACTGAAAATGATGCTGTCGATTGAATAGGGGTGCTCCGCTTTCAACCACCAAGGAGCCGTTATGCCGAGCCCAAATTTCACCCATGTAGCGCTCTCGCCGGACGAGGGGCGATGCCTGATTCGCCTCGCCCGAATGACCATTGCCGATCGTTTGAAGCGTCCAGTCGATGAGGAGGAGAGACGCGCCCTGCAAACTGAGCTGCAAAATCCGATTTTTGCGCATGGCAGCGGAACGTTTGTCACCTTGAAAAAGGAAGGCCTGCTGCGGGGGTGCATAGGATCGCTGTCTTCGGATGCGCCCCTAAAGGACAATGTGCGCCAAAATGCCCTCCATGCAGCTTTCCAGGATCCCCGCTTTCCGCCTTTGGGGCCGGAGGAATTCCCCCTTATCGAAATCGAGGTCAGCGTCCTTACGCCGCCGTCGAGGCTGAATTACGACGACGTCGATGAGTTGCTCGAACGGCTGCGGCCCGAAACCGACGGCGTCATTCTTCGCAAGGGTGGCGCCAGCGCAACCTTTCTGCCGCAGGTATGGAAACAGCTCCCCCGCCGGGAGGATTTTCTATCCCATTTATGCCTCAAGGCCGGACTCACGGCGCTGGCCTGGCGCAAGGGGGACTTACAGGTGGAAACCTATCAGGTCCAGTACTTCGAAGAGGGGCAATAGAAGCGTGGCGGGGTGAGGCGGATGGGGGATATCAATGAGAACTGGCCGGTGTTTTGCGCCGGCGGATCACGTTACCACGGCTGGCACTTTGAAACCACTGCCGGTTGAGCTCTTCTTTCAGCAACCGAAGAAGATCTTCATAGGCTTCGTTACCCGTCAATCGGTATCCCATAGCGCGCAACTCTTGCCGCAATTCGCGGACACTATGCTGGTTTTCGATCTGCGGGTGATCCTTGGGGGGCTTTTTCATGGCAACGACCTCATCGACCCAAAAAGGGGTAATCTTCATGTAGGCAAACACCATCGGATGATGTTGATGCCGCTTTTATATGAGCCATGATGGCCCGTCAAGATGAAAAACGCCCTCCCTTGCGCGCCGCTTCACCCGTCGGGTGTCACAGTGACGTGTCCTGCCTTTGTCAAAGGGATAGCGGCCCGCCCCCGCCGGTTGTCGTCTTCGGTCTATTCGCCATGGGCAGCATCAGGGCATGCAACGCCTCGTAAATGGCCACGTTCCGTTCGATATGCCCGACGGCTTTCTCGATGAGCGCCAAGGCAGCGGCATCCTTAATGAAGGCATCGTAGACTTTTATGGTGAGGACCAAATCCTTCGACTTCCGGTGGGCTTCGGCGACATCGCTGACCCGCAGGGTAAAAAAATCACTGCGGGCGCTGTCACGGATGTATTCGGTGATGGACAGCAGCTGCCATTGGTAATAGGCGATCAAGTTAGCCTGTTCGATGAGTCGGGTCGCGCTTTGGATGTGGCCCAATTGTCCATCCGAACGCTCCATGTTCAAAAGCGCTGCCGTATGCAGGTCACTGTCGACGGCCTTCAATTCGTGGTAATTGAGATAGAGCCGCTCGACTTCCGTGCGCAAAGGGGTGTAATCGGGATGCGGATTGGCTTTGAAACATCCCACGATCCAAAAAAGCCCCAGGAGGGCCCCCACAAGAAACCTTTTTTCTAGGGGAACCGGCATGTCGCCTTCTCCTCGATCGATAGGCGCCGGTGGGGATGCCCGGACACCCTTCCCTGGCGCCGTTGACAGGCTCATACAGTGGGAACCGTTTGGCCGGACGTCAAGGGGAGGTCCGGCCAAACGGGGGACGTTACCCCGGCGGTAAGGCTCCTATTCCACGACACCTGCTGCCAGGAAGGCGGCGCTGACGATCTGTTGCGCCTCTTCCTGAATGCGCCGCAGATGATCCGTTCCCCGGAAGCTTTCCGCATAAATTTTGTAAATGTCTTCCGTCCCGGAGGGTCGTGCGGCAAACCAGCCGTTTTCGGCGACAACCTTAAGGCCGCCGATAGCGGCGGCGTTGCCCGGCGCGCGGGTCAGTTTGGCCAGAATCTTCTCACCGGCCAGTTCCCCGGCGTCCACCTGGTCCGGTGTCAAGGCCGCCAGGCATTTCTTCTGTTGCGCCGTTGCCGGCGCATCCAGGCGTTCGTAGTGCGGCGTTCCGAACAGGCCGGTCAGGTCCTGATAGAGATCGCCCGGATCCTTTGCGGTAACGGCCAGGATTTCGGCCGCCAGCAGGTTCATGATCAGACCGTCTTTGTCGGTACTCCAGACACTGCCGTCGCGACGTAGAAAGCTGGCGCCGGCGCTTTCTTCCCCACCGAAGACACAGCGACTCTCCAGCAAGCCTTCCACAAACCATTTGAATCCCACCGGTACTTCCCAAAGGGGCCGCTCCAAATGGCGGGCGACGCGATCAATCATACCGCTGCTCACCAGGGTTTTGCCGATGGTGCCGGACGTCGGCCAGTGGGGCCGATGACCGATGAGGTATTGAATCGCAACCGCCAGGTAGTGGTTGGGATTCATCAATCCTGCGGCCGGGGTGACAATGCCGTGGCGATCGGCATCCGGATCATTCCCGAAGGCGATGTCATAGCGGTCCTTCAGATCGATAAGGCGAGCCATGGCAAAGGGGGAGGAACAATCCATGCGGATACGGCCGTCTTTATCGACGGTCATGAACCGGAAATCGTACTCCACCGCCGTATTGACCACCTCCAGATCAAGCCCGTAATAATCGGCGATGACAGGCCAGTAGTCCACCGCCGCCCCGCCCAAGGGATCCACGCCGATATGGATGCCGGCCTTACGAATGGCGGCCAGGTCGACAATCTGCTCCAGGTCACGGACATAGGCACCCAGCAAATCGGCCTCATGCACGGTCGCCCGGCGAGCGTTCCGGCAGCCGCCGGAACGCTTAAGGCCCCGGTTGTCTTCCTCCAGGAGGGCATTGGCTCGCTTTTCAATCCATTGGGTGACAGCACTATCGGCCGGTCCGCCATGGGGCGGATTGTATTTGAGGCCGCCGTCCTCGGGAGGGTTGTGGGAAGGCGTGATGACGATGCCGTCGGCCAGTCCCTCCCGGCGCCCTTTGTTGTGGGTCAGGATGGCATGCGAGATCACCGGTGTAGGGGTGTAGGCACTGCGGCAGCAAAGAATGGTCGCCACCCCGTTGCCGGCCAGCACTTCCAGGGCGGATGTCAGGCTGGGGGCTGAAAGCGCGTGGGTGTCCCTTCCGATATAGAGCGGCCCGTTAATGCCGTTTTGCTGTCGATAGTCGCAGACCGCCTGGGTGATGGCCAGGACATGGGCCTCGTTGAAACTGCCCGTTCAGAGATGACCCCCGGTGGCCGGAAGTCCCGAAGCCGATACGCTGGGATTTGATGGATGGGTCGGGAAGATCCGCGTAATAGCGGCCGACCAGATCGGGTACGTCGATGAGGAGCTCGCGCGGCGCCGGCTTGCCCGGCAAGTGCATGATGTCCCATATCCGATAGAGCCTCTCTTGGTTGTTACGATCAGGATGGATTCAAACGCCGTTTCAAGATGTGGGGTTCATGTCAGGCGGCCGTCATCAGCCGCCGTCCGTCTGGGGGAAGGTCGTATTGGCGTATAGATATTCCATTCTCTCCTTGTGCTTTAACTCTTCATTGGCAATTTTAGTGAGCATCTCGTAAACGGCATCGCCTTCGTCGTACAGAGCGGCCATTTCCGTATAGAATTTGTAGGAGCGCAGCTCCCTGTGCGAGGCCACCAGGAAGATTTCCGAACGCGTCATATCCTCCTCCACCTTCGGCTCCTCCAGATGTTCCGCGATATTGTAATATACCACGTCGGTCAGACGCAGGGCCGCGGGGCCCACGCCGTCAGCCCGGAATTTTACCAGGAAAGCTTTATGCTTTTTCTCCTCTTCGCTGATCCACAACAGGGTATCGCGCGCCGCATCCTCGGCCACCTTTCCTGCCAAATCGGTGTAGAATCGAAAAGCCTCCTCTTCCCTTGCAATGGCGATATTGATGTACTCCAGAAGTTTGTCATCTAACATGGCGTCACAATCCTCCCTGCGGTCATGGGGTCGGTGGAGCGACTACCCCGCCAGGCCGTTGCGATCCCGCACCGGAACGGCAAGCCGGGTCGTACGCGTTGGAAACGATGGTGAATTGGAACAGCGTCGGGACACATTCCATTACTTTAACCACCCCACCGCTTTTTGGCAACCGGATCCACGGTGACCGCCATGGGTCAGGCCCTTAGGCGAGGCTATGGAGGGAGTGGGACCACCCTTTCGGTGTCAGCACGCGAATCATGACCCGGCCGCCTTCCCGATAGAGAAAGAAGCCCGTCATCCGGTTCCGCATGGCAGCGGAAGGCCGGTCGGATGCTTGCAGTTGTATGGTCAGGCGCTCCATTAAAGACCCTGCGGCACGGCAAGGCGATAATGCATCGGATAGCTGGTTCCCCCTTGGCACATCATCCGCATAGCGCGCCAGGATCCTGTTTAGCCTTTCGATGAGCACCGCCGGTTTGCCGAAGCTGCCGAAACCGGTCATGCTCTGCCGGTCCACTGGCATTTCCGGGGGATCTTGTTGCCCGATGTCACAGGGCTCAGGCATAGCCGGTCTCACTGTAAAACGTGAGGGCTTCCTCGACCGAATCGAAGATCAGCCAATCCTTCCAGACGACCCGTCCGCCACGCCGACGGGTGACCTCCACCGTGGTGCTGCCGTGGTATTCAAACGCCTCCTGATAGTCGGGATACCCCATCTGCTGATCCATCTCCCCTCCTTGCGCGTTGAAATGTTTTAAAAATTCCCCTAAGAAGAGCCTATAGACGCCAACCGATGGCCATCTTCTTAGCATGGGGGTGTGACAGATCCGGTCACAACGCCGTCTAACCGCATCGATTTTTTTTGCTCTTAATCAACCCTGCTGACATGGGAGGTGCTGATGGCAAGAGGGGACCAATTGGCCCGCCAGTGGACGATTATCCAGAGTCTCTTGACCTCCCGCACAGGCCGGGGCGTTTCCGAGCTGGCGGAAACCCTGGGCTGTCACCGACGCACCCTTTATCGGGATCTGGAAGCCCTGCAAGCCGCGGGATTCCCGCTTTACAGCGACCAGGATGAAGATGGCCGTGCCCGGTGGTTTTTGATCGAAAGCGCGCGGCAATCGATCCCTATCCCTTTCAGTATAACCGAGCTGATGGCGCTCTATTTCAGCCGGGACTGGCTGCGGGTCCTGGAGAACACGGTATTTCACGAGTCCCTGGAATCCCTCTTTAAAAAAGTCAAAGCCACCCTGCCCCCGGATACCGACCGCTATCTGGAGACCTTCCAGCGGACCGTCAAAGTGGGCTCCCAGCCGCACAAACACTATGGCGCCTTCCGTGAGACTCTGGACGTGGTCAACAGGGCCATCGTCGACTGCCGGAGGCTGCGCATCGACTACTTCACCATGAGCCGCAAACGCCGCAGCCGCCGCGACATCGCCCCCTACCGATTATGGTTTTTCGACGGGACGTTCTACCTGATCGCCTATTGCTATCGGCGTCGTGACGTGCGGGTGTTTGCCGTGGACCGCATCCGATCGCTCGAAATGCGCGAGGACACGTTCCAGCGGCCTGACGAAGGCGTTCTGGACAACTTCATGGCCACCAGTTTCGGCGTTTTCCAGGGCGTCAAAACGCGGGTCCAGGATCCGTTTGCCCCCAAAGTGGCCGGTTACATCCGTGAAAAGACCTGGCATGCCACCCAGGAGCTGACCGTGTTGAAAGACGGCGCCCTGCTTTTCGAGGCGGAAGTGGCGGGGACCGAAGAAATCAAACACTGGATCCTGCAGTGGGGTGCCCACGCCGAAGTGCTGTCACCAGCCGCGTTGCGCCGGTCCATTCGGCAAGAAGCTGCGGGCATGCTTGAACACTACGGCGACCATGATGACCCGTCGGGCGAGGAATAACAGACGGGGAGGTTGTCAGGGAAGCGGTCGCAGGGCAATCAGGGACGCCGTGCGGGCCGGAGCGTCATGCGACCGGCTACGCGACTCACGGTAGGCGAGGGTCTGCAAACCCGGGAACGCGTGGCACAGTTCGCCGTCGCGCAGGAGGTGGTCCAGACGAAAGCGGCGGGCGGCCTGGGGATCGTTTTCCACCAGATAGGTTTCAAAAATCAGGACCCCGCCCGGGGCCAGCCCCGCCTGCAGGGCGGCAAAGAGGTTGCGCTTGAGAAAGCGCGTATTCACGATCAACTGATAGCGTCCGGGGCGAATGACAAAGGTGTCCAGATCCTGACAGATGCGATTGATGGCAGGTGACCGGCAAACAAATCGGCGCAGGCCCACCTCGGAAATATCCACGGCATCCACTTCGAATCCGCACTCGGCCAGGAAACAGGCGTTGCGTCCGTTGCCGCAGGCCAGATCGAGGGCCCGACCGATCGGCGCCCGGACGCAAAATTCACGCACAATACGGGAGGGGTGTCGCGAAAAGTCCCTTTCGCGGTATTTACGGTCCCATTTTTCGCGGTCAGAGGCCATCTTCCACCTCGCATCCGCCAAACCATAGTGGCGGCGTTTCAGCAGCTGCCGTGTGGGGCGACTCACCGCCAGCCCTCCAATTCATCGGCCGCCACCCAGCGGGCCTCCAGAGCATCATCGCCGGCACGGACGGTGCCGCCCTGATAGGTGGCTTCAAAATCGATGATGACATAGTGATACCGGATGCGGTTTTCCGCATCTCCGATCGACCACATCGAACGTGTAAGATCGGTTTACCGGCGACGATGCGAATCCCGGTCTCTTCGCGGATTTCGCGTTCGGCCGCCGCTTGCAATGTTTCGCCCAGACGCACGCTTCCACCGGGAATCGCCCATTGGCCCAGGGCCGGCGCTTTGCCTCGTCGTACCAGGAGTACGCGGTCGTCCCTAAAAACGACAGCCCCTACCGCAACGCGGGGGTGATCGGGATAACGGTTCCTCGCCTTTCCTTCGTTCGCGCGGCGCTCTTCCACGGATTGATTCTCTGCTCTGATCGTCATTTCCATGTTTCTTATCATCCCCCTCTGCCAACCACAATGATCCGCCTTGAAAACGGCAAACCATGGCCCCGCTTCCCGGCATCGACCGCCGCACCGTCCCAGGATTGCCTCGCCGACCATTTGCCCCTTGCCTGCGTCCACATGATGTGGCATGAAAACGGGAACGGAAGAGGGCCCCTACAACCCGTTGCGTTCGCCCCGCCGGCAGTCCCTCCCCCGACATCCTGCGATGACGCTATCCGTCTGCTGGCACAAACACTCAACGCCATCTCGACAACAAAGGCCTGCCCCCGAAAACCCCGTGGGGGGTGTTTTGTCCGGGATCCGGCAGGACGGTCAACCCCTAAACCACCCGTGGAGGTAAACCATGCTGAATTTTTCCCTGAGCCCCGAATTGAAAGCCATCCAGAAAAAAGCCCGTGAATTTGCCCTGCAGGAATTGCTGCCGGTGGCCTGGGAATATGACCAGCGCGAAGAGACGCCCATGCACATCCTTCACAAAGCCTACGATGCCGGCCTGATCAACGGGGACATCCCCAAAAAATACGGCGGCAATGGCTATGGCATTCTGGAAGGCGTCGTGGCCACCGAGGAACTGGCGGCGGTCTGTCCCGGACTGGCCACCAGCATTTTTGATAACTCTCTGGGGATGGAGCCCCTGATTCTTTCGGATAACGAAACCGCCAAGCAAAAATATCTGACCACCATTACCCGGGACCGCAAATTCTTCGCCTTTGCCACCTCCGAGCCGACCATGGGTTCCGATGTCTCCAGCCTGCGCTGCCAGGCCCGGCGGGACGGCGACGACTACATCCTCAACGGCACCAAGTTCTGGATCACCAACGGCGGCATCGCCGATTATGTGACCGTCTTTGCCACGGTGGACCCCAAAGCGGCCCATGCCGGGATCTGTGCCTTTGTGGTGGAAACGGACTGGGAGGGCGTTACCCCCGGACGGCATATGCCCAAATTCGGCCAACGCAGTTCCAATACCACGGCCATCAATCTGAAAAACGTGCGGGTCCCCAAAGAAAACGTCATCGCCCCGCCAGGGGAGGGCTTTAAGCTCGCCATGCGCACCTTTGCGCGCACCCGCCCTTCCATCGGCGCCTTTGCGGTGGGGGCGGCCCGTTCGGCCATGGAATTCGCCATCGATTATGCCAAGAAGCGCCGCGCCTTCGGCGACAAGATCCTCAATTTCCAGGCCATTCAGTTCAAGATCGCGGAGATGTACCAGAAGGTCGAAACCTCGCGCCTGCTGATCTGGAAAGCGGCCTGGGAAGCCGACAACGGTATGGACCCCACCGTAAGCGCCTCGGTGTCCAAACTCTACGCCACCGAAGCGGCCTTCGAAGTGGTGGACCAGGCCCTGCAGGTCATGGGCGGTTATGGTTATACGCGCTTTTTCCCCTTGGAAAAACTGCTGCGGGACACGCGTTTGTTCCGCATCTACGAGGGCACCAGCGAAGTGCAGCACCTCATTCTGGCCGGATATGCCCTGGGCGCCTACCAACCGGTCATGCCCGCCCTCGAAGATCTGCCGGTCCATAACAAGAAGGACTTCGAAAATGTGGACATCGAAACGGCCTCGGGCGTCTGGCGCTGCCGCATGTGCGGCTATGTGCATTTCGGAGACGAACCACCGGAGGAATGCCCCTACTGCTTCTTCCCCGCCTCGGCCTTCAAAAAGATCGAACGGCCCTGACTTTCAACTTTCTTCATAGGGCATCCCGGCCGGGCGGGATGTCCTCACCACCTTTTGACTTTGTCTCGAAGGCGCTTACTTTTTCTCCATCCGCCGGATGCCGCCGGGGCGCCAAACAGCCTTGGCCGGTTATCAAACCCCATGCGGCAGCACCTGCCGCCAAGCGGGACACGGGCGGTTTCTTTTAGCTTCCTTTTCTTTCTCGCGAAAGAAATGGAAGAGGCCATCTATGAAAAGAGCCCCGGATCGGTAGAACGGCTCCGGGTCCTCCACAAGAGATGGCGGACTTAAATCGAAAATACAAACACCCCTTAAAGCGGAGCGGACCGGACGCGGAATGATTGATGCCGACCAGCTGAACAAATCCTACACCATCGACCACAGACGCATTCAGGTTCTCGAAGATGTCTCCCTGCGCATCGGCGCGGGTGAATTTGCCGTCATTCAGGGCACCAGCGGCAGCGGCAAGTCGACCCTTTTGAGCATTCTTTCCGGACTGGACCGACCGGACAGCGGCCGCGTGCGCATCCAGGAACGGGACATCACCGATCTGAGTGAAGACGACCTGGCCCCCTTGCGCAACCGTACCTTCGGGTTCGTATTCCAATCCTTTCATTTGATCCCGTCTCTCTCCGCCCAGGAAAATGTCATGTTTCCCGCCGAGCTGTGCGGTTCCGCCAGTGCCGCCGCCGACGCTACCAAGCTGTTGGAGCGGGTGGGATTGAGCCGCCGCCTGGACAATATGCCCCATCAGCTTTCCGGCGGCGAGCAGCAGCGGGTGGCCATCTGCCGGGCCCTCGTCAATCGACCGGCGATCATCTTTGCCGACGAGCCCACCGGCAATCTGGATTCCCGCAGCGGTCAGGCCATCCTGGAATTGATGCTCGAATTCCAGCGGGAATTTCATACCACCTTGTTGTTGGTCACCCACAATCCCGACCTGGCCCGGCAGGCCGATCGCCGTTTCCAGTTGACCGACGGCCGGCTGGAAGCCCCTGCGAGCCCCTGATGCATGTCCCCCTTCTGACCCGCCTGATCCTGCGCGAGCTGCGGCAGAACCGTCAGCAAACAACGGTTCTCTTTCTCTGCATTGCCCTTGCGGTGGTGGGCCTGACGGCCCTCGGTGGTTTTCAGGCCAATGTCCACCAGGCCATGCTGCGGGATGCCCGTCAACTGCATGCCGCCGATATCATTGTGCACTCCAGCTTTCCGTTCCTGCCCGCCCTGGAAACCGAACTGACGAAAATCGCCTCCCGGCCGGGGGTCCAGATGGCCCGCGTCTGGGAATTTTATACGGTGGCCCGGACCGCCGACCGATCCGCCTCGCTGCTGTCCGCCGTGAAGGTGGTCGAACCCGGCTATCCCTTTTACGGCCGGGTAACCCTGGCCTCCGGAAAAGCGTTCCACGATGTTCTTGTCCCGGGGGCCATCGTCGTCGAACAAACCTTGCTCGACCGGTTGGGCCTGTCCATCGGAGACCGCCTCTACCTGGGGGACGCGGCCATGGTCATCCGCGATGTCGTGGTTTCCGAGCCGGATCGGCCGGTCACCGTGTTTACCCTGGGCCCCCGGATCTTCGTGAATGCCAAAGACCGGCAACGGCTGGGATTGATCACCCAAGGCAGTCGCGTGCGTTATAAGGTCTTGTTGCGCCTGCCGCCCTCTCTATCGCCGGAAGCCATCCAGAAAGAGTTGCGTGGGGCCGCGGATCCTGCCCAGGAGCGGGTCGACACCTTCCGCAGCGCAGACTCGCGCCTGAAGCGCTTTTTCGACAATCTGCTCTTTTTCCTCAAACTCGTCGGCATCTTTACGCTCCTGCTGGCGGGCATCGGCATTCAAAGCGTCCTGACCGCGCTTCTGCGCACCCGTGTCCATTCCATGGCCATTATGAAAGCCTTGGGCGCGTCAAACCGCTTCATCACCCAACTCTACCTGGGACTCGTTCTGCTGCTGGGCCTTCTGGGCACCGTCAGCGGTATTGGGGCCGGGCTGGCGCTGCAGGCGGGGCTGTCCCGGTTGATGGCCGGGCTGGTTCCCGCGGACGCCACGTTCCATATCGCCTGGGGGGCCGTGGGCCAAAGCCTCATCATCGGCTTGCTGGCGGTGGGCCTTTTCGCCGCCCGCCCCCTGTTGAGCCTGCGGCATTTCAAACCTTCCGCCCTCTTTCGGCACGAAAAACGCTCCCGCCGGATCACCCCCGGCGAATGGCTGGTGGTCGCCCTGACCCTGTTTTTCTTTGTCGGTCTGGTCCTCTGGCATCTCGAGGATCTGCGCACGGGCAGCTATTTCATTGGCGCCATTCTAGCCCTGGTGGGCATTGTTTACGTCGGCGTACATCTCTTTCTAAAAGCCTTGCAACGCTTTCCGACGCGCCGTCTGGCCGTCCGGCAGGCCATTCGCGGCCTTTTCCGCCCCCGCAACGCCACCCGGCCCATCCTGGTGACCCTGACGGCCTCCCTCACTATTATCTTCGCCATTTTCCTGATCGAGAGAAACCTGGATGGGACTTTTGTCGAAGCCTACCCCGCAGATGCGCCCAATCTTTTCTTTCTGGATATCCAGCCTGATCAGATGGGCGCCTTTGCCAAGCTCGTGGACCGGCCTCTGGAATTCTATCCGGTGGTGCGCGCCAAGCTGATGGCCATCAACGGTAAAGCCATCGATCCGAAAACAGAGCGCCAGCGCAAAAGCGACAACCTGGCCCGGCCGTTCAATCTGACCTATCGCCACCATCTCCTCGATGACGAAAAAATCATCCAGGGCAAGACCCTCTTTACCGCCGGCGGCGGCAAGTTCCAGGTATCCGTGCTGGACCGCGTGGCCAAGATCGGCGACATCCACCTGGGCGACCGGCTGCGTTTCAAGATCCAGGGGGTTCCCCTGGAGGCGGTCGTCTCCAGCATCCGCACCCGCACAAGGGAAAGCATGCAGCCGTTTTTCTATTTCGTGTTCCCGGATGCCGTTCTCCAAAAAGCCCCCCAGACGATTTTCACGGCGCTGCGGGTCGATCCGCACGATACGGCCGCCCTTCAGAACCGCGTCGTGCAGACCCTGCCCAACGTCACCGTTTTGGATGTCAGCCAGTCCATTCAGCAGGTTGCCGGGGCCTTGAAGCGTTTTACCCAGGCCATTCGCTTTTTTACCCTTTTCAGCATGGCCGCCGGAATCCTGCTGGTGATCAGCTCCGTCATCGCCACCCGCTCGGCCCGCATCCGCGAAGCCGTCTATTATAAAATCCTTGGCGCCCGGCGCCGCTTTGTGGTTTATGTGTTTTCGCTGGAGAACCTCCTTCTGGGGGGCGCCAGCGCCCTGGGCGGGCTGCTTCTGGCCCACCTGATCAGTTGGGTGGTCTGCACCCGCTATTTTGACATGACCTATCACCCCTACCCACAGGCGTCCCTCATCGGTATTGCCGCCGGCATGGCCGTGATTGTTGCGGTGGGACTGACCGCCTCGCGCACCATCATGGGCCGCAAACCCGCCCAATTTCTGCGAGCTCATGCCGGTGAGTAAGGCACAGAAGGGAGGGCCGGCCCCGTCAGGGAGGGAAAGGCCGTCGCGATTTAATAGAGGAGGTCAACCCACATGATGAATAAACGGGCCCCTATCATCTGCTTGGTCGCCCTGGCAGCATTGATTCTGGGGGGCTGCGACAGTCCGTCACAGAAAGAAGCCTCCTCGCCGGCGGCAGTCCCTGAGGAGGCCTCCCAAGGCGTAATCGTCTGCATGGGAGACAGTCTCACGGCCGGATACGGCGTCGACGAAGACCAGGCCTACCCGGCGCTCCTGGAAAAACAGCTGCACGAAGCGGGACTGCCTTACACCGTGATCAACGCCGGCATCAGCGGGGAAACCAGCAGCGGCGCCCTGTCGCGCCTGGACTGGATGCTGACCCTGGATCCGGACATCGTCATTCTGGAAACCGGGGCCAATGACGGCCTGCGCGGGGTGGATCCCGCCCTGACCCGCCGCAACATCGAAGCCATCGTGGCCGAACTGCAATCGCGCGGCATCGTCGTCGTCCTGGCCGGCATGCAGATGGTCCGCAACCTCGGCCTGGATTTCACCCGGGCGTTCAGCGCCATCTACCCGGAAATCGCCCGCCAATCCGATCTGATCCTGATGCCCTTTTTTCTGGAAGGCGTCGCCGGACACTCGGGCCTCAACCAGGCGGACGGCATTCACCCCAACCCGGAAGGGTATCGCATCATTGTCACCAACCTCTATCCCTACGTCCTTGACGCCATCAAGCGGCATCAGGAGCCGTGAACCCGATGCCGAGCGAGACCCGTGGCCCTGCGGCCGACGAACGCCTTATCCTGATGGGCCTGTCCCATGAATGGGACCTGGCCGCCGGCGACCTGGCCCCGGATTACCGCCAACGGTTGCACCGTCCGCTTTTCCGTCTGGCGGACATGGCCGACCGTCTGGGCATGTGGGATCCGGTCAAAAGGGAAATCTGCCTGAGCCGCCGTTTGGCGGTTTCCCACGCGTGGGACGACGTCCGCGACGTCCTCCTGCACGAAATGGCTCACCAACTGGCCCAGACCACATTGGGCGGCGAGGGACAAACCGCCCACGGTCCCGCCTTCCAGGAAGCCTGCCTCATGCTGCGGGCCGACCCCTCCGCCACGGCGGCGCACCAACCGCTGCACGACCGCATTGCGGCCCGTTGCTCCCGGACGGGAAATCCCCTGCGGCAGCGGATTCGCAAACTGCTCTCGCTGGCCCAAAGCCACAATGTGCACGAAGCGGAAGCCGCCATGCGCAAAGCCCATGCCCTGATGGCCCGCCACCACATCACCACCCTGGAAACCGATCCGGCCCGATCATTTACCAGCGTTTTCCTGGGGCGCCCGGCCTTGCGTCATTTCAAGGAAACCTATTTCCTGGCCAATTTCATTCAGGATTTCTATTTTGTGCAGGGCATCTGGGTGCCGGCCTTTGTGGTTGCTAAAGGGAAAATGGGGCGCGCCCTCGAAATTTCCGGGACCCCCATCAACGTCTCCCAGGCAAGCTATGTGTTTGATTTTGTCGAAGCGTATGTCGAACGCCGCTGGCGGCGTATGACATCGGAAAAGCGATTGTCACGGCACCAGAAAAGCGATTTCGCCGTGGGGATCATCGAGGGATTTCGTCACAAGCTGGAAAAAGAGCGGCTCCCGGATTGCCGCCCTGATCAAACCGCCCTGGTCCGCCAGCCGGATCCCCGGCTGACCCGCTATCTTCCATCGGCGCCATCCCCGGACCAGCCGGATCCAGCGGGGCGGACGCCAGGACCAGGATATCTTCCGGCAGGGATTCAAAGCCGGAGAAGAAATGGTCCTCTATCGCGGGATCGCCCGACCGTCCCGGAACTCCGGGCGCAAGCTGCCCCCCGCCTGAAGACACTACCCGACAGGTCATTGCTTCCTGCTTACCGAAAACCGCATAGGCATTAGCGCACCTGATTCGCAAAGACCTTCCAGAGCATCGACTTCTCCCGCCCATCGGAAAGTATTTTCCTTTGCAAGCTGGATATCCTCTTGATATAGCAAGTGGGTATGAAGAATCTGGAACTGAGCCTGCACGAGAAGGAGCTGCGATGCCTGCTGGACTTGTCCCGCCTGGTGGAGACACCGGGCATCGATCTGGAAGGCATTCTGGAAAGGGCCGTGCACATCCTGCTGCCAGCCATGAAATATCCCGCAATTTCCTGCGCCCGCTTGACCTTGCAAGGCAAGACCTATCAAACCGACAATTTCAAATCCACCGAATGGCGGCTGTCGGTACCCATTAAAATTCAGGACCGTGTCGAGGGGCACCTGACGGTCTGTTACCTGGAAGCGCGCCCGCCTTTGGCGGAGGGGCCCTTTGCCAGCCAGAAGCGCAACCTTCTGAAAGCCATCGCGGAACGGATCGGCAAGATTGCCGAACGCAAGCTGGCCACGGCCGCCCTGGCCAAGAGCGAAAAGCGCCTCAACGATATGGTGGAAAATGCCCTGGTGGGCATCAGCATTATCCAGGATGGACGCGAGGTCTATCGCAATCCCGAACTGCGGCGGTTGATCGGGGAAGCGGATGCCCAGGCCTCCTTTTTCGAACTGGTTCACATTCACCCCGAAGACCGGCACAAATTCAAAGCTTCGCTCGAATCCTTGCTGTCCGGACAGTTGCCGCGGGTGGACATGGTATGCCGCTTCTACCCGCGGCAAGACCGCCCTTCCGTATTGAAATGGGTGTATTGCCGCGCCACATTGATCGACTACCGCAACCAGGACGCCATCCTGATGAATATGATGGATATCACGCCCGCCAAGGAAATGGAGCGCATGATGCGCACCCAGGACAAGATGTCTTCCCTGGGGCGGGTGGCGGCCGGCATCGCGCATGAAATTCGCAACCCTCTCTCGGGGATCAATATCTATATCGATACGCTCGAAAAACTCCTGGTCAAACCCGGGGAAGACGAAAAAATCGACAAGATCATCGCGCAGCTCAAATCGGCATCGAACAAGATCGAAAACGTCATCCGCCGGGTCTATGATTTTGCCCGGCCCACCGAACCCTGCTTCGTCCTGGCCGATATCAATCAGCCGGTTAAGGAAGCGATCGCCCTGGCGGCAGCGATCCTGCGCAAAAAAGGCGTTCACGTCGAGACCGACCTGGACGCCGATCTGCCGCCCTGCCGGCTCGACGCGCAGCTCATGGAGCAGGTCCTGCTGAATCTGATTACGAATGCCGCCGAAACCATAGAGGGCAACCCCGATCGAGGCCGCATCAGTATCAGGACCTGGCTGAATGGTGATTGTCTTCAAATCTGTGTCGAAGATTCCGGCCCCGGCGTTCCCGAAGAATTTCGGGAGAAGATTTTCGACCCGTTCTACACCACCAAACACGGCAGCAGCGGCATCGGGCTGAGTATCAGCCAGCGTATCGTCGAAGATCACGGGGGAACCCTTTCGGTGGGACCCGGGAAGTGGGGCGGTGCCGCCTTTACGATCGAACTGTCTCTCGCGGGAGCGCTCCCATGAGTGCCATCCGCTATCACCTTTTCATCGTCGACGACGAGCCCACCATCCGCGAAGGCATCGCCCTCGCCCTGGGGGATCGCTATCAAATCACGGGTTTTGGCAATGCGGAAGACGCCCTGGCGGCATTGCCAAAATCGCCGCCCGACCTCGTGCTCCTGGACATCGGACTGCCCGGCATGAATGGCATCGAGGCCCTGTCGCAGATCAAGGCCGCCAACCCGCACATTCTGGTGGTGATGATCACCGCCTTCGAAGACATCGACTCGGTGATACGCTCCATGAAGCTGGGTGCCCATGACTACGTGGTCAAACCCTTGAAGATGGACCAGATCGAACTGACCATCGCGAATGCCCTGGAAACCATTCGACTGCGCAAGGAAGTCCAGGCCCTGCAGGCCCGGTGCCTGAAGGAAAACATGCCGCTCTTTATCGGTGAGAGCAACGCCATCCAGAGCGTGATGGACCTGATCCAAAGGGTTTCCCGCAGTGCCGATACGCCGGTTCTGATCGAAGGCGAAACCGGCACCGGCAAAGAGCTCCTGGCCAGCGCCATCCATTTTCACAGCCCGGTCTTCAAAGGTCCCTTCGTGGCGGTCAATTGCGCGGCCATCCCCAAGGAACTCGTGGAAAGCGAACTCTTCGGCTACCGGGGCGGAGCTTTCAGCGGCGCGCGGGAATCCGGCAAGACCGGGCTCGTGGAAACCGCCCACAACGGAACCCTTTTCCTGGATGAAATCGGCGACCTGAGTCCCGAAGCCCAAGCCAAGCTGCTGCGCTTTCTGGAATCGGGCGAGTTCTACCGGGTGGGCGAAACCAAGCCCCAGCATGTGGCGGTGCGCATCGTTACGGCGACGAACCGGGACTTGTCCAAGATGATGGCCGACGGCCACTTTCGCGAAGATCTCTATTTTCGTCTGGGGGTCATCAAGATTCAGGTCCCCTCTCTCAACGAGCGTCCGGAGGATCTCCTGCCCCTGGCCAAATACTATCTCGAGCACTTCAACGCCAAATTCGGCACCCGCTTCAAAGGGTTGTCCGAGGAGACCGAACAGGCCCTCCGGAACCATTGCTGGACCGGCAATGTGCGGGAGCTGAAAAACCTGATCGAACGGGCGGTTCTGACCGGCCGCCATGCCGAACTAAGCCCTCAGGATCTGGGGCTGGAAAGCGCCCCTCAAACCGGCTGCGATCCGGGCACCTGGCTTGAGGTTTTGCCCACCCTGCCGGTCGAGGGTATCGATCTCTCCCACACCCTAGAGCAGATCGAACGGCATTTCATCGGCCAGGCCCTGCAGCTCAGTGGCCGCAATGAGAGCCAGGCGGCCCGGCTGCTGGGTCTCAACCACCATACCTTCCGCTACCGGCACCGGAAACTGACCCCCTAGCGACTTCGCAATCCTTCCACTCCATGCTTCGCACTTTTGCGAAACCCACCTTCCAATATCCCCTGCATAATCTTCCATAAAATTTTTATGTTACTGTTTTATTTAGTTTTTTAAATGTATAGGACACCATGGCACATTTTCTGCTCAGGGATGGGGTATCGGTCCGATCGGCCCCGCCGACGGCCCCCCTTCGTCACGTATCGTAAAGGAGATCGCATGACGATGCAGCCCTTGGAAAAGTTCTTTGCGCCCCGTTCCGTTGCCATCATCGGCGCCAGTGATACCCCCGGACGCGTCGGTTATGCCGTCATTCGCAACCTGGTGGCCGGCGGCTACAGAGGCACGGTCTACCCCGTCAATTCCGGCAAACAGACGATCAACGGCCTGCACGCCTATCCCAGCCTGGCAGCGATCGGAGAGACCATCGACCTGGCCGTGATCGCCACCCCCCTCGAAGCCGCCCGGGGGGTGATCGAGGCGTGTGGCCTCAGCGGGGTGGACAGCGCCATCGTGCTTGCCGCCGGCGGCAAAGAAACCGGTGCCGGCGGTGCCCAGCTTGAAGGTGCCATCCTGGAAGCCGCACGGCAGGGCGGGGTGCGCATCATCGGCCCGAACTGCGTGGGCGTTATATCCACTGCGGCCAATTTGAACACCAGTTTTTTGGATCGCATGCCGCCCACCGGCAACATCGCTTTCATCTCCCAAAGCGGTGCCATGTGCTTGGCCATCCTCGACCGCGCCGCCCGCGAGCACATCGGGTTTCGCCATTTCATCAGCATCGGTTCCATGCTGGACGTGGATTTCGGCGACCTGCTCAATTATTGCTGCGGTGACAGCGGTTGCCGTTCCATCGTGCTCTATGTGGAGAATATCACCCAGGCCCGCAAGTTCATGAGCGCCGCCCGGGCGGCCTCCCGCGTCAAACCCATCATCGTGCTCAAGGCCGGCCGTTCCCAAGCCGGGGCCAAGGCGGCCTTTTCCCACACCGGCGCCATGGCCGGGGCGGATGATGTCTACTGCGCCGCTTTCGCGCGAGCCGGCATCACCCAGGTCGACACCATCGAGGAGCTCTTCGACTGCACGGAACTGCTCGCCAAGCAACCCTTTCCAACCGGCCCACGCCTGGCGGTTATCACCAACGGCGGCGGGCCGGGCGTCGTTGCCATGGATGCCATCGATCGCTTGGGATTGATTCCGGCCCAACTCTCCGGGGAAACCATGGACCGACTGGATGCGGTGCTGCCGCCCTTCTGGAGCCACGGCAACCCCATTGACATTATCGGCGATGCCTCACCCGCGCGCTGGCGGCAGGCGGTGGAAATCTGTGCGGCCGACCCCGGCATCGACGGCTTGATCATCATCTTCATCCCCCAGGCCCTGAGCAATGCGGTGGCCGTATCCAACGCCATCATCGACTATCTAAAGCAGAAACCGAAATTCCCCGTCTTCCCCGTTTGGATGGGCGGCACGACCGTCGACCAGGCCGTCTACCAGTTCAACCTTCAGGGATATCCCACCTATAGTACCCCCGAACGGGCCGTGGCCGCCTTCCAGCGGCTCGATGGCCATCGCCGCCGCCAGAAAATGCTCCAGGAAATCCCCGGCCGTTTTTCTTCGGAGCTCACGGTGGATCGTCCCCGGGTCCGGGGCTTCGTAGACCGGCTGATGGACGCCGGAACCTTCGTGCTGGGTGAGTTGGAGGCCAAGCCCATCCTGGCGGCCTACGGCATCCCGATCAACCCGGTCAAGCTGGCCCGTACCCCGGCGGAAGCCGTTCGCCTGGCTGACCAGATCGGCTATCCGGTGGTCCTGAAAATCGTATCACCGGACATCGTCCACAAATCCGAGGCCGGCGGTGTCTGTCTGTCTCTGGAAAGCGCCGCCGCGGTCGAAGCGGCTTACGCGCGTCTCGTGGGCACGGCGGCCCATGCCGCCATTACAGGTGTTTCCGTTCAGCCCATGTTACATGGGGCCGGCTATGAACTCATCATTGGCGCCCGTCGCGACCCCGTCTTCGGCCCCGTGGTTATTTTCGGCGCAGGCGGGATCTACACCGAAATTCTACGCGACCGCACCATCGCACTGCCCCCCCTGAACCGCGCTCTGGCCCGCCAGATGATCGAGGGGACACGCCTCGCCCCGCTGCTCGAAGGCTACCGCGGGCAAGCGGCTGTCTCCCTGGAGGTCATCGAGGAGGTTTTGATCCGTGTCAGCCGGCTCGTGACGGATTTTCCCGAAATCGCCGAACTCGACATCAACCCGGCCATGGTCGTGGGCGACCGCCTCCGGGCGGCGGACGCCCGTATCCGCCTCGATGCCTGCTCCGAGACGGCCCCCGACCATCTGGTCATCAGTCCCTACCCGCACCAACTGGAAGAGCGCGTCGTCACCCGAAGCGGTCTCCACCTGCTGATCCGCCCGATCAAACCGGAGGATGCCCCACTGTTCGCGGAACTGTTCCAGAAACTCTCATCGGAGAGCATCTACTTTCGGTTTTTCAGCCCCCTGAAACGCATCTCCCCGGAAATGCTGGCCCGCTTCACGCAACTCGACTACGGCCGGGACATGGCCCTCGTGGCCATGGCGGAAGCCCCCCAGGGGGAGGAAATGCTGGGGGCCGCCCGCCTGATTCGCGAATCCGCCCTGAACAATCGGGCCGAGTTTTCCATCATGGTGGCCGATGCCCTGCACGGGCAGGGCATCGGCGCCGCCTTACTGGGCAAGCTCATCGCCGCCGCCCGCACGCTGGAGATCCAAACCGTCGTGGGTTATGTGCTCGCCGACAACACCCACATGCTGCGATTGGGGCGCAAAACCGGCTTCCGCCAGCGCCATAACCATGAAATGGGGGCCATCGAGCTGACCATCGACATTCCTACGGCCGATGCGGGCATGCCCAATACGGTTTCCGCTGACCGTTCGGCATCGCATGCCTCCCGCCTTGATTCAGAGACAACGACCGCTTGAGGGGAAACCGGCTATGACATCCCATAAAAATCACCCCAGAACCCAACACCTCAAGGATAAGCACATCCTGCTGGTGGATGACGATGCCTGGATCAGGGATTCCATGTCCATCTGCCTGAGCTGCGAGGGATGCCGGGTGACCACAGCTGAAACCGCCCAACAGGGTCTGGCGTTTCTCCGTCAGGGGGGTGTGGATATCCTGATCTGCGACTACCAGCTGCCGGACCGGGACGGGCTCGATCTGCTGCGGGAGGCCAAAGGCGTAGCCCCCGAGATCCCCATGATCCTGATCACGGCTTTCGGGTCCCGACAATTGTATGCCCAGGCGGCCGGAATCGGTGTGGACATTTTTATCGACAAGCCCTTCAACTCCCAGACCATCGAGCACGCCATCATCCGGCTGCTCGAAGATTCCCCCAAAAGACCATCTTATTAAAGAGGAGATCGACCATGCTCGTGCGCAACTGGATGAATCCCACGGTGATCAGCATTGAGGCCCAGGCGTCGATGGCGGATGCCTTGCAGCTCATGAAAGAAAACCAGATCAAAACCCTGCCGGTATTCGACCACGGGGCGATCGTGGGCGTCCTGACCGACCGGGACCTGAAACGGGCCTCGGCTTCGGATGCCACCCTGCTCGAAGTCCACGAGCTGCTGCACCTGCTGACGCGGATCAAGGCCAAAGATATCATGAGCCGCAACCCGATTACGCTGCCGGACACCTATACCATCGAAGAGGCCGCCGAAGTGCTGCACGACCACCACATTTCCGGTGCCCCGGTTATGGACGACAAGGGGCGCATGGTGGGTATCGTGACCCAGCAGGATCTCTACAAGGCCCTCATGTCGCTGGCAGGCGTCAAGCGCCGGGGCGTCCATCTGGCCTTCGAAGCGGAAGACCGGCCCGGGTCCATCAAGGATCTGGCGGACATCATCCGCCGCTATGACGGTCGCTTGGCGAGTATCCTGTCTTCCTATGATCGGGCGCCCCAGGGATACCGCCATGTCTACATCCGGGCCTATCAGCTGGATCGGGAAAGAATACCCGCCATGCTGGAAGAATTGCGGGAGACCGCCCGTCTCCTTTACATGGTCGATCACCGTGAAAACCGCCGTGAGATATTTTCCGACTGACCATCCGGTGCGGTCAGGAATCCGCGGCCAAAAGGGAATATCCCATGAGCGCAGCATCAAACGTGAGGTCAGACATGATGCCCCATGCACGACGAAATGTACTGCGGCGATATCTTGTGCGGCCGATTGAATTCAGCCGGCGTGCGCATGGGCGATGCCATCAGGGGCAGATGGGCGATTACAGCATCCATGGCATGCAGTTCCACTCCCCCGTGGCGATGGCCACGGGCGACCCGATATGGATTCGAACCGAAGCGGTTGCCGGACGGCGCGATGCAAATCGCCCACCCGCCGCAATCAAAGCGGTCGTCTGCTGGTGCAGCAACGATAATGAAACTGACATCCCGGGCTTTTTGGTCGGGGTGACCTTTTACAACGGGCCTTCAGGCCCCCTTCACACAGCGGCCGATCAAAATAAAAGTGGCTTTAGGCCCTTAAAACGGCCGCAAGAGAGGAAATAATGAACGAGAACAACAAAGTCCTAGTAGCCGTCGACGGATCGAAGCAGGGCTTCAACACGGCACGCTATGCCGCCCGCATGCTGGAAGGATGCGGGGCACGCATCGTTCTCTATCACGTGCGCATGAATGTCGCCGAAGCATTTTACGACATCGGCATCAATCCGGCCGGCCGTCAGCAGATGGCCGCCATCCGCGCCTGGGAACACGAGCAGCGCAAAGCCGCTGATGACATGATCGACAAGGCCCGCGAGATCATGGAAAAAGCCGGTGTAGCCCGCGAGCGCATATCCGTAAAAGCCGATCCCCGCAAAATCGGAATCGCACGGGATATCCTCAAAGAATCCCACAATGGATACAATGCCGTGGTGATCGGCCGCAAGGGCCAGCACCTGATCAAGGGACTCGTCCTGGGCAGCGTGGCCAACAAACTCGTCTGTCAATTGCGCCACGTGACGCTTTGGGTGGTGGGGGGAAATCCGGCGCCCGACAGGCTTTTGGTGGGGTTGGACGCCTCCGAAGGCGCCATGCGGGCGGTGGACCATGTGGTGTCGACCCGCAATGGCCGCGATCGGCGTCAGATTTACTTAATGCATGCCGTACGGTCCTGGCAAACCGTCCCTTCGATTCCCTCGGCCTTGGTGGCGCAGATCGAGCAGGAACGGTTGGACGAGCTGGTGAAAGAGGCCAACGAGGCCATCCGACCCATCTTCCATGAAGCCACCGAGCGGCTGTTAAAGGCTGGGTATAAACCAGATCGGATCCATACCGAAGTCATTACGGGTGTGGAGAGCCGTGCCATGGCCATGGTTCAGTTCGCCCGTAAAAACGACATCGGAACGCTGATCATGGGCCGTCGCGGACTATCCCCTGTGGAAGATTTCATCATGGGGCGGGTGGGTCATAAGATCGTCAACACCGTGCGCAACCGGGCGGTCTGGATCGTGGTTTGACATACGACCGCCGACGCAAGCCAAGAATCGTCCATGGGGACTGTCTGGTCGGCCGGCGTGGCGATTCTAAGACCGCGGGGACCGGCTCGCAAAATATTCCCGAAGGAGGGTCGCTATGTACAATAAAATTCTGGTGCCGCTGGACGGCTCCAAGCGGGCCGAAAGGATTCTGCCTCATGTGGAAAAGCTGGCCCACGACAATCAGGCAACGGTCATTTTTCTGACCGTGTTTGGTGCGCCTCGTGTGTTCGGCTACGACGACATGCAGTATGCCCATTTTCAAAACGAGATCGAAGGCGCCATGAAGGAGGCCGAGCGATACGTTAAAGGGCTGCGGGGCGAATTCCGGGCCAAGGGCATCGAGGCTCGCCACCAGGCCGTTATGGGATCCGTGGTCAAGGAAATCCTCGACGCCGCCCAGCGCGAAAATGTCGATCTGGTGGCCATGTGCAGCCACGGCCGTGGAGGAATGTCGCGTCTGTTCTATGGCAGCGTCGCGTCCGGCGTTTTAAACCGCATCGACCGTGCCCTGCTGATCATCCGGGCCCGCAGGGACGCGTGAGAGCAATGGCGGGCCGCATCATCCACCGTTGATCGGCGCGGCCCCAAACACAGAGAAAGGGAGGTTTCTATGGATGCCCTGCTCATTATGGTTCTGGCATTCGTCGGTTACATTGCGATGTACCAAATCTACGGGCGCTATCTCGGTCGTCACATTTTCGCCCTGGCAGGCAACGCACGCACGCCGGCCGTGGAATTGGAAGACGGGATGGACTACGTCCCCACGAAAAAGGAAATCATTTTCGGGCACCACTTTACCTCCATCGCCGGAACCGGTCCCATCGTGGGGCCGGCCATCGCCATCATCTGGGGATGGGTGCCGGCCCTGATCTGGGTCTTTTTAGGCAGCATCATCATGGGGGCCGTCCAGGATTTCGGCGCCCTGATCATCTCCATGCGCAACCAGGGGAAATCGATTTCGGAGTTTACGGCCAAATATATCAACAATCGAACCAAACTGCTCTTCTTCCTGATTGTCTTCCTGGAGCTATGGATCGTGATCGCCGTCTTCGGCCTGATCATCGCGGTGATCTTCGCCATGTATCCCCAATCGGTACTGGCCGTCTGGATAGAGGTTCCCATTGCCATGGGCCTCGGATACCTCATTTATCGCAAGGGCGCCAACGTGATGACCTGGTCGATCTATGCCGTCCTTGTCATGTACGCCTGCGTGTTCGCAGGCCCCTACCTGCCCTTCAAAATGCCGGCTATCGCGGGGATTCCGCCCACGGGCGTCTGGACCATTATTCTCCTCGCCTATGCTTTCTTTGCGTCCGTGTTGCCGGTGACCGCCCTGCTCCAGCCCCGGGATTTCATCAACTCCCATCAGCTGGTGATCGCCATGGTGCTGCTCATTCTTGGGGTCTTGTTCGCCAGCTTCGGCGGCGATCTGCACCTGGTAGCCCCCGCTGTCCAAACCACACCGGCCGAAGCGCCGCCCATGTGGCCCTTCCTGTTCATTACCATCGCCTGCGGCGCCATTTCCGGCTTCCATGCCCTGGTGTCCTCGGGCACCTCCGCCAAACAGGTACGCAATGAAAACGATGCGCTTTTCGTGGGGTATGGTTCCATGCTGATGGAGGGTGCCCTGGCCACCCTGGTGATCATCGCCGTGGCGGCCGGCATCGGTATGGGCTACACCACCAAAGACGGGACGACGCTGACGGGGGTGTCCGCCTGGACCACGCACTATGCCTCCTGGGCGGCGGCGGCCGGACTGGGATCCAAAATCAGTGCCTTCGTGGACGGTTCCGCCAATATGATCATGATGGTCGGGATTCCCAAAACCTTTACCCTCGCCATCATGTCCGTTTTCGTGGCCTCCTTTGCCGGGACCACGCTGGATACGGCCACCCGGATTCAGCGCTATGTCATTGGCGAACTGGGCAACGGCTTTAATCTGCCCTTTCTGAACGAACGCTACACCGCCACCGTGGTGGCCGTGGGCAGTGCGCTGATCCTGGCCTTTGCCACCGGCGCCAGCGGCAACGGTGCGCTGAAACTCTGGCCGCTATTCGGCGCGGTCAACCAGGCCCTGGCCGCCCTGGCCCTGATCATCATCACCCTGTATCTCAAAACCCAGGGCGGCCTGAAATGGATAGTGGCGGGCATCCCCGCAGTCTTCATGCTGGTGATGACCATATGGGCGGTCACCATGAACCAGTTCAGCTTTGGGGCCGCCCACAATCTGATGCTGCAGGTGATCAATTTGATCATCCTGGTCATCTCCGTATGGATTGCCGTAGAGGGAGTCATCAAGTTCTTTGCGCCCCGGGATCTGGCGAAATCGCCTTCGCCGGCGGTCATGTGACCCAAGGGACTTGAAGGGGGTCCGTGCCCGTCGCGCCCTCATCATCCAGGGAGTAAATGTTCACGGGCGGTCTCCGCCCGCCGGCCGTGAACACCCGGCCTGCAGGGCGGGTTAGGCGAGAGAAGGAGAACGCATCATGTCCAAGGCGCATTCCAACACAAAACCCAAACGACGTAAGGTGGTCTTCTACTGTGATGCCCCCGAAGCCAAGAATGTCGCCATCGTGGGGACTTTCAATGGCTGGGATCCCCACCGGCATCCCATGCGACACGGTGGGGGCGGCCGCTGGAACAAAGCGTTGATTCTGCCGCCGGGGCGATATGAATACAAGTTCTGGATCGACGGCCGCTGGCAGGAGGATCCGCGCAACGGTCAAAAAGTGTCCAATTCCTTCGGGACCACGAACAATCTTCTCATCGTGGCGCTCGAATAGGGTTCGCGTACGACCCCCAAGATCGTTCGCGGGCTTAACCCCGGAAAGGGCATCTCAAAAATGCCCTCCGATTCGTAAAGGAGAAAAGCATCATGGCCACCCCTCGAACCATTGCCATATTGACCGGCGGCGGTGATGTGCCCGGGCTCAATCCCTGCATCAAAGAGCTGGTCATGCGCGCCACCCGGTCCGGCTATGCCGTGGTGGGCATTCGCCGGGGATGGCATGGCCTCCTGGCCTATGATCACCAGGACCCGGCATCGTCCGACCGCCACCTTCAGCGGCTGACGCCGGACAACGTTCGCACCATCGACCGCTCGGGCGGCACGATTCTTCATACCTCGCGCACCAATCCCGGCGCGGTCCCTTACAGCGAGGCACCGCCAGGCCTGCAGGACCGCTATGCTTCCCAAGAGCAAAAGGAGGATTTTACCGACCATGTAATCCGGAATCTGGCCCACCTGGCCATCGACATCCTGATACCCATCGGCGGTGACGATACGCTTTCCTTTGCCGCCCGATTGCACCAGGAAGGCTTTCCGGTCTTGGCGATTCCCAAAACCATGGATAACGATGTCGTCGGCACGGATTACTGCATCGGTTTTTCCACCGCCATTACGCGCAGCGTCAACTTTATTCATGCCCTGCGAACGTCCAGCGGCTCGCATGAGCGCATTGCCGTGGTGGAACTCTTCGGGCGCTATTGCGGTATGACATCGCTGATCGCCGCCTACCTGTCCGGTGTCGACCGGGCCGTCATCTCGGAAGTGCCCTTCGATCCCGAACGTCTGGCTCGTCTTCTGGAAAAAGACCGCAACGCCAACCCCAGCCGCTACGCCATGCTGACCATCAGCGAGGGGGCCACGGCGTCAGGGGGAGACATGTTCCTCAGGGGCCGGGCCGACGCCTTTGGCCATCGCAAGCTGGGGGGCATCGGGGCCTGGACGGCCGAAGTCATCAAAGAGTTGACCGGCATCGGAATCATTTATCAGCCCTTGTTCTACCTGATGCGCAGCGGCTCGCCGGATTCACTAGATCTGATGGTGGCCCGCAACTTCGCCAACCTGGCCATCGAGCTGATGGATAAGGGGCAGACCGGTCGCATGGTGGCGCTGCAAAACGGAAGTTACACGAATGTTCCCCTGAATGATATCAGCGACGGTGTCAAACGCGTCGACGTGGCGGCATTTTACGACGCGGAATCCTACCGGCCCGACATTGGCCGGATAGAGGGTAAACCCATGTTTCTCTATTGAGGAAGGGACCCATAAAATGAATACCACCATCAGTGCATTCCGGGCCGACTTGGGCGGTATCGGCGGGCACCTGCAACCCAGTGCCCGGGTCAGCCAGGCCGTGGCCGATTATGTACGCAACGATCTCAGCACCCTTTTGATCGATGCCGACGTAAGTTTCACGGGGGATGATATCACCATCGTGGCCACCCACGAGAAGCCGTGCAACGACCCCGAGATCCACGCCGGGCTGCTGGAAGCCCTGCACAGCGGCGCCCGTCAGGCCGCCGCAGAAGGCCTTTACGGTGCCGGCCAGGATCTTTCCCGGGACGCCTTTTCAGGCGCCGTCAAGGGACTGGGACCGAGTATCGCCGAGCTGTCTTTCGAAGAGCGCCCCAACGAAGCCTTCCTCGTCCTGGCGGCCGACAAGACCCGTCCGGGTGCTTTTAATCTTCCCCTATATTTGTCTTTTGCCGACCCCATGACCTGTTCCGGCCTGTTCCTTTCGAAGAAACTGCACCGGGGTTTCCGTTTCGTCATCATGGATGTCCGCTATGCCGCCCATGATCGTGTGGTGAGCCTGGAAGCACCGGAAGATCTCTATGATATGGCCGTCTTGCTGCGCAACCCGGAGCGCTTCAGCATCGAAGCCATCTTTTCGCGCACCAACGGCGACCAGACCGTTTCCGTCAGCACGACCCGGGTCCACAATGTGGCCGGATTCATCACGGGCCAGGACGACCCTGTGGCCATCGTACGCGTGCAGGATCACTTTCCGTCCACCGGGGAGATTTTGGCGCCTTACGCCATCGGTCCTTACGTGCCGGGCTTTTTGCGGGGGAGCCACTCCGGCGCGCTGCTTCCAGTGCGCCGCAACACGGGGGTCGCCTATCTCGACGGGCCACCGGTGGTTTCGGGATCGGCTTATTCCGTCAAGCAGGGCCATCTCAGCCCAGCCGTCGATCTTTTCGACCATCCCTTCTGGGATCATATGTCCCACGAAATTTCGGAAAAAACGGTCGCCATCCGACGTCAGGGCTTTTTTGGCAATGCCATGCTGGCTTTCGATGAACTATCCAGCAGCGACATCATCAAAATAGCCCGGGAATTGGATGACCGCTTTATCACCCGCAAGCTTCCGGCCAGTTGAAAGAAGGACGCCAAGGCAAAGGAAACCTATCGATCATGGAACATCGCCTCAAGACCTTTTACGCCCTATGGGGCTCCGCCATCGTCATTCTATGGGCCGTCTGGCGCATCGCACGCCCTTTAGCCGACGGCGTCCTGTCATCGCCGTCCAGCCCCATTCCCTTTGGCCCGATCGTCTTTATCCTCACCGCCGCATGCGGCTTGGCCGGCCCTATTTTCTATCGCGCCTATTTTGCGTTCATCTGCCGCAAACGAAGCCGCATCGATCCTGACGTGTTCATGCGCTTCGAACGCCATTTGATCTTGATGGGGATAGCCTCGCTGGTACTGGCCATGGGGGCCGATATGCTCGCCGTACCTTTGTTCTACCGGGCAGGCAGCCTGTTGATGGCGCTGCATGCCGTGTACAGCACTTTCCCCTCCCGAAACCGATTAGCACTCGATCGTCGGCTGTTTCGTGTGGGCGCCAGTGCCGTGAAAGCCCCTCGCTTGCGGGTCATCCCTAACTCGGTCGAAGGCCGATAGGACCGGAGAACAAACCATGGCCGGAATGCACATGTGGCTGCGGTCCCTGTGGGAAAGCGCCGATGCCGTTATGCGAGCCAAGGCGGTTGAGACCATCGCATACGAGATCGAAGAACTCGACAACATATTCGGTGTGCTTGTCTTGGGGGCCTTCCTGGGCATCCCGTCGCCCCCCGTTCATGTTAGCATGGCTTTGCTGCCGCTGATGACCGAGGAGCTGGATATCGTGTTGGACCGCATTTCGACGGCCCACGATCCCCTGGGGGATCTTTTTTCCGTACTCTCTATCGACTGACGAGGTAGCGTGTCGACCATTCTTCATTTCTTTATCGGCAAAGGCGGTGTTGGAAAATCAACCACATCCGCTCTGACGGCCATCCATCTTGCCCGTTCGGGTCAGCGCACCCTTTTGGTCTCACTCGATCCCGCCCACAACCAGCGCGACATCTTCAAAAAAAACTTCTCGGAAAAACCGACCCAGGTCCTTCCGAATTTAGCGGTCCGGGAAATTGAAGTCGATCGGTGGGTGAAAGACTATCTCAAGGAAAGCAGCGCCCTTCTCAAGAAAGCCTATGCCTATCAGAGCGCTTTCAATCTCCAGCGCCACTTCAACGTGCTCAAATTTGCCCCCGGGCTGGAAGAACATGCCCTGCTGCTGGCTTTTGACGATACGGTACGCAGCAACACTCACATGGACGACATTCTTTTCGACATGCCGCCCACCGCTTTGACCCTGCGTTTTTTCTCCTTGCCCAGCATTAGCTGTCTCTGGCTGCAAGAATTGCTGGATCTACGAACCCGCATCTATGCCAAGAAAGCAATCGTATCGAAAATCAAATGGCGATCGATCGAGATCGAGCAGGATAAAGTGCGACAGCGGCTGCAAACGCTGATTGAAGACAGCTGCCGGCATAAAAGCCTCTTTACGGCGGCCTCGACCTGGATCAACCTCGTACTCAACAACGACCCCCTGTCCTGTTCTGAAGCCGAACGCATCTGCAGCAAGCTGAACGACATCGATATGACCGTGACGCGTCTGATTCTCAATAAATGCCACCCCGAGGATACCCCGGATACACTCCGTCAGGCCCTAAGGGGGTATCCTGTCAGGCGATTTCCTCTCAGTGGCACCCGTCTGACAGGACTCACGGCTTTGGAAAATTATCTTCTTCACCATCCCTGCCGAATCGTTTAGCTTGCTCGGCACAGCCCCGATGCCTTCGATGCCGTCACCGAAGGACGCCCTTCTTGCGGTTGGCATTCTTTTACGACATTATATGACCGCTCAAACCTTCGCAATTTCGCGAACCGGAGGGTGGCAATTCTTCTAAAATAAACGCAAATCAACTTGGGGCACCTGCTCTCTATTTCTTATCAAGCTGGTATTATTATAGTTTTTATTCCTACGCTTCGGCATATTTCATGCAATTCAAATAAACCGATCTCCAAAATCCTTTTCAATCAAACGATGCTGGAGGGATGTCGACCCAGCCATGTCAAACCAACGACGGAGGTGTGTCATGACCAAGACTGCTGCGGGCAGCCGCTACCTTCCAGGTACCTATGCCCAAAAAAAGACCGACACGGCCCAACGTGCCCAGCACTTCGTGCGTCAGCTAGAACAAAAGGAGGAAAAGCAACGGCGTACCCGCCAGCAGAGTTCGACAAGTCCCCTCCTGGCGCCAACCATCTGCTTTTCACGAAAAATCGGCGTCGGCGCCCTGGAAATTGCGGAACTGCTCGCACAGAAGACCGGACATCGGGTCGCCGACCGCTTGATCATTGAAAAAATCGCCGAAGATGCGGATCTCGGCAGCCAAACCGTAAAATTCTTCGACGAGCGCCATCCCGGTCAAATCAACCAGATCGGCGCGTTTCTCTTCGGTGAAAAGTCATTTGTCATGGGAGACTATATGCGGAGGTTGGCCAGCGCGGTGTTGAGTCTAGCCGAAGCCGAAGCCACCATTTTCGTGGGACGCGGCTCCCATCTGATCCTGCCCCGGGACCGGGTGCTGGCCGTGCGCTGCATCAGCTCTATAGAATATCGCATCAAGCGGGTCGCGGATATTCTGGGAGTATCGAAGGACAGCGCCAAGAAGGAGCTGGACGAAGCCGACAAAGAACAGCGGCGCTTTTTCCAGAGGGCCTTTGGCAAAAAGGATGCCTCCCCTTACGAATTCGACCTCGTGATCAATCGCGACTTCATCAGCAAGCCCGAATGGGCCGCGGATATCATCTACCAGGCCTATCTGAGCAAGTTTCAAATGGCATAGCGCTCGTGCCGATAGGACAACCACGGTGATTGAGGCTCCCTCCCGGGATGAAACGGTGCCGGGATTTCCTCTTGAATCAAGGTCGCCTATAAAAGGGCCGACCGCCAAAGCATGGTGGCATTTTGAGCAAGAAACATGCCGGCCGATCACTCACTACAAATGTCGTTTGATTTCTATCCGATAAGGTTGGTGGTGGGGAAAAGCGATTGGGAAAAAGCCGGAAAATTCGAAGAATTTAAAAAGACAATTGGTAAAATTGCTAACACCTTCTTTCCCGGGTGGTGGCGGACGCGATCGGCCCTGACGGATCAAAGGCATGACCGGCTGTATGAAGCGTTGCCCACCGGCATCCCGCGATGAGGTCCCTTCCGCCCCCCCAAAAAAAACGAGGGGCTGACCCGGGTGCCCGCAATACAAAAAGCCGGTTGAAAGCCCTTATAGGACTGGCCTTCAACCGGCATCGATCATTACAGGGCCGGGTCGCCGCCCCCCCTTTGCGTGGCCTTGCGGGGACACCGTCCGGTCGACCTTGCAAAGGGTTACTCTTCTTCTTTCTCCTGCTGGAACACGCGTCCGGGGAAGCGGATAAGCTCTTTGATCCGTGCCTTCCTGATCTTCTGTTCGTGGGCATCCTTCTTCTCGAAGGCTTCTCCCAGTTTGACCATCAGATCTTCAAGCTTGATGGGCTTTAACAGGTAGTCGAAGGCGCCCATTTTCATCCCTTCGATGCTGGTTTCCACCGATCCGTGGCCGGTCAGCAGAAGCACTTCGGTCAGAGGATGATGGCGTTTGATTTCCCGCAACGTCTCGATGCCGTCCATGCCGCCGGGCATTTTGATATCCAGAATCACCACGTCGAAGCGTTTGTGCGCCATGGTTTCGATGGCCTTTTCACCGTTGGTGACGCCCACCGTATCAATGTTGCGCTTTTGGAGACGCTTGACCAGCGTTTCCAGAAAATCGGTTTCGTCGTCCACCACCAATATGCTGAAGTAATCCATATGGGCCTCCCCCTTAATGGTGATTTATTTTTTTTCCGGAATCACAATCGGTATTTCCACCGTAAATGTGGCGCCCTTGTCGCCATTGTTTTTCACGTTGATACGGCCACCCATTTTGTCGATAATGCTGTGGCTCACCCATAGGCCCAGGCCGGTTCCCTTGCCGACCTCCTTCGTGGTGTAAAAGGGGTCGAAAATCTTGCGCAGCGCTTCCTCGCTGAGTCCCGGCCCGTCATCCCTGATGGTGACCACGATTTTGCCGTGGGTCTGCCGGCTGACCACGTCCACAGACCCGTTGCTGCCGATGGCGTCGATGGCATTGGTGAGCAGGTTCAGGAAAACCTGCTGGAGCTGGGACTGGTCGCTGGCAATAATCGGGATGGCATCCTCCAGATCCACTTGGATATCGATATTGTTGATGCGGGCATGGTTTTCAAGAATCGTGATGGTCTGATTGAGGGTATCGTTCACGTCCACGTCTTCCAGACGCGGCTCCATTTTGCGCGCATACCCAAGCATATTATGGACCACTTTGCGCGCCCGCTCAACGTGTTCTTCGATTTTGGCAATCGATTCTCTGAACTCCTCGGCATTTTCGCTTTGTTTAAAATCCTCTTCCTCCAGCAGGTCCTCCATCCACCCTGTTTTCTGTAAAATGACCGCCAGGGGGTTGTTGATCTCGTGGGCCACGCCGGCCGCCAGTTTGCCCAAAGCGGCCAGTTTGTCCGACTGCACCAGTTGGGCGTTGAGTTCGACCAGCTCCTGATCGTTTTTGCGCAAGCGATTGATGGCCAGCCGGGTGGTGAAAATCGTCGTTATCACGATCCCCACAACGCCTAAAGAGATGATGAAGATCTCGATTTGGCGCAAGGCGAAAAGACGCGACAAAAGCTCCAGGGGTTGCTGGTTGATGATAAGCAGCCATTTGTTGTCATTCAACCAGCTGCCGGCGTAGAGGCGTTCTTCCCCGCTGGGATCCTCCATTTCGATGACCGTGACCCGCCCGCCGAATTGGTCCGTATCAAGATTGGCCTTGCCGAGCACATCGCCTCCGAAGCGCGGCCGGGTCTGATAAATCCCCTCCCGATTCACCAGATAGGCATCTCCGGTGCGGCCGATCTGGGCCGACCGCACGATCTCCTCCAGGCGATTGGGATCGATTGTGGCCCGCAGAATCCAGGCCTGCTGGTTCTCGTGCCGACGCACCGCAATGATGAAATGGGGCTGCTGGCGAAAGCCCATATAAACATCGCTTTTATAATACCCTTTGATCATAACTTCGTCGAACCAGGCCTGGTCGAGGTAATTGCGGCCCCTGAGATCATAGGGGCCGACATAGGCCCGATGGTTGCCCCGGCTGTCGATAATGCCCAAATCCACAAAAGCGCCGGCCCGGGCGTTCATGACGTCGAAGATACGCGCCAGGTTTTTCTCTTCGATCATGTGCTCGAAGGAATGGGTGTCCGCCATAGCATTCAGAATGGCGGTGCGCTCCTTGAGAAACAAATCAAGGGCTTCGGCCTGGGCCTGGGCCCGATAACTGATCTGCTCTTTGGTTTTCCCCCGACAGGTATTTTCGAATTGATAATAGAGCGTCGCCCCCAAAATCAGCAACGGCGCCAGGGAGACCAGCAAGGTCCAAATAATGATTTTGCGCTGCAGATTACGATACAGGCGTTCCTTCATGTCATACTCCCGTGCGTCTTACCCGTGCCCGCATGGTATCAACCACCCGTCGGCCAGGACAAAAACCGCCAATAGCCGAATACCGCCCAGAGCCAGAGCACGAGCCAGGCCAGAATCGTCACCGGAATCCCGTATTTAATGAAATCCATGACATCCAACAGACGTTCGCCGGTTTCGGGATCCCGCCCCATGCCGAAGCAGATGGCATTGTTGGGCGTTCCGACCACCAGAAAATTGGCGAAGGAAGACGAGAAGGAGGTAATCAAGCCCACTTTCCAAACGCTGACGTTGGCCAGGGTCGCCATGGGCAGGACAATAGGACCTAAGGCGGCCACCGTGGCGCCGTCGCTCATGAAATTGGTCATGGTGCCGGTGAGTATACTAACGCCAACGACCAGACCATCCCCTGTGGTCAACGCATCGGGCAACAGGCTGACAAAGGTATCGGCCAGCCACAGGGCACCGCCGGTGAACTTGAGACCGACCCCCATGGCGCAAGCCGCCGCATACAGTCCCACCACGTCGAAGGCCACTCCGTCCTGCACATCCTCCCAGGTGAGGATCCGGCAGACAAACATGGCCATGACGGCATAAAGCGTCGGTCCGCCGAGACCGGCATGTTCGCCAAGCACGATCCAGGCCACTACCAGGGCGACCAGAATGACCGCCATCAGAGCCTCTTTCCCGCCGAATTTAGGCATGCGGGCCACCTCGGCCTTGACCACTTCACTGGGGTTCACATCCTTGACGAGGAATCTGGGTTTGCAGCGAATGTACATGTAGGCGCCGATCACGACGGCCATGAGCGGCACAAACGGCATTCCTGTTTTCATCCAGTCAAGGAAGGAAATCGGAAATCCGTACTCCATCAAATAACCGACCATGATGGCATTGCGCCCCCCGGCGGCGGGTGATCCCGGTCCGCCGTGATTGGCGGCAAAGCAGACGCCCAACAACAGGAAAATCGCCAGGGCGCGGTCCTTTTTGACGCCATGAATTTTGCAGGTAACCTTGTAAATGCCCATCAGTACTGGAATCAATAGCGCCACCAGGGCATGCTCCGATAAAAAGCCGGCCGATATCGCCAGCATGGGCAGAAAAAGGAAGGCAAAGGCCTTGGCACTGCCGATACGGCTCAGCAAAATAAGTCCAATCCGCTTATCGAGCCCTGTCTTGGCGACCCCCACGGCCACGGCCAGGATGCCGAAGATAAAAAATACGGCGTCCTTCATATAGGCTTGGGAAATCTCATTGATGGGTAAAATCGTGAACAGGTATAGCATCACCCCCACTAGGATATCGGTGGCCCCCAGGGGCAGGGATTCGGTTCCCCACAAAAACGCCGCTAAAAAAAGAATGCCCACCATGATTTTCGCCAGGTGGGCTACGTCTTCGGGAGTAAGGAGGGGTTCGTGATGGGAAGCGGTACCGGATGATGAATCGCCTTGGGAGGCTTTAAAGGCGTCCGTACGCAATTTCCTGTTGACGGTATCCGTGATGGTATTGCATCCCTTTGCCAACTGGTAGCCGGGGGGATTGGCCTTGCTGACCATATTCAGCATGCTTTGGGGCGGCGGCAGGATTACAATCGCCGTAAAGACCAGGGCCGCGATCAAGAGCAGCAGGGGCTTATACCCCGGCTGATTTTTCCATGTCCATCCCCGGGGGGCCTCTTTGTCCATGGGCGTATGATGTGCCATTCATCCTCCTCCAGAATTCTATCAAGTCCGTTATTGCGATCTGACAGGGTCGTCATTGGCCTGCCGCCGTCACCGATTGCAGTCGGCCTCCTGTGCATGTGCATGGCATGCCGGCGGTCTTCGCTGCCGCACCCGGATTGAATGGCTTCGGAAACGCACGCCACACCTCCGTCAGGCGCAGCATACCGATACGGGCCCCATCAAAAGCACGATCGTTGGTGCGTTCACGACAACTCCCCCTCCCGATTGCGATCCCCATGGGCAGCGGTGATATCCCGACCGAAAGTCGCCAGCAGCGTCCCCACGATCTCCTTGATGCGCTCCACACTATCCCCCGCCTTTTCAACGACGGTCACCCACGGATTGGTGATGCACAAAGCGGGTTCGTCATGCCGCCGGTGGGTGTGAAGCACCACCGGCAAAAGCGGTATGCGGTCCTCCAGCTTTTCGAGCATCGTGCCCGCTTCGATGCCCGGCAGATCGGGGTCCAGGATCACCAGATCGATCTTCTGCTGGGCGTACACGATTTTGAGAACATTTTCGGCGGTGGCCGCCAGTTGCACGCGATAGCCTTCCGCCATCAATTCCCGCATCAAAAACATGCGCACGTGGGAGTTACGGTCGGCGATCAATATGGTGTATCGTTCATTCATGCCATCTTCCGCAGGGCCAGCGCTGCCTCGTTTAGGAACGCAAAATGCGCTCGATGGCGAAGAAGAGGTCCTGCTCGCGGACAACGCCCGCGACCTCCCCGGAAAGCTCAACCACCAGGCGCCGTTCGTCACCGCTGACCATCATATAAGCAGCTTCCATGAGACTGGCCGTGCCGTCGATGGTCGGCGGGGGCGGTGACATGACGTCGTTTATCTTCGTTTCGGCGTTGGCCAGAATCGTCTGACTGAACATGTTTTTCCAGAACATGGGGGAGTACTGAATACTGTCGGCGGTCGAGGGCTTGGGCGCCTTGAGATAAGGCGGCATGGCCATTTCAAGCAGATCCCGAATACTCAGAATCCCCTCGATCTTGTTTCGGGCGTCCATGATCAGAATGGAACGGTGGCCGGTTTCCATGATGCGGCTGGTGGACTCCCGGGATGTGAAAGATGTTTTTAAGGCCTTTACGGCCTCGCGGATGCTGGCCTCACCGCTCAGGGTGGTGTATTCCTGAAGCGGTATCATGACGCCCATCACGCGCCGCTCCTGGAATTCGTCCGCCTGCCGGCGGTAGAAGTAGGCATCCCTGATTTTGGCCGCCAGGAGATCGATGTCGCAGGGTTTGGTCAGATAATCGTAGGCACCTTCCCCCAAGGCTTCCCGGGCCGACGGCAGGGCCCCGTGCCCGGTCAGCATGATGACCGGCAGATCGGGTTGATCGGCTTTGATTTTCACCAGTGTCTGGTGGCCGTCCATGCCGCTCATCTTGATGTCCAGAATCACCACGTCGGGATTTTCGACGAGCTTCGCGGTGGCCTCCTCGCCGCTGGCCGCCAGAATCGTTTCGAATCCCTTGCGCTTCAGCAGCTTTTCAGTAGTGTGCGAAACTGCTTTTCGTCGTCGACCATCAACACTTTTATCTTCTCACTCATAGCCGACATCTCCCTATGGGTTATTGCTGTGATCCGTCTCCCCATGGCCTTCTCGTCGCACGTCGGTGTACCGCGAGGGCCTCTTGCGGCTTGCCGGATCGGCCGACAGGCGCTATCCCGAGCCATGCCGCAACAAGGCTAAAACGCCCTGGAAGATTACCACGACCCCGGTAACGGAGCGCCCCGATAATGGCCGGTCTTCCATGTCTTACAGGCCGAGAATGCGGATCAGGCCGGTTCCGATCAACCACCATTTGAACAATTCGGCAATCAAACCGGCAAACGGGATCCAGGCCACCAGACAGACGCACGCTGTTCGACAGCGCATAGATACTGAAGAAAGGACCGAAAGGAACCTGCTTCCCGCGCGTGGCTCAGCATGACCCCGAATCCCAAAGCAGCCGTAATCACCGCCATCCCAACAGCATTGGCCAACAGCACCCCGCCCCAGGTCAGCGGATCGGCGGGTCTGCGGCTGAGCCGCAGGCCGCGACATAGATCACGCTTGAGACGACCAACATCAGCATCGGGCGCTTCATCCCCAGATCGTGAGGCAGGGTGCTGAAGAAGACCCGCGGCCGGATCAAGAGCTGCCCCATGATCCGGGTATAATTGCGCAGGGTGATGTCGGTCGCAGTGTTCACGATGACGGCCTCTAAAAGAACAAACCCGATTTTACCGGCGATGGCGACCACCAGCATGATAAGGGTCAGGATAAAAATAGAAGCGACGCTCGTTTTGGCGGCAGAAATACATCTTCCCCTTCGAAAAGCGCAGGGGCCCCAAGCCTTTACCGTCTTCAATCGGTGGGTATGAATCCATGTGGTTGTTCTCCATCTTCGGACCGGAACCCCTTTGATGTCTCACCGCGTCAGAACCCCGGCAGGTCGCCGAACCCCCTGAAAACCCAATAGACGGTTGTCAACAGCACCAACACGACATTGGCCACCAACCACATGATGGCCCCCACCCGCACGTAGTCCTTCGGCTCCAGATAACCGCTGGCGTAGACGATGGCGTTGGGCGGCGTGCCGATGATCAGACAGTAGGCAAAGGAGGAGGCCGCCGCCGTGGCCATGGCCATGAAGGGCAGATAGGTCGTTCCCGGGATGCACCATGGCGGCCATATTCAAGGAAATGGGACCCACGGCCGCCGCGGCCGGGCCGTCCGCCATGAGGTTGGTTAAAACGGCGGTCAAACCGTTGTTGACCAGCATCAGGGGAAGGCCCGAATCCATGCCCAGCGGCGCCAGCAGATCGATGCAGGACCGAGCCAGCCAGTAGGCCGCTCCCGGTTTCATCCAGGGTCTTGCCGAAGATGATCGCGCCTGCATACAGCCAGACAACGCCCCAGTCGACCTTCTCCTGGTAGTCGCGCCAGTTGACGATGCCCGCCAGCAGATAGGCGATCGCACCGGCGACGGCGATGACCGCCGATGCCCAGGCGTACCGGATAGATGCCCATATCGTAGAAGATCTTTTCCGTGAACCAGCCCGAAGACCATGACCACGAAGATGATCAGGGCGATCACCTGTTTGCGGTTCCAGCCCCCCATCTTGCCGATTTCGCTTTGCAGATGCTCCATGGCCGGGGCCAGGGAAACGATCCGGGGTTTGAAGCGCCAGTTCACCACCAGCCAGGTCACGGGAATCATGACGAAGACAAACGGCATCGCGTAGCTCACCCATTGGAAATAACCGATATCCATGCCGAACATGTCGTTCAGGTAAGTCATCATGATCACGTTGCGGGCCCCGCCCGAAGGCGCCCCGAACCCGCCGATGTTGCAGGCCATGGCAATGGCGATCATCAGCATCTTGCCCAGCTCGGGATCCGACGGCACTTCCCGCGTAAGGCTGTTCTGATACAGCAGCATCCCGATGGGCAGAAACATGGCGGCCAGGGCATGGTCGGAGATGAACGACGGCCAGGGGTGCGATGATGATGAAAAAGACGAGCGTGATCCATTTGACGTTGGGTACGGCCAGTTTGCGAAACATCATCAGACAGACCCGCTTGTCCACGCCGGTTTTGACAAAGGCCGCGGCAAACATGAGGCTGCCCATGATGAACCAGCAGGCATCGTCCCAGTAAAGACTGGCCACCTCCTGCCGGCTGACGACCCCTGTAAACACGAGAATCAAGCCGATGCAGAAAGCCACTCCCGGCAGCGGAATGCATTCGGTCAAAAAGCAGAAGACCACGAAGACCACCATGGCAATGGCCACCTTGATGTGCCAGGCCCCCTTTTCGGCAGCGGCCTTGTTCTCCCCCGTAAGCTCCTCGTAGCGCAGCTTTTCCTTGCGGAGCTTGACCGCATCGGCCATCAGGGCGGCAAAGGCCTCGTCGCTGACATTCTCCTTGATAAAGGTCTGGGCCCGCTCTAAGTTGGCGGCATCGGCCTGAATGTCGTAATTGCTGGCCCATTTGAGATTGCGTTTCATGAAGCGGGCTTTTGAAAGCGCCCCCATTTGCATGTTCTGCTCCATGATCCGGGCCGTGAGAAGCTGCCACTGGAGGGCATCCGTACGCGAGGTGTGGAAGAGTTCCTGAATGATATACGCGACCACCACCTTGGGCCCGACCTTGTATTCCACCCCCACGTCTTTCATGCCTTCGGCGTTGGAAGGATCAGAATCAGGAAAAACAACACCACCGGGATAGCAAACAATTTCCAGTCGATATATTTATCGTAACCCGTCGCTTTTTTCTTGGATTCCTTTGCCATTGCGCAAATCCTTTTTCTCGGTTGCCAAACGACCCGGTGCAGGGTCTTAGGTCGTCATCGATAATCGCACGCGGGGATTTCATCAGGTGCCGCATCCGCGCGACCCGGATTTTTTCTTCCAACCCCTGACGGCGGGCAAAGGCCTCCTCGGCTGTTGCAATCAGGTCATCGATATCGGTGGGTTTCATCAGATAGTCGCTGGCACCGGCTTTGAGACCCTCGATAGCGGACTCCACGGTGGCATGGCCCGTGAGCATGATGACTTCGACCATGGGGAACTGGCGTTTGATCTCCACCAGCGTGGCGTTACCATCCATTCCGGGCATCTTGACGTCCAAAATCACCACCTGGACATTGGTTTCCCGCAGAATTTCCAGTGCGCGGGCGCCGCTGGATGCCGTCAAGACCTCATAGCCCTTGCGTTCAAGCAGCTTTTTGGTCGTTGTCAAAAACCGCTCCTCGTCATCCACCAGCATGAGCTTCATTGCTTCCATAGGGTTTTCCTCCCGCTTTCCATCTCTCCGTATCAGAAGAACTTCGTCCATCATATGAAACGGTGGATCTTACCCGCCGGATGATAAGGGACGCTTTCCTCCGCCGGACCTATCCATCGGCAGACGGATTGAAAAGACCGTACCGTGCCCCTGATCACTTTTCACCGCCATGGTGCCCCCCATGCTGTCGATGATCCCGTAACACACCGAAAGGCCCAGCCCGGTCCCTTGGCCCACCGGTTTGGTGGTGAAAAACGGCGAAAATATTTTGGCCTTATTTTCCGGACTGATGCCGCTGCCGTTGTCCGTGACGGTGATTTCGACGAACCCATCCGTTTGCGTAGCGGTGGTCACACGCAACTCACCGCCGAAAGTGCCATGCCGCTCGATAATGGCGTCGAAGGCATTGTTGAAAAGATTGATCATCACCTGCTGCAATTGGGCAGGATCACCTTTCACCGGGGCGGTATCCGTCCGCACCTCCTGCACCACGGTGATGCCGTTTACGCTGGCCCGGTTGGCGACCATCTGGATGACTTCCGGGATATAGTCGCCCAGATCGATGGGCTTGACTGTCGGTTCGCTTTGCCGGCCGAATTTCAAAATGGCCTGGGTGATTTGGGCACAGCGGGAAATTTGCAGACTGACCTGGGCCATGGATTCTTCCAATTCCGTCAGTTCGGAGGACGGCGTCAAAGAACCGGCCTCTTTGAGGTCGGACATCAGCGCTTCGATGAGGGCATGCTCGCTTTTGATGATCTGGAGGGGGTTGTTGATTTCGTGAGCAAAACCGGCGGCCATTTCGCCCAATTCGGCCAATCGGCTGGCACCGATGAGTTGCTGGCCCAGCTGCGCCTTTTCTGCATCGATTTTCTCCATCCGGCTAACGATGCGGTTGGTAAGATAAAAGGCCACCACAACAATCAGGCCGCCTCCCAGCAAGCAGATCAGGGCGGTCATGTAGATGGTGGTACGCAGCGCCTCATAGGCATCGGCTTTGGCCTGTCGCACGAACAGGACCCAGCCCCCTCCCTTGAGGGGCGCCGCTGCGTAAAGAAAATCCTTGCTGGAGAAAAAAGTGTTCGCCAAAACATCGACACCATGGCTGGTGTAGCCCAGCGGAATCGTTTCACCCGCCTCGACGACATCGCCGGGGTCTTCGAGAGGACGGCCACCGGAGCGCCGGGTGGTCTGAAGAACACCATCCAGATTGGTGATATAGGCTTCACCGGTGCGGCCGATTTCAACGCTGCTGACCAAGGTGTTGAAGGTCTGGCTGTCGATGGTGGCGCGGATCACCCAGCGCCCCTGGGCACTGTCCCGGGCAACGGCCACCACGAAATGGGGGGTTTTGCGGAACCCCAGAAAGACATCGCTGATATAGACGCCCTGTCGCAGCACCTCTTTAAACCAGGGTTCTTCGCGGTAGACCTTTCCGGTCAATGGATAGGGCCCGCGATAGGCCACAAGGACCCCGGCCTCGTCGAACACCCCCAGATCGGTGTAAGCATTGGAGGCCAGCTGCAAGTGCGCGAAAACGGTGTTTAAAACCTCGGGTTGCCGAAGCGTGTCGAATTTATAGGAGGCGTGAATAAATTCCAGATCGGCTATGCGCTCCTTTAAAAACGAATCGATGATCTCCCGCTGATCCAGGGCGATACGTTTCAGGTTGCGAACCGTGCTGGTCTCAAGGGAAACTTTGAAGTGGTAAAAACCGATGATCAGAATCAGAATGAAAGGGATGACCGGCACCAGAATCATGCAGGTCAGGATCGTCGTGCGGACAGAGCGGTAGTGGTTGCGGCTCACCTTGAAACCCTTTTTGGGTAGTTAAAGAAGCAATCGTAAAAGTGTCTGGTAGACAATGCGATGATACGCTCCGAGATGTGCTGGATCTTTCGCGACATCATTTTTTCTATCTTCTGAGCAATAGACATGCCAGGATTCGGCATACGAGCGGCTTCATCCTATCGCCCTGATTTATCAATCCTTTTGGGGTCCTTATAGCGGTTGTCACCCAATCGGTCGCATGGAAGAACAAACCTCATCTGTCGAGATTTTTTACACTGCGAAAATTCTTTTTCCCGAAACAGGGCGCGATGAAAAAAGGGGGGGATGGAACACTGGATCCCGGTGCTGGGCAGCGGTGTCGTCTTGATAGCGTGTCTAATCTGCTTCGCCAACCGGCGAGATAACCGTCTTAATATCGTTTTGTAATTTGATCCGATAATGATCGACCATGCGGGGGTTGGTCATGATCATGTCCAGTTGTCGGGTATGCAGGGTGAGGTAGCCCAGGATCTTGAGGTGGTCCAACATGTAAGCCATGTCATAGCCTTCGATGCGGGCAATTAGATTGTCTTCTTTGAGGCGAATGCGAAAATTGTAGCTTTCCAGGAGTTCCCCGATGAAGTGGACCCGTTTGATGCGACGGCGGTCGTCCGCGGCCCCGCCCTTGAACTGGAAGCCGATATAATTCTCCGCCGTACGCTCGCTGACCAGCGCCTCCAAAGTAGAAAAGTGATAGCCCAGGCGGGAGCTGAGATTGCAGTAATGCCTGGAGATCATGAAGTAGTTGCGGTCCGCATAGCGGGAGCGGATGCCCGGCGTCAGGGCCGGATTGGCGGTGGACTGGAACATGACCGCCATCAAGCCCTTGCCGTCCAGGGCCGGTGGACCGTCCCAGGGAATGGCCGCAAACCCCTCCCAAAAGGCCAGCATGGGAATGGAAGCGATGTTGTCGAGCCGGATGTATTTCCCCCGCACTTCCTCCTTGAACCCGTCGTCCAGGTTCAGAATCCACCACTGCATGGGCGCATGGAAGTAGAGCTGTTTGCTCGAGCGTTCGTTGAAACGGTGATCCCGCCCGAAGTGGAACATCTCGCGAACCGACTTTTCGTGAATGAAGCGGGTGATGTCATGCAGGGTAAGGCAGTTGGCCGGCGCGAACTCGGGCGTGTCCGGATCCAGCAGATTCAGGGGCACGATCAGACGGCTGATCTGTTCCAGGGTCTCGTAAATGGGACTTCCGATCATGAGACGCGCTTTGGGCGGTGACAGGGCCAGCAGCGCTTCGATGCGGCCTCTATGGACACGCCGGTTGCCGGCATCCAGCGTAACCAGAGCCCCCTGGGGAAGCGTTTCCAGCGCCCCGGAAACACCAAAAAGAGCGGGCAGGCCGAACTCGCGGGCCACGTTGGCCAAATGCCCCGTAAAGCTGCCGTGCTCCGTAATGACGCCGGCCGCGCGGGTCAAAAGGGATGCCCAGCGGGGATGGGCTTCCCGTGTCAGTAAAATCGCCCCCTGGGGAAAGGCCAGCATATCCAGCCCGCTATCCACCCGGTGGACCGTGCCGGCGCCGATGCCCGGGCAGGCTGTAATCCCGCCCTCGATAAGGAGGCTGTCTTTGAGCGGACCTTCGGCCCCTTCGGTCGACGGATGGGCCAGGGCCTCCATCTGTTGCAGCGGCCGGCATTGCAGAATGAAGCGTTGCCCCCGGGGATCGATGGCCCACTCAATATCCTGGGGCGTTCCATAATGACCTTCCAATTGAACCGCGATGGCCGCCAGGTCCAGGACGGCCTGGTCATCGAGGCAGGCCTGGTTGCGCACGTTCTCATCAGTGATATCCAGCCGGCAAACCCCTTCCTCCGGGTAGCAGGTGAATTTGCGGTCCTTGGTCCGGATCTCCCGGCGGACGACGTGCATCGGCCGGTTCCGGTCGATGACAAACAAATCGCCGTCCACCGATCCGTCCACCACCGCCTTGGGAAGCCCCCAGGCGGCATTGAGCACGATGCGGTCATCGTTGAGGTCGAAGGGGTTGCGGGAATACATGACGCCGCCGGCCACCGTTTCCAGCATGGCCAGACACCCCACGCACATGACGATGTCCTCATCCCGAAACCCCTTGTTGAGGCGATAGGTGATGGCCGGCAGGCTGTACTTGCTGGCCACGATATGTTTGTAGGCATCGAAAAGATGATCGGCGCTGACATTCAATTCCGAGTGGTGCAGCCCGGCAAACGAGCTGCCTTTCTCGTCTTCGCCCAGGGCACTGCTGCGCATGGCCGCCGTCATCCCGGACCCGCCTCCCCCTTCCATGTCGTGCCAGGCATTTCGGACCGCGGCGGCCAGATCGGGGGGGACATCGGCCTGGACGATGAGTTTGTCCAAACGTGCGTGCAGCCGGTAGAGATTCTCGATGTCGTCCTGGTCCGCGGACTGCATCAGCCGCTCGATTTCCACCTTGAGATCATTATAAGCGATAAAGCGTTCGTAGGCCGTGGCGGTAATGACAAAACCGGAGGGGACCGCCAGGTTGAGCTTGTTGCGGATTTCGCCCAGATTGGCCATCTTGCTGCCCACCAAATCGACCATGTGCTTGTCGATCGCGTCCAGTCCGATCACCAGGCGTTCGTCCTGGGCCCGCGTTTCCCGGCGCAGCAGCTTCTCGATCTGTTGACTGATGGCATGGAAACGGGGGGTCAGCCCATCGTATTTATTCGGTGCCAGGCGCTGCAGATTGTCCACCATCTGGAAGACGTTCACCGATACGGTGGTAACACAGGAGCGCACCAGGGTCATGCCGAAGGGCCGATCGCCCTGCAGCGCGCCTTCGATCTCGGCCATGATGTCAAGGGCTTTGTTGTTGGCGCTGATGAGCTGCTTGAAATGGGCGTAGCGCTCCCGGAAGATTAGGCGCAACTGCGCCACGTCGGCGCCGGTCTCCTTTTTTCCGGGGGAAAAAAACTTGCTGATAAGGTGCCTGAGGCTGCCCATCCTGTCTCCTGGTTCACCGCTTCGGGATAATGTTTCGAACTACTTGACGTGCCGTAACCTTGGCGGCCTGCCGGCGAGCGTACCACCGCCGGCGCCCCTTCGGCAAGGTCCCCCAGCGGCATCCATCTTCAGGAATGGCAATGAAAAGCCGAGAGCGGAAGAGGACCTTTCCGCCATCGGTTTGAACAGGGCTGCGAGACGCCGACCTCGCGCGAAGCCGGCACCTCGCTCCTATCCGCAGCGCATGGTCTGCCCGTCGTCAATGCTCAAGGCGCATGCCCCAGCCTTCGAACAGGAACATGATGCCAAACCCGTACCACAGGGTATAGGCCACGTAGAACACCAGGGAGAAAATGACGATACCGTAGCGGTCCGAAATACTCTGGGGCTCGATGTGGTAGTAGTTATAGGCGGTTTCCACCGCCTTTTGATTGACGGTGGCCACCATCTTGGCCGCTTTGAACTGCTTTTGACGCTTGAGATCGTTTTCCGTGGCATTGTTGGCGGCCCACCAGTTGTAGAGGACCTGCCGCTCCCCATAGCCGTACTTGGACGCCACCTCCGATCCCTTGTTGTGATACATCAGATCGGCATCATCGAGACCAACGGTCAGAATTTTCCCCAGATCGCCTTCCACCGACAGGGTCGTCCCGGTAACATTCACCAGCGCACCGCCCTTTTGAAAGAGCAGCGAAGTTTGCCGGGCCATGGTTTCATCCTTCATGACCAAGGTGAGTTTGACCTGGGCCCCGGCATAGGCTTGCGCTTCTTCCTTCAGCGCCGGGATATAGTAAGCCGATCCCTTGGATATGGAGTTGTAGAGGGCATCGAGATAGTTGAGGCCGTTGTGACCGTTGAAAACCGGCATGAAGATCACGATCAGAACCACCACGAAAATCGCTAGCATGCCGGCCCCGCTGTAAAATTCTCCTTTTTTGGCGATCATGAGTGCACCTCCCCCTGCCCCTTCAGTCTGCTGATATTAGTCAAGAAGGTTCCGATCACCCAGGCCCCGAAGCCGGCAATCACAATGAAAAAGGCCCATACACCGACGGTCTCCAGCGTTTTGCCAAGGGCCGGCGAAATGGGAATGACGCCCATCTCCCCCAGTTTGGCGGGCAGGGCAAAGGCCCGATTCACAAAGCCCGCCAGCACGGCCATGGCATAAAATCCGCGGATGGTGATCCCCTTGACGACCTTGGTGACCATGGCGCCGACCTGGATTCCCACCAGGGATCCCAGAAGCATGCCCATGGCCAGGGTGTAGAAGATAAACCCGTAGATGGCATACTGGCTGATGGCGGCATAGCCGGCCGTGAACACGATCTGGAAAATGTCAGTCCCCACGGTGGTCATGGAGGAAACCCCCAGGACATAGACGAAAATCGGGAAGGTCAGGAAACCGCCCCCCACCCCCATGATACCGGCGGCAAGTCCCACCAGGGCGCCGCTGAGCACCAAAAAAACCCAGGAGATGCCGCGTCCGCCCGGCACCAGGTCATGGTCGAAGCGCACCATCGGAGGGAACTTTAGGGCCTGAATTCTTTTTGGCAGGCTGCCCATCTCGGCCCCCTCGTCCTTGGCGCCATGGGCGCCGGCATCGGCCTGGCTGCTCTTGCGGGCGTTGAGGAAGTCGAGCATGGCGTAAATTCCCAGGAAGCCCAGCATTCCGGCATAGACGGTGGTGATAAAGGCATCGCTGAGGACCGGATTGATCTCATACAGCACCCGGTTGATCACACCGCCCACCGTGGCCCCGATGATGGCCCCCAGTAGAAAGACACCGGCCAGGGGCACGGAGACATTGCCCAATTTGCGGTGGATGACACTGCCCATGATGGCTTTGGCGAATATGTGAAACAAATCCGTGCCCACGGCCAGAATGCCTTTGATGCCCGCACTCATCAGGGCCGGAGCGATGATAAATCCGCCGCCGGCACCGATGCAGCCCGTGATCAAACCGGCCCCCAGGCCGATCAGGATCGAGATGATAAAAATACCCGTACTGTAAAAGGCGGGACTGTAAGCCTTCTTGCCGCCCAGAAGACTCGGCAGCGCCCCGCCGATCTGCTCGGCAAAGGCGATGCCCCCCAGGAGAATCGGAATCAGCATCAGCCCCAGCAACATGAGCCGCTTGCGATCTTTGAGAATGCTCTCGGCGTTGTGGATTTCCCACTCGGCGAAGGCCCTGGAACCCGCCATCATGAACCGGCCCCATTGTCGGAAAAAGTTCATTGCAGTTTTCTCCTCCCATGAAAGGTTTTTCAATGCGACGACAATATTCTAAGCACACTGCTCACAGGCTCTCGGGCGTCAGCATGGCATCGAGGGCCTTGATCTTGGCTTCCTGGATCGTTTTGTTTTTATAGGCGTCTTCGAGTTTGTAGAGCAGTTCGTCGATATCCACCGGCTTCATCAGGTAGTCGAAGGCCCCCAGTTCCATGCCTTCCCGCGCGGCCTCCAGACTGGCGTGGCCGGTGAGCATGATGACTTCGGTCAGGGGGGCCGTCTTCTTGATCTGGCGCAGGGTTTCGATACCGTCCATGCCGGGCATCCGCACATCGAGCACCACCACGTCGGCCGAATGGCTGTCCAGATAGACCAGAGCTTCCTCTCCGCTACCGACGCCGGCGGCGTCGACATCACGTTTGCGCATGCGTTTCAGCAGCGTCGTCAGGTAATCTTCTTCATCATCCACGAACAGGACGGTCGGTTTCTCCGTCATGTCATTTCTCCCGTCCGACGGCCTGGCAAATCTTCTGCACCAGATCGTCAAGGTCACTGGGTTTGGTCAGGTAATCGAAGGCCCCGCAAGCCATACCCTCCCGGGCCGCCTCCTCTGAACCGTGGCCGGTGAGCATGATCACCGGCATGTCCGGCACAAGCTTCTTGAAGATTCTGAGGATTTCGATCCCGTCCATATCCTCCAGTTTGAGGTCGAGGACGGCCACGTCGAAATCCTGCTTCCGCAAGCTCTGGATCGCCTTGGTTCCACTGTAAACCGCCGTTACGTCCATATTGCGTTTCGACAAGCGCTTGCCAAGAACCTCGACAAAGCCGATCTCATCGTCCACGAGAAGCAGTTTTATGGTCTTCGACATGTTGCCTCCCCTATCGACGCGGCCTGTCTCGGGTGTATGTTTCCTTGCATTGTGGCATCCCCGCTTCGCGACCGCAGATGGCTCCGTGGCCGGGCGTCGGCCGACGGAACCCGAACGACCGCGTACAGCATTCCTCAACAACTGCACCGGGTGAATCAGGTGCGGGCTTTGAGAATGGCACTCACCCGAGCTTCGCGAATCTTTTCTTCGTGATCCCGTTTTTTCTTGGTGGCGGCATTTACCTTCTCCATGAGCACATCCATGTCGCAGGGCTTCATCAGGTAGTCGAACGCCCCCAGACGCATCCCCTCGATGCTGGTTTCCACCGTGGCATGGCCGGTCAGCATGATCACCTCCACCAAGGGGTGTTCCTTGCGGATCTCTTTCAGGGTCAAGATGCCGTCCATGCCCGGCATCTTGACATCCAGGATGACCACATCGACCCGGTCGTCTTCCTTCAATACCTGCAGGGCTTCCTCCCCGCTGAGGGCTTGCAGGACGCCCAGTTTACGCTTGGTCAACCGTTTGGTCATGGTCTCGACAAACGGCGCCTCATCGTCCACCAGCAAAACAATCGGTTCCAGTAAGTCCATCATGGCTGTTCTCCTTTTAGAGTTGACCGGGAGCAAATTTTCTTTTTAGCGTCCCTCCATTAATGGCATCTCTGGAAGGTCACTGTTTAACGGCCCCTATGTGCCGCTCATGTTTTCAGCGCCCGTCGTGCCGATGGGAAGCTCGATGGTGAAGGTCGTGCCTTCATCCATGACGCTGCGGACGCTGATATCGCCCCCCATCTTTTTAATGATGCCGTAGCATATGGAGAGCCCCAAACCGGTTCCTTTGCCCACCGGTTTAGTGGTGTAAAACGGATCGAAGATGCGATCCAGGTTGGCCGACGGAATTCCCGGGCCGGTGTCCTGCACTTCCACCACGAGGTGATCCCCCCGGCGGCCGGTGATGACCTTAAGTTCGCCGCCTTCCTTATCCATGGCATCCACGGCATTGTTGATCAGATTGAGAAAAACCTGCTGCATCTCGGAGGGGGAGGCCTGAAGGGCTGGCAGGTTATCCGCCAGCTGCGGCGTGACGGTCACCTTGGCATATTTGGCCCGCTGCTGGGAAAGCCCGATGACTTCCTCAATGAGATCGTTGATGGCAAAATTCTGGAGGCGGGAATCGGTTTTGCGAGCAAAACTGAGCAGCTTGTGCGTGATCTCCTTGCAGCGTTTGCCCTGGGTGTTGATCTGCTTCAAGGCCCGCCCGAATTCTTCCAGATTCGCACTTTGGGAGAATTCTTCCTCTTCCAGCAGGTCCTGAATCCATCCGGCTTCTTCCACCATGATGGCCACCGGGTTGTTGATTTCGTGTGCAATCCCGGCGGCCAGTTCTCCGATCGAAGCCAGCTTGCCGGTTTCGATCACCTGCTGGTTCATCAACTCTTTGGCCCGATCAGCCTCCTTGATGCGCTCGACCTGCCGGAGTGACAGTATGAAGGCCATCATAAGAATGCTGACCCCGCCGACGATGAAGATGGCGATGGAGATGATCTGGGCCCGCCGCAAATGTGAAAAGGCGTCGGCACTCTCCTGGCGGTAGACCAGGAGCCAGTTTTTGTCTTTGAGCAGGGCGGTGACATAAATATACTTTTTTCCGTCGTCTTCCTGCTCCATGATGGTGACCCGGTCGTCCAAGGCCTTGCTGCAGTCGAAGAAATGCCCGTAGCAGCCTTTGCGGGGAACAAAATTGACCAGGGGGGTGGTCTGAAATTCACCGCTGCGGTTCAGAATGAAGGCGAAACCGGTCTCACCCACCCGGATGTTTTCCACTAAATCGTTGAAGATGACGAAATCGATAGTGGCCCGCAGGATCCATGGTTGGCCGTCGAAGGTATTCTTGACCGCCACAATGAAATGGGGCAGGCGCCGCAGCCCTAAAAAAACATCGCTGATCACGTAATCTTTCTTCATGGCCTGCTGAAACCAGTCCGTGTCGGCATAATCGGCTTCCGCCAGTTTGAAGGGGCCGGCATAGGCCACCTGCTGCCCTTCACCGCTCACCACCCCGAGATCAACGAAAACGTGATTATAGTTGCGCTGCAGAGAGGCCAGGGTGGCCTGCAGAAAGGCTTCGTTGCTCAGATTGCGATACCCCAGATTCCGCGCCATGAAGCGGATATCGGCCAGTTTGTCCACGAGAAAATCGTCGATCTGCTGCCGGTGTTTCTCCACCAGCTCCTCCAGATGGGCGTAAACCTTTTCGCGGTAGGAGGCGTAGAAGTTGTAATAAATCGTGCTCCCCACAAGAAAGACGGGGATAAAGGAGACAACGATGATCGATACCGTCATATTCAGGGTCAGTGAGCGATAGTAGGGCTGTTGCAACAATTCGTTTTTCAGCATCCGACGTGGTCCTCTATAGATAAGGATGATGGCACCCTCCCTTTGAGCAACAACCATGCCATCTGCGATGACTGAACATAATACTTATCTAATTGTTATTTTTGATTTTTCTGAGATAAAAGGATGCTTCGGCCGAACGCCGCAAGATGGGAGTGTCAGTTTTTTTTACAAGCCGTTAAACGCCATGACATGATGACAGAACTATTGCCTGCCAGGCAGGCGCGCGGGGGAAACGCGGATGAACCGCAGGAGGGGCTTTCACGGATCTGCTTGCGAAACGGAAGTCTCTATTTTTAGGCGATATTTGTCGATTTTAGCGTGCAGTGTCGGACGGGAAACCCCTAACAGTTTGGCGGCCCGGGAACGGTTCCCATCGGTGAAGCTCAAGGCCTCATGCACCAGGATGCGAGCAAAAAAATCCATGCAGGAATCAAACAGGCTCTCGGTGCGTTTAGCCTGGGCGGTCTCCCGGAACCAGCGTCGGACTTCACTCTCCAGGCTCCCGGTTTCGACCCGGGCCGGTCCCTCTCTTCCCGCCAGGGCGGCGGCAATATCGATCGGATCGATGGGGGCTCCCCGGTTGAAAATCAGGGTTTTCTGAAGGGTGTTGGCCAGTTCCCGCACGTTGCCGGGCCAGGCGTTTTCGGCCAGCAGCGCCAAAGCATTCTTGGTAATGCCGGGGTTTTCAACGCCCAACTCCATAGCGAAGCGATCCAGAAAATAGTCGGTCAACAGGGGAATATCTGCGATTCGCGTCGCGCAGCGGGGGCAGTTCGATGGTGATGACCTTGAGCCGGTAGTAGAGATCCTCACGGAACTGCCCCTGGGTAATCAATCCTTCCAGATCGCGGTTGGTGGCGGCAACGATGCGCACGTCCACCGGTATGGTCTCCCGGCCGCCGAGCCGCTCGATTTTCTTCTCCTGGAGCAGGCGCAAAATTTTGGTCTGCAGGTTGACCGGCATGTCACCGATCTCATCGAGAAATACCGTTCCTCCTCCGGCCTGTTCGATCTTTCCCAGTCGGCGGTGGGCGGCTCCGGTAAAGGCGCCCTTTTCATAGCCGAACAGTTCGCTTTCCAGCAGGGTCTCGGGCAGGGCCACGCAATTGATCACCAGAAAAGGCTTGTCGGCACGCTGGCTGTGCTGGTAGATGGCCCGCGCCACCAATTCCTTGCCGGTGCCGGTTTCGCCGCGAATCAACACCGTGGCATCGGTGGACGCCACCCGTCCGACCATTTTGAACACCTGTTGCATGGCGTCACTGCGGCCGATGATGGAATCGCGGTCGGTTTTCTCGGAGGCGCCCCCCATATCCACGGGTGAGCGCATAAACCGGCAGGTATCCAGGGCCTGCCGGATGGTCTTGAGCATGTCCGGGATATCGAAAGGCTTGAGGACGTAGTCGAAGGCCCCCATCTTGGTGGCTTCGATGGCGGTCTCGGTGGTGCTGAAGGCCGTCATAAAAATCACCGGCAGCTTGGGATCAAAAGCGTGAATGGCCTTGAAGGTTTCCAATCCGTTCATTCCCGGTAAACGTACATCGAGGACCACCACATCCGGTGAGGCTGAGCGCACCCTCTGCAGTCCTTCCTCGCCGGAGGCCGTGCTTTCCACGTGATAGCCTTCCTCGCCCAGTAGTTTGGCAAAGCTTTTACGCAATTGATCGTCATCGTCGACAATAAGGATTTTATTCATCCGCAAACTCCTTGACCGGCAGTGTCACGATGACGGTGGTACCGCCACCCTCGGTTTCCGCAATATCGATCCATCCTTTGTGTTCATTGACAATGCGCTGGGCAATACTCATTCCCAGACCGGTTCCCTCTTCTTTGGTCGTGAAAAAGGGCTCGAACACTTTTTCATGAAGACTTGCCGGAATGCCGGGCCCATTGTCGCAAACACGGATCAGGGCTTCCCGCTTTCCGTTGGCCCCCCGGGATACCAACTCTTCGATTTTGATGGTTCCGCCCCGGCCCAGGGCTTCACAGGCGTTGATCACCAGGTTGACCAGGACTTCCTTCAGTTGGTCCGGATCGGCCTCCACCTCCGGGAGAACGCCGTCGCGGACAATCGCCACCTCAACCTCATAGGATTTGAGCCGGTGGGACAGCAGCTGCATCACGGTATCCACGACGGTGGAAGGACTGACAGATTGCATCGCCAGCTTGGGCGGGCGCGAGAATTCCAGAAAGTTTTGAACGATGGTGTCGATATGGCGAATCTCCTCCGAAATGACGTCGAAGTCTTCCTGCTGGGTATTCGAAAGTTCCAGGGTTCGCTCAAGCGAAAACAGACGCATTTTCACCGAGGTAAACGGGTTGCGGATGCTGTGGGCCATGCCGGCCGCCAGTTTGCCGACGACGGCCAGCTTCTTGGCCTGCAGCAGGTTTTCCCGGCTTTTCTCAAGCTCGGATTGGGTTGAGTCCATATTGTCGAGCAGGTCGTAGACCCTGTGACTTAGCACCTTGATGACATTTTCTTTTTTCGTCACCACGGCATCGTGGGTGACGGCCTGAATCAGTCTGCGGATAGGTCCCAGAATCTCTTTGACGACGATGGTCGCCATAACAAGGGCCAGGACAAAGTTTATCAGGATGGCCACCACGGCAATGCTGCGCAGTCGCTGGGCTTCGAATCGGCTTTCCCGGCGGGCGTCGTTGATGTTTTGAACATTGACGGCTTTGAAGCGTTCGCACAACGCAAGAATCGTGAAGAACCGCTCCCGGATCTCCTCGTGCAGTAGGGCCCCGGCACTGGCTTCACCCCGTTTGTAAAGCGCTATGACCTTGTCGCGGGAATCGACGTATTGTGCGTATTCGTCCGCGATGCGTCCAAGGGTTTCCCTCTGTTCAGACGAGGCGGCCAGGGATTGGGCATCTTTCAATTTGCGGTCGAAGCGCTGCTGATAGTCGCGCAACTGCCGAAGCCAGTCCGGATTGCCGTCCAGGAAATAATAGGAAACAAAGCCCTTCTGATTGGCGAGGGCAATTTGAAGGTCCTCGGCGGTTTCCAGGGCTTTTATGTTTTGGTCGGCAACGGCGGTAATCAGGCCGTCGATCCGGTAGGTGTACCAGATCATGACGACGCCGCCCATGAAGGTAATCAGGACCAGCGCGGCCAGGACCAGATAAATGCGCTTGCGTAAAACGATACGGTTCCACATGGGTAAGTTGATCACCATGATCGGGAGAAAAATTGACGTTGACAGCAGTTCTTCCCAGCGGGTGCAAAGCCGCTGGTGTGGATACGAGCAAACCGCATGCCAGAACTAAATCCGCCCGACGAATCGTTTCCGAAACGGCAACCACGCGCTCTTTATAGGACGCTCGGTGGCGGCAACGGCAGAATCGTTCTCTGCCAAGGTGTCAGATTTTTTTACAGTTGGCAATTCCAAAACCGCTAGCGAAACAGAATAAAACATGCCAGCATGATCAAGGTGGGAATAAAGGCTGCCGCCAGCAGCATCATGGGGGAAATGCCGTTAAGAAAATACTTCTTGAGGATGCTTTGCCCCGCCGGGTTGGGGGCATTGGCGATGATCGTCAGGCCTCCGCCTGAGACCGCCCCCGCCACCACGGCGTACTTGAGGGCATCGGTTAAATCCGGCACCAGGGTGCTCAAATAGGTGATGGCGGCATTGTCGTTGAAGGCGGTCAATACGGTGGCCCCCAGCATCAGGGGGATTTCCGAAAGGGTGCCCAGAACCGGCGCGATCCACCATCCCTGCACGCCCCCGTGAATGACAAGCCCCCCCAGAAAAAAACCCACCAGGAGGGGCGGTTTGAGATCGATCCGGTTCTGAAAAGGAGCGCTCACCTGGGAAAACCCTAAAAAGAACAGGACGCCGGGGATAAAAAAGGCCGGGGCGTGGGCGTTCACGATCGTCCAGGTCATGAACAGGACATGGATCACAATGACCCAGCCAGGCACCGGGTCATCCCGGTTGTCCCACTCCGGGTCCAGGTAGTTGGGGCGTTGTTCCTTGGGCAACAGGCCGGGGAAAGTGCGCCGCAGATTTTGGCGTTTGACCTCTTCGAAGCGCATGTCGAAGGCGGCCTGGGCCAGTTGCGGGTCTATGTCGCGGGCGCGCATATCGTCATCGTATTTGCGCCGCAGCTTCTTTAAGACCTCCCTCTTCAACGCGGCATAGCGGCGCTCCACCGCCTCGCCGAAACCCAGTTCCTCACTGAGGGCGGCCCCCATGCGATCGAATTCCGGCTCAATTTCCTCTCGTTTGATGTAGGTGCGCTGGATCTCGTCCTTGAGGCTGACCGTGGCGAAGGTCTTCTCGAGCGTGGTCAGTTCGCGCCAGAACACCATAAAGTAAATGCCGTTGGAGAGCAGGATGCCCAAGACTGCCTTCCAGCCGAAATAAGTGATCATGTGGATCATGTCCCAGTTCCAGGGTCCGGCCACCATGAGTACGGGGGGGGCGGCAAAATGGGACAGGGTGCCTCCCACCGAGACATTGACGAACAGCAGCCCCAAGGTGCTGTATTTCAATGGGTTGGAGGGTTCGAGATCGAAAAATTTGTGGGCCAGCAACAAGGCGGTAATCGTCATGGCTGCCGGCTCCGTGATCAGGGAGCCCAGCAGGGGCCCCAAGGTCAGAAGCGTGATCCACCAAGCCTTGAGCGTCCCTCCCAGAAGGCGTGCCAGAAGCGACAGAGCGGCTTCGACCAATTTCAGAATGGGCCGGGTGGCCGCCAGGGTCATGATCACGACGACAAACATGGGCTCGGTGAAATTGACCTTCTGGGTGATGTACTCGTGAAGTGTGCCCCAGTCATAGAAGAAAAAAATGGCCAGTGTCAGCACCGCTGCCCAGAGACCAAAGACCACTTCGACCTCCCCCAGAAAATGGAACAGTTCGGCACCGTAATGCACGGAGTGCCTTGCGGCAAGTCCATTCGCCTTGTTTTCCTGATGGTTATGGGACCAGCGGTGGGCAATCGCCATAAAGCGGCTTGTAAGGAAGGTGTGCACGATGGCAGCCAAAAAAATCAGCGTGGCCACAAGGTTGAAAGGCTCCTCCTGGGCACGGTGCTTCAGAATCACCCAGAGACCGCTGCCGGAAGGATCATTGTAGCTGTCAAGGCTGCGCGGGAAATCAATGGAGGGAGTCGTCTCAGAAGCCCCGCTGCTGCTGGCGGCTACCGGAGCGACCATCAGCAATAACGCCATCACGATCCAAACGACGTGAAAAAGGCTGCCTTTCTGCACGCTTCATTCTCCCAGTCAAAGCAGTAGTGGGTGTCTCTTCCATCGAAATGATCTGCGGTGAAAACCGACTGGATCGCCTCTGTCACGAATTTGCCATGGGATGTCTAAAAAGTCCAGCCCTGCCCCGGTCAACCGGGTCAAGGCTGGCAGTAAAAAAGACGCAGTTGGCGTTAGGAAGAGGACTCGTGCCAGTAAGGATTGATAATATCTTCGAAAATCGTCATGGCGGCTTCGGCGCCCATGCCGGTGGCGGTGACGATCTGCTTGTAGCCGCCTTCCACATCGCCGGCGGCGTAGATCCCGGGCACGTTGGTGCGATGCTTGGCATCCCGTGCGATATAACCCTCTTCGGTGAGTTCCACCCCGACCTTCTTGGCCAACGCCACGGCCGGTGTATAGCCGATAGACAAGAAGACACCATCAACGGGGAGCGTCGAGGTTTCCTGGGTTTGGTTGTTGACAAGCTCAACCGCCGAAACACGTTCATCGCCCAGGATCTCCTTGACTTCGGTGTTCCATAAGACGGGAATCCCGGCCTCCTCGAAATTCTTGACGAGGAATTCCTGGGCCCGCAGTTTGTCGCGGCGGTGCACGAGGGTGACTGCCACGCCCATGTGGTAGAGATGGAGGGCCTCGGTCACGGCGCTGTTGCCGCCCCCTATCATGATGACCTTTTTATCACGGAACAGCGGGCCGTCGCAGGTGGCGCAGTAGCTGACGCCACGACCGCTCAGCCGCGTCTCTCCGGGTACGCCGAGCTTGCGGTGGTTGGCGCCCGTAGCCAGCAAGATGGTTTTGGTGAGGAAGCGGCGCCGGGTGGTCACGACTTCGTGGGGCGTGCCCGGCTTGATATCGACGACTTTTTCGCCTTGAAAGATCTGAACATACTCCAGGGCGTGATTGACCATGATGTCCACCAGGGTCTTGCCGCCCACTTGGGTGAAGCCGGGGTAGTTTTCCACGATGGGCGTGGTCGCCACCTGTCCTCCCAAGGCTTCGGCTTCCACCAACGCGGTTTTGAGGCCGCTGCGCACCGCATAGATGGCGGCGGTCAGTCCGGCGGGCCCGCCCCCTACAATCGTGAGGTCGGCTTCCACCACTTCAGCATCCACGTCGGGGATGAAAATCGTCTGGGGCTCCAGTTTCTGAAGCGAGCTCATGAACACTTCTTCGGCCTGGGCTCCCTGTCCGATCAGAGTTTCATTGGCGTAGGCCACCGGAACGCTGTGCGCCCCGTATTGCTGGGCAATGTCCGGCCGGCACTGAATATCGATGAGCTCGAGGGAAATCAGATCCGGACGCGCCACAGCGGCCTTGACGCCGTTGACGGCCTGTTGGGGACAGTAGGGGCAGCTGGGGCTGATAAATACTTTGACATGCCGGGGGCCATCGATCTGCTCGAGAACCTTCAAGGATTGATCGCTGGCATTGCTGTTGCCGGAGCCCACCAGCATGAGCAACTCCAGAAAAGTGCGCGCCTCCTCCCCCATGGGCGCGCCGATCCAGTGAATATTGAAGCGGTCCGGAGCGATGACAAGGGTCGGGGCGACGCTGACATTATATTTCCGCGCCAGCTCGTGATCGATATCGTATTCACGCAAGGTAATTTTATCGGTCAGCTCACGAAAGGCGCGGATGACCTGGCGGTTGGCCTGGGCAAAAACGTCCTCCCGCCCCTTTTCCGTGAAAAGGAGCAGCGGGATGTCGTTGGACATTTTGGCAAAGGTCGCTTTGAGCTGATTGAGGAAGGCTTGGCCGTCGGCCCTTTCCGATGCTGAGTGAGCTTCCATATCTGCCATCTCCGTCATAATCCATCCTCCTTCGTGCATGATTTCGGTCGGGGGCGGCCGCCCCCTCGTTTAGGACTGATCTGTCAGTTTCGTCAACCACCGTTGTGATCGTCCGTTAGGGATAGTATAACGGATACGCCATATGCCAAAACGTTACAAATCTATCCCTCACCCGGCGTATTGCCGTATCACAGGCAGCCATCCAAAGGGACACGGCGCCCCTGTACCTTTAACCAATAATAATAAAGCGAGAACTTGAAATGGCAACTTTTGGAAATCATGTGATCGTCGGCGTCATGGGCGGCGGCCGTGCCGATGCCGTTCAGGCGGAAATGGCCTACCGGCTTGGCAAACTCATCGCCGCCGAGGGCTGGGTGCTGCTAAACGGCGGCCGCAAGGCCGGTATCATGGAGGCCTCCGCCCGGGGCGCTTTCGAACAGGGCGGGCTCACCGTGGGCATCCTGCCCGACGCAGATACCCGCAGCATGTCCCCCTATATTCAAATCCCGATCCTGACGGGCATGGGCAGTGCCCGCAACACTATCAACGCGCTGTCCAGCCGTGTCATGGTGGCCTGTCCGGGCGGCGCGGGTACGCTTTCGGAAATCGCCCTGGCGCTGAAACACGGACGGCCGGTCGTTCTGATGGGCATGGAGGTGGGCGATCTATTTGCCGCCTACCAGGCCGAAGATCGATTGAAAAAGGTCACCACCCCCGAAGAGGCCATCGCCGCAATCAAATCTTATCTTTGATCGACCCCCGTTCTATTTGCCATGGGCCGGGAATTCGGGGCCGGAAATTCGCAATTTTTCAAGATGACCGTTTAAAAATTGCGAATTTTCTTTCCTCAGAGTCGGTACACTCGGCATGATCCGCCCGGTCAGCCGGACCGCAACCCTCTCGGCCCCCCCTCCTTCCCTGCTGACCGCACCCCACTGTCAAGCCCGACCGGGTCGACCTTACAATCTCTTTATCAAGTAAAATCATCTCGATACAAATACAGGCGCGTGCGAATGGTTCCCTGCTTACGCTGGGGTCTGCGGACGATGCGGTTACCGTCGGCATCCTTAATAAGCGGCGCTTGCGAAAGGAAACGTCTCCTGGAATAGAAATTGCTCAATTGACTGCCGGCAGGCACCACAGCGCGTTTGTCCGGAAGAAACACGGCTCGCTGTCGAACCGTTTGCCCAAGGGCGGCCTAATCCAATGGACGACTCCGGGAAGGAAACCATCATGTCAACCGCCAGCAGCCCGCCGGCCCCGTCCCCCCAACCCACCGAGGACCGACGGTGGCGCACGGTCAACCGCACCATGCGTCTCCATGGACACAAACCCCAAGCTTTGATCGAAACCTTGCATGCCGTGCAGGAAAGCTTCGGCTATCTGGACCTGGATTCCCTGCGCTATGTCGCTTCAAAATTGCAAGTGCCGCTGAGTCGCGTCTATGCGGTGGCCACCTTTTACCACTACTTCACCATGAAGCCACCTGGTGACCACACCTGCGTCATCTGTATGGGAACCGCCTGCTACATCGGCGGCGCATCCGGTATTTTGGAAAAGATTCAGGAGACCTATCAGGTCACCTCGGGCGAGACCACCGCCGACAACCGGCTGTCCCTGGTGACGGCCCGCTGCCTGGGCTCCTGCGGCCTGGCGCCGGCGGGGGTGTTCGACGGCGAGGTGGCCGGCAAGCTCTCACCCGAGGGGGTGCTGGAAAAACTGGGGAGGTGGACCCGCCATGACGATGACCCTTGAAGAACTGGACAGCATCGCCCGGATCGAGCAGGACCGCCAGCAGGGCTATGCCCATCGCATCAACGTGTGCATCGCGGCCGGTTGCCTCTCCTGCCAGAGCGGACCGGTCATGGAGGCCTTCCAGAAGGAAATCGGACGCCGCGGCATCGAACATTGGTGTCAGGTCAAGGGCGTCGGGTGTTTGGGGCTTTGCAAGGGCGGCCCTCTGATCGCCGTCGAACCGGCGGGGATTCTCTACCACAGCGTCCAGGTGGGGGATGTGGGCGATATCCTGGATGCGCTCGGCGGCAGCCCGATCCCCCGCATCGACGCCGGCGACCAGGCCTATTTCTTCGAACGGCAGCAGAAGATCGTTCTGGAAAACTGCGGCCACATCGATCCGGAGCGCATCGAGGACTATATCGCGGCCGATGGCTATGCGGCCCTCTACCGGGCCCTGCGGGAAATGACGCCACGCGACGTCATCGATCAAATCGTGACCGCCGGACTGCGGGGCCGCGGCGGGGCCGGCTACCCCACGGGTCTCAAGTGGACGGCTGTGGCCAAGGCGGCCGACGGCGAAAAGTATGTCATCTGCAACGCCGACGAGGGGGACCCCGGGGCCTTCATGGATCGCAGCGTCCTCGAAAGCGATCCCCAGCGGGTCCTCGAGGGCATGGCCATCGCGGGCTATGCTGTCGGGGCCAGCAAGGGGTATATCTACGTACGCGCCGAATATCCTCTGGCGGTCAAACGACTGCGGACCGCCCTCGCCCAGGCGGAGCGCCTGGGCCTGCTGGGCAACGACATCTTCAACACCCCCTTCAGCTTTGAAATCAAGGTCAGGCTGGGCGCGGGCGCCTTCGTGTGCGGTGAAGAAACCGCCCTGATCGCTTCCATCGAGGGGCGCCTGGGCCGGCCGCGGCCGCGGCCGCCCTTTCCCGCCGAGTTCGGCCTGTGGGGCTGCCCCACCCTGATCAATAACGTGGAAACTTTTGCCAACGTCCGCGCGATCATTCTCAAGGGCGGCCAATGGTTCGCCGGCATCGGAACAGCTAAGAGCAAGGGCACCAAGGTGTTCGCCCTGGCTGGCCGCGTCTGCAATACCGGTCTGATCGAGGTCCCCATGGGGACATCCCTGCGGGAAATCGTGTTCGACATCGGCGGCGGAATCCCCGAAGGGCGGCGCCTCAAGGCCGTGCAGACGGGCGGACCGTCAGGAGGCTGCATCCCCGAACAATACATCGACATGCCTGTGGATTATGACTCCTTGGCCCAGGTGGGCTCCATCATGGGATCCGGTGGCATGATCGTCATGGACGAGAGCTCCTGCATGGTGGACGTGGCCAAATTCTTCATCGAATTCTGTATGTCCGAGTCCTGCGGGAAATGTGCACCCTGCCGGGTGGGGACCGCCCAGATCTACCACCTGCTCGACAGCATCACCCGGGGCGAAGCCCGTCCCGAAGATCTGATTCTTTTGGAAGAGCTCTGCGACCTCGTGCGGCACACGAGTTTGTGCGGACTAGGCCAGACCGCTCCCAATCCGGTGCTCAGTACGCTGCGCTATTTCAAGGACGAGTACACCGCCCACATCATGGAGCGCGTCTGCCCGGCCGGCGCCTGCCGCATGGCCGACCTCGAGGAGGCCCTATGACGATGATTGACCGCCCCCCGGCTCAGCGCCCCCGGACCGACGTCAATCCCCGTCGGCTGCTGACCCTCAAGATCGACGACCGCGACGTGACGGCCCGGGAAGACGAAACCATCTTATCTGTGGCGCGCCAGAACGACATCACGATACCGACCCTCTGCCATCTGGAAGGCCTGTCCGAACGCGGCGCCTGCCGCCTGTGCCTGGTGGAAATCAAGGGCATGACGCGCCTGGCCGCCGCCTGCGTCACCCTCGTGCGCGAAGGGATGGAGATCCTGACCGCCACCGAACGGGTGCGGGACTACCGCCGCAAAATCCTGGAACTTATCTTCAGCGAGCGCAACCATGTCTGTTCGGTCTGCGTTTCCAACGGCCACTGCGATCTTCAGGATCTGGCCACCCAGCTCGGGATGACCCATGTGCGCTATGTCTACCGGAATGCCCGCCATACGGTGGACGCTTCGCATCCCCGTTTTTCGCTCGACCACAACCGCTGTGTGCTGTGCCTGCGCTGTGTGCGCGTTTGCGACGAGATCGAGGGGGCTCATACCTGGGATATCATGCGGCGCGGCATCACGGCCCAGGTCATTACCGATATGAACCAGCCCTGGGGGTCTTCCGAAACCTGCACCGGATGCGGCAAATGTGTGGAAGTCTGCCCCACCGGTGCCCTGACGGAAAAAGGCCGCTCGGTGGCGGAAATGAAAAAACGCCGGGATTTCCTGCCCTATCTGCATCTCATGCGGCGGGAGGAACTCCACTGATGAATCCATAACGTAAAGGGGAGCGTCATGGAAAAAGTGCGTCTGGCGACCGTTTGGCTCGACGGATGCTCGGGCTGTCACATGTCCTTGCTGGATATCGATGATCGCCTGGCCGACATTGCCGGGCAGATCGATCTGGTTTACAGCCCGTTGGTGGATGTCCATGACGTGCCCGCGCAAATCGACGTCCTGCTGGTGGAGGGGGCCGTGGCCACCACGGCCGACCGGGAGAAACTGCTTCAGCTGCGGTCCTGTTCCCGCCTCCTGGTGGCCCTCGGGGATTGCGCGGTGACTGCCAATGTATCGGGCATGCGCAATTGTTTCGACCGGGAGGAAGTGCTGGCCTGCGCCTACGTGGAAAACGTCCGGGAGTCGCCGGGACCGCCCGGCGAAGATCTCCCCGCGCTGCTGCGCCAGGTCCGACCGGTCCATGCCCATGTCAAGGTGGACGCCTTTCTGCCGGGCTGTCCACCGCCGGCCGATGCCATTTTCTTTCTGCTGTCTTCGCTCCTGGAGGGGCATCTGCCGGATCTGACGGGTCGCAGCCGTTTCGGCGCCTGACACCCGCATTGGGATCCATATCGGGGAGGTTGCATCATGGCATCAACCATCGTCATCGATCCTGTCACCCGCATCGAAGGCCACGGTAAAATCACCATTCAACTGGACGAATCCGGCAAGGTCGCCGATGCCCGCTTTCAGGTCACCCAGTTCCGGGGATTTGAAAAATTCTGCGAGGGGCGTCCCTTTTACGAAATGCCCTCTATCGTAGAACGCATCTGCGGCATCTGCCCAATAAGCCATTCCCTGGCTTCAGCAAAGGCCTGCGATGCCATTCTGGGCGTCCGGGTCCCCCGGACGGGACAGGATTTGCGACGGTTGCTCAATTGTGCCCAGCTGATCCAGTCCCATGCCTTGAGCTTCTTCCATCTTTCCTCCCCGGATCTGATTTTCGGCCTGGACGCCGATCCGGCACGCCGCAATGTGCTCGGCCTCCTGCAGGATCACCCCGAGGTGGCGCGGGACGGCATCCGCCTGAGGCAGATCGGACAGACCATGATTGCCGCCCTGGCCGGTAAACGCATTCATCCGGCCTGGGTGGTGCCCGGCGGTGTAAGTATGCCCCTGGATGAACCCAAGCGTCAGGCCATGTTGTCCCTCATACCGGAAGGCATCACTATCACCCAACGCAATGTGATCTGGTTCAAACGCCTCTTCGAAGACTATCGGGAAGAAATCCGTACCTTTGCCAACTTTCCCTCCCTTTTCCTGGGATTGGTGGCGCCGGACGGAACCCTCGAACATCTGGATGGGCGTCTGCGCTTCACGGATGCCCGTGGCAATATCCTGGTCGATCAAATTGCCCCCGAAGCCTATGGGGATTTTATCGAAGAGCATGTGGAGCCCTGGTCCTATCTGAAATCCCCCTATTACCGGTCAATGGGCTACCCCGAGGGCATCTACCGGGTCGGGCCGGCCGCACGCCTCAATGTCTGCAACGGCTGCGGAACCCCCCTGGCCGATCAGGAATGGGCAGAGTTCCGCGCGCTCGCGCGCGGCGCCGTGCTGAGCGCCTTTTTCAATCACTATGCCCGCCTCGTGGAAATCCTGTATGCTCTGGAGACCATGGATCGGCTTCTGCAGGATCCGCAGATTACGAACCGACGGGTCCGCGCTCTGGCCGAACCCAACTACGGCGAAGGCATTGGGGTCACCGAGGCCCCCCGTGGAACCCTCATTCATCACTACTGCGTGGATGATCGGGGACTTATCACCTGGGTCAATCTGATCGTGGCCACCGGTCACAACAACCTGGCCATGAACCGCGGTGTCTTGCAGGTCGCCCGACACGTCATCCAGGGACCGGAACCATCGGAAGGGGCACTCAACCGGGTCGAGGCGGTCATCCGTGCCTTCGATCCCTGTTTGAGCTGCTCGACCCATGCCTGGGACCGTCCCTGGGCAACGCTTTGCATTATCGACGCGGAAGGTCGCATACGCTATGAAGGTTCACGCTGAAGGCGGGGCCGCGGGCGGCGGGCGGCGTTGCGTCATCTGCTATGGCAATCCCCTGTGCGGCGATGACGGGCTGGGGTGGTATATCGGACGACGCCTGGAAGAAAAGAAGCTCCCCGCGCACACCCGGATTGTCGTGTGCCATCAGCTGACGCCGGACCTGGCGGAACCGATCAGCCGGGCCTATCAGGTTGTCTTCGTGGATGCACGGCTAAAGGGCCGGCCCGGGGAAGTGACATGCACACGGCTTTTTCCGGGGAAAAGGCCTGTTTCCCCCATCGGTCACACCATGACGCCCCACACCCTTCTGGTACTCAGCTGCTGGCTCTATGGCAAAGCTCCTACGGCGCGGGTCTATTCGGTGGTGGGCACCAATTTCAAGCCCGGGGACTCGTTCTCACCGGAAGTCGAACACGTGCTTCCGACCCTGGTATCCCTTGTGTGGGACGCTCTGGCCGCTGTCGCGTGATGATGCCTAATGGGGCTTCGATCGCGCCGTCATATCACCCTGAACATGCCGCCATATGGCTTCCGCCAGAGATAGATCCTCCGGGGTCGTGATCTTGATGTTGATCCGCTTGCCCGCCACGATCATCACCCGCTGCCCCAGGCGCTCCACCAACCGGGCATCGTCGGTGCCGCAAACCCCGTCCTCCCGGGCGCAGCGGTGGGCCTCTCTGATCAGCCCCAGCCGAAACCCCTGGGGCGTCTGGGCCTGCCAGATGCCTGCCCGATCTAAGGTTTTGGCGATGCAACCGTCTTCATCCGCAACTTTTAGAGTGTCCCGGACCGGAACAGCCAGGATGCCGGCACCGTGAAGATGCGTCGTTTCGAGACAACGCGCAAGGGCTTCACTCGATACGAAAGGCCGTACACCGTCATGGATCAGAACCGCATCGTCGTCCCGGCCGTTGACGGCCTCCAGCCCATTGAAGACACTCTCCTGGCGCTCCCGGCCGCCGGCTACGAGACGCAGAGACAACTCCGCAGGCAACCCATTCAGGATGTGCTCACGGCAGTGGTCCATGTCGGCGGAGGCGACCACAACAATGATCTCGTCGAAAAGTTCGCTCTGAATGAACGCGTCAAGGGTTCGCCGCAGAATGGGGACACCGTCCAGAAGCAGGTATTGTTTGCTGAGCGCCCCACCCATCCGGGCACCCTGACCGGCGGCGACAATCACGGCAGCGTTCATGGACATGCTCTTTGAATAATGCGGAATGGACGGAATCTTAGCCACTCCATCGTCGGAATCGATCCGTCGAAACCACAATGGTTCCGTAAGGTGTTATCAGCGTAAATAAAGAAGCTCCTTCGGGAGAGGGACGCCTTTACCCATCGTGTCCTCGCCATAATTCACACCGGCCAGAATCTCGATATCGCGCAGGGCCCGCAGATCCCCTTCGAAGACGACTTCCCTGATATCTTCCTTGTTGATTTTCCCACCGGCCCATTGAATGTCGAGCACACTGCTGGCGTCGAAGCGATCCTCACCGATGCACAATTCCACCTGCCCCCCGAAATGCTGCACAATCTTGGCCACGAGCAGGCTGGGACGGCTGTGAAACCCGAGTTTGACCGGTATCCCCACCGTGATGGAGCCGCGTTCGATATTCTCGTTGAGAATTTCCTGCGCCAGCTGTTTGCCGGTCGTCAAAAAATGGCAGGCATAGAACAGGCCGTAATTGATGGTGCGGTCGAGCAAGGTTTCAGGTGGCACTAACGCCGCAAGGCGCTCTTGAACCTGCTGGTAGATATTCTTGAAACTCGTTTTGTGAAGGTGACGCTCATAAAAATGAAGCAGGCGGCCGATCAGCTGCATGAGGTGGAATACGACGGAAAAATGGCTGCGCAACTGCTTGAGTTTGCGATTGCCGTATCGATAGCCGCCGTGAATCACGTAGGAATCGAAAGCGGACTGCAGGTTGTGCACCAGCATTTCGAACCGGCGGATTTCGACTTCGCTGACCTTTTCGGGCACAATGGTCAGGATCTTGTCAAGCGGGTAGGGTTCGTAGAAGCCGAGCTGGTCGAATTTCTGGCATATGTTTAAAAACTCGCTGGCGATTTTTACAATATGCTTCTTCTGTAAATCTTTGTTCTCGTCATCGATATCGTAATCCAGCAGGTCTCGGGAAGTGATGGTCGGGAATTTGGTGGGGTCGAATCCTTTTCCGGGAGACGGGATATCAAGCCGCTTGGCTTCGGCGATAATCACCGGTGCCAGGTGGCACAGGCAATCATTGAAAAAATTGAGCGTGCGTTCGCCCTGTTGTTCAAATTCTTTGGAATCCGGTAAATCGTAGTACACCATACGGTTGGTAATATGCTTCTGTGAATAGGCCCCTAAACTGAGATGGCGCACGGTCGCCGTTAGCTCGCGATAGTAATACCAGTCGTTGTTATTCTTTGCCCCGTGGAAGTCGAGAAAATCTTCCATCAGCTGGGTTGTGCTGATGAGTTTGGAGTAAAGCTTTTTGGTGAAAAAGGCGCGCATGCCCTGGGAGGCAATAATATACTCGCAGCAACGCAGATAATCATGGGAAAAAATGCGCACCTTTTCGAGGAACGATGTCGCTTCTTCACGGGGTTTATTCATGGTGTCACACCCATACGCGTCGGACGGGCTGCCGGATAGTCGGCGTGCGGAGCCATTGGCAGCTCGTTGTTCATGTTCACGGGAATGCCGGCCGGAGCAGGCCGTAAGCCGAATTCTGTTCCCGCAGCCGGTTTCCCGGCAGCGGGTGGCGATCATTCATCTAGGGCATCCGTTACCGGATACCTCCTGCGACCTACCCGGGAGCTCGGGCGGGCAACCCTCGAACGCTCCTCTATTTGGTCTTGCACCGGGTGGGGTTTACCGAGCTTCCCCGGTCACCCGGGGAACTGGTGCGCTCTTACCGCACCGTTTCACCCTTACCGCATCCCATCTCCCTAACGGGACAACGGGGGCGGCGGTTTACTTTCTGTTGCACTTTCCTTCACGTCACCGTGACTCCGCGTTACGGAGCACCCTGCCCTGTGGTGTTCGGACTTTCCTCCGGGAAATCATCCCGGCGATCGCCTGTCCTACTCCGACCGGCTGCCGCACAATGGTCATTGGATCATCTCAAGCATTATCCCAGTACAAAATTCTATTACAGAAGGGGCACAATTTCAAGCTGTCAAAGCGCTGCAGCTCGTTGAACATCTGGGGCGGGATGTTCATATGGCAGCCCATGCAAACCGAGTTGCGGGCGGGTGCCAGGGCCTTGCCGTCCGGGGTCATTTTCTTTATTCGGGCAAAGGTCTTCAAAACCGCCGGCGCAATTTCAGCTTCTACGGCAGCCACTTCGCGGGAGAGGTCGGCAAAACGGGTTTCACTCGCGGAAGCTTCCACCTTCACCGCCTGTTTGTCCTCGGTCACCTGCTCGTCAAGCTGGTGATGTTCGGCTTCAAGCTGCTCGATTTTCTTCTCCAGGCTTTCCATTTCGGTCATGCAGGCCAACATTTCATCTTCGACCTGGGATTTACGCGTTCGCAACTGGTCTTCTTCTTTAAGGAGGGATTCATATTCCCGATTGGTCTTCACGGAACGTCGTTTGGCTTCAATTTTATCGATCAGGACGGTATTCACGCGAATCTGTTCATCGAAATCGCGATAACGGTCTTTCAATTCCGTAAATGCCTTTCGATCCTTTTCGATGACCCGGACAAAATCGTTGAGCTCTTGATCTAAGGCGTCAACTTTAGCGGCTACGGCATCGAGCACTTTTTGAACTTCCAGTTTTTGCAGCTCAATTTCCTGCAGACTCAAAAGCGTTTCCATTTGGGCACGTGTCATTTCAGTCATAATTCTTGAAGCACTCCTTCATACGGCCTTGTAGGAAGTTTTCACCACGCATCGCTTAACAACCGGTGCTGCGGCCGTTCGCCGCAACGGGTAGACGCCACGGAAAAATGGGACGGCGTCAGGACTTCAGATCGTCGTAAACGGAGCGCGCTCTCCCCCGCAGGCCTCTACGCGCACATCCATCCCGCGGGAAATCATCTGCTCCGTGAGTTTGTTGGTCAATACATCCAGAATGATATGTTCCGACTCAAAGTGGCCGACGTCCACGACCCCCCGGCCGTGGGCCTCGATTTCACGGGCATCGTGGTAGCGCACGTCGCCGGTGATAAATACTTCCGCATCACTGGCTAAAAAAGCCCCTATCAGGCTCGATCCGCTGCCCGAGCATAACGCCACCCTGCTTACCTGGAGTTCAGGGCTCCCGGCGAAGCGAACGTGGGGCAGTGCCATGCGATCCTTGATGACAACGGCAAGTTCTGCGAGGCTGCTGCGGGAGGCGATCCGGCCGACCCGTCCCAATCCACAGGAAGGATCCCGTTCGGAAGGCTGCAGCAGCGCCATATCATCCATCGCCAATAGCGATGCCAGGACATCGTTCACGCCACCGTGGACCGCATCAAGGTTTGTATGCGCTGCAATGACCGCAATCCGGTGTTCGAACAATGCTTCCAGAATGCGTCCCATCGGTCCATCGATATCGAGTGTCATCAGGGGACTGAAAATGAGAGGATGGTGGGTCACCAGGACATTGCCCTGACGGTCGATCGTTTCACGGACAACCTCAAGGGTTGGATCAAGAGCGGTCATGACCCGCTTCACCGGCCAGCGACGGGACCCCATTTGCAGCCCGACATTGTCCCAATCTTCCGCCAGGTGGAAGGGGGCCACCGCCCCCACGGCCGCCAGGATATGCTCTACCGTCGCATCCATTAGAATGTCGCACTCCGCTTGAAATGAACAAAAAGGGCGTGGTTCCTGAGTGAACCACGCCCTTTGGGGGCCTTTTTCGGGGGCAATGCAGTTGCCCCCAATTTCTCTGCGCGACTACCCTCGTCCATTCCTATTGCTTCCACTAGCGCAAGCCGCTCCGGCTGTCTTACGGCGATTCCGCGTTAACGTGATGTATGGGCCCACCTGGGATCGAACCAGGGACCGACCGGTTATGAGCCGGTGGCTCTGCCAGCTGAGCTATGGGCCCCCAACAGCTTAAAAAAACGACACCTGTACTATCCGCCCCTGGTTGTTTTGTCAAGGGATCCGCCGACTCCACATACCAGGCAAAGCGGGGTTCATGAATCAACTTTCGATAAAGTGTTTCAGTTTCCGGCTGCGTGTTGGATGACGCAACTTACGCAACGCCTTGGCTTCGATTTGACGGATTCGCTCGCGGGTGACCGCGAAGTCCTGCCCGACTTCTTCCAATGTATGGTCCGCTTTTTCGCCAATCCCGAATCGCATGCGCAGCACTTTCTCTTCCCTTGGCGTCAGGGTAGCCAACACCTTTCGCGTTTGTTCGGCCAGATTCAGGCTGACCGCTGCGTCGGAGGGGAGCATAAACTTTTTGTCCTCGATAAAATCGCCCAGATGACTGTCCTCCTCTTCGCCGATGGGGGTCTCGAGGGAAATGGGCTCACGGGCGATCTTCAGGACTTTGCGCACTTTTTCCAGTGGGATTTCCATTTTCTCGGCAATTTCTTCGGGCGAAGGTTCCCGCCCCTGCTCCTGCACCAGATAGCGCGATGTCCGAATCAGTTTATTGATGGTTTCAATCATATGAACCGGAATTCGGATCGTACGCGCCTGATCGGCAATGGCGCGCGTGATGGCCTGACGAATCCACCATGTCGCGTAGGTACTGAATTTGTACCCGCGACGGTATTCAAACTTATCGACCGCCTTCATCAGGCCGATATTGCCTTCCTGGATCAGATCGAGGAATTGCAGGCCGCGGTTGGTATATTTTTTGGCGATACTGACCACCAGACGAAGATTGGCCTTGGTCAATTCGCTTTTGGCCAGCTTGGCCCGAAAGCGGCCTTCGTCGACGCTGCTGATAATGCGTTTGAGGATGCGGCTGTTGGCGTTGATTTGGCGCTCTTTTGTTTCAATGGCATCCTGGACGGTCCTCAGCTCTATGATAGATCTGCCCGAACTCTTTCAGCGTCAAATCGGCACGCATCTTGGCCCATTTCGCAAAGCGGGTTTCGGACGTCAATTCGTCGCGCAATTCATTGATCGGCGCATCAACGACGTCCGCATACAAAGCAAGCGTTTTATTGCGTGATTCGAACCACGCGATCTGATTGCGGATGATGCTTTCCATCTTTTCGATGACACTGCTTTCCAACCGCCAATCCTTCAGGAGATCAAAGATTTTGTGAGTCCGGCGGGAGATGGCGCGTCGGATGCGGCGCAGTTCGTCGGGCTTGGCATCCGACCGGAGCAGCTTTTCCCGAAAAGCGCTATTTTCTTCGTTGATTTCACGAATAGATTGAATGGTATGCAGAAATCGATCCGCCTGCTCTGTTTCATCAACAAAATTGTCGCCCTCGTCGATGTCCCGCAGAACGTGTTTAGGGCGCAGGGCACCGTTTTGGATATGGTCCCCCAACTCGAGAAGGCAATCGATGGCCGTTGTGGTATCCAGCAGGGCACGCAGGACCTCCTGTTCGCCAGCCTCGATTTTTTTGGCGATCTCGACTTCCCCCTCGCGGCTTAGCAGCGTTACATTGCCCATTTCGCGCAGATACATTTTGACAGGATCCGTGACGCTGCCAAAATCCGTTAGACCGCTATCTTCAGATTGGAGAGTAAGGCTTTTATTCCCCTTGGTCTTGGCGGTCATGCTCTGTTTTTCTTCGTCCAAGACTTCGATGTCATATTCATCGAACATCATAAGGGTATCGTCGATCTGGTCCGGCGACATGAATTCTTCGGGTAGAATCTGATTGATTTCCTTGTAAGTCAGAAACCCTTGGGATTTACCTTTGGCCACCAGCGCCTCGAGGGCTTGGATGACCGCTTCCTTCCCATTTTCAGCCGGGGGCTTGGCCGGTGTATCCTTGGCGACCGCCGGCTTCTTGGCAGCGGCCTTCGATTTGTCGGTTTTGGGGGCGGCTGCGGCTTTCGGTTTGGCCGCCTTTTGGGGCAGGCGTGGTCTTGCCCGTTTTTGGGGGCATTGCCTTTTTAGGCGCTGTCCTGCGGGCTTTCACTTTCTTGACGCTCTTCTCCTTTTGAACGGCCGCCTTTTGGGGCTCGGTCTTCTTTTCAGGTCGTCGCCGACTTTGGAAGTTTTATCCGATTTGGGAGGGGTAGCGACGGGCTTTTTCTTGCCGCTCTTCGCTTTGCTCTTTTGGGAAATTGTTTTGGTAGCTGTCTTTTTCATCTCATTTTGGGCAGCATCCTTGTGGGATGCCTGGGTGGTTCTCGGTTTTGCCTTCGAGGACTTTTTGCGCTGCCCCGCCTTCGGCTTCTTGGTCGACTGGGCCTTGGCTTCCGTCTTGGATTTCTGCTTGGCGGATTCTGCTGTCTTGGCCGCGGCTTTTTTTGCCATAAAACTTTGCCTCCCGCATGCGTGGAATGGATGTAACACTACAGCATGTCTGCTAAAACCCACAGGTCATCACGTAAACTACACGTCTAAATGGATTTTTTAAAAAAAGTTGTCTTTTCGCGATCATGTTTTATCGCTTGAATATTTTTCTCTTTCAACAATTTATTTAATCGCTGAAAATCATCATCTTTTTCGGCTTGGCGGATCTTTTCAACCAATTCATTCGGGGACGCCGCTCTCTTGCTATCCTTGAATTGTCTGATGAGGTTGACGCACCCCTTCATCTCCCAGTTTTCCTCCTGAATGCTCAAACGCGCTTTTACACGGTCAATATCATCAGCAGCCAAGCGGTGAGAAAGCACCTGCATTTCATTGGAAGACTGAATTTCTCCCAAGACCTCCTGACCGATCGTCCTTAATATCGCATCTTCAATCAATCGCACGATATTCTGTTTACGGATTTCTGGCAGAATTTCCGGAAACTGAAGCATCATTGCAACCAATTGTCGTTCGATTCGCTGATGTTCCGAAATCGACAGCGGCAGGGATGTCGCTCCCCGATGTCCGTCCGCCGGACCCGGCGGTGTGTCTCTGCGCGGTCTGCTGGCCACCTGCCGAATCTTTTCAAGTACAGCGGCCTCGTCAATATCGACCCTTTCGGCCAAATACTTTATACAAACGGAACGCGCCGCCTGATCCTCAACGGCTGCCAACGGCTCGGCAACTTCCTCCAGAGCCCTGATACGCCCTTCCATACTCAATCCGTGGCGTTCGATGGCGGCGTCAATTAAAAAAGACACCATGCCCTTTGCTTCCTCGGCCTTTTCCTCGAACGCCTGGGGGCCGAAGGTCATCATGAAGGTATCCGGATCATGACCGGGGGGTAGAACAAGAACACGCGCCTCGACAAGTTCACGGGCAAATACCCCGGTGCTGCGCTGGGCCGCCTTGAGGCCGGCCTCGTCCGAATCGAACACCAGCACCGCATGACCGGATTGGCCGATATAGCCCCGCAGCAAGCGGACATGCTCAGCGGTAAGTGACGTTCCCAGCGTACCCACCGCGTTGTTTACGCCGTTTTGATGCAGCGCCATAACATCCAAATAACCTTCAACAATATATACCCGTTCTTCTGTCCTGCAATGCGATTGAGCAAGATTCAGGCCGAAAAGCGAATGACTTTTGTGGTAGACGGGCGTTTCCGGTGAATTCAAATATTTGGGCAGGGCATCATCAAGGACCCGGCCGCCAAAGGCGATCACTTCGTGGCGATGGTCCAGGATAGGAAAAATGATCCGATCCCGGAAACGGTCGTAGTATCCCTGGCCCTGTCGACGTCGGGCCACCAGACCTGCCCTTTCCGCCAACTCCAGGGACAGACCCTGTCGCTGGAAGTAACGCGCCAAATTATCCCATCCCGCCGGGGCATACCCGAGGTTGAAGGCGTCTACCACCTCCTGCTTGAATCCGCGTTTACACAGGTAATCACGTGCCGCCTGCCCTCGCGGGTCCCGCTGCAAGGTTTTCCGATAGAGCCCCATGGTCAACTGATTGAGCTCCAGGATCGCCTGCCGCTCGCTCCGTCGGCGCTTTTGGGCAGGGGTAGGACGGCTGGCGGGAAGGTCGACCCCTGTCCGTTCGGCCAGCATCTTGACGGCCTCGGGAAAAGACAGCCCTTGCTGTTTCATTAAAAAGCTGAAAACATTGCCGCCCTCTCCGCATCCGAAGCAATAAAACATCTGCTTGTCGGGGCTCACAGTGAAGGAGGGCGTTTTCTCGGCATGAAAGGGGCAAAGGCCGGTGTAGTTTCTGCCGGCTTTCTTCAACAGGACCGTCTCACCCACCACATCGACGATATTACAGGCATCCTTGATTTCTGCGATTTTATCTTCCGGTATAAAAGAGGCCAACCAGCCGTTCCTCCCGGTGGTGAGACGCGTGGATAAACCAATGAAGGCGGGATATTAGATGGGATGAAGCTTTACCGGCCGTTGTTTAAACGTCAATCGGGTCACCGTGATCCCCACAGTGTCAAAACAAAATTCCATTAAACGCGTTTTGTTAGAGCATATGAAAAATTATGTCAAGCGCTATTTATCCATTTTGGATAAAAGCATCCCCCTGCACGGGGTGATATGGTGAGGAAAATAAAATCGATAAGAGGGGTATGCTGCACACTTTGTCAAGAGGGTTCCGTGGTGCGCGCCAGCGCAATGGCCGCCCTCAGATCCAGCGAACCGCTGTAGAGGGCCTTGCCGGTGATGACCCCTTGCACACCAACCGCGGTCAAGGGCAGCAGGTTTTTGATGTCATCGATGGTTGACACGCCGCCGGAGGCCACTACCGGTATGGAGACGGCTTCAGCCAATTGGCGGGTTGCTTCGATGTTGGGTCCACTCTGCATGCCGTCCCGGTGAATATCGGTAAAATTGATGGCGGCAATGCCGATGTCCTCAAAACGGCGGGCCAAATCGACCGCGGTGATTCCGGTGGTTTCCGTCCAGCCCTCGATGGCCACATAGCCGTTACGGGCGTCGATTCCTACAACGATGCATTCCGGGAAAGCCCGGGCGGCCTGCACCACCAAATCCGGGTTGCGGATGGCTTCCGTACCCAGGACGATGCGTGCCACACCTTTGTTGACATAAGCTTCGATGGTGGCCATGTCCCGTATCCCCCCACCCAGTTGTACAGGCACGCGGATACCGGCCAGAATAGCCTCGATCGTACTCAGATTGTGAGGCTTCTTATCGACAGCCCCGTTAAGATCCACCAGATGGATAAGCTCCGCCCCCATGGCCTGCCAGCGCTGGGCCATAGCGGCCGGATTATCTGAAAAAACGGTTTCCTTATCCATCTCGCCCTGCAACAGGCGGACGCAACGCCCGTCCTTGATATCGACTGCCGGTATGATCATCATGGCTGTTCAAATTCCTTAAACATGTCCGTCATGGCTTCCGACGCCATTTCTTCGGCGGTAATCCAGCGCGCGCCGCGCCGGAAAAAGGTCCCGATGAAAAACAAATCGTCCGTCAGGGCTTGCTGTGTTTCATCAACATAAGCCGACCAGACTACTTTCTGGGCGCGGCTATCGATCAGATAGAGGTCGAATGCCACGGAAGCGGCCGATTCCGCGGCATAATCTTTTCCCACCCGTTTCTTGAAACGATACAAATAGCCTCGGAACACCAGATCGGCATCCAGCATGCGGCCGGTCTGGGCCAGCGCTTTCAATGGCGAGCGCTGTGCGTCCGAGGTTGACTGAAGCGCATCCAAAACACCAGGCGCCTCACTCGAGGGCACCGTCTGAAAATGGGTTTGCCGGCGCAAGGCATTCACCAGCATATCCGTGAGCAGACGATCGGCGCCTTCGGCAACCGGCCCGGTCATGAACACCTTGCCCGTAAGCGGACTGCGCACATTGACGCCTTCGCCATACAACCAGGCCATGTTTTTAAAGGGCAGTACCAGGACATGCTCCGTTCCGCTAAATTCACCGCTTAAATGGGTCACCGGACCACTGGATCGGCACCCACCCAAACCGGTGCAGCACACGAGAATAATGGTCCATCGCAGGATGGCGGATCGTGAAATCATGGTCTATGCTTCCAGATGTGGGTTGATATTCTTATAGAAACCGTCGGGTGTAATGGGTGAACATCGGCTATCGGTCGTACGCGGTGTCGTGGTTGGAAAACCCTAGAAGGTCCCCTTGGTGGTTCGGGCGCCACAAACTCTTGCATCCACACCGACGGCCTGGGATAGGGCACGCCCCATGGATTTGAAAACGGCCTCGATGATATGGTGGGGATCTTCACCATAGTCGACATTGATGTGCAGGTTCATCCCTCCCCGCGTCGCCAGAGCCCGACAAAACTCCCGCACCAGGTGCGGGGCGAACTGTCCGGCGGGGGGCATCCCCTGGGGCAGCCGGCAAACGAGGTAAGGTCTTTTGGAGAGATCAATGGTGACTTTCGCCAAGGCGTCGTCCATGGGCGTCACGGCATGTCCGAAGCGGCGAATGCCCGCCCGATCCCCCAAGGCAATATCCAGGGCTTCGCCAAGCACAAGCCCCAGGTCCTCGACCGTGTGATGGAAGTCCACATCAAGATCGCCCCGGGCGCTGATGTCCATATCCAAAAAACCGTGGGCCGCCGTCAAGGTCAGCATATGGTCCAGAAACGGGATGCCGGTGGCAATATCGGCTTGTCCCTGACCGTCAAGGTCTAATCGCACCTTTATACGGGTTTCCTTGGTGTTGCGCTCCACTTCTGCCGTGCGTTCAGCCATGCGAGTTAATTGCTCCCCGGACGATTTCGGTGTTGATTGTTGGTTATGGATTAGTACAATGGAGGCAATCCGCAAGTCAAGGGCATCATGCCTCCGCTCGGATCACCGGGAGGTCGGCCCCTCAACCATGTACGGAGCGGTGCGGCCATGCATTCATTCCCTGTCGAAGATCCCGAAGTAAACGCCCTCGTCGAACGTGAAGCCAAACGCCTGCAGGATACCATCGACCTTATTGCCGCTGAAAACCATCCGCCATACAGCATTCTCGCCGCACAGGGGTCGCCTTTCGCCGTGAAGGCGGCCGAGGGATATCCCGGACACCGCTATCATGCCGGTTGTGGCAACGCCGACGCGCTCGAGCAGCTGGCCCGCGACCGTTGCCGGACGCTCTTTGGCGCTGATCATGCCAACGTGCAACCCCACAGCGGGGTGGCGGCCAACCTGGCCGTTTATTTTGCGGTGCTGGAAATGGGCGACCGGGTGCTGTCCATGGCGCTTTCCCATGGGGGCCACCTTTCCCACGGTGCACCGGTCTCCATGACCAGCCGTTGTTTTGATTTTGCCCATTACGGGGTCGCAGCCGATTCCGGTTTCATCGACTATGACGCCATAGCATCGCGGGCGGCGAAATGGCGCCCCAAAATGATCGTTGCCGGCGCCAGCTCCTATCCCCGCCTGATCGACTATCGCCAACTGGCCGCGATCGCCTGCCAAAATGCGGCTTTTTTGATGGTCGATATGGCCCACATCGCCGGCTTGGTGGCGGCCGGCGTCATCCCCAGCCCCGTACCCCATGCCGATTTTGTCACGTTCACAACCTATAAGACTTTACGGGGTGGGCGGGGCGGCGTCATTCTATGCAAACAGCCCTATGCCGAACGCATCGACCGTTCCGTATTTCCGGGCTGCCAGGGGACACCGTCCATGAATGCGATCGCCGCCAAGGCGGTATGCTTCCGGCATGCGGCCTGCCCCGACTTTAGGGATCTGCAGCGTCAAACACTGGTGAACGCCCGCTGCATGGCCGAAATATTTGCCGGTCGCGGGTACCATGTCATCAGCGGCGGGACCGATACCCACCTGGTACTCATGGATTTGCGCAGCAAGGGAATGAGCGGCGGATGGGCCGAAGAACAGTTAGAGAAGGTAGGACTCATCGTCAATCGTAACCCGATTCCCGGTCATCAGAATCCCACCGGCATCGAAGACGGTCTGCGCCTGGGAACGCCTGCGATCTCGTCTCGGGGGATGCGTGAACCGGAAGTCCGGCGCATCGCAGAATGGGTGGACACCGTCCTCACGAACCCCGGTCAGAAGCAAGTTCTGACGGCGACCAGAGAAGAAGTCGCAGCGTTGTGCCGCAAGTTTCCCATCCCGGATTAACGATCAACAACCCTTTTAACCAGCGGTAACGGAAACCTTGGGATGCAGGAAAAAACGCACCGCCCCATTCTGAGCCGCACCATGATTTCTCTCCCGTTAAGCCTTCCCCCCACGACATGTCCAGCGCATGGACATTTTTTTAACAAAGGATGTCTACCAAGTAGGCGCTTATTGCAAAAACTGTTTTGGAATCAACTTCTGCCCTGTTCCCCATAGAATTAATTTTTACTAATTTACAGATAGTTATAGCTGTTTCGAAAGCGATTAAAAAATCGTGCAGTGTCACCTGGCACGTTCCCTGCTTGATTGGCCCTTGCAAGATCGCATCTCACACTCCCCTTTTTCAGATGCCAATCGAAGGGAACGCGGTTCATCTCATGAAAAGTGCCATGCCGTCGTCATCTCACGAAACAAATGACATCCGCATCGACCCCGCAATGAAAATGCGAACCAGCCGGAAACCGTCTCACTGTCCATGGTGCGGATCCGACAAAATCGCACTTCTTCTGAGCGGTATGCCCGTCTTTCTTCCGGAACTGGAAAATGCCCTGGATGGCGGCGGGGTCGCTATCGGCAGCTTCCAGAACCGAAGCGATGGCCCTGTCTGGCAATGTACCGATTGCTGTGCTCAATTCTTCCGCGATTCCCCCCAGTCCGCCTGAGGCCATCCCACGGTCCACCGTGGTCTCTTCCGCTGAGAATGGGGTTGAAGACCATTCCATCCGCCGTCAGCACCCTCCATTGGCTGTCCGGCAAAGCCTCCGTACCCTCTTCCGTTTAGGCGCCCTGAAGCAATCGATACAAGACGGTGCCCCCCCTTATCAAAGCCGTTTCAATCCGGCTTGTGATCCCTGACGTTTTAAGATAACAAGCCTCAATCGGCTGGTGGCCGCCAGCAAGTGCACTGCCGGCCGCTATTGACGGTTCAAAGGGAAGGAGATCATCCCAATGCATGTCATCAAGGTTGGTGGTGGCTGTCTGAATGGGAAAAAAACGATCGCCGGCATCGTCGATCTAATGGCAACGCGTGGACCGGGGCATGTCTTTGTCGTATCGGCGCTGCATGGCGTGACAGATTTTCTTTTGAGCAGTCTGGGGGCAGCGCTAGAAAATGAGGCCCACATTCCCGACCTGATCGGCAAATTGAAAACGCGCCACCTCCTGGTGGCCCGGCATCTCATGCCGCGTACGCCGGACCTCAAAGACTACATCCGCGAATTGGGGAAAAGCCTCGGTCAGCTGGAGCGCCTCTACTATGGCTTGAATTTCACCCGGGCCATTACACCGCGCTTGACCGATGTCATCAGCAGCTACGGCGAGCGTTTGGCGGCCCAGCTTTTGACCGGTGCGGTTCGCAGCCGCGGCGTATCCGCCACTTACCGCATGCCCCATAAGATCGGGCTGATCACGGATGGCAAATATGGCGATGCCACCGCCGATTTGGCCAAAACTGCACGTCATTTTAAAAAGTATTTGCCCCCGCTTCTGGGGAAGCAGAAAATCCTGTTCCTGCCCGGTTTTTTCGGCGCCAGCGAAAGTGGTGACATCACGACTTTCGGACGCGGGGGGAGCGACTATTCGGCCGCCGTAGTTGCCGTCGCATTAGACGCGGAACGATTGGACATATGGAAGGATACGGAGGGCTTCATGAGCGCCGACCCCCGCTTGGTTCCCGAGGCCCAGCTGATTCCGGTACTCTCTTATGAGGAAGCGGCCGAACTTGCCTATTTCGGGGCTAAGATCCTGCATCCCAGGACAGTGGAACCGGCGCGTCGCCGGAAGATGACGATCGCCATCCGCAATACGCTGGCGCCCGACGCCGCGGGCACCCTGATCACCTGCCGCAGCCCCCGCCCCCGCAGCGTTATCAAGAGCGTCGCCTACGACAGCGATATCGGCATATTGAAAGTGCATGCCTCCGGTGTCGGAGCCCGTCCGGGCATCCTGGGGGAAGTGGCCTCCTGCATTGCCTCAAACGGCATCAACATCAAATCCGTGGTGACCTCCCAGACCTGCATCAGCCTACTGCTGGCCCGGCGGGACATGGCTCCGGCCCGTCAGGCCTTGATGGGAATTAGACCGCGGCCGTTCAGAAAAATAGACCGCCTGGAAGATATGGCCCTCGTCGGCATTGTCGGGGACGGTATCCAGCACCGCGAGGGGATTGCGGCCCGTTGTTTTTCGGCGGTGGCCCGATGTCGGGTCAATGTGGAAATGATCTCTTTCGGGCCGTCACGTGCCGCCTTGTATTTCCTCGTCAAACAAAGGGATCTGGAAAGCGGTGTCAACGCCATCCATAGCTCGTTTTTCAGCAGCCCTCGGTGTCACCGTCCGGGAATTCAGTAGATAAATGGGCTCCCGGTAGAGGACGCACGACCGGCGCCTCAACTAAGGTGGGACGGCGGGAGGCTTAGTGGTCCTGTTCGTAAAAACGGTGACGTCATGAGGGCGTCACGGCAGGCTGACAAGGCGGGAAAACAAAGGCCTATCCGGAATAGGCCGTGTTTTCACAACACTGTCAGGCAGGATGCATTGGCGACCGAATGTCATCGTATTTATGAATTGGACCACTTAGCGGCCGGGAACGATAATGCGGGAATCGTCCTTGTCCTGGTAATTCTTCTGCATTTCTTCCAGCTGGGCGATCATTTCTATGGTAGCCTGCCGCATGGCCGCCGGATAAGCCGCCAGGGCCTCCTGGAAACTATTGGCCATCAATCGGGCTTGGACAGGCAGCGGCCCCTCGGGGGTCAGTAATTGTGTGGTCCCCACGAAAATATCGGTCCGGGAGGCGTCCGGCGATCCGTCGGGCTGCACCGGCATAAGACGGCGGATCGCACCGGCCTTTAGGTCCGTATAGGATTCCTCGCGATAGAGGTTTTGGGCATCCAGCTCGAAATCGAGTTGATCGGTTGGATTCTGATCCATCATGTCTGAAAATTCCTTGTTGGCTGTTGCAATGGCTACAGGGCACCATCCTGGAGGCTTGAAGGGCCTGAATGCGCAGCTGTTTAAATGCGTTTACGGGATTCTTCTTCGATTTGTTCGACGGCAGCAATGTAAGGACTGTCCGATGGCAGGGCGTCTTTGAGATGCTGGGCAAATGTCTCGATCCGTTCCAAGGCTTCGGCCTGGGTCTGGATGATGGTCTCGTATTCCTTCTGCAAACCGAAAAGATGGTCAATTTTCCCGCCCAGCGTCCGCAACATCTGCCCCAACTGTTCATCGGGCAGATCGTCACGGTTTTCAAGCAAGGTCAGCGCCTGGTTGTGGAGGGCTCGATAAATCTGCAGCGTATCCCCTGAGTTGATAAATTTCCGATAATCGAGGATGCGCTCGATCTTGGTTTTCAATTCATTCAACGGAATGGGTTTCATGATGTAGTCGAAAGCGCCCATGCGCATGGCTTCGACCGCGGTCTCAATGGTCGCATAGCCCGTTATCATGATGACCTCGGCGGCCGGCATATGTTCCTTGACATACTTGACAAGGGTCATGCCCCCTTCCATGCGGCCATCGACATCGGGCATATTTTTATCCGTCAATACGACGTCATAGCGATTGGACTGCATCAAGCTGATGGCACTGGCCACATTCCGGGCGATATCTGCCTTGTAGCCGATTTTTTCAATAAACCGGGAGAGAAGATCGAGGATGCTTTCTTCGTCGTCGGCAACAAGGATTCTAACGTCCATGCAATGATCTCCACAACAGTCCCAGCCTCAACTGGAAGCGATTTTTTTAAGGGATTGGTTTTTTAATGACTGCTATCGACTGGCAGACGAATCGGGCGCCAATAAATGATCCAAGTTTCAAACGCCAAGCAACGTTCACTATTTCTCAGATGCCCGTTTTTGTCAAATCAATTCGAATCCGTCGAACAGGCTCACGCGGCGCCATGAGTAGAGAGCACGGCACCTTTTTCTCAAAACTGCGGCCATAGCCGGTGTTGCCCAATGACACTATCGTCGGCCCAGCGCGCCCGCGCGCCGTACGCTTGTCGGACGTCGGCCCGCCGAACCGGTAGGCTCTTATCCACAGGCCTGTTTCCCGGAGCCCCTTCAGGACTCGCGCACTCTGGCCGCAACCGGATTTCCCGGCGTTTCCAACTGGTAGCGTTTGATTTTTTCCACGAGGGTCGTGCGGTTGAGGTTGAGCAGTTGGGCGGCCTTGTTCTTGACCCACTGGGTCTTCTCCAGGGATTGCAGAATCAGCGCCTTTTCAAATTCCGTCACCGCCGAATTCAGATTGATGCCCTCCTCGCTCAGGGCCACCGTCCCCCCCAATACCGGACGGGCCGCCGACGCGCCGCGAAGCTTCACCGGCAAATCCTCCGCCGTGATCTCGCCCTCCGCCTTGAGCACCACCAAACGCTCCATCAGATTGCGCAGCTCGCGCACATTGCCCGGCCAGTCGTGGCACTGCAGCAGCCGGCATGCCGCATCGCTGATCCCCGACACCGAGGCCTGCTGGCGCCCATTGAACTCCGCCAGAAAATGCTCGGCCAACCGCAAGATGTCCCCACCCCGCTCGCGCAACGGCGGCAACGCCAACGGAATCACATACAACCGGTAATACAAATCCTCGCGAAACTGCCCCGCACTCACCCGGGACTCCAAATCCCGATGGGTGGCCGCGATCACCCGCACATCCACCCGCACCGTGCGGTTGCCCCCCACCGGCTCGAACTCCCCCTCCTCCAGGACCCGCAACAACTTCACCTGCAAATCCGGACTCATATCCCCGATCTCGTCCAGAAAGATCGTGCCCCCGTGGGCCTGCTCAAACTTGCCCACCTTGTTGGCCGTGGCCCCGGTAAAGGCCCCCTTCACGTGGCCGAACAGCTCGCTCTCCAGCAGATTCTCCGGTATCGCCCCACAGTTGATGGAGACGAACGCCCCCTCGCAACGCCCCGAATTGCGGTGGATCGCACGGGCCGCCAGCCCCTTGCCCGTGCCCGTCTCCCCGCTGATCAAAATCGTCGAATCACTGCCGCTCACCCGCGCCATCAGCCCAAACATCTCCTGCATCGCCGCGCTGCGGCCTATCATTCCCTCTATTTGCAAATCTAACACGGGTATTTCCTCAATTGATGCCGCTTCCGGCACGTCGTGCTTCGGTCACAAACAGGACCGCCGGGAGGTTGGCCTGGCGTCCTTGCCACCCCGCAGCGATTTTCCATCGTTATGCTGAATTTGACGAACGCCTGTCGTTTGCCGCCTAGCCTAAAGGGTAGTTGCTGCCCCATTCCGGACGAGTATAAAAGGCGGTGGCAGGTGTGTCAACACGGCGGCCTCATGAATGCAACGCCCAAAACGGCCACTCATCTTACCCCCGGACCGGTCGCAATGCCATGCCATGCGCAGCGCGGCCGCCCTGACAGTACTGTTCAGGTTCGAATTGCTTTTCTGGAATTTACTATCGATTGGGGAACAACAGTCTGATTTGACGGATGATCCATAGACTGGGCGTCTTGGAGATGGCCCAACCAAGGACCACGACAGTGACGAACATGACATAGCGTCCAATGCCGGTATGATCGAAGGATCGCAGCATCGGTGCCGAAACGACGGCCAGAGCGATGCCAATCGCCACTCTCCAGGTGTCCTCGGAAAAAAGGATATGGAACACGATGTAGGTCGGTGTCAGTCGCTTCTTCTTGGGTGTGGAATCATTGGGTGTCGTCAAAAAGGACTCCTCTTTTGTCCGTTGCAGATCACATGCTTGGCACGACCGGGGCGGAATTTTGCCCGGCCAGGAGGCTACGGCGGCAAAACTCGACCGCTGTCTGGCGGGCGGCGGCGATACCACTGCCATTGAGCAGGGAATGCTGTCGGCTCATCCCGTTGATCATCGATATCAGGACAAATACCGTTTCGGCAACCCCCACCTTTTGAAATTCCCCGGTGGCAATCCCCTTTTCCAGGCAACGCGTGAGGTAGGTTTTGTACCAGCCGTAAATGTCGATCATGCGGCTGTAACATACATGATTCGGATCTTTGATGCGCGCCGGGCAGGAACTCATCACCAGGCGTGTCCTGCGGGGCATATCCTCGACCGCCTGTTGCGTGGCATGGATCAAATTTTCGATCTTGCTGAATTCAGTTGCGGTATCTCGGGGGATGGCCTCCAGACGGGCGACATACTCATCAAAGGCCTCGTTCAGGATATACGTAAACAACTCCTCCTTCCCCTTGAAATGATAGTAGATCAAAGGCTCCGTCACCCCCGCCTCCCGTGAAATCTGGAGGGTCGTCGTACCGTCATAGCCCTGGTCCGCAAAAAGCCGGACAGCCGTCTCAATCAAATTCTTTTTCTTTCCCATGGTAATTGTCCCCGTGGCAAAAAACGGTCGGCCGCCGCCGGTTGGCGTGGTCCTGGCCCTTCAGAGCAACTTAATAGTTTAAGTGAAAATTAAAACATCCGCGGGATGAATGCAAGTTGTAAAATGGATCACGTTCAGAATAGAGCCTTTCTATGATCTACGGGCTCTGGCACGGCGCGCCGAAGACGATCACACGGCAAAGGCCTTCATCCGGTGATCCGTTCCGAATTGTTCCGGGGTTGCAATTGCCGATCCTAAGCGCTAACTACTGCCGACTGCTCGGTCGTCCCTGATCGATCATCCCCAAGGAGATGGCGATGGCTTGCATAAATTCCCGGGCCCGGGCCCCCCGTTCCGGCCGTCACGCGCTGGTATTCGATTTGATCCTGACGGGTGGATGCCGGCTGGTGCTCAATACGGCCCGCCGGTTTGCCTACCCTTTCGCGCCGGCCTTGAGTCGTGCCATGGGGGTACCCCTCACCCATATTACCTCGATGATCGCCGTCAACCAGGCCAGCGGACTGCTGGCCCTGTTCTTCGGTCCCTATGCCGATCGGCTGGGGTACCGCTTCATGATGCTACTGGGGCTTTTCATGCTGGCCGCCGGCATGCTGGCCGCCGCCAGCTTTCCTTTTTTTGCCGTCGTGCTGATGGCGCTCTTCCTAGCCGGTTTGGGCAAGAACGTTTTCGATCCGGCGATCCAGGCCTATGTGGGCGAACGGGTCCCTTATGAGAAACGGGGCTTGGTCATCGGCTTGATTGAAACCAGCTGGGCCGCCAGCACCCTGGTGGGGATTCCCCTGGTGGGCCTGCTGATCGCCTGGCGCGGTTGGCGCGCCCCCTTCCTTGTGATGGGCGTGGCGGCGATTGCCGGCATGCTTCTGATCGCCCTGCGCCTGCCGCCTGAGGCACGCGGTGCCGAAGGTCTGTCGGGCCGCGCCGGACTCGAGCGCGCCTGGAAGCGACTCTTCAGGTCACGCGAGGCATGGGCCATGCTGACCGTGGCGTTTCTGGTCAGCATGGCCAACGACGGAATTTTCGTCATCTACGGCGCCTGGCTGGAGCAGCAGTTTCACCTGAGCGTCGCCCAGCTGGGACTTGGCACAAGCGTGATTGGCGTAGCCGAGCTGAGCGGCGAATTCATGACGGTGGGCCTGGCGGATCGCATGGGTAAGAGGCGGGCCTTGTTCACGGGAATCGGGCTTAGTATGGCCGGCTACCTGATCCTGCCGTGGACCGGTAGGGCCCTGCCCCTGGCCCTGGCCGGTCTTTTTGTCCTGTTCGTCGGGGTGGAATTCACCTTTGTAACCGCCCTCTCCATGGCCACCGAAATTCTGCCGGACCAGCGCGCCACCATGATGTCCGGGGTGCTGGCCGTGGCCGGTCTGGGGCGCATGGCCGGAGCCGTGGCCGGAGGCCTACTGTGGGTTTCCCAAGGCATTGTGGCGGTGGCCCTCATGTCCGCGCTCTTTTGCGCTCTGGCGGGTATGTCCATGATCTACGGGCTGCGCACCAGCCGCTCCATATAGGGTTGCGCACACTGCATCCGACTTGCAAGACACGCTTCGACACCCTATGATCTTGGTAGCAACGATTTTGGTTGACCGATGTCGTCCCGCCCTGCCCCGTGGAACGTCATCCTCACAGGAGATGCCGATGAAAGGACACCGTCATGTGCCGTGTATACTGGTGGGTTGCCTAGCAGGCCTGCTTCTCATCGCAGGATGCACCCGCGCCGCCGGACCTGTTGCCACTCCACCGGCCGTTCCGCCCTCATCCGAATCCGGGCTGCTTCTGCCGGTCCCGTCCGACCAGGATTGGCGGACCTATCTCGGCATCGATGCCCCGGAGGAGTTTTCCCTGACCGACATCCGGGCCGAAGTGGTGCTCATCGAAGCCTTCTCCATGTACTGCCCCCACTGTCAGCGTGAAGCGCCCAACGTCAATCGACTCTATCGTCTTATCACAGCCGATCCTTTACTGGCCGAGCAGGTCAAAATGATCGGCATCGGGGTAGGCAACACGACCTACGAGGTCGATGCTTTTCGCAAACGCTTCGATATCCCATTTCCGCTCTTCCCCGACCGCAGCCGCAAGATCGCGCGCCAACTGGAAATCCGGGTAACACCGACCTTCGTCGCCTTCGCCTACGGGAGTGACGGCACGCTGCAACCCATCCTGCACGCTCCCGGCCCCCTTGGAAACGTGGAGGATTTCCTGGATCGCCTGCTCGAACGGGCTGACCTATGAAACGGCCTCGCCGCAGAGTGGCGGGGTATCGATAAAGGCCATTTAAGGCCGCAAGCGGCGGGGAATTAGACCCTCGTCCGCCGCTGGCAGATTAAAACGACGCCGCCCAATGCCCATCACTTCCGGTGGACGGCTTCTTCCCCGCCGGAAGGAAGGGCAGAGGATCCCGGGTGTCATCAAAGGAAGGAGCCGAAACCTGATATGGCACAGCCGGACTATGCAATTTTGGACCGACCGGAGGTCCTGGCCCGCTTGTTTCATCCCCGTTCGGAAGGGGCCGGCGCAGGCCTCGGACCGGGCATCGATGTGGCTATTCCTGTAACGATCAATCACACCATCGGAGCCCGCTTACATTTGGGATCCGCCACCGGCGCCAATCTGCTGTTCTTCCACGGCAATGGCGAGATTGTGGCGGATTACGACGAATTGGGCCCGCTTTACAATGCGCGGGGGCTCAACCTGTTGGCGGTGGATTACCGTGGCTACGGCCGCTCCAGCGGCGTACCCGGCGTCGCAGCCATGATGGCGGACTGCCATCGGATCCTGGATTATTGCCAGGACTGGCTTAAGCGCAATGCCTATTCCGGCCCCCTGATCTTGATGGGGCGGTCTCTGGGCAGTGCTTCGGTCCTGGAATTGGCGGCGTCCCACCCGGATCGCATCCAGGGCCTGATCATCGAAAGCGGTTTTGCCTATGCCGCCCCCCTGCTGCGCCTGTTGGGCATCGATCCTGAACGGATCGGCTTCGAGGAGACGGCCGGTTTTGCCAATCTGGATAAAATCAGGACCTATCACGGTCCCACGCTAATCCTGCACGCCGAGTATGACCATATCATCCCCTACAGCGACAGCGAAGCCCTCTTCGCCGCATCGCCGTCGCCGACCAAGCGCCACGTAAAAATCCCCGGCGCCAACCACAATGATATTTTTCTGCGGGGGATGGCCATCTATCTCGACGCTGTAACGCAATTCTGCCGCCAGGATTGCAGCGTCTGAAGAAACATCAGCTTTCGATAAAACGATCGAAGGCCTGCCAGAATTGGGCCTGCCGGGAATCCGTCTCCACCAGCAATTCGTGGCGGGCGCCTTCGATGAGCAGCTGCCGGCAGTGGGGCGATCTCCGACAGAATGCCTCCTGGGCGCGCCGCGAGACGATCCGGTCCTCCGTGGCCGTCGCCATGAGGAGCGGCACGGCCAGGGTGCGGGCGAAGTCTGGTGCGGTAAGGTAATCGATGGATTTCAGGGCGGCGGACAACCACCCGTAGGTGACCCCTCCCAGCGCCAAACGGGGATCGCGCTCGATCATGTCCACATTGCGCTGGAAACGCGCACGGTCGGAGGTCAGCGGGTTGCCCTTGAAGCGACGATCGCGGTCATTGAAGGGACCGGAGCCGATGGCATACCGGCCTGCCCCTCCCCGCCGCAGGGCCGCGCCGACCAACCAGCGCAGTAGCGGACGGGGCAGGAATTTCGGCACCTGAATGTCGATCATGGGAGAGGACAAAACGCCGCAGGCAAACTGCTCCGGGTGCCTTTCAAGAAAGCGCAGAGCCAGGTGGCCCCCCATGGAATGGCCGAGGAGAAGGAACGGCGCAGGGGCGCCATGGCGTTGCACGATCGTCATCAACTGCTCCAGATCGCGCAGATAGTCCTCAAAGTCGTCCACATGCCCCTTCTGGCTGTCGGCCAGCAACCGATCTGAAAGGCCCTGCCCCCGCCAGTCGAAGCTATAGACCGTAAAGCCCCGTTCAGATAGAGCCTCGAAGACTTCGGCGTATTTCTCCATATACTCCGTACGACCGTTGAGGAATAAAACGGTTCCCCGTGCCGGTGAAGCGCCCGCGGCGGCAACCCCCCAGCGTATCGAAAGGTCGTCGTGGGCCGTAAAAGAATCGAATTGTAGCATCATGAGGGTATCCATCTCTGCGGCGGTTTTCTCTTTGGAAAGAGCGAACGCTTTTGGATCGTCAGACATTGACCGCTGCCGTCGGGTGATCTATGGTGGCCCGGATGGCACCTGTTTTCCGCAAAGGCCGTTTCCGTCCTAATGCTCCGGGGGCCTGGCCCCAGATAAGGGGCGAAGCCCATTCCATTCGGCTCGGCCTCAAGAAAGGACCTATAGCACACATGGGCAAACACTCCCATCGTTTTGTGGAAGACTATGACGGATTCGTCGGATTCGGACTTGATCGGGAATCCGATGTCAACACCCTGGTGGTTTACCTTCAAAAAATCGCCGATGACACCCTGGCCCGCATGCTGGCGGAGCGCATGAAAGAAGAGGAACGGCTGGAATTTTTCGATGCCTTGGGCCGTCTTTTGAAAACCCACCTGAGCGAGGAAGAGTATCATCGGCTGTTCCTTAAAGATCGATAGGAGACGCCGGCCGACCGCTGTTGTGGGCGGGCGCCGATAGCCCTCCGAAATTCAAAGGGAGAATAACGTGCTGACCGATAAACAATGGCGGCGCTATGCGGATGTCATGATGTGGGCGCTTGCCAAGGCCCGCAAAAACCGCTTTAAAAAAAACGACATCGTTTTGCTTCGCTTCGATTGGCCCGCACGGCCCCTGGCGGAAATCCTGCATGGCCGCCTACTGGAACGGGGGATTAACCCGGTGGTGCGCGTCATGCCGACCCCGGCCATGGAGACCGATTTTTACGGTTCGGCGAACCCGCGGCAATTGACCTTTATCCCTCCGGGCGAGGAAGCCCTTCTCCATCGGCTGAACGGCAGCATCTTTCTTTATGCCCCCGAATCCATTACCCACTTAAGCCGCATCGATCCCAAGCGGATAGGCTGCGTCGCGGTGGCCCGCAAACCCCTGCGCGATATTCTCGACCAGCGCGACGACCAGGGGCTTTTCGGCTGGACCCTGTGCATGGTGCCAACCCCGGAGCTGGCCCGCCACGCGGGCCTGTCTTTGGAGGCGTATGCGGCCCAGGTGGCCAAGGCCTGCTTTCTGAATCGTACCCGGCCCCTGGATCATTGGCAGGAGATCTTCCGGCAGGCCCTTGCCATCAAAAAATGGCTCAACCGCCTGGATGTCAGATCCTTGCATGTGGCGTCGGAAAAAACCGACCTGCAGATTACCCCCGGGGCAGAGCGGCAATGGGTCGGCCTGTCGGGCCACAACATCCCCAGTTTCGAGCTGTTCACATCGCCCGATTGGCGCGGCACCCAGGGGGTCTACCACGCCAATCAACCCTCCTTCCGCAGTGGGAACTATGTGGCCGATGTGACGCTTGAATTCCAAAAGGGGAAGGTCACCACGGCCAGCGCGGCACAGGGCCAATCCTTCCTGCGCCAGCAGCTGGCCATGGACCCCGGCGCCTGCCGGTTGGGAGAATTTTCGTTGACCGACCGCCGCTTCTCGAAAATCAACCGGTTCATGGCCAACACCCTGTATGATGAAAACTACGGCGGCCGTTACGGCAACTGCCATATTGCCCTGGGGTCGTCTTACAGCGATACGTTCCGGGGGCGCCCCGCCGACCTCAATCCGGAGAGGAAAAAGGCTCTGGGGTTCAACACTTCGGCGCTGCACTGGGATCTGGTCAACACCGCGCCCAAAGAGGTCACGGCCCGTCTGAAAGGCGGCCGATCCGTCGTCATCTACACGAATGGTCAGTTTTGCTACTGAAGGTGGGATTGTGGTGGGAAAGCGGTCAGGCGGTGGGCAGGCTGTGTTTGATGAGCCCTTGGATGGATGCCACCAAATGATGGATTGAAAAGGGTTTTTCCAGAACCTGATCGAAACCGGCGTTATCGAGCAGCCACGGTGTTCCCGACATGCCGATGACCGGCGTCTGATGCTTTTCGGAAGAACGGATCTGTTTCAAAACATCGCGGCCATCCATGCCTTGCAGCAGCACATCGGTGACGACCAGATCGAACCGTCCGTCCAAAAACTTTTGGAGCCCCTCACGCCCGTCGACAGCCGTTTCGACATCATAGCCGCTGCGGGTCAACACGTAGTCGAATACCTGCAAGATGGCCTGTTCGTCATCAATGATCAGAACGGATTCCATAGGCCTCCGCGTTGCATGGCACGATGATGAGGTCAACCCTTGATTAGCCGCCAGAGATAGTGGAAAATGCGGCCCGTGTCAACAACATGTTGTAGGGGCAAAACGGAATTACCACCACATGTACGATTTTTTTGGACGGGGTGGCGGTTCTGATTCAGGGCCGGCGGGGATTTCCGGCCGCGACCACTTCGGCAGGCGCGTCAATCCAGGCTCGGCGGCAGTGGTGGGGTGTGCGATCAGGCTATACTTTGTATTTGCCGAAATCCTCGGGCGAAAGTTTTTCGAGGTACTCTTTCCATTTGCGCCCTTCCTCACTGTCATCCAGGGCCTCGCCATCCGCTTCCACGGGGCGGGCCTTGTCAATGACGTCCTGGCTGATAAAGATGGGCGCTTCAAAACGCAGCGCGATACCGAGGGCATCGCTGGGGCGGGCATCCATACTGAAGCGTTCGTCCCGGGACAGGAAATTGATCCGCGCGAAATAAGTGTTGTCCTTGAGATCGCAAACTTCGATACTGCTGACGGTAACCCCCTGCATCTGCGCAAAATTTTTAAACAGATCATGGGTCATGGGCCGATCGAATTTGACTTTCTGCAGGGCCGATGCAATCGAGGTGGCCTCCAGCAGACCGATCCAGATCGGTACCGCCTGATCGCCCTCTTCGGTCTTGAGGATAACGATCGGGGTGTTGGTGGCCGGATCCATGGTCAGTCCGGCAATGACGGCTTTAAGCAGCATGACATTTCTTTCCTTCCGGGCAGCCTCTTGAGGCGTTTCCACCCACCAGGCCGCCCTGCAGCGAATGCGAGAAGGCTTTTTTTATCTCCACATCGACCAGACGCCCGATCTGCGGGGCGTCCCCGCTCAAGGCATCCGGAAGCCAGCTGAAATTGACGATCTTGTTTCCCGGGGTACGCCCGGTCCACTGGGGCCCCCCATCGCACGCTTCCGCCAGACCGGGGCGGCTGCTTCGGCCTTCCACCAGAATTGACTGGACGCTTCCCACCAGGGCTTGGTTTTTCGCCAGGGTGATGGCCTCCTGGGTTGTGAGGAGTTCTTGCAGCCGGTCTTTTTTCTCGTCCTCGCGGACTTTGTCTTTAAAGTGTGAAGCGGGTGCTATATCACGATCCGAATACATGAAGGCAAAAAGGCCGTCGAAACCGACTTCTTCCACCAGTGCCAGGGTCTGCTCAAAGTCCCGGCGCGACTCTCCAGGAAAACCGACGATAAAATCCGAGGTGACGGCCATGTCCGGCCGAACGCGGCGCAGGCGCTCGATGCGCTCCAGGTAGAGCCGACGGGTGTAGTTGCGGTTCATCCGCTTGAGGATCCGATCCGCCCCGGACTGGACCGGCAGATGGATGTGGGGGCAAAGCTTGTCGAGCTTCCCGAACGCCGCCATGAGGTCGTCGGAAAGATCCTTGGGGTGGGATGTGGTGAACCGGATACGCAGCATCCCCGCAATGTGGTTGATGCGTTCCAGGAGGGCGGCAAATGACGGCAGTCCCTCCTTGCGGCCGTAACTGTTGACGTTCTGACCGAGCAGGGTCACTTCCCGCACCCCTTCCCCCACCAGCGCTTGAATCTCCGCGACAATACGATCGGGCGACCGGCTCATCTCCGGTCCGCGCACATAAGGGACGACACAATAGGTGCAATAGTTGTCGCAGCCCTGCATAACGGTGACAAACCGCGAGATCGACCCCGCGATGCCAGCGCCCCCTTTCGTAAACGCGATCTCCTCGATGCCGTCCGCGCACTGCACATCCACCACCCGGGTATGGTGGTCCTTGACGTGGGCAACGAGTTCCGGGAGCCGCGCGATGGCGTGGGTGCCGAAGACCAGATCCACATGGGGCATGCGGGTCAGGATGGCGTCCCCCTCCTGCTGGGCGACACAGCCTCCGACGCCAATCAGAAGGTTCGGGTTCCGGCGCTTCATCCGCGCCAGTCGACCGACGAAACTGAAAGCTTTCTGCTCGGCCTTGGCCCGGATGGCACAGGTATTGGTGATAACCAGGTCCGCCTCTTCAAGCACCTCGGTAGGGTGGTAACCGCAAGTCTCAAGCACACGGATGATGCGCTCCGAGTCGTAGACGTTCATCTGGCAGCCAATGGTATGAATGAAAAGCCTTTGCGGTCTCATAGATCACCTGGGGGATCGGGAGGTGCCGTCGGCAAAGGTTCCATCAGGATTTCGCGGCTGCTGCAAAGCGCCGCCATTAAATCCGCCACAAGAGGTTCACGCCCCGGTGCCATCAGCACTTTTACGATGCCGGCCCGCGCATCCACAGTCGTAAGCGTCGCCACCCCTTCATAAGCCTCCAGGATAAACCGCAGCAGGCTGATGTGGCGCCGATCGACCCGGTAGTAGATAGGCGTCATGGACAAGACTTCCGGCGGCTGGGTGGGGTCCTGTGCGTTGCGGGGCGTTGCTTCTTGTCTCGAATCGGTCGGCATTGAAATTCCTTAGCGTTTAAAGGTCGTTAAATATAACTATACGACCCTTCTTTGCAACCCCAAACCCTGCTAAACGCTTTGGCGAGCGGTCTCCGGCATATCTGTCTCAAGCAGGAGAAAAGATTGCCCGGCCCCCTGAAATGCGCTATAGGGCGCTGCCATGACCATGATCTGGGACATCCTGGAACCGGACGCCGATGCGGTTCAGCTTCTGGCAGCCACGTTGGCCATCGAACCGCTGGTGGCCGCTGTGCTGGTCAACCGGCGGATCACCAGCCATGAAGCGGCCCGCGCCTTCCTGCAGCCTTCCCTGGCCGGGATCCGTCCCCCCGGGGTGATCGCCGATATTGAAACGGCCGCCGCGCGCCTGGTCCAAGCTCTCGCCAACAGCGAAAAGATCCTGATTTTCGGCGACTATGACGTGGACGGCATCACGGCCACAGCGCTGCTGCTGGATTTTCTGCGGGGGGTCGGCGCCCGGGTATCCCACTACATCCCCCATCGACGCAAAGAAGGCTATGGCCTTCGCCAATCCCATGTCAGAAAGCGGATCATCCCCGGAGGATATGGACTCGTCATTACGGTGGACTGCGGCATTGCCAGCCATAACGCCGTTCAACTGGCATCGGCCGAAGGGATCGACGTCATTATCACCGATCACCATCAGCCTTCTGACATCCTTCCCCGTGCGGTCGCCGTGGTAAACCCCAAGCGCGATGACTGCGGGGCCGGTCTTGATCACCTGGCCGGGGTCGGCATGGCCTTCTATCTCCTGATCGAATTGCGGCGCCAGCTGCGGCGCGACGGATTCTGGCAGGAGCGCCCGGAGCCGAATCTGAAAGCGCTGTGCAATCTGGTCGCCCTGGGAACGATTGCCGACATGGTGCCGCTGGTGGATGAAAACCGCGCCTTTATCCACGCTGGTTTACCGAATTTGGCCTCGCGACCCGGCCTTAAAGCCTTGATGGAGATCAGCCGGGTTGACCCCCGCCGGGTGGAATCCGATGACATCGCCTTCCGCCTGGCACCGCGCCTGAACGCCGCCGGTCGGGTGGCCCACGCCAACCTGGCCCTGCGTCTCCTCACCACCGAAGACCCCCGGCGCGGCTATCGACTGGCCCGGGTCCTGGATCGGTTGAATACCCGCCGCCAATCCATCGAAAGCGACATCATCGACCAGATTCGGCAGCGAATTGAAGCTGCGCCGGAGATGCTCGATCGGCAGGTGCTCGTGATGGCGGAACGCAATTGGCACGAGGGCGTTTTGGGTATCGTGGCCGCCCGCCTGGTGCGCGACTACGGCCGACCGGTCATTCTCCTATCGCACGACGGGACGTTGGCACGCGGCTCGGCGCGAAGTGTTCCCGGGATTGATCTCTACCGTATGCTGACCGCCTGCGAAGCGAATCTGGATCATTTCGGAGGACATGCCATGGCGGCCGGCCTTGCGCTGCCGTGGGCGGCGCTTCAAGCCTTCGAAAAACAACTGCGGCGCTATCTGGCGGAACAGACCGCCCCGGAAGATTATCGTCCGCGCATCATGTTGGATGCGGAAATCGGGCTGCATGAGATCACCCCGCGGCTGCTGGACCAGTTGGCGTCTCTGCAGCCTTTCGGCCAGGCTATGCCGGAGCCCCTGTTCATGGTCCGCGATAGCATGGTCGAAACCCACCGGGTGGTGGGCGGGCATCACCGCCAGATGGTATTGCGATCCCGCAGTCGGACCGAATCGACCGGTCTGCAGGCGATCCAATTTAGAATCGACCCGCATCAAAGCCCCCCTCCAAGCTTCAAACGCCTGGCCTTTCACCTGCGCTGGAACCGATGGAATGGAACACGGCGGCCGCAGCTGGTGATCGTCGCCGCCGATCCCGGGGCGTCTTGATCCCCGGAACGCCTGCCAAAGGGTCCCGCAGAACGCCCCTATCAGACTTTTTTCTTGCAAATTCAGAAAGCTGTCTCTATTATTCGCCTAATTTGACCGTCGGCCAGACGACGGGGATCAGCATAAAGGAAAAACCATGGCTAAAGTCTTCCGACCCAGTACCCGAGAATCCAGTATCCTGTCGAAAATTGAATCCTCCAAAGAGTACGCCCGGCGACGCTCCCTCAACGCGATCCAGGACTGCATCGACACCCTGGCCAACGCCGTTGCCATGAAACTCGTTGAAAACAAGCTGGTGGAAACCACGAATAAAAACGGTCTGGAAGATCAGATTCACGGGTGTTTAGACCGCCTCAGCCGGGCTGATGACTTCGATGTCGATTACCTTGTGGCACCTTACCGCAATCTCGTATCCCAACCCCATATCGTCAGCCTCTATGTGACGGCATTTGTACTGGAAAAAGTAATCGATCATAAAGATACGGTGGATATCTTCGGATCCGACGAGGAGATCTATCAGTGCATCCACCGGCAGGTGCAAAAACACCTCACCTGATCGCATGGCCCCCCGTTTCCATCCCCGTCTGGTAAACGGACCCTTTGAAGATCCGGCGCTCTATATCGCCTTTGCTTACGAAAAGCGTGCCCTCCTTTTCGATTTAGGCACGTTGAACCGTTTACCTCCCCGCGATGTCCTCAAAATTTCCCACTGTTTCGTCACCCACACCCATATGGATCATTTTTGCGGCTTTGATTATCTGCTGCGCCTGAACCTGGGACGGGATAAAAAGTTGCACCTTTATGGTCCCGAGGGATTCCTTGACAATCTGGGAGGCAAACTGCGGGCCTATAACTGGAATCTGGCCCATCGCTATCGTTATCCGTTCGAACTGGTGGCTTCCGAAATTGCGTCCGACGGTGTGCATACCCGGCACTTCGCCTGCCGTGACGGGTTTCTTCCCCAATATGCCCGGGACACCCGTGAACCCTTTGAAGGTCTTCTGCTGGAAGAGCCCTCCCTGCGGGTCGAGGCCCGCGTACTGGACCACGGCATCCCTTGTCTCGGCTTCTGTTTGGTGGAACCCGTCCGCATCAACATCGACAAAGTGGCCCTGGATCGGCTGGGCCTTGCCAGCGGGGCCTGGCTAAAGACCTTCAAAAATGCGCTTTACCAAAAGCAGGACCCCGATACGCTGATCGCAGCTCCTTCCACAAAACCCCGCGGTCAAGAGCGGTATTTTCGGCTGGCCGAACTGAAACGAGCAATCACACGCTTGTCCCCAGGGCAAAAGATCGGCTACATAACGGATGTGGCCGGTCATTCGGAAAACCGGCGGGCGATTGTCGGCCTGACGCGCCAGGCCGATCATCTTTTCATCGAAAGCGCCTTCCTGGCCCGCGATGCACACCTGGCCGCCGCCAAATACCACTTGACCGCGGAACAGGCCGGCGAAATCGCCGCCCGCGCCGGTGCGAAACGCTTCACCGTTTTTCACTATTCACCCCGCTATGGCGACATGGGCGATGCCGTGCAAGCGGAGGCCGAACACGCCTTCGAACGTATCGCCCGCCACCCTCCCCAAAAGGTTAAACAAAATTTGATGCATCCGTAACCACTTTTTTTCCTTTACTATACAGAGCTGTAGCATATAATCGGCGTATTAGGTCTTCACAGGCTGAAATGGCTTTTGCCTGATCTACACGAAATGGAGATGCGCCCCTGTGAACAAGGACGAGATCTCTTCCACCGAGAGACTTCTGGCACAAATTCGCGGGGAGCGTCCATCTGCAAATGCGTCGCTCCCACCGGAGATCTCTCTCGGGCATTCCCCCAACGGGTGGCGGCGCCTCCGTTCCGTCCTCAGCTTCAGCAAGTCCGCCACGATCGGTGTCGATATCGGCTACCACGACCTGCGACTGATCAAAACCGTTCCGTCCGGCACCCATCGACATCAGATCATCGCTTACCGCCACATCCCGTTCGAACCGGACATGGATCCCAAAAGCCTTCTTTTTCCGCAATTTCTGCGCAATAATTTGACCCAATTTGCAGGATCCCCGGAAACTATCAGCATCTGGGCAACGACTTCCTCCGCTCGTCTCGATGTACGCCTGCTGCGCATTCCCAAAGTCCCCCGGCGCCAGATTCCCAATGCCGTGACATGGGCCTATAAAAAGAAATCCCCTTACAGCGACAATCATCGCCTGTTCGATTTTGAAGTGCTGGGAGAAAAACCGGACTTCGATCCTCCCCAGTTGGACGTCCTCGCCTATACGATCCCGCGGGAAGATATCGATACCATCAAGACCGCCTTTGCACGCGCCGGCTACCCGCTGGACGGCGTGAGTACCTATCCGTTCCTGTTACAGAATCTGCTGCGAACCCGCTGGAAGATCCTCGGCCAAGGGAACCTTTGTGCCCTCTACATCGGTCGCAACTGGTCGCGAATCGATTTTTTCAACGACGGCAATCTTTTGTTATCACGCGGAATTCGAGCTGGAATGAGCAGCATGCTGGATGAAATCAAGGCCGACCCGCGCATCGCCACAGATCATCAGCTGCAAAGCGTGCCGGAAATGGATTTCAGACCGGCCCCGATAGCCTCGGAACGGGAGCGTGATGCGACGGGGCCGATGCCGGCGGAGATTTTAGCGCGGCTGGCCCCCGGTTTGGCCGTCCCTGCTGAAAGCGTGGCCGACGATTTCTCCGGGGACGCGATCACACCGGATGATGTCTTCGAAATGATACGTCCGGCCCTGGATCGACTGGTTCGACAGGTGGAGCGCACCATCAGCCACTATGCCATTCATTTCGAACCCCGCGAGATCGATCGTATCTGTGTCTCCGGGAAAATATGTGAGAACGAACGCGTTCGCGATTACATCGCCGATCAGCTTGGCATCCCCCTCGTCGATCTGAACCCGTTCGAGGACGAGTCGCTGGCGCCACGTCCTGAAACGCGGACGGAACAGCTCGCCTACATCCCCGCCGTCGGTCTGGCGTCCCCCGTCGACAACCGCCGGCCCAATTTTCTGCAAACCCACCATGACCGCGCCCAGCGAGAAAAGCGCCAGGTTTTCAACAGTGTCGTCTTCGGTCTCTTTCTGCTGATCATGCTCGCTACTGTGGGATACTACGGCTGGCAGAAACACAACCTCCTGTCCCGGCAGCAACAAATTAGCCACCTCCAAAAGGAACTGGAGAGCTTCGTCCCGTTGCTCAAACCCGAAACGGTGCTGGTCCTGGCCGCCAAGGCGAAGGAGGCCAAAACCCGCCTTGACGAATATACGGAAAAATACCGCGGGATTGCGATTATCGCCGAACTCTCGCGATTGACGCCGGAGGAGATCGCCGTGGCCCGGATGACCATCCGGCTGCCACGCCAAGGGGAGGGCGATGACCAGGCAACCCGGCGAATTCTTTTGATCGGAGGCATTATACAGGGCGAACGACTCGATCTCGAACCGGCTCTGGCCGCCTATATGGTCCGTATGAAATCCTCGCCGCTATTTTCAGCCCCCCGGATCATCGACAAGTCCTTCGAAATGCTGGACGGCCGCGAGGTATTGCGTTTCACGGCCGAATTGGAGGTTGTCTGATGAGGCTGCAACGCGACGCTTTTCTGGCGCTGTTCCCTGAACGCCGTCTATTTTTCGCCGCGGTCTGCATCGGGGGCATCCTGGGCGTTTACCTGCTGAGTATCTGGCCGCATCAGGAGGCCGCCCGGCAGTTGACCCTTCAGGTCGATGCCCTTCAGCGCCAGATTGACGACCAAAAACTTCTCGCACCGATTTATAAACGCTTCACCGAAATACTGGGCGACACGCAGCCGTCCGAATTGGGGGACCTGCCCTTACCGCACCCCGAACGACTGGAACCCGATCAGATTGCCGGCATCGAACCTCTTTTTCGCCAGCTGGCCGAACAAAACCAACTTACGGTACGACATGTCGGAGCCGACCTGAATTCGATGATCAACGAAACGGGCGAGCTCAAACTCGCATTGGAGCTGCAAGGCGCTTTCGGCAATCTGAGAGGATTCATGCTGAAACTCGGTGAGTTGCCCTACCTGACGCATATCGAACGCATCGAGGTGCGACGGGAAACCGGCCTGCCAGGCCTTCGCATAGAGTTAGACGTATGGCTGTCGCGACAATCATGACTCCCGGCCTGCTCCGCCGGGGAGCGCCCGGTGGCGGCGCCCTTGGAGGATTTTATGTCGACGCGTGAAAAAATTCTCGTGGGACTCATGATCGCCGCCGTGTGCCTTGGCGGGTTGTTGTTGATCACGGATGGGCAAAAGGAAAAAACATCCAAGGCGGCTGTGGGCCAGCAGAAGCCCTTGACCCAGATGCTCACCCGCGTGACGGCCCAGTTCGGCAGCCAATCTTCGCTGGAGGAAAATCGCTATACGATGTCCATGGCGCAGTCCCCCTGGCGGAAGAATCTTTTTGCGGAAGGCCCCGACCTGCGGTCGGCAACGACCGAAACATCGAACGCCGCGGAGGGACTCCCCGCCAATATGTCGCTGGTCTACTCGGGCTACATCGAAACGCCCCAACGTCGGGTCGCCATCATCAACGGGATCGAATATGTGGTGGGAGACCAGTTGGACCAGAGTACTTACAAGGTTCAGCACATTGCGCCGACAAAGGTCGTACTGGCCTCGCCGCAGCAGCGGATGGTTTCCATTCCACTGGTGGACAGCTGGGAAGTCCAGGCGCCTAACCCCTGATCAACAAGAGAGTTCATGCGATGGAACACCCTAATCATAAAAAAGCATTCCACATCGGAATCGTATGCGGTCTGGCCCTGTTGATGCTGACAGCGGGATGCGCCGAAAAGGACATCAAACCGCCGCGGGATAAATTCTTCAGGGACTGGAAAGCGAAAGCCGAGGACTCCCAGGGACATTCACCGTCACCGGTCAAACGCACGCTCACAGCCCCCCCCTCGCTCGGGAAGCCCTCCGAGGAGGCGGCCCATGCCGCCGCACAGGCCTCCCGCCTCAGCAAGCAGGTCATCTCCCTGACCATGCATGGCGCCCAGGTGCCGGCGGTCCTGCGCGCCCTGGCCCGGTCCGTCGACCAAAACATCATGATCAATGATCAGGTGCGGGGACGCATCGATGTCAGCCTGAAAGCCGTTCCCTGGGATCAGGCTTTTTTGGGAATTCTGCGCACGCATGGGCTGACCTATCTCTGGGAGGGCGATATCATCCGGGTCATCACCCTCGAGGATAAAAACCGGGAGCTCGAGCAACTGGAAACCAGCCAGCGCATCAAGGCCAAGGAGCGCGAATTGCGCCTGGCGGAACCTCTCTTGACGCAGATCGTGGAAATCGAATACGCCGACGCCGAGGGATTGCGGGAAAACCTGGAGAAATTCCTCACGCGCCTGGATGAGAATACGTTTCTCGGATCCGTGCTGGTGGACCGCCACACCAACTCCCTGATCATCCAAGCCGTTCGCTCGGATCTGGAACGCATGCTGCCACTGGTCGAGGCCCTGGACCGGCCCACGCCCCAGGTGCTGATCGAGGCCCATATCGTTGAGGCCACCAAAGACGCCGCCCGCAAACTCGGCGTTCAGTGGGGCGGACTCTACGGAACCTCCATCAACGGCTACCGGTACTACAATACCGCCGGGGACATCGCCAATCCGGCCGGCAGCGGCGTCACCCCGGGCAGCGGCGAATCCGTCAATCCCACCTCGGGGACCATGGGCAATTTCCCGGCCGGCCTGACCGCCACGGACGTCGCCGGCAATCTGCTGGGACTGGATCTCGGGTTCATTCTGGAAAGCGGCTCCGGCAATATTCTCAGCATTCAATTGCAGGCCCTGGAAGACGAAGGGCAGGTCAACATCCTCTCCAGCCCCAACATCACGACCCTGGACAATCAGGAAGCCTTTATCGAAAGCGGTCAGGACGTCCCCTACCAGAGCGTGGAAGATGACGAAGTCAAAATTGAATACAAGAAGGCCGTCTTGCGGCTGGAGGTCACCCCCCACGTCATCGACAACGAAACCGTCAAGATGGATATCTTCGTCACCAAGGACGATGTGGATTTCACCAATGCGGTGGGCAACAACCCGCTCATCATCACCAAACGGGCCCAGACCGGTGTGATTCTTTTCAACGGCCAGACCACGGTCATCGGCGGCCTCAGCAAGGAGTTGACCTCCCAGGACGAATACGGCGTTCCCTATCTCAAGGATGTGCCCGGCCTGGGGCGTCTCTTCAAGGGCAACAACAAGAACAACGGCTTGGATGAACTGCTTATTTTCGTCACGCCCCATGTGCTGAAAGAACGGGAGCCGCCCCTGGCCGCCCTTCCGAAAGCCGCTGGGGAACAGGTAACGAAATCCGAAACGTCACCGGCCGATGACGGTGACGGGAATCGCGAAGAAGCCCCCTGATGGATTATTTCGACATATTGGAGCTTGAACGGGAACCGTTCTCCAATTCACCGGATCCCGACTTTTTCTACCGGTCCGTCCAGCACACCGGCTGTCTTCAGCAGCTGGAGCTGGCCATCCGTCTGCGCCGGGGACTCAATGTGGTGGTCGGAGACGTGGGCACCGGCAAAACCACTCTCTGCCGGGAATTGATCCGACGGTTTGACGGGGAAAGCGAGATCACGACTTTTTTACTGCTCGATCCGGGCACCGATTCGATCGGCAGCTTTCTATCGGCGGTGGTGGAGCAGTTCTCAGGCCGGCGGCCCCCTGCCGACTGGACCGACCACCAGAAAAAAGAGGCCATCAAGCAATTTCTTTTTGAGCAGGGCGTGGAAAAAGGCCGCACCACCGTCCTGATCATCGATGAAGGGCAGAAGATTTCTCCGCCCTGTCTCGAAATCCTGCGCGAGTTTCTCAACTACGAGACGAATGCCTACAAGCTGCTTCAAATCGTCATTTTCGCCCAGAAGGAATTCGAGCGCACCATGGCCGGCCACCTCAACTTTGCCGATCGCATCAACCTGCGGCTCGATCTCCACCCGCTGGGCTTTCAGGATACCCTATCCCTGATTTATTTTCGGATTCAGGCCTCGGGCGGCGGTTCCGCCAAGCGCCTGTTCACGCGGCCGGCCATGGCGGCCGTCTTCCTGGCGACCCGGGGGTATCCCCGCCGGGTTATCCATCTCTGCCACCGCGTCCTTCTGGCCCTGATCATCCAAAATCGGCGGCGGGCGAATTGGCATCTCGTGCGCACCAGCGCCCGTAGAACAGTTCGCCATCGTCCCCCGACCCGTTGGCGATGGATGGCCGCGGCCGGCGCCACGGCGTTGATCGCTTTCTTCGCAACGGCCCCCCCGGCCTGGTTTAACCGGCCCCTTGCCGATAGGCCGGCACACTCCACCACCGTCGGCGCACCGACCGATTCTCCGGTCAGGCCCGACGCCTTTTCCGCGTTGCCCCTGCTGGCCCGCGGGGCGGACGCTTCACTGCAGGGATTGCCGGCCCCCTCCGCTTCGACCTCGGATGGCCTGGCCGTCGGCCCCCTGCCGGCTTTCGCTTCCGAGGGATCGCCTGCCGAGCCCGGATCAGCCGTCACGGCAACCGTTGCGCGGACCGTGCCTGCCCGTTTAGGCAGGCTGTCCATTGCCCCCCGGGAAACTCTGGGCCAGCTCATTCAAATGATTTACGGACGTTTCACGCCCGGTTATTTGGACGCCATTGTCGAGGCCAATCCCCATATTCCGGACCCGAACCGGCTGAATGTCGGCGACGTCATTCACTTTCCTGCCCTGCCGGTCGCCCTGCATCCCCTACCGGTGCCGGTATGGTGGATCCAACTGGGGGCTTATCCGCAGCTCGACCAGGCGGCAGCGGCATTGAAGCAGAAACAGCGCTCGGGGCTTGCGGCGCGTCTGATCCCCTACTGGAATCAGGACCAGGGATTGGTGTTTGCGATCATCCGGCCGGGCTGTTTCTATGACCGGCAGGTGGCTGAAAACACCCTCGCAAATACTATTCCCGCCCTTGATCGGACCGGGGCCGCAGTCCGATCCCTGTGGCGTGACGACACGGTGTTTTTCAGCGACCCTTTCCGTACGGTGACCGTTATCACCGCATCCCATTCCTGAGAGGAGCCTGAAGGCGTGCGAGACAGGAAAAAACTCGGCGGCATGCTGGTGGAAGCGGGCCTGATGACCGAATTCCAGCTGAACCAGGCCGTCCTCAACCAAAGCAAAAGCCGGTTGCGCCTTGGGCAGTACCTGATCCGTGAAGGCGTCGTCAGCGAGTCCCAGATCGTCGATCTGATATCCCGCCAGCTGCGCATCGCAAAGTACGACGCCGCGCGCTATCCCATCGATGTCACCTTAGCCGGCACCCTATCCGCGGAAACCGCCCAGAAACACCAGATGGTGCCGATCCGGCGCGAAAACCGGCTGCTCACGGTTGCCATGACGGATCCCCTCGACATCGAGGCCCTGGATATCATCGAAGACACCACCGGGATGGAAGCGGAAGCCATTATCTGCACCGAGCAGGAACTCAATCAGATCATGAGCAGCCTCTACGGCACCTATACCGGCATCGGTGATGTGCTGGAGGGCATGGAGGAAATGCAGTACGACACGGATGCTTCCTCCGAACCCCCCATCTCCATGGAAGATGTGGAGGTCAGCTCCCTGCAGGATATGGCCGAAGAAGCGCCCGTGGTCCGGCTGGTCAACTCGATTTTGTCCCAGGCCGTGCGCGAAGGGGCCAGCGATGTCCACATCAGTCCCGAGAAGGATTTCGTCCAGGTCCGGTTCCGGGTGGACGGCAAATTGCACAATGTGCCCGCCCCGCCCAAGTCCATGCTGCTGCACATCATCTCCCGTTTAAAAATTCTGGCCAATATGGATATCGCCACCTCCCGGGTCCCCCAGGACGGCCGCTTTACTGTGAAGCTGAACAACAAGGAAATCAACATCCGGGCTTCCACCATTCCCACCATATACGGCGAAAATCTGGTTCTGCGCCTGCTGGATACCAGCGCCGGCATCCACACCCTGGAGACCCTGGGGATGGCGGACGAGGATCGCCGCAAGATCGAGGCGGTCATCTACAAACCCTACGGCATGATTCTGAGTACCGGCCCCACCGGAAGCGGCAAGAGCACCAGCCTCTATTCCATCCTGAAAAAGATCAACCAGCCGGACATCAACATTCTGACGGTGGAAGATCCGGTGGAATACCGCATTGAAAAAATCCGCCAAGTCCAATTGAACCGCAAGGCCGGGATGACCTTTGCGAGCGGCCTGCGCTCCATTCTACGCCAGGATCCCGATGTCATCATGGTGGGTGAGATTCGCGACAGCGAGACGGCCAACATCGCCGTGCAAGCGGCCCTCACCGGTCACCGGGTCCTGAGCACCGTTCACACCAACGATGCCGCCGGCGCCATCACCCGCTTCGTGGATATGGGCATCGAACCGTTTCTGGTGGCCTCCGTAATGCTCGTCTCGTTTGCCCAGCGCCTGGTGCGGCGGGTCTGCCCCACCTGCAGTGAACCCGTTCGCCCCTCGGCGGAGGCGCTTTCCTTCTGGGATTTGACCCCGCCCGATGATGCTCGCTTCGTTCGGGGGCGGGGCTGCTTTCACTGCCAGGATACCGGCTACCGGGGACGCATCGGCATTTACGAAATCCTTTTAATCGATGACATCATCCGGGATATGATCGTCAAGAACCGCGCCTCCCACGAAATTATGCGCCACGCCCACGAGGCGGGGCATCTGCGGCTTCTCAGGGAGGATGCCTTTGAAAAGGTGGCCCGCGGCATCACCACCATGGAAGAGGCGGCCTCGGCCGTCATGGTTTAGGACAACCCATGCCGACCTACGCCTATCAAGCCATCAATGAAAAAGGGGAAACCCTCAGGGGCTTTGTGGAGGCGGAATCCGCCGAGGCGGCCGTCGAACTGCTCAATGGCCGCGGTTTTTTGCCCTCCCGTGTACAGGAACGCAGCCGCGGCTGGCAGGGCCCGCGGCTGCCGGCCCTGCAACGCTGGTTCAACCATATCCCGACGCCGGATCTCATTTTGTTTACGAAGCAGTTCAGCACCCTCTTCCGGGCCGGTGTTCCCATGATGTCCATGCTGGATATCCTCGTTGCTCAAACGGAAAATCCGCGGTTGGAGAAAGTGATTGCCGCCATGCGGCAAAGCATCAAGGAAGGCGCCCGGCTCTACGACGCCTTCCGGCAGCACGCGGCGGTCTTCTCGCCGCTCTACTGCGCCATGATCCATGCCGGCGAAGTCAGCGGCTCCCTGCCCCAAGTCATGGAGCGGCTGAAATATATTCTGGCGCACGAACAGAAAGTGCGCTCCGATATCCGCTCCGCCATGTTTTATCCGGCCTTCGTGCTGGGGATGTTGGTGGCGGCCTTTTTCATTCTCCTGGGCGTGGTCTTGCCCAAATTTGTCACCATTCTCTCCCGCAGCGGGGTGGCTCTCCCCCTGCCGACCCAGATGGCCATGCAATTGTATCAATTTTTAACCGCCTATGGCGGCCTTCTGCTCGCCGTTTTTTTGCTGGCGTTGTTGGCCGGCTACGCTTATCTGCGCACCGATCAGGGACGGTTTACACGGGACTACCTGCTGATCAAAACGCCGATCATCGGGCCGGTGGTGGTCAAATCGGCCATGTCGCGGTTCTCATCGATTTTCAGCATTCTGCAGTCCAGCGGGATCGCCATCCTGGAATCCATGACCATCCTGTCCGAAACCATCGGCAATGCGGCCATATCCCGGGAATTCGACCGCATCCGGGAGATGCTCGAGGAAGGCCGCGGCATTGCCGCCCCCCTTCGCAAGGCCCGCTATTTCACCCCCATGGTGGTCAACATGGTGGCGGTCGGCGAAGAATCCGGCAATCTCGAAGAAATGATGGAGGAAGTCGCCGCGCATTACGACGAGGAACTGGAGTACGCGATAAATAAAATGACCAGCGCCATCGGTCCGATTCTCATCATCTCGCTGGCAGTCATGGTGGGGTTTTTTGCCGTGGCCATATTTCTACCGATTGCGGATCTCACAAAAATGTATCATTAAACCGGAAAAAAGATCATCGTGGCCATCAAAGATTTTCGCTATCACATCAGCCTCTATGTCATTGTTCCGGCCATCTTTGCCGGTATCGCCTTTTTGTCGGCCCTGCTGACCTTCGTGGTGGCCCAGCACTACCATCGCATGGGCCAGGACGGCAGCCTGCAGGTGCACTTATGGGCCCTGCTCTTTGCCCTGGCCAGTTTTTTCTGCGGACTTGTCGTGACGCGCCTCCTGCTCCTGCCGGTTAAACGCTTCGTGCGGCGCGCCAAAGACATCCCGGTGATATCGCGTCCGGAAGACGAACAATACCGCCGCAAACAGGTGGACGAGATCAAACACTTTAAAAACGTATTCGAGCGGGTCGAAGACGTATTGACCAAGCTGGATGCGCGCCAGCTCTTCCCCGAAATCATCGGTGACAGCCGCGTCATGCGGGGACTCCTGCGCCGGATCCAGATGGTGGCGCCGACGGATTCCACGGTGCTCATTCTCGGCGAAAGCGGCACCGGCAAAGAGCTGGTGGCCTCCAGTATCCATCGCAACAGCCGACGCAAACAGGCCCCCTTCATCAAACTCAATTGCGTGGCGATCCCCCCCGATCTGCTGGAAAGCGAGCTGTTCGGCCATGAGAAAGGGGCCTTTACCGGCGCCACGGCCCGCAAGCCCGGCAAATTCGAACTGGCCAACGGCGGTACCATCTTTCTCGATGAAATCGGGGATATGCCCCTGGCACTGCAGGCCAAGATCCTGCGGGTCCTGCAGGAGAAAGAGTTCGACCGGGTAGGGGGCACCCGGACTGTCCAGGTGGATGTGCGCATCATCTGCGCCACCCACCAGGATCTGGCCGAGATGGTCGCCGAGGGCCGTTTCCGGGAGGATCTCTATTACCGCATCAATGTCTTTGCGCTGCAGCTGCCCCCCTTGCGCGAACGCAAGGAGGACATCCCCCTGCTGGTGGACGATTTTTTGGCGCATACTGTACCCGAGGCCCGGATTTCCTCCGAAGCCCTGCAGCGCCTGATCGGCTACACCTGGCCCGGCAATGTCCGGGAACTCCAGAATACGGTCGAACGGGCGGCCGTCTTGAGCCAGGGACAGAATATCGAGGTTGCCCATCTGCCGGACAACATGTCGCGGATATTCGATCACACCCCTATGGTAGATCGGCAGAACGACGCGCCCCTGTCCCTCGATGGCAAGCTGAAGGAAATTGAAAAGAGCTTGATTATCGACGCCCTTAAACATACCCAGGGCGTCCAGGTCAGGGCCGCCGAAGATCTGGGGATCAATCAACGCAGTTTGTGGCATCGCATCAAGAAGTACCAGATCGATGTCACGGCCCTTAAATCCAACAAAGGGTGATGGAGTTCACTACAATATTTGGAGACTCGACCTTGATTCACCCCGCCCAAATAACTTAAAAGAGGTTATTATTTCAAATATTAAGCAGCCCGAGGGACAATTTTCGCAATTCTTGCATCAGGGTGACCGGAGGCGGTATACATTTTGCTATACTTCACCCCTGATTGCTGCGCCATACCCGCGGAGTTGCCGACGGCATGAAAAACGGATGGCGAAACGATCAGATTCATCCATAACGGAGTCAACTCCAAGGAGATGGCATGGAGGCCAACACCATGAAACGGCGATCAATATTTTCGGACCAGTCCGGCTTTACCCTGATTGAAATCATTGCGGTGCTGATCATTCTGGGCATTCTGGCCGCGGTGGCCGTGCCGCGTTATATCGATTTGACCGACAATGCCCAGCAGCGGGCCCTGGATGCCGGCATTGCCGAGTTGAACGGTCGGGAGACGCTGCGCTGGGCGGATATTAAATTGTCCAGCAGCGGATGGGCAGCTGATACGGATGTTTTCGGCACGGAGATTTATGATCTAGGCGATCCCTATTCATGGAGTGGCGGAGCACCGACTGCAACGGGGGGAACCCTGGTCTACGACAACAACACCAACGCCACCGCCGCATTGGATCGCACGGCCTCCACCAGCACGTCCCCCGGCCGTTGGCAGCGGCAATAGGGAATCATCGCCAAACCGTTCGCAGCATGAATTATTCCCGGTAGCCGCGGTGAGCTGCCAAAGATTGCCGGGATGCGTCGCTGCAAGCCAAAAGGAAGCTCTGCGCACAAATTGGAATCCAAGCCCCTGATGCGCCCCTTGGGTAACCCGAGGGGCTTTACCTTGATTGAAATTGTCGCCGTATTGGTCATTTTGGGTATTCTGGCGGCCGTGGCCGTACCCCGTTTTATCGATGTCGCCGCCAGCGCCGACCAACGCTCCCTCGATCTCGGCGTGGCTGAACTGAACCAGCGCGAAAGCCTTGTGTGGGCCGACCTCGTGCTGTCGAACGGGGGCTGGCCGAACGATGCCGCCACCTTTGGCCGGATGGACGTCGACCTGGGTTCGGGCTACCAATGGCCCGCCGCCCCCACAGCAGGCGGGGGGACGCTTCGGTTTGGATCCGCTACAGCCGCGCTGACCAGGACCCCTTCCACATCCCTGTCGGCCGGGCGTTGGTCACGCTAAGCCTGAACCTCAGCTGGTTCTCATCCCCCTATGGAAATTGCGCGACGCCTCGAATCGCAAATCCGTCTTCCGTTCTGCCGCGCATGTCTGGAAAAGTCAGTACATCAATGATAGGATCCATATATCGCTATGACAGCCGGTATGGCATCAAGTCCATTACTCCCGAGGCCGCCATTGGGATTCCCATTGATTCACGACGAAGGCGAAAGCCGGATGCACAAGACATCCCCGAGCGAAGCTGAACGAACAGCCGTAGGTGGTTGTCCCGATGGCTTCACCATGATCGAGATCCTGGCCGTTCTTTTGGTATTGGCTGTCATCATGACCGTGATTCTCACCCGAACCCCTTCGATCGAACGGAATGCTTACGCCCAGGCGGCCATCATCCGTTCGCACCTGCGATTTGCCCAGTCGTTGGCCATGGGCAACAATACAGAGCGCTGGGGGATCACCTTCACACCCCATTCCTATACGCTGTTGCTGAATGGTTCACCGGCCGGCATCCCGCTGCCCAACGACACTTCCTCGACCCACAATCTGCCAAGCAGTGTAACCATCACGGGAGGCATCGGCACCGTTTTGTTTGATGAGTGGGGAAGCCCGGGGCCGGATAACGTCACCATCACGATCGGTACCGAATCCATCATCGTTACACGATTGACGGGATTTATCCCATGACGGCCCTTCATGACACCGCGAACCGCAGCGGGTTCACCTTGGTGGAAGTCATTATCACCCTGCTGGTGGCGGTTATCCTGGGCAGCATCATGATGCAATACTTGGGCAGTGCCGTCACACGCAGCAGCACGCCCATGAAGCGCTTGGTGGTCGATACCGCCCTGCAAACGACGGCGGACAGCATCATCGGCGCCTTTCGCCAGACCGCCCCCTCCGACAGCGGGGCCTGGACCGATTTCCAGAAAACCATCGGCGCCGCGGGCACGGAGCAGAACAACGGCTACGGAGAATATCGGGTGCTTTTCAACGACTTCATTCAATTCGATGCCGCCGGCAATGAAGCCGCCGATGTTTATGGAACGGCACCGGAAAACATCCTCAAGGTGGTCATCGCCGGGACGGATGATGACCCGCTGGCCTTCCTGTTGATACGATAGCGGAGGAGACGGCACGCATGGGACATTCTCACCGGTCAAATGCGGTTCTCCGGCCCCCGGGGCGGCAGGGAGGGTTTACGCTGATCGAAATGATCGCCAGCCTGGCCATTGTCGCCATTCTGGCGGCCATTGCCGGCATCGGCCTGGTTCAGATCACGGAGGGGTTCGCCTTGTCGCGCACCGGTGCTGAAATGGCCCAGAAAACCCAGTTGGCCGTGGTGCGTATCGTAAAGGAATTCGACCAGATCACGGATGTGTCGGCGGGCAGCAGCCTGTCCATCAGGTTCGACAGTTTCCATGCCGATGAGGCCCTTGACACCACCCGCTCTTTTTCGATTTCATGGAATGGCACCGCAGGGGACGATCTACTGCTGACCTGCCATGACTGCACTGGCGGAAACCAGACGGAGCCCCTCCTGGACAAGGTCACCGCCTTTGCGATCGACTATATTTACTATGATACCGGCGGCCATCTGGTTGTGGCAGCCTCACGCACCCCGGAATGGGCCGCGGCCTTCGTTAATCCGGCCCGTCAGGCGGCATTGCGCGTGCGTCTACAGGTGCAAGGGGCGCAATATGATCAATTGTCCTCAACGGTCTTCCTGGGTAAGCATGACTGACCGCCCCCCCAATATAGCGGCCTCCCTCTGGGAAGGCCGGGCCGGTAGCATGCCCCGGATCGGCAACAACCGCGGCGCCCTGCTGATCAGCCTGATCCTGACCATCACGGTCATGGCCGTGCTGGGTGCGGCCATGGTCTACATGACCGCCTCCTCCAGCCATGGATACCTGGCCGCCGCCAGCCAACAGAGAGCCTACTATCTGGCCTATTCGGGGCTGACCTATTACGACGCCCAACCGGTCAAGCCGGATTTGCCGCAAACCTATCGTCTCGCCAACGGCGACCGGTTCATACTGGATGTACAAGGCCTTCCGGAACGTTTGACGTCCACCGGAATCGTCGCCGGACCGTTCGGCGAGACCCGCTATCGGCTGGTGGCGCGCGGATCAGGCGGAACACCGGACTGGATCGATACCATGGAGAATACGGACAATTGGCGTCCCGACGTCCTCTCCCCCGGAAACCTTGAAACGGCCGTTGTCGACGGGAACAGCGCCATGCAAACGACCGGGGAATCCTTCGCCTTGCCGGGGGCCGGCAGCGCGGTTTCGCTTCAAAGCGCCATCGCGGATGCCGCCGTCATCCGCGATGATTATGAAAGCCGGCGCAACGGCTCCGCTCCCTTCTCCCTGGAATGGTTCAGGAACGATTTCTATGTCCGCTACTGGTCCGCGGTGGTGGGCGCTCTGGAGGATGCCCGTGCCGTCCTGATCGGCGCCGGCGTAACCGATGACACCGTAACGCTGCCCCTCGAATTGTCGCAACCCCGTGTCTTCGGGGCTTTCGACTGGCGGACCGCCAACGGGGGGAATGCGATCCCCTTTTTCGACTACTGGACCGCCACCGTCTATGACGGGACCCCCCACGACCTAAACAGTTTGAGTTACGACCTCCAGGTCAAGACGGCGGTCATCCCCAACGCGACCGACTACCTGAGCGGGCTTTCCCTGCGCCTGGATGACACCCCGGCCAATGGCGGCAATCTGCTGGGGCTGTCGATTGTCAGAGGGCGGCACGGCAACACCTTACCGGATCGGTTGATCCCGGTGGACGACGCCCTCACCCCCTATATCATTCTCTGGGCACAGCGGGACAGAAACGGCGATGGTCTGATTACCTCCCTGTGGGAATATTGGATTCCGCCCTCCGGTCCGACCCTGACCCTGTGGCCGGAGGAGCGGGAAGTCCTGGCCTATGCCGAACTGCCGTTTGACTATTGTTTGCTGCAGGGCAACACGCAGTATTTCCAATCCTGGTTGACGCTCCTGGTGCGCCTGGATGAACGAGCCGTTCGCCCAAGCGAAGCTGGTGGCGTCTTCAGTGCCGGGGAACGCGTGAACGCCATCAAAGTCTTCGTTTCCACACCCTATTTATGCAATGGCGGGGGCAGCCGCAGCGGGGCCGCACCCGACTTCATGCTGGACAACCGGCGGGGACCGAATCAACGCCTGGCACCGTTAAGTTCCTTTATCAACTGGCCGGTCTTCGACCGCACGAACTTCCGCGCCACGAACGACAATTTCAGCCTGCTGGGCGGCAGCGTTACCCAAATCGACTGGACCTTCGTCAGCAGCTCCCCCTCCCCGGTCATGGGATTCCGGATCGAAAAGACCGGCCGGGCCATCGAATGGGAATCGGAAGCCGTTATTCTGACCGACGCGTTTACCACCGAAGGCTACAGTGCCGATGTGAACGGCTGGCCGGCCGAGCTGGGCCTGCACGCCATGGGCTTGGGACCGGCGGATGCGTCCACCGTCTATTTCGACGACTTCGCCGTGCGGCTCAAGGGACGGGACCCGCTGCTGCGATGAAGCTCTCGGGGGCAAATGCCCGCCCGAAGACAAACACAAGGGACATATGACAGCGTGATGGAGCGATTCGGCAAGATCATTCGACAAGGAGTTGCTGAAGGCTACTCCGACATTCACCTGACCGGAGGGCATCCGCTGGTTTTCAGACGCAATGGAAGCCTGCAATTTGATAAGAGCTTGCTGTGGGAACATCGGGAGCTGGACCTACTGGTCCAGCGGCTGCTGAGCCCGCGGGAAATGGACATGCTTCGTCAGCAATTGTCGGTGGACATTGCCCGCAGCATCGGCCAGGTGCGGATCCGGGTCAATATTTTCAATACCCTGCGCGGGCTCAGCCTGGCGGTGCGCCTCCTACCCGGCCACCCTCCGGAATTGGCCAAACTCAATTTGCATCCCTCGCTCATCGACTACTGCCGGCTCAAGACCGGGCTGCTTCTGGTGGGCGGTGCCGCCGGGACCGGCAAATCCACGACCATTGCAGCCATGGTGGAAGAAATCAACCGCACCCAGAACCTCCATATCATCACCCTGGAAGCGCCTGTGGAATACCGCTACCGGTCCAAAAAATCCTTTATCGAACAGCGGGAATTGGGAACGCATTTCCCCAGCTATAGTCAGGGACTGCAGGATGTGCTGCGGGAAGCACCGGATCTGATTGTCGTCGGCGAACTGCGGGATCCGGAAACCATCCGCTTGACCGTCAATGCCGTGGAAGCCGGCCACCTGGTCATCGCCTCACTCCACGCCACCAATTCCGAGGATGCCATCTATCGGCTGTGCAATTCCTTTCCCGCCGATATGCAGGATCTGGTGCGCAGCCAACTGGCCTCAAGTATTACGCTGCTGCTGATCCAGAAATTGATCCACCTCGACGCCCACGGCTTCCGGGTCCCCCTGCTGTCCATTCTGCGCGGCACGCCGGCTGTCAGGACCATGGTGCGCGACAACCGCCTGAACCAAATCGAAACAGCCATGCAAACCGGCAGCCGGGAGGGCATGTTCACGATGGAAAACTATTACGCCCATTTCCTTGCCCGTCAGGCCCGCTTCGTCTCACCCCAGGAGACTTTCCGACCCTCTCCGGAGAAGACGCCGGAAATTCCTTATCTGTCGGCCCTGTTGCACCCCAGGCCGAAGGCAGCGGATCCCGGGGAAATGCCGGTGTCTGCTGCGAGCCGTCCATCATATGACGACGGGCCCGCCCGCTATGAAATTCAGGAAGAGGCCACGATGCTGGAATTGATCGAAGAGCTGAAGCGTGAAGATGGGCAAAAAAAGTGGGACCCCTCCTCCCGATGAGGGGAAGCTTAGTGGCCCTGTTCGTAGGAACAGTGACGTCGTGAAAGCCTCACGCCCGGCTGAAAGAGCACGAAAACGAGAAATATTCGGAATATTCCGTGTTAGCGCACCGCCGTCGGAGAATGATATGGGCGGCCGAATGTCATCGCATTTGTGAATAGGGCCCCTTAGCCGGCCCGTTTGCCCCCCCGCCATGGTCGGCTGTTTCCGTTGGCGGCCAGGGTGGCCGGGACGCAGCGGGTTTCAACCGCCGCATAGCCCAGGAGGCTGTTGATGTCGCGGTTAAGGCGGGCACCGGCTTTCAGCCGCAGGGCGTCATCAGCGGCAATGACCGTCTCGGTTCGATTTTCGTCCACGAGATGCAGGAAAGTCCGGCAGGTTCCCGGGTGACGCGCCAGAAGATGCTGCAACTCCGGCAGCAACTCACGGCTGGCGCGGGCCATGTCCAGCGTGATGTGGACACTGGCGGTCCAGACCTCCTCGGCATGTTCCATGTCGACGATCTCTTCCGCCACGACCCGTACCGCATTTTCCTCCTTTTGGGCCTGGCCCTGGACGAAGACCGGCGTATCCACCACGAGAAGCGCTTCATAATCGGCATAGGCATCGGGGAACACGATAACTTCCATCGTTCCCTGGAGATCTTCCAACTGAACGAAGGCCATCAGGTCACCGCGTTTGGTGCGCAGGGTCCGGATCCCGCTGATCAGGCCTCCGATGCGAACCGCCGCTTTATCGGCAATTTCGCGAATACTGACCGCATTGGCATTGGTGAATTTGGCGATCATGTCTTCCTGGCGATTCAACGGATGGCCGCTCAGATAAAACCCGAGGGCCTCCTTTTCCAGGGTCAGGGCCTGCCGCGGCTCCCATTCCGTGATGTCGGGCAGGCCGGGCGCATTGATTTCCGGGGCGGACGTTTCATGGGTTCCGAAGAGTCCCATCTGGGGATCGGCCTTCTCGCGCTGTACCCGCTGGCCATAATCGAGCGCATCTTCCAGGACGGCCATCATCTGGGAGCGGTGGTGCCCCAGACTGTCGAAAGCGCCGCATGTGATCAGGCTTTCCACCACGCGTTTATTGACCTTGCGCAAATCCACCCGGGCACAAAAATCCATTAACGAGGTGAAGGCCCCCCCTGCCTCTCTTTCCGCCACGATGGCCTCGATGGCGGCCTCGCCGACGTTTTTGACCGCCACCAGACCGTAGCGGATCTTGCCGTCGTTGACCTCGAAGGACGTCCCGCTGTGGTTGACGTCCGGCGGCAGGATTTCGACCCCATGGCTGCGGCACTCGGCCATATATTTGACGACACCGTCCGTGGAATGCATTTCACTGGTCAGCAGGGCCGCCAGGAATTCGACCGTATAGTGGGCCTTGAGATAGGCGGTCTGGTAGGCGATCAGGGCGTAGGCGGCGCTGTGGGATTTGTTGAACCCGTAGCCGCCGAATTTCTCCATGAGATCGAAAATGGTTTTGGCTTTGTCCTCCGGGATCTTGTTTTCCAGGGCGCCTGCCATGAAAGTATCCCGGTGCTCGGCCATTTTCTCGGCAATTTTCTTGCCCATGGCCTTGCGCAGGTCGTCCGCCTTGGCCATGGAATAATTGGCCAGTTCGGCGGCGATTTTCATGACCTGTTCCTGGTAGAGGATGACGCCGTAGGTTTCCTTGAGAATCGGTTCGAGTTCCGGCACGAGATACACCACGGGTTTGCGCCCGTGTTTGCACTCCACGAAGTCATCCACCATGCCGCTGTCCAGCGGGCCGGGGCGGTAGAGGGCCACCAAAGCGGTAATGTCGGCAAAGGAAGCCGGCTTCAAACGCACCAGCAGGTCTTTCATGCCGGAGCTTTCCAACTGGAAGACGCCGGTGGTGTCACCGCTGCACAAAAGGGTGTAGCTCGGCCGATCGTCCAGATCCAGGTTGACCATATCGGGTACCGGCCGGCCCTGGTCGGCCAGGAGCGACAGGGTCTTTTCGATGACCGTCAGGTTGCGCAGACCCAGGAAATCGAACTTGACCAGACCCGCTTTCTCGACATGTTTCATGTCGAACTGGGTCACCACCTCGCCCTTCTTACCGCGGTAGAGGGGCAGGTATTCCACCAGGGGTTTATCGCCGATCACCACGCCGGCGGCATGGGTGGAGGCATGGCGCGGCAGGCCCTCCAGAACCCGGCAGATTTTAAGCAATTCGTCTATTTCCGGACGGGAGGCGGCCAATTCGTTGAATTTGGGCTCCTGGGCGATGGCATCTTCGAGGCTGATATTGAGAACGTCCGGCACCATTTTGGCGATGGCGTCCACTTCCCGCAACGGGATGTCCAGGGCCCGGCCCACATCCCGGATAACGGCCCGGGTTTTGAGCTTTCCGTAAGTAATGATCTGGGCCACGTAATCCCCGCCGCCGTATTGCTCCACCACATATTTGTAGACCTTGTCCCGGCCGTTGATGCAGAAGTCCACGTCGATATCCGGCATGCTGATGCGGGCCGGATTTAAAAACCGCTCGAAAATCAGCCCGTGCTCGATGGGATCCAAGTCGGTAATTCCCATGGCATAGGCCACCATGCTGCCGGCCGCCGACCCGCGCCCCGGGCCCACCGGAACACCGTTTTCCTTGGCGTAGCGGATGAAGTCGGCCACGATCAGAAAGTAGGCGGCAAACCCCATTTCCTTGATGACGGAAATTTCGTAGTCCAGCCGCTTGTCGTAGAGCGCCTGGTCGACATCCGGCTGTTTCTCCTTGATTTTTTCCATTCGCCGGCGGTAGCCACCGCGGACCGTCTCTTCAAACAGGTCTTGTGTGTCGACATTCTCAGGCGCGGGGAACGTTGGGAAATGGTAGGAAAAATCAAACTCGTAGGCACAGCGGCGTGCAATGGCAAGCGAGTTGTCGATGGCGCCGGGATAATCCTGGAAGGAAGCCCTCATTTCCTCCGGCGATTTGAAATATAGCTGATCCGTGCTGAAGCGGAAGCGGTTGCCTTCATGGACGGTTTTGCCGGTCTGAATGCACAGCAGCACGTCGTGGGCGCGCACATCCTCCTTTTTCAAGTAATGGCAGTCATTGCTCGCCACCAGAGGGATGGACAGCTTGGCACTCATGTCCCGCAGGGCACGGTTGACCGTTTCCTGAATGTCGATCCCGTTGTTCTGGACCTCCAGGTAGAAATTCCCCTCGCCGAAAAGCTGCTGGTACCATCGGGCAGCGGTTTCCGCCTTCTCGATGCGGCCCTTCTTGATATGCGTCGGGATTTCGCCATGCAGGCAAGCGGACAGCGCAATGAGGCCCTTGTGGTGCTCCGCCAGCAGGTGTTTGTCGATGCGCGGCCGGTAATAGAAGCCTTCCATCTGGGCGATGGAGGCCAGCCGGCAGAGATTGCGGTAGCCTTCCTGATTTTCCGCCAGCAAAACAAGATGGGTCAGCCCCTTCGCATCCTGTGGCGTCTTGTCCTGCAAGGTGCGGGGGGCCACATAGATTTCGCAGCCAATGATAGGCCGCAGGCCGGCCTTGGTGGCCTTGGTGTAAAACTCCAGCGCCCCGAACATGGTGCCGTGGTCGGTGATGGACACGGCCTCCATTCCGTAGGCCTTGGCCTGCTGGAGCAGCGGATCGATGCGGATCGCGCCGTCGAGCAGGCTGTACTGGGTGTGGACATGCAGGTGCACAAAAGGGCTCTTTACAACAGTATCCGTCATTCGGGCTGACTCTCTGAAGATTGCAGGCGAAAGGCTTCCTACTCGACCCTGTAATTCGGAGCTTCTTTGGTGATGATGACGTCATGGACATGGCTTTCCCGCAAGCCGGCCGCGGAAATCCGGATGAAGCGCGCTTTCTCCCGCAGTTCGTCCAATGTGCGGCAGCCCACGTAACCCATGCCGGCTTTCAAGCCGCCGATCAACTGGTGGATATTGCCCGAAAGCGCACCACGGTATGGGACCCGGCCCACGATGCCTTCCGGCACCAGTTTGTCCGGGGCTTCATCGTCGGTCTGGTAATAGCGGTCCTTGCTGCCCTTTTTCATGGCCTCGAGGGACCCCATCCCCCGGTAGACCTTATAGCTGCGTCCCTGGAAAAGAATGGTCTCGCCCGGGCTCTCTTCGGTACCGGCGAAGAGACCGCCGATCATGATGGAATGGGCCCCGGCGCCGATGGCCTTGGGGATGTCGCCTGAATATTTGACGCCGCCGTCGGCAATCAGCGGTATGCCGGATTTGGCAGCCACCGCCCGGCAATTGAAAATCGCCGTCACCTGGGGGATGCCGATGCCGGCCACGATGCGGGTCGTGCAGATGGAACCCGGCCCGATGCCGACTTTCACGCCGTCGACCCCGGCTTTGATCAGATCTTCCGCCCCTTTGGCCGTTCCGACATTGCCGGCAATCAGCTCGATGTCGGGAAAGGTGCTCTTCAGCTTGATCACCGCGTCGATCACGTTCTGGGAATGTCCATGGGACGTATCGATGACGATGACATCGGCGCCGGCCTTCAGCAGGGCTTCGGCCCGGGCCTCCATATCGGGGCCCACGCCCACCGCCGCCCCGACCCGCAACCGGCCCAGACTGTCTTTGCAGGCATTGGGGTATTTCTTGATTTTTTCGATGTCCTTGATGGTGATCATGCCGGCCAGGCGACCGTCCTTGTCCACCACCAGCAGTTTTTCAATGCGATGCTCATGCAATAGTTTTTTGGATTCTTCCAGGCTGATCCCTTCGGACACCGTTACGAGCTTATCCTTGGTCATGACTTCGGATACCGGGCGATCCAGATTGGTCTCAAAACGCAGATCCCGGTTGGTGACGATGCCCACCAGGCGGTCGCCGTCGGTCACGGGAACGCCGGATATCCGGTAGCGCTCCATGACCGCCAGGACATCCGCCACCGGCCGCTCCGGCCCGATGGTCACCGGGTCGACGATCATCCCGCTTTCCGACTTTTTAACCTTGTCCACTTCCCGCGCTTCACTTTCGATGCTCATATTGCGATGCACAATTCCGATGCCGCCTTCCCGGGCCATACAGATGGCGACATCCGCCTCGGTAACGGTATCCATGGCGGCACTGACCAGGGGAATATTGAGCGTCAAATTGCGCGTCAGGCGCGTGGTCACCTGGACGTCTTTGGGAACGATATCCGAATAGTTGGGAAGCAAAAGGACATCGTCGAATGAAAAAGCCTCTTCGGGGGGCATTTTGATCATGGTTCCTCCGGTGATGATTGCTGTTGCGTCAAATGGAAAAAGTGCCCGGCATACGCAGATAAGGCACTTTCGTTGGATTCGCTGTAACCCAAGGGGACGGTCCTCTGTCATCCTGGTGCAGGGCGCAGGGGCCACCGTGCGGACCGGAAATTTGAACTGCTCCCTTAACAGAAGGGCGGGCCTTTAGCAATCTTTTATTTGGCGCCTTGACATCCCCCATGGCCCGATATAAGGAGTGCTTTCTGAAACCGGCCCGAATTATTGCATTTTCCTTGAAGCTTAAATCCGTCCGGGCGTTTTTCAACCCGCCCCTACGGCATGGCAGCGCCCCAGTGGAGATCGTTCATGCTCCTCAAAATCAATCCCGACAATCCCCAGCAGCGCCTGGTCGCACAAGTGGTGGCCATTCTCCGGCAGGGCGGTATCGTGGCCTACGCCACCGACACCGTTTATGGCATCGGCTGCGACATCATGAACAAGAAAGCCATCGAAAAAATCTACCAGATCAAGCAGCGGGACAAAAAGAAGCCCTTCAGCTTCATGTGTTCGGATCTTAAAAACATCAGCCGCTATGCCAAGGTTTCCAATTACGCCTACAAAACCATGCGGCGTCTGTTGCCCGGCCCCTATACCTTTGTCCTGGAAGGCTCCCGCGAAGTCCCCAAGATGATGCTCACCCCCCGCAAGACCGCCGGCATCCGGGTGCCGGAGCATGCCCTCTGCCTGGCATTGGTGGGGGAACTGGGTAATCCCATTCTGACCACCAGCGCCACCATGAGCGACGGCACGGTCTTCGATGACCCTTCCCTCATTCAAGATCACTTCGGATCCCGCATCGACGCTGTCATCGACAGCGGTCCGGTGCCGGGCCAGCCTTCCAGCGTAATCTCACTCATCGACGACGATCCGGTCGTGATCCGACGGGGTGCCGGCGATGTCAGCAGCTTCGGATAGAAAGTAGAGCGATTCCTGCCGCCCGCTGTGCGGGCGTTAGGGATGGGAGGGGGTGTAGCGGTATTCGGCGGTCATCGCCTGGTGGGTCACACGGCCGATCAGGTCCCCCAAAAGGGATTCTGTAAGGAGACGCATTACCGATAGCTTTTTCGGAGGCGGATAAACCGGGGTGATGTCGCCTTCGATGCCGGCCAGTTCTCCGGCCCAATCGATGGCGTCTTCCAGATTGCCGATGCGGTCTACCAGCCCGATCTCCTTGGCGTCCGCGCCGGTGTAGATACGGCCGTCGGCCAGCTTTTGCACCGTCGCGAGGTCCATCTGACGGCCTTCGGCAATGGCCGCGACAAACTGCTGGTGCAAACGGTCGACAAAATCTTTAAGAATCCGCTCTTCTTCCGGGGTCATTTTCCGCACCGGGGAGCCGGCATCCTTAAACTTGCCGCTTTTGATCACCACCGGGGTCAATCCGATTTTCTGGAAAAGTTCCTGAAAATTAGTGTATTCCATGATCACACCGATGCTGCCCGTGATCGTTCCCGGATTAGCCACGATACCGTCCGCCCCGGCAATCACATAATAGCCCCCCGATGCCGCCACGGCCCCCATGGAGGCAATCACCTTCTTGGTTGACCGGGTGCGGACGACTTCCCGGTAAATCTCCTGGGAAGGTCCGACGACACCCTCCCGGGGAATCGACGCGAATGACGATGGCCTTGATATCCTCATCCTCGCGAAAGCGTTTGAGCTGCTCCAAAATATCCCGTGAGTCGGCGATCACACCGGTGATGTCGATCACGCCCACTTTTTCGCCGCTACCCATGTTCAGACCGGCCAGGTCCGATCCACGCATGCCCATGGCAACGATCAGGGAAAGAAGGATCAGGGTCGCTGACGTCAGCGCGCTGAAGACCAAAAATGCAAAAAGAAGTGGATGCCTGCGAGAGAACATAGGTGTTCAACCCTCGTTAGGGGCGGATCGATCGGTCGGGTAAAAACGGGGTGGTTGATCCGGGTGCCCGCATCGCTATGCAGGCACCCGTAAACAGTTTTCTATTTATCTTCACTTGCGTCCGGCGCGGCCTCGTCCTGGTCCTGATCCTGATCCTGGTCCTGGTCGACTTCGTTGAATTTTTCCTGCAGGTTTTCGCGCAGAATTTCACCGAAGGTGGACGTGGCCGGCTTCATGCTGTTCACGTATTCGCTCAGAATCGACTGTTCGTCTTCCATTTCAAGACGTTTGATGGACAGCCCGATCCGCCGTTCGTCACTGTTGATATTCATCACACGAGCGGCGATGACGTCGCCGATATTGTACATCCCAACCGGCGTCTTGATCTTTTCCTTGCTGATCTCGGAAACGTGCACCAACCCCTCGATGCCTTCTTCGAGTTCGATAAAAATCCCGAAATCAGTGAGGTTGGTGATGGTGCCGGTAATCTCCTTGCCGACTTCATAGCGCTCGGCGACCGTCTTCCAGGGATCCTGCTGGAGCTGCTTGATCCCGAGGGAGAAGCGTTCGTTGTCCTTTTCGATATCGAGCACGATGGCCTGGACCACGTCCCCCTTCTTATAGACCTCGGAGGGATGTTTGATCCGCTTGGTCCAGGAGATATCGGAAATATGAACCAGCCCGTCGATGCCTTCGTCGATGCCGATGAAAAGACCGAAATCGGTGATATTTTTGATTTTGCCTTCGATGGTCGTCCCCACGGGATATTTCTCGGCGATAAGATCCCAGGGATTCGGCTTGACCTGTTTCATGCCCAGGGAAATCCGCCGGCTGTCAGGTTTGATGTCGAGCACGATCGCATCGACTTCTTCGCCCACCGAGACCACCTTGGAGGGATGGCGAACCTTGCGGGTCCAGGACATTTCCGAAACGTGGATCAACCCTTCGATGCCTTCCTCCAACTCGACGAAGGCGCCGTAATCGGTCAGGCTGACAACCTTTCCCTTCACATGCGTGCCCACCGGATAACGACCGGAAGCCTGGGTCCAGGGGTCTTCGGTGAGCTGTTTCATGCCCAGGGAGACCCGTTCCTTTTCCAGGTCGAGATTGAGAATTTTGACCGTTATTTCATCGCCGATACCGAACAATTCAGAGGGATGCTTGACACGTCCCCAGGAAATATCGGTAATATGCAGCAACCCGTCTACACCGCCCAAATCGACGAATACGCCGTATTCGGTGATATTTTTGACCGTTCCGGGGACCACCTTGCCTTCGTGGATAGACGATAGCGTGGCGGTACGCTTTTCTTCCCGTTCCTTTTCCAGGATCACCCGGCGGGACAGCACGATATTGCTGCGTTTACGGTTGTATTTCAATATTTTAAAGGCAAACGTCTTGCCCACCAAATCATCCAGGTTGCGGATGGGCCGCAGATCGGCCTGGGAGCCGGGCAGGAAGGCCTGCACGCCGATATCCACCGAAAAGCCGCCCTTGACCCGCGACTGAATGGTCCCCTCGATGGTCTCGTCCGCGTCGTACACTCGCTTGATTTCTTCCCAGACCTTCACGTTGGCGGCTTTTTCCTTAGAGAGGACGACCCGTTCTTCTTCATCGTCCCACCACTCCACCATCACTTCGACTTCATCCCCGATTTCCGCCTTGATTTCGCCCGTCTCGTCACGAAATTCATGGATCCGGATCTGGCCTTCGGATTTGTAGCCGATATCCACCAGGACATGATCCTTGTCGACCGAGATAATGCGACCCTTGACCACCTCACCCTCAGCGAAACGCTTGAAGCTTTCCTCGTAGAGGCTCATGAGCTCTTCCATGCTTTCGCCCTCGGCGTCTTCCTGGTCGCTCATGACCTGCTCGTCGGTGCTAGCGATTTGCTCGTCGGTGTTATCGATCTTCTCGTCGGTTCTAGCGGATGGCTGGTTGTCTTCGTTTGCTTTGTTTTCTGCTAAATTTTCCATTTAAAAGTAATTTCCCCCTTAGCCGATTTTTTGTGCTGCAACCTGTTTCGGTTGGCATAACCATAGCTATTTATCAGAATGCCTCTATAATTACAACAGCAAAATTAGTGCTGCAAAATCGGCTTGCGCCCCTTTCAACCGGCTTGGCACGCCCCAATGGCTTCGAGCATACGATCGACGACCTTCTGCGGGGACAGGTCGGCGGAATCGATGATAATCGCATCCTCGGCCGGTCGGAGGGGGGCCACCGCTCGCGTCTGGTCGTCGTGGTCGCGCCGTGCCATATCCTTCAAGACATCTTCCAGCGTCTGGTCGGAACGCCCGACGAGTTCGGCATGCCGTCGGCGAGCCCGAATCGCCAGGGGGGCGTCAAGGAAAAATTTTACCTCGGCATCCGGAAATACCACGGTGCCCATATCCCGTCCTTCGAAAACCGCGCCCTTCTCACGGGCGAACTGCCGCTGCACCTCAAGAAGAAAACGGCGTACAACGGGTCGGGCCGAAACAGCCGAAGCCAGCATGGAAATCTCCGGCGTTCGAATCTGGTCTTCGATATCCTCTTCTCCATTATACAGGCGGCATCCTGATGTGTTGCGGACAAACACCAGGCGCAGCCCTTGGCAAAGGGCTTGCAACCCCTCATCGTCGTCCGGGGCGACGCCGGCGCGCCGGGTCGCGAGTGCCACGCCTCGATACAGCGCGCCGGTATCGATGTAGCGGTAGCCCAATCGATCGGCCAGTCCGCGGCTGACCGTGGTTTTGCCGGCTCCGGCCGGACCGTCGATGGTGATGACCATGTTTTGCATCCTGTCCGTCCTCATCCCGCTTGAAGCCATTGATCGACGCGGGCGGATCCCGTCCCCATCAGCGGCCCAAAGCTTGCCCGAGCGCCTTGAGGAAACGTTCGTTTTCCTCCGCCGTGCCCACATTGACACGGATATAGCGGGGATATCCGTAGCCTTTCATGGATCGTACGATAACCCCCTGGCGCAACAGCGCCTGGAAAAGCGCTTCCGCATCCTGTTCCACATCGATCAGGAAGAAATTCGACTGCGTTGGGAAAAACCGCACGCCCATTTCCGTCAGGGCCTGGAACAGGAAGTCCAGGCCATCATGCACCACGTTTAGCGTTCGCTTGACAAAATCCCGATCTTGCAGGGCCGCCCGGGCGGCGACCTGGGCCAGCGAATTCACATTGAACGGTTGTCGAATGCGATTCAGATAACCCGCCAATTCCATCGGCATGACCCCGTAGCCCACCCGCAGGCCGGCGAGTCCGTAGAGCTTGGAAAACGTGCGCAGCGTAACGACCGGGCGGCCGCCGCCCCAATAGGAACAGCTCTGCAGGCAACCGGGGTCGCGTACGAACTCGATATAGGCTTCGTCCACCACCACCACCACCTCGGGGGGCAGCACGTCGATGAAACGTGCGAAATCCGTGCTGGCAATGATCGTCCCGGTAGGATTGTTGGGATTGCACAAAAATAGCAGCCGGGTTCTGGCATCCACGGCCCGGAGCATGCCGTCCAGATCGACGGAAAGCCCCTGCAGTGGAACAAAGACCGGTTCGGCGCCTACCGTACGGACCGCGATTTCATACATCAGAAACGAGGGCCGGGGCATGACCGCCCGCTCACCGGGACGCAGCAGGGTATGGGCCAGCAGGGCAATGATATCGTCGGATCCGTTGCCGATCACAATTGCGTCCGCCGGGCAGTCCAGATGGTGGGCCAGGGCCTGGACAAGGGCGTGACCCGATCCGTCCGGATAGCGGTGCAACTGGCTCTGGGTATCCCTTATGGCGTCTATGGCCATGGGCGATGGCCCCAAGGGGTTCTCGTTGGACGCCAGTTTGATGGACTTGGCAATCCCCAACTCCCGTTCCAGCTCTTCGATGGGCTTGCCCGGCACATAGGGTTTGATTGCGCGAATATTTTCCGGCACACGAATGGTCATGGCGGTGCTTCACCTCTTTTTTCCGCGAGGATTGCCTTCTGGCTTTAGGCCACAATGATGGCGCGGGGGTTTCGAACCAAAAGGCGATCGGTGACAAGCGCTGCCACCGATCGCCAGATTCCCGTTCATGGCAAAGTTGTTTGCGACGCGGCGTTAGACCGCCCTGGCCGCCTCCACGCCCCTGTCCATGGCATCCATATTCAGGGGAATCAACTTCGCCTTGCGGGCAAACTCTTTCTTGACGGATTCCCGCAGGGCTTCCATCGGAACCAGCCCGCTGCGGGCCACAAACGCCGCCAGCGCCACGATGTTGGCCGAGCGGATGCTTCCGGCTTCGATAGCAATGTCGTTGACCGGGATGGCGATTTCGTCCACATCCGTGCGTTCCGAGCGAATGGGGATCAGGGAGCTATTGATCATGATGACCCCGCCGGGCTTGACCACCGGCGCGAATTTTTCCAGCGAGGGACGGTTCATGGCCACCAGATGCCCGGGGTTCTTGACGATGGGCGATCCGATGGGCCGGTCACTTATGATGACCATGCAATAGGCCGTACCGCCGCGCATTTCCGGGCCGTAGGAAGGGATCCAGACCACTTCAGAGCCGGCTTCCATGGCGGTGTACGCGAGAATTTTGGCGCTCAGCAGAATCCCCTGGCCGCCGAATCCGGCAAACATCACTTCACTTTGCATTAGGCCTCCTCGCGCGCTTCAGGTGTCTTGCAATCCCCCAGCCGATAGTAGGGCAGCAGGGTCTTCTCCGTCCATTCGACGGCATCCAGCGGCGTCATCCCCCAATTGGTGGGGCAGGTACTGACCAGCTCCACGAAGCTGAAACAGCGCCCCTCCAACTGATAGGAAAACGCCTTGTGGATCGCCTTCTTGGCCCGGTTGATATATTTGGGTTTGATGACGGATTGCCGGGTGATGTAGGCGGGAGTTTGCAACGCGGCCAGCAGTTCGGCCATTTTAATGGGCATGCCCACGACCTGCACGTCACGACCGAACGGCGATGTGGTGGTGCGCTGATTCGGCATGGTGGTGGGTGCCATCTGCCCTCCGGTCATACCGTAAACCGCATTATTCACAAAAATCGTGGTAAATTTTTCCCCCCGGTTGGCGGCGTGAACGATTTCCCCCATACCGATGCTGGCCAGATCGCCGTCGCCCTGATAGGTGAAGACCATCAGATCGGGCCGCACCCGTTTGATGCCCGTGGCCATGGCCGGCGCGCGGCCGTGGGCCGCCTCCTGGAAATCGAGATTGAAGTAATTGTAGGCCAGCACCGCACATCCCACCGGAGCGATGCCGACCGTACGTCCCCGGATTCCCAGCTCGTCGATCACTTCCGCCACCAGCCGATGGATCACGCCGTGTGTACATCCCGGGCAGTAGTGGGTGTGTTGATCCGTCAGCGCTTCCGGCCGGGTAAATGTTTTTCCCATGTTAAGAACTCCTCGATCAGCAATTCCTTGGTGCGACAGGCGCTATCCGGCCACCGCTATCAGGCGTCCAGCATGCCGCGCACAACATCCATGATTTCCTCGGGCGTCGGCACCTCGCCGCCACATTTGCCATACCATTCCACCGGGCACTGCCCCCGGACACTGCGCTCCACGTCTTCCACCATCTGGCCCATGCTCATTTCAATACTGATGGCCACCTGGCAGCGTTCCTTGCCGGCGGCCTCGCGGATAGCGGCTTCGGGGAAGGGGAAAAGCGTTTGAGGACGAATCATGGCAATTTCCAGCCCCGTTTCCTTCATCAAATCGATGGCGGTGCGGCACACGCGACTCATGGTGCCGTAGCTGACGATCAGGGCACGATAATCCCCCTCGCAATTGTAGGCTTCGTAGCGCACCTCTTCTCGTTTCATCCGCTCGTATTTTTCCTTCAACAGCAGGTTGTGGTTGTTGAGCTGGACCGGATCCAGAAAGAGGGATTTGACAAGATTGGGCGTTTCGCGGGAACGGTGATCCATCCCGTTGGTGGCCCAGTCATCCTTGTTGGAGGGTTCGCAAACCAGGTCTTCGGGAAACTCGACCGGTTCCATCATCTGGCCAATGAGGCCGTCCCCCAGAATCATGACGGGGTTGCGATATTTCTCGGCCAGTGGAAAAGCTTGCATGACCATTTCGACAGCTTCCTGAACGCTGGCAGGCGCCATCACCAAAAGACGATAATCCCCGTGCCCGCCGCCTTTGGTGGCTTGAAAGTAGTCTCCCTGGGAGGGAAGAATACCGCCCAGGCCGGGCCCCCCGCGCATGATATTCACGAAAACGGCCGGGCACTGGGCGCAGGTAATATAGCTCAGGGCCTCACTCATGAGGCTGATCCCCGGGCTCGAAGAGGTCGTGAAGACCCGAGCCCCGCACCCTGCGGCGCCGAATATCATATAGCCCACCGCCACTTCGCTCTCACCTTGCAGAAAGACGCCGCCCACCTCCGGCATCCGGCGCGAAAGATATTCAGCCACTTCGGATTGAGGGGTGATCGGATACGCGAAGTAATTCAAACAACCGGCGCGGATGGCCGCTTCACCGATCGCCTCGTTGCCTTTCATGAGAACCTTGCTCATGCTACCTCCTGCTGTTCAGCCGGCGGACTTTTCGTCCGCCGTTTCGACAATTGAGATGGCGACATCCGGACACATGACACAACAGATGGCGCAATAGATACAGTCTTCGGGACGGGCCTGATAGGCCGGGAAATAGCCTTTGGCGTTGAGCTCCTTCCCCAGTTCGAGAACATTCTTCGGGCAGACGGCGACACACAGGCCGCAGCCCTTGCAGCGTTCGTTGTCGATTTGATGCAAATAGGCCATACCATTCACTCCTTGATATCAACCGTCCCCCCTGGAAGGGCCGGGTGTCGTTTTTGTGCGGGTTTGCGCCGTCTGCCATGGGAACGTCAGTTGCCGCCGGATGGGCAGCACCGGACAGTCAAAGGCTTCTTGGGCCAGTTCATCCATCAGGTCCCGGGGCGCCGTCACAAAGACCAGCGGCAAGCCGCTAGCCCGGCTCACCTCCGACGCGAACCGGTAGCCCGCCCGTATGGTATCGACGGAAGTCGCCTCCATCAGGTGCGCATTGCCGATCCAGCCTGTCACGGTCAACCGCGAGGCCGTTTCGATCTGCGCACGCATGGCCAAACAGCCGGCCACCGAATCGGTCAGCGGTCGATGGGGATTGATCACTTGCAGCATCTGAACCGCCTGCCCGCGAAAGGCGTCGGCCAGCGATGCCAGGACGGTGGCGCCGGCATCGTCGCCGCCCACATCCAGAATGGTCAAGGGGCCGGGCTGCCGAATGGCACCGGAAACCGCAGGTGTTACGATCGGGAGATCGGCATACAGATAGGGCGCCGGCGGCAGCACGATATCGATAGCGTTGGCGTTCAGCAGCGCACGGGCTTCCCGGGTGCGGAAATACGGATTGACGAGATCCAGATCGACCACCCGGACGGCTTCGTGCGATTGCCGGCAAACCAAGGCCAGATTGATCGCGATTTCGGTTTTGCCGCTACCGTAGTTGCCGACGATGACGACAATGCCTTGCAAACGGATGTCCAACAGGGTCCTCTTCCGGATCGATTTGCGCCCTGGGAGAACACGCCTCCCGCGCATTTCACCTGGCGATTTCGGCAAAAATGCTGTGTATTGGTTATTCCGCCAATTGTCAAGCGGCTTGGACGCGGACGGACGCGCCGCGATAGAAAACGGATCGCCGGCATGAAGCGACGTTTTCATCTGTCGATGAGAGCTTGTCGCTTCCACGCTTCCCCGCAACGCGTATTGAAAAATCACGCGGGGTTGGCTATGGTGCTCGGAAAACGCGGGCAGCGCCCCTTGAAGAAGGAACCCCCATGTCATTCGTCAGAACAGGGCTTGAAATATTGCTACGGGACAGCCATCCCTGGATAGCGGGCGCCCGGCTGGGGCTGTTGTGCAACCCGGCCTCCGTGGACCGGGAATACGTGCATGCCAGGGATCGGCTGGCCCAGCGGTTTCCCGGGCAGCTTTGCGCCCTGTACTCCCCTCAGCACGGTTTCCACGCCGAAAAACAGGACAACATGGTCGAGTCGGATCACACGACCGATGCCGCCACGGGCTTGCCCGTCTACAGCCTTTACGGTGAAACCCGGATCCCCACGGCGCCGATGCTCGCTCCCATCGATGTGCTCGTGGTGGATCTTCAGGATGTCGGCACGCGTGTCTACACCTTTATTTATACGCTCTCCTACTGCCTGGAAGCGGCCGCCGCCGCTGGGAAGCGGGTGCTCGTGCTCGACCGCCCCAATCCGATCAACGGCCGGGATATGGAAGGCAACGTGCTCGAGGCGGAATGGGCCTCGTTTGTCGGTCGCTTCCCCATCCCCATGCGTCACGCCATGACCATCGGTGAGCTGGCCCGACTCTTCAATGACCGTTTCGGCGGGGGGGCGGATCTGGAAGTCGTACCCATGGAAGGTTGGCAACGCGCCATGTGGTTCCACCAAACCGGCCTGCCCTGGGTGCCGCCTTCGCCCAACATGCCCACCGAGGCGACCGCGGTCGTCTATCCCGGGCAGGTCATCTGGGAGGGGACCAACATCTCTGAGGGGCGCGGCACCGCGCTTCCGTTTGTGGTTTGCGGCGCGCCCTTCCTCAATCCGGAAAAAATTATCGCGTTCATCGGCGGTCCCCGTCTTCCGGGAGCGGTCCTGCGTCCCTGCCTGTTCGAACCCACCTCCGGAAAGCATGCCGGCCAAGCCTGCCGCGGGTTTCAAATCCATGTCACCGCACCCGACCGCTACCGGCCCTACCGGACGTCATTGACCCTTCTCCAAGCTGTCCTGCATCATCATGGCAACGATTTTCAATGGAAGAGCGCCCCTTACGAGTACGAATTCGAGCGGTCGGCCATCGATCTTATTCTGGGCAGCCGGGAGGTCCGCCTGGGCCTCAGTGACATGGCCCCCATCGATACCCTGGAAGAGGCCTGGCAGGATGGGCTGGAAGCATTCCGCATCCATCGGCGGGACTGTCTTTTCTATCCTGAATAAACAGCGCTCCGTATAGCAGAAAAGAAAAGCCCTGGATCTGATGATCCAGGGCTTCCATGATGTCTAATCGGGCAGGATTAAGCGCTTTTCAGATTTTCGATTTCCTGCTTGAGGTCGTCGATTTCCTGCTTGTACTTCTCCACATCGTCGTCCGATCCAACCGGACTGCCAATCGTGTCGTCTTTTTTCCAATTGTCCTTCAACTCGTCGAATCCCAGGTAAATCGCCAGACCGCCACCCAAGAGCAGGACAAGAGGAATGGCGCCGGCCAGAAGCGTCAAAAAAGGTGCCCACCATACCACGAGACCGATAAGACCGAGAACAGCGGCTGCCGCCCCACCTACTAACGTTTTCATATGGATTTCTCCTCCTTGCAAAAAAAAATTTCAGATTCGGAAACTTTCTTGAATTCGTCGTTCTAAATTCCGGATCAGTACTGCCGAACGGCATTTGATTGCCGAACTCAATGGTCTTACATCGAAAATGGTTCCGATTACGGGGTTGTTCGTATCGAACGAAATACACTGACAGAAGAAAATGGTTCCGTTGACGAGCTCTCAAATTCTGGTTTCGGATAACACATCCTTTTTTTTTTCACAAGTTTAAATTTTCTCAAATCTCCGCCAGCCGGATGGGTGTCGGACTTGCCGCCCCCATTGGAAATCGCGGCCCGGCCCGCACCTTGACTTAATCGTTGCAACCCTCCGGAGGTTCTGCTAATTTTTATTTTTTTTAGCATCGGCCCAGCCGTTTTGTAGGCCAAATCGTTCGATAGCGAATCAGGAAACGACCTCCCATCGCCCCCTCAGAGCGATCAGCGGGCCTTCGGGGACAGGACAAGGCATGACCACCACGACCAATCCAAAATGGGCACGTATCCAGGCCAGGGTGCGGCGTTGGATGCAGCGCCTGCTCAAGGGAACCTATCATCATTATGCCTGCTACCTGCCCGAAAATCCTGGAAATCTGCTTTCGTGGTTCCTCAAGCTCTTTTACCGTGGGATCAACCTGGCCCCCAACCAAGCGGCCGTGCTCAAAAAGCTGCCTCACAACGCCATCCCGGTCTATGTCACGAAGCGCAAGAGCCTGTTCGAGCGTCTCTTTTACCACACCCGCTATCGCGATACGCACCACCCCGTACCAACCCTGGCCTTTGATTACGCCCTCTTCCTATGCCAGCCGGTCTCGCGCATATTCCGGATGCTCCTGGCCCGTCTCGATTATTTTTGCCGGCATTTCACTTTCCCCAATGCCTATGCCAGTGGGTATTATGCCGAAGCGCTGCGGAGCGGGCAGGCTGGCTTGCTGTCCCTGGTGGAGCCGCGTGGCTTCCACCGCCGTTTCGTCAAACAGCAAGAGGATCCCATCCGATACCTGCTGGAGCTCCAGAGGGAAACAACGCGTCCGATCTATTTGATCCCCCAGTTGTTGATCGATAAAAAAGACCCCGCCAAAGCCAATCCTTCCCTATGGGATTTCCTTTTCGGCCCTGAGCGGCCCTTGAGCGGCTGGCGGCGCATCGCGATCCTGATCAAGAAACCGGGACGGATATTCGTGGAAATCAGTGAACCGCTAAATCTGCAAACGTTCCTGGCGCATCCGGATATGCGTGATCGCGACAGCGCCTACCAGACCCTCGTCCTGCGGCGCAATCTCCTGCTGCAGATCCACCGTCACCGCCAAAGCATTATGGGGCCGGTCCTCAAATCTCGTCTGGAGATCAAGGAAAGCGTACTCACGGCGGCGGCCTTCCAGGACTTTGTCCGGCAGCAGGCCGAAGCCGAGAACAAACCGGTCACCCGGTTATTGAAAAAGGCGGACGACTATTTCGAAGAGATCGCCGCCACCTATCGTCCCTGGACCATCAAGATCTACGAAGCGCTGCTGACCTGGATCATCAACACCATGTTTGACGGCTTTATTGTGGATCAGAACGGTCTGGACCGCCTCAAAACCGCGTCCCAGAAAGGGCCGCTGATCCTGCTGCCCTGCCACAAAAGCCATATTGATTATCTCATGCTGTCATACCTCATGTACCGCAACAATATGCCCTGCCCCCATATCGTGGCCGGCAAGAACCTCTCTTTCTGGCCCATGGGACCGATCTTCCGCAGTGCCGGCGCCTTTTTCATGCGCCGCACCTTCAAGGGGGCCCCCTTGTATGCGCGGGTCTTTGCGACCTATGTTTACAAGCTGCTGCAGGAGGGTTTCAACATCGAAGTCTTCATCGAGGGAGGGCGCAGCCGTACGGGAAAATTGCTTTCCCCCAAAACCGGCCTGCTGTCCATTCTGTTGGATGCCTACCGCAACGGGGCTTGCGAAGATCTCCTGCTCGCCCCGATTTTTATCGGTTACGACAAGGTACCGGAAGAAAAAGCCTACCTGCACGAGTTGGAGGGCGGTAAGAAAGAACCCGAGAGCCTGTCCCAGGTCCTCCGCGCCCGCAAAGTCCTCAAGAAACGATTTGGTAAGATCTACATCGAGTTCCATGATCCCATGTCGCTGAAGGACTTGCTCCGACGCAACCACCTGGATCTGGAAAGAATGGACAAGGGGGCCACCAGCGCTTTCTGCCGGAATATCGGGCACCGGGTCATCAATGCCATCAACCGCATTACCATTATCACCCCTCACGCGCTGGTGGCGGCGTCCATCCTGAATCAGGAGGGCACGGCCTATACCTATACCGACGTAGCCGGCGTGATCGACACCTATCTCAAGCACCTGCACTTCCATGGCTACAAACTGGCGGACACCCTGATCATGTCCCCGGATCACGCCCTGGAGCAGGCATTCGAGGCTTATGTCCAACGCAAATTCATCGAACCGGCGTCCAAGAAGGACGACCACCAAGACGAAGCCCTGCGCTACCGCACCAGCGCCGAAAAGCGCCCCAGCCTTGAATATTACAAAAACAATTGTGTGGCCTGCTTCGTCCCGGCGGCATTTACGGCTCTGGCCATTCTCAAGTACGATGCCTTCCAGTTCATCTCCACGGACCTGCACCTCAACTACCGCTATCTGCAGGATCTCTTCAAATACGAATTCGCCTACGATATTGAAAAACCCGCTGAATTCTACGTACGTAAAAGCATCAAGGCCTTCATCGATGATGCCGTTTTGATACCCCATCCAACGCTTCCGGACACCTACAACATCACATCGGCGGGCCTCCGCAAGCTGCGCCTGTATGCCCGTTTTATCAAATCCTACCTGGAGGCTTACCTGGTCGTGCTGACGCAGCTGGGACGGCAGAAGAGCAGCGACATCGGCTATAAGGAGCATGCCAAAAAAGCGGCCAACCTGGGCGTCCACATGCTGAAGGCCAGCCAGATCGAATGCCCGGAAGCGCTTTCCCGGGTGACCTTCAAGAATGCGTTGGCGTTTTTCAACAGCCGCGACATCGAAAGCATCGAGGATAACGAAGCCGCCCGTCCTTACACCGAAACGATCCAACGCTACCTGAGGCGGTTGCAGTGAGGAGCGCCCGATGATTTCCGGAAAGACCGCCCCATGATCGCGCTTGTCCTGGCCGCCGGCCTCGGCACACGCCTGCGTCCCTATAGCGACCATACCCCCAAACCCCTGTTTACCCTGAACCGGCGACCCCTGCTGGACATCATCATCCAAGATCTGCTGGCCGCCGGAGCCGGCAAAGTCATCGTCAATATCCATCACAAGCCAGGCATGATCGAAGACTTTCTGCGCACCCAGCCCTATTCTGACCTGGTCGAGACGTGCTACGAACCCGAGATCCTCGGCACAGGGGGGGCGATACGCAATACAGCCGCTATCTGGCGTCCGCAGCCGCTTCTGGTGGTCAACAGCGACATTTTCACCGATATTGATTTTCAAGCCTTCTTCACGTTTCACAAGCGACATGGCCGGCCGGTCAGCCTGGCACTTTGCCATGACCCGCGCTTCAACTCGGTCATCGTCGACACCGCCCGACACGTGGTGGGTTTCCGGACATCCCCCAACGCCCCGGATGTCCCCGACACCCGACGGATGACCTTCACCGGCGTCCAGGTGCTAAATGAGGAGGTTCTGGCCTATCTCCCGCGCCGCGGGTTTGCCAACAGCATCGATGCCTATCAGGCCATGATCGACGACGGCCGCCAGATCATGGCCTACCTGCCCGATAAACTGCGCTGGTCGGATCTCGGCACTCCGGAACGCTACCGGGCGATGGCCCGTGAAGTGATGAGCGAGACCTTGTGGGGGGCGGCCGACCTTGACTGGCAGTCGCTTCCCGGCGACGGCTCCGATCGGCAGTGGTACCGTGTGGCGGCGGACATGGGAACCATGATCGTTGCCGACCACGGTATCAAACCCACGGCGGCAACCTGCGAGGCGGAGGCCTTTGTGGCCATCGGTCGCCACCTCCACCGCAAGGGGCTGCCGGTGCCGGAAATCTTCCATGAAGATAGCTTTGCCGGTCTGGTGGTCATGGAAGATTTAGGCTCTCGAAACCTGCAGACCCATATTCAAAACATCGCCGGGCGTCGCAGCGTGGAAAGCGCCTACCGGCGGATCGTGGACATCCTGCTGACCATGTCGCTCCGGGGGGCCGAACAATTCGATCCGAACTGGACCTGCCAGACCCCCCGTTACGACCGTGATGTCGTTTTTGAGAAGGAGTGCCGGTATTTTAGCGAGGCCTTTCTGGAGGGGTTTCTTGGCATCAGAGCGCCGTTGGAAGACCTACAAGAAGAATACCACCGGTTGGCGGACAAAATCGATGTGATCCATCCGGTGGGCTTCATGCACCGGGATTTCCAATCCCGCAACATCATGGTGCGGGACGGGCGCTTTTACCTGATCGATTTCCAAGGGGGAAGACTGGGGCCGCCCCACTACGATCTGGCCTCCCTTCTCATCGATCCCTATGTCGATCTGCCGCCGGCCCTACGGGAGACACTTTTGGACTATTTCGCCGCTCGGCTTTCGGCGCTCGGCAGCATCCCGACGGCGGAAATCCGCGAATCCTATCGCTATTGTGCGCTGTCCCGCAATCTTCAGATCCTGGGCGCCTATGGCTTCCTGACCCGACGGAAAGGCAAACCCTTTTTTGCGCGCTATATTCCGGCGGCGGTGCGCAGTCTGCAAGCCAACCTGTCACACTTCAGCGCCGAAGAATTCCCCAACCTCGCACGGATCGCCATCGAGACCATCCCCCGCTATCTGCGGCCTTCGGAATAGACGAAGTTCAACGCAACGGCCCACCGGCTATTCATTAGAACGCTGGAAGAACAAACCAATCCGTGCTATGGCCAACAGCAGAAACCCCATCGAATCGATAACCCTATTCCCTTGAGGAGGCGTCCATGAACTCACTCAAAGTCATGGTCAACGGCCTGCCCGGAAACGTCACCCGGCTGATTGCAAACCGCGTCGCCCACGATGATATGATGGACTTGCTGCCCTATTCGCTGACCGGTCCGGAAATCGACATCGACCGCGTCGCGGTAGAAGACAATGAAATCGCATTGGTGCCCCCCGGACAGCGGGATACAACCATCATGACCATCAAAGACCGCTACGGGGATTTTATCAGCGTCGATTTTACCCACCCCTCCGCCGTCAACCGCAACGCGCGCTTCTACTGTACCCATGACCTGCCCTTCGTCATGGGAACCACCGGCGGCGATCGCCAGGCGCTGCACGACACGGTGACCAAGTCGTCGGTTTCAGCCGTCATCGCGCCGAATATGGCCCAGCAGATCGTCGGGCTGCAGGCCATGCTGGCCTATGGCGCGGAAAATTTTCCGGACCTGTTTGATGGCTATGCCCTGGAAGTCCGGGAAAGCCACCAGCAGGGCAAGGCGGACACCAGCGGCACCGCCAAGGAGATGGTGGGCTATTTCAATGCCATGGGGGTTGCCTTCACCGAAGACCAGATCCAAAAAGAACGCGACCCCGCGGTGCAGCGCGCGCAGTGGCGCATCCCGGAAGAATATCTCGGCGGGCACGGCTGGCATACCTACACGCTGACGTCGCCGGACGGCACGGCCCTGTTCCAGCTGAAACACAACGTCAACGGACGCGAGATCTATGCCGCCGGAACGCTCAAAGCGATTCGCTATCTCGATCGGAAGATAAAGGATGGGGTACAGGGGCGCGTTTTCAGCATGATGGATGTACTGCAGGCGAATTGAAGACGGTGACGCCCCCCTAAAGCGGCCTTTGGGACGCCCGGGCATCCGGCGCAATGCCGCGACGTGCCCCCGGACGCTCCACCATCAGCTTTGCGCGATCAGCTCAGGGACTTGCGCAATGGCCTCGTCCAGCTTCTCCGGCCGGCTGCCCCCGGCCTGGGCCAGGTCGGGTTTCCCCCCGCCGCCCCCGCCCACGATGGCGGCCAGGGCTTTGACGATCTTGCCGGCATGGTAGCGCCCGGTCAGATCCGGCGTCAGCCCGACGATCAAGAGGGCCTTACCGTCACTGGCCGCCCCCAGGATCACGATGCCCGAGGCCATCTTGTCGCGGAAGCGGTCGACCATATCCCGCAGGTCGGCGGGATTGTCCACCTCAACACGGCGCGCCAGAACTTTCACCCCATCCACTAGTTTCACATCGCTGTCCGCTTCGGCCACCGAACGGGTGGCCAAGGCGGACTTGAGACGGGCGACTTCCTTTTCCAGTGCCTTTTGCTCCGTGAGCAGCCGTTCAATCCGTTCGCCGATATTCTGGGGGGCGTCCTTCAGGCGGAGGGCCGCCGCCTGAAGCGCCGCTTCCGTCTCCTGGACATGCTGCAGGGCCTCGGTCCCCGTCAACGCCTCGATGCGGCGCACCCCCGCGGCGACGCTGGACTCGCCTGTGATCTTGAAGAGTCCGATGTCGCCCGTCCGTCGCGACATGGGTTCCGCCGCACAATTCCTTGCTAAAATCCGCAAGGGAAACCACCCGCACACGATCACCATATTTTTCTTCGAACAGGGCTGTAGCACCGGATTGGAAGGCCTGCTCGGCGTCCATCTCTTGTGTTTGGGCCGGTACGTTGCGCAGGATGCGGTCATTTACGCGGACCTCGATGGCCGTCAGAGTTTGCGGCTCGATGGGTGAAAAATGGGTGAAGTCGAACCGCAGCCGATCCGGCGCCACCAGTGAGCCGGCCTGTTTGACGTGATCGCCCAGAATTTCCCGCAGGACGGCATGCAGGATATGGGTGGCGGTGTGGTTGCGGGCGGTGGCCTGACGCGCCCGGACGTCTACCGCCAACCGGATCGGATCGTTCTTGGCGATGCGACCTTTGATGACCCGTCCCTTGTGGATGATGAGCCCGGTGGGATCCTTTATGGTTTCCTGGATGTCCACCTGCAGGCGGTCGCTTTCCGGTGAGGTGATGGTTCCGCTATCGCCGGTCTGCCCGCCGGCTTCACCATAAAAGGGGGTTGCTTCGGCCACGATTTCGACCGTGTCGCCGGCCGATGCCGCTTCCACTGCGTGGCCGTCCCTGACCAGCAGCAGTACGCGGCTCTCGGCCGTCAACCCGTCGTAGCCTTTGAATTCGGGCTTGAAGCCTTCGGCGGAAAGGGTCCGATAGGCTTCGCTGGTGGCGCTGAAGGCCGCCACGGAGCGCGACTGTTCGCGCTGCCGGGTCATGGCGGCATCAAATCCGTCCATGTCCAGCGTCAGCCCTTCGTCACGCACAACGTCACGCACAATATCTACAGGGAATCCGAAGGTGTCGTAGAGCTTGAAAATCACCTTGCCCGGCACCACCCTTTCGCCCTTGGCACGCAATTCTTCCAGGGAATCGTTCAACACCCGCAGACCATGATCGAGGGTTTCGGAAAAGCGCACTTCTTCATTTTCGATCACGCTGGTGATATAGGTTTCGGCTTCCGTCAACTCCGGGTAGGCCGGCTTCATGATGGCCATGACTTCCCGGGCCGTATCGTGCAGGAAGGGCTTGTTCAAACCGATGTTGCGGCCATAGCGGATGGCCCGGCGCATGATGCGCCGCAGTACATAGCCCCGTCCCTCATTGGCCGGCAGAACACCGTCGCCGATGAGGAAGGCCGCTGCCCGGCTGTGGTCGGCAATCACTTTCATGGCGACCTCGGTGGCGTCGGATTCGTTCACCGACCGGCCGGCCAGTTCCTCCGTACGCTTGATGATGGGGAAAATCAGGTCCGTATCGAAGTTGGAGGCCACATCCTGCAGGACGGAAGCGATGCGCTCCAGGCCCAACCCCGTATCGATGCTGGGTTTGGGCAGGGGGTCCATTTTCCCGGAGGCATCGCGGTTGAACTGCATAAAGACCAGGTTCCAGATTTCAAGAAAGCGATCGCAATCACAATCCACACCGCACTTGGGGTTGTTGAGGCCGCAGGCGCCGCCCCGGTCCAGATGAATCTCCGAGCAGGGCCCGCAAGGGCCCGTGTCGCCCATGGCCCAGAAATTGTCCTTCTCCCCCAGGCGCACGATGCGTTCTTCGGGCACCCCGACCAGACTGCGCCAGAGGTCGTGGGCCTCGTCGTCATCGAGATAAATCGAGACCCACAGTTTATCCGCCGGCAGACCGTATCCGTTGGTGAGCAAATCCCAGGCGAACGCGATGGCCTTCTCCTTGAAGTAGTCGCCGAAGGAGAAGTTGCCCAGCATCTCGAAGAAGGTATGATGGCGTGCCGTATAGCCGACGTTTTCTAAATCGTTGTGCTTGCCGCCGGCGCGCACGCATTTCTGCGATGTCACGGCGCGGTTGTAGCTGCGCTTTTCTTCCCCCAGAAAGGTGCGCTTGAACTGGACCATGCCGGCATTGGTAAACAGCAGCGTCGGGTCGTCCGCCGGCACCAGGGAAGAACTCCGTACTTTTTGGTGGTGGTGTTTGGCAAAAAAGTCCAGAAAGGTCTGCCGTGCTTCGTTTCCCGTCATAGCGCAATCTCCTTGGTCTTCACCCGGAAACGGTCATTTCCCCGTGCTTGGTGCAGTCATTCTTTGGCCGGCTCGCCTTCTTCTTCCGGTACTTTCTCGAAGCCTAGGTTCTGGCGGATGCGTTTCAAGACCTCGGTATAAATATCCTCGTTGGCCGCGAAAAAGTTTTTGACATTCGCGCGCCCCTGTCCGATGCGCTCGCCGTTGTAGGAATACCATGAACCGCTTTTTTCGATAAGGCCGCATTCCACGCCGACATCCAAGATTTCGCCGGTCTTGGAAATGCCCTCACCGTAGATGATATCGAATTCGGCCTCCTGGAAAGGGGGCGCCAGTTTGTTTTTCACCACCCGAACCCGGGTACGGTTGCCGATGACTTCCTGGCCTTCCTTGATGGCCCCCGTGCGCCGGATGTCGAGACGCAGGGAGGCATAGAACTTGAGCGCATTGCCGCCGGTGGTCGTTTCCGGGTTGCCGAAAACGATGCCGATTTTCATGCGAATCTGGTTGATAAAAATGATGGCCGTCTTGGTCTTGCCGATGGTGCCGGTCAACTTGCGCAAGGCCTGGGACATAAGCCGCGCCTGGAGCCCCATGTGGGAGTCACCCATTTCGCCTTCGATTTCCGCCCGCGGCACCAGGGCGGCCACCGAGTCGATGACAATGATGTCCACCGCCCCGCTGCGCACCAGCATATCGGCAATTTCCAGGGCCTGTTCCCCCGTGTCAGGCTGGGAGACGAGCAGTTCGTCGCAGTTGACGCCCAGGTTGCGGGCATACTTGGTGTCCAGGGCGTGCTCGGCATCAATGAAAGCGGCAATGCCGCCCAGCCGTTGGAATTCCGCCACGGCATGCAGGGCCAGAGTCGTCTTGCCGCTGGATTCCGGACCGTATATTTCCATCACCCGCCCCCGGGGTAATCCGCCGATCCCCAGCGCCTTGTCCAAGGCCAGAGAGCCCGTCGACACGGCCGGCACCTGGGCCACCTCCTGGGAGCCGAGGCGCATAATGGCGCCCTTGCCGAATTGGCGCTCAATCTGCGTCATCGCCGAGTTTACCGCTTTTTCCTTATCTGGTGAAATGGCCATATCATCCTCCTGATGTGAAGCGGGGCGCGTTAGGGGCTCCCGTCAAAGTCTGTTTAGGGTGCTGGCTTCTATAGAATCCACTCCTTGAGTTTGTCGTGGACAGCGCCCTCCGGTTGCAGACGACTGCTAAAAAGGGCCAGGCGGCCCGCCTGAAAGGTCATGGCCTCCCGGGGGGCACACCGGATCAGAATATCACCAACACGCTTTTCCATGGGACGCCGCCCCTTGGCGCGGGCTAACGTCAAGTGCCCCTGGAAGGGCCGCTTTTCCGGGGGCCAGCCCAGTGCTGCAAGAGCCGCTTCGATGGCCTGCTGCAAGTCTATCAGCCGTTCGTAATCTCCACCGATCCCCATCCACAAGACGCGCGGACGGTGCGGATGGGGAAAGCCGCCCAACCCCGCCGCCGTCAGCTCCAATGGCAGGTAATCCTCGGCCACCGGATCCAGCGCCGCAATCACCGCGGCGACCTTGTCGAAGGGCAATGGGCCCAAAAACTTCAATGTCAAATGCATGCTTGCGGGCCGCACCCAGCGGGCCCGAACCCCCCTGTCCGACAAGCACGCCTGCACGTCTCGCAGGTGTTCCCGTAATGCCTCCGGCAGGGTTAAGGCGACAAAAGCACGATAGGCATCCGGCATGTGGGCACAGCTCCCGGCATCCCTTGCATGCCAAGGGAACAAAAAACGATGGTCAACTGGACGGCAGCGTGGCTTGGGGCTCCCCGACAAAAAACTTTCCTTTAAGGATCCAGTCTTTCAAAAGCGCGGCAATTTCCCGGGCGCGCACCATGCTGGAAAGGGGCACGGCCTGGACCGTTTTCCCCTCCAGTTCGATGGTACCCTGCCGCAATTCGGCATAGCTGGCCTGCCCCAGGGTCTTACCGGTGCCGTTGGGATAATCGTGACTGTAATCGACAATGGGGGTAAAAAGATCCTCGTCGGATACGGCCGTGTAGCCCGCCATCTCTTCGTTTAAAATGGGAATCGGTATCCCCAGACCCACCGAGAGAGAACAGCCGTAGCCCTGGATGCTGGCCCCCACAAGCCACTTGGGACTCATCTGTTTCATATCACCCGTCACGCTGATGGTACCGGCAGGGGTGACGGGCACCCCTTTACGGGTGCGCTGGGCGGAAGGTTTGTGTTGGGTTCCCGCGCCGGTCACGTAGCCGATTCCTCCCCCCAGAAAGATGCGGGTGCCGATGCCGATGGTTTTGTAGTAGGGGTCGTTGAACAGGGGGCTCAGCTGGCCGGCCGAGCAGAAGTTGGCATTGGCCGCGCGGGGTTTGAGGGTTCCCATATAGGTGTAAATGGTCTTTGGGGAAAGATTGACGGCACAATTGTAGTTCTGGTAGCCGTTGCGCGGGTTGAACAGGGCCGCGTAGGGCAAGTCTTTCAGGGTCACTTCCTTTTCCAGATGCTTACGGGGATAGCAGTCGGTTCCGTAGCCCGTGGCTTTCAAATAAACGGATTTACCGGCCACCAGATCCTGGATGACGTGACCACCGCCATAGCGAAATTCCCCCGGATAGACACGATTGAGGGGATCGTCTTCACAGGGTTCGGTAACCCCGAGGTAGCAATCGACGGCGGCAATGCCCCCGTAGGCGGGCACATTGTTCAGCCATACCCGGGAGGCTTTGATACCCGGGGAGGCATGCCCGAAATTGATGAAAGCGCCGGAAGAGCACATGGGGGCGAAAGTTCCGGTCGTTACGACATCCACATGGCGGGCCGCTTCTTCGGGGCCCTCGTCACGGACGATATCGATCATCTCCTCGGCCGTCACGACGACGACCTCGCCGGCTTTGATTTTCTGATTGATTTCCGCGTAAGTTTTGCTGACCTTATGTTTTCGCATGCTGATGTGACATCCCTTTCGCCCGAATAGATATCCTGGGCGCCTCCCCCCCCTCGCATCTGAGTTGGGTGTTCGGCCATGCTTCAGAACGGTGGCCCTTAAACCGAGCGCCACCGCGGCGGTTTGATCCGGATAGGCGTCTGTAATCAAGACGGCCCTAACTCTGCCCGCCGCCGGCATCCTCCACCAGCTTCAATTTGGTGAGGATATTGTCGTTGATCCAGTGATCATCCCACCATTCGACAGGATTGACGAAGGTGTCGTGGACCATCATGCCGAAATGCAGGTGATCCCCGGCAGCCAGGCCGGTGGCACCGGTGTGACCAATGATGGCACCCTTCTTCACCTGCGCCCCCGGTTCCACTCCGATGGAACTCAGATGGGAGTAAAGACTGAACAGCCCCAAGCCGTGATCGAGAACGACGGTGTTGCCGTAGATCCCCACCTTGTCCGCGAACACGACCCGCCCGTTGTTGGCGGCCGGAACAGGCGACTGTTCAAAAGAGGCCAAATCGGCCCCCAAATGCACCTGGCGATCAATCTCGGTGCCGTTATAACGGTAAACGCGGTGATCCGCAAACTGCGCCCGATTGGCTGCTTTGGGCAAGCGCAGAAATCCTCCTTCCCACAACTTTTCAGGTGCGGACTGGCGTCCCAATTGGGTCAGGGTCTCATAGTTGTCCTGCCGCATGGTGCGATTAACGGCCAGAAAAATTTTTTCCAAGTCGGTTTCGGTGGCATCCCCTCCCCCCGCGGCCACCAGGAGCGGCAGCATCTTATCCCGGATGAAGTTCGCGGAGATGTTGATGACATCCTGGCGGAAGGATTTGCCCCGGATACGGCAGTGAAATCCCATCTGGGTCTGATTCCCCGCCAGATCGGTAGCCGTTGCACGGACCGCCGTATCGGTCCCCTGATCATAGGACACCGCAAAAAAAGCGATCATGCGTTTGGGATCTTTGCCCCCTGCCGGGGAACCGGGGTAAAAGTGGTCCCCCACCACGATCCCGTGGGTGGGGCAAGTCTCCGATAACCGGTAGACCACGACCCCGCTGCCGCCCTGGTTGACATAATGCAACCGGCTGAGAACTTCAATTTGGGGGGCACGGGTGTCGACCACGAGTGGCAGGTCCTCCACCGTCAGATTGCCGTGCCACCAGTTGCGCCATGAGAAGTCGCGAACTTCGATGCGCATCTGCGCGTCGCCCTCTTTCAGCGACAACGCGCGAGGGTCGAGGGTCAACGATAGCTGATGGGATGCAACCCCGCTTCCGGACCACAGCATGGATCCCGCGAACTGGACATCCTTTAGAAGGGTTTCGCGTCCATCTTGTGAAACGAACACCTGAATGCTTTGCAAACCGCTGCCACGATCCGTGATGTCCAGGAGGATTTCCCGCGGCGCACCCACAAATGGTGTTGTCATGTTATGCGTCACTTGCGGGGCATGGCCTTCCAACCGCACCATCAGAACAAATCCCAATACGATCACCGGCACCAGGAGCGCTGTCAAAAGCGCCCAGCGCAATGTGAATTTCCGTTTCGATTTCACGTCTTTCTCACTCTTTGGGGGTTAAAATTAAGGCGTAAGGCTAACAGGTAACGTATCGATAATCAAGGCAAAGTTTCGTTTCTTGACTTTTGTCGGACCCCGCGTTAAATGAGCCTCGACTGCTTTTCGGCCCCCCGTAGGGGGTTGCGCGCCGCTGGGGTATTTCACGGGCGCCCATCATCCGGCGCCGTCCAAACCCTGGCAACCATTCCCTGCGGAAACATGATATAAGGACGGCGGCCTGGAAGCGCCCCCTGCCGCTTCCCGTCCATGACTGGGCATCCCAATGCCACCGCAACCATTGACAGGGCCGCGAAGGGGTAATGTTGTTTGCCAAACGGACATTGATCAGAATTTTCGTGATCGGCATTGTCCTGATGTTCGGTTTGCTGGTCACCGTTTTCATAAAGTACCGGGAGTTTTCCGACAATCCGGCCAAATTGGTGGATGTCATCCCTGAGGGGACGGATATCGCCATCGGCGAAATTCGGCACACTTCCGTCAAGGACGGCCGTAAGGAATGGAGTCTGGAGGCCGCCTCCGCCAATTACAGCGACGACACCAAAGAGGCCCTCTTTAACGACGTGCAGGTCGTTTTCTTTCTGGAAAACAACCGGGAAGTAATGGTAAAAGGTCAACAGGGAAGTCTCAAGACCAATACGAATGACATTACGATCTCCGGCGACGTCACGGTCGAGGAAGCCGATTATAAACTCGCTGCCCAGGAAATTAGGTACGACAACGGCCAGCGGCAAATCGACATTCCCGTACCGGTGACGATCACCGGGCGGGGCATCGAATTGCACGCCGACCGAATGACGGTCGATCTATCATCGGAAACCGCTCTGCTGGAGGGCGCTGTAAATGGGGTTTTTCGTGGATATGACACACCACTTTTCTAGACCTGGACGGGTTGCACGCTTTGCCCTGCCGGGAGTTCTCCTTCTGATAATACTGCTCACGGACGCCTTGCAGGCCCAGGAGAGTCCGCTTGCAAACCCTTTGAACAACAAAGAGCCGATCAAGATCACCTCCGATACCCTGGAGGCGGACAATCGCAATCAAACCTTTCTGTTCAAGGGAAACGTGAAAGTGATCCAGGGGTCGACGGAGATTACTTCCGAGCGCCTCAAAGTCTGGTACAAGAACGACGGTGGCGGTCAAGGAGCATCGCCGGACGGCGCATCACGCATTCGCGACATCGAGGCCGGGGGCAACGTCGTCATTCTTTTTGATGGAAGGACCGCCAGATCCGAGCGGGCGCTCTATTCGGCGGACAAGGGGACCCTGACCCTGCTGGGTGAAAATGCAACGATCATCGACGGCAAAAACACGATTCGCGGCTCCAAGATTACCCTTTACAGGACCCAGGACCGTATTACTGTTGAGGGAGACCGCCCAGGTCGTGTTGAGGTGGATATTTTCCCCGGCAACAATGACACCTCTAAATGAGCGCAGCCCTGCAACTCTGCGCCCGATGTGCATATTAGAAGCGACATTATGGCCATACTGGCAATCGAAAATCTAAAAAAAAACTACAGTAGACGAAAAGTCGTTAACGATGTAAGTATGTCCGTAGAGAGTGGCGTGGTGGTAGGCCTGCTAGGCCCCAACGGGGCGGGCAAAACCACCACCTTCTATCTCACGGTGGGAATGGTTACGCCGGATGCCGGGACGGTGCGTATCGATGAGGAGGATGTCACCCAGGATCCGATGTATGTCCGGGCCCGTAAGGGGATCGGATATCTCCCGCAGGAAACCTCGGTTTTTCGCAAATTGACTGTGCGCGACAACCTCATGGTGATTTTAGAAACCCTTCCGCTGAAACGGCGTGAAATGAACCAGCGGGCGGATATGCTGTTGGAGGAACTGGGTATCGCCCGTCTTGCACGCCAGAAGGCCGCCGTTCTCTCGGGTGGCGAAAAACGTCGCCTGGAAATTTCGCGAACCCTGGCGACCAATCCGGCCTTCATCCTGCTGGATGAACCGTTCGCCGGGATCGACCCTTTGGCTGTTATCGACATTAAAAATATTATCAAACACTTGCGGGATCGCGATATTGGTGTTTTAATATCAGACCACAATGTCAGAGAAACTTTGCAAGTTTGCGATCGCGCCTATATTCTCAATAACGGCCAGGTGATTGAATCCGGACCACCGGATAAAATTATCGCCAGTAAAACAGCACGCAAAATTTATTTGGGGGACGAATTCCGCTTATAGTATGGCACTCGAACTCAGACAGCAGCTGAAGCTCACCCAGCAACTCATCATGACGCCACAGCTCCAGATGGCGATCAAACTCCTCCAATTATCGCGTCTCGAGCTTCTGGACACGATCAACCAGGAACTGGAGGAAAACCCCGCTCTGGAAGAGATCCAGGAGACGCATCCGGAAGAACGGACGGAAGAACCGGCGGCTGAAAACACATATGAGAACGAGCCGGCGACTAAGGAAGTTACGGTCGAAGAAAAGATTTCCGAGGATATCGACTGGAGCAACTACCTGGATGAATACAACTCGGTGGGGCGCACCAGTTACGAGTCGGAAAATCGCGACGCACCGCGCTACGAAGCATTCGTCTCCAAAAAAGAATCGCTTTACGACCATCTTATCTGGCAGTTGGCCATGAGTTTGCCGGATGATCAGGACCGTGAAATCGGTAGCCTGATCATCGGCAACCTGAATAAAGACGGGTATCTTGACGTATCCGTGGACAACATCGCCGCCACGGCCCAAGCCCCCCTCGAGCGTGTTGAAAATATTTTAGCCCTGATGCACACCTTCGACCCAATCGGCATCGCGGCGCGCAATCTCAGCGAATGCCTGCTGATCCAGGCGCGTCATCTGGGCATTGACAGCCCTCTGGTGGTCGCGATTGTCAACCACCATCTCAATCATCTCGAAAATAAAAATTACAAGGCCATCAGTCGGGCCCTCAAGGTGAAATATGACGACGTCCTGGCGGCCGTCAACGTCATCCGCAGTCTCGAACCCCGTCCGGGCCGTCAATTCAGCGATGAAACACCGCAGTATATCGTTCCGGATATATATGTCTATAAAGTGGATAACGACTTTGTCGTTGTTCTCAACGATGATGGCATGCCCAAACTGAGGGTCAATTCGCTCTATAAAAAATCCTTATCCAAAGGTGAGAAACTGCCGGGGGACGCGGAGAGTTTTATCCAGGATAAAATGCGTTCGGCCGCCTGGCTCATCAAGAGCATTCATCAACGCCAAAAGACGATCTACAAAGTCATGGAAAGCATCTTGCGATATCAGCGCCCCTTTTTCGAACAGGGCATTGCCCACCTTAAACCCATGGTGCTCAGGGATGTGGCCCAGGATATCGAAATGCATGAGTCGACCATATCGCGGGTGACCACCAACAAGTATGCCTATACCCCACAGGGACTCTTTGAACTTAAATACTTCTTCAACAGCTCGATCAGGAAGAGTCACGGCGGCGAAATCGCTTCGGCCAGCGTACAGCAAAAGATAAAGGATATCATATCCAACGAAAACCCTCGCAAACCGTATAGCGACGATAAAATTGCCAAACTGCTAAAGGAGGCGAATATCAATATCGCGCGTCGAACGGTCGCCAAATACCGTGAAATTCTTGGTGTCCTACCTTCCAACAAACGCAAACAAATTTAAGGAGGACATATATGCAAACATCCGTAACGTTCAAAAATATCGACTCCTCCGATCACCTCAGAACCTATGTCATGGAAAAACTGGACCGCTTCGACCGATTGCTCGACAATCCGGCGGAAGCCAATGTGGTCCTGAAAGTCGAAAAATTCAGGCACATTGCCGAGATTAGCGTCTCCGGCGATCGAATGAAGATCAATGGCAAAGAAGAAACCGAAGACATGTATTCCGCCATCGACATGGTGCTGGACAAACTGGAGAAACAGATCAAAAAAGGCAAGGAAAAAGTCCGTGAACGCCGCTCCAAAGCACGCGTCAAAGCCAAGATGGCCGGAATCCCCCCCTCAATTGATGAAGATATCGCTCAAGAAGTAAAAGTCACCCAAATCGAATACAAACCCATGGATGTTGATGAAGCCATTCTCCAGATGGGTCTGACAACCGAGAACTTTCTGGTTTTCACCAACGCCCGGACAGATCAAATTAACGTTCTCTACCGTCGCAATGACGGCGACTTAGGCTTGATTCAGCCCCAGATTTGAGGCTTTCGGCCTGTCATATTCATAAGCGCCGCCGTAAGTGATCGGCGACATGTGTAACCGTACGCCCCGGGAGCAGCGGCGGACTGCTGCGCTGCTCCCCATAGGGAACTTGATACAACGCTATGAAAATTCTTGACGTTCTTGACCGCCAAGCGATTTGTGCCGACCTGAAGTCCCGCGATAAAAAGGGCATTCTGGAAGAATTGGCCGCACCCGTGGCGGAAGCCACCGCGATCAGTCGTGATGAAATCATCCGGGTCCTGATGGAACGCGAACGTCTGGGCAGTACCGGCATCGGCGGCGGCATCGGCATACCGCACGGTAAGCTGAAAGAGCTGCAAAAACTCGCGCTCGGTTTCGGGTTGAGCCGTGCAGGGGTTGACTTTGAATCCATGGACGGAAAGCCGACCCATATTTTTTTCCTCTTGTTGACCCCTGAAAATTCCACCGGTCTGCACTTGAAAGTATTGGCCCGCATATCACGTATTCTTAAGAACGACCCATTCAAAGAAAAATTATTGTCCGCTGCTTCAGAAGAAGAACTCTACGCCATCATTAAAGAAGAAGACGAAGACTTCTAAACGTCTTCTCGAAGTCAGGATTGGCGCAAGCGGGCAGAGTGCATCAGGCCCCTGCTTGTTGACAGATTGTTGTGCAGGGCGTGGCGAAAAGCAGGGACAAGGCCCGTCGATCGATAGGGCCTGATTTGTTAGCGTCCTTTACCCTCCGGCTTTACGGGGTCGCTATGACTGGGAAGAAAATCTTTATCATTACGGGCCTCTCGGGGTCGGGCAAGAGTACGGCAATCGACGTGATGGAAGACGCTGGTTTCTATTGTGTCGATAATATGCCGGTATCCCTGTTGCCCAAGTTTCTCGAACTCCCGTTGCGGCACAATGCCGATATTGCCGGATTGGCGTTTGTCATGGATGCTCGGGAAAAGGGGTTCATCGATCAATATGCCGCTATTTTCGAGGCCCTCAAAGCGGATGGCTACCGACTGGAGATGATCTTTCTGGAAGCAACGGAAAAGGATCTCTTGAACCGTTATAGCCAGACACGGCGCTACCACCCACTAGGCCGCGGGAAGAGTCTGCTTGACGGTATTCAGAAAGAGAGGGAAGCCCTGGCCTCCCTTCGCATGTCGGCCGACCAGATCATCAACACCACCGGCCTAACGGTGCATGATTTAAAAAATGTCATCCGCGATTTGATTCACCATCGGGATCTGGCCCGCATGCAGATCCATGTCATGTCGTTTGGCTTTAAATACGGCGCTCCGGAGCACGCCGACCTGATGATCGACGTCCGCTTTCTGGCCAACCCCTATTTCCAGCCGGATCTGAAAGCCCTGGATGGCGAGTCCACACGGGTACGCGACTTTGTTATGTCCGATCCGAACAGCCAGCCTTTTCTTGAAAAATATCTCGATCTGCTGGACTATCTCATTCCGCTCTATGAAAGAGAGGGCAAATCCTATTTGACCATTGCCATCGGCTGCACCGGGGGCCACCACCGATCGGTTGCCATGGCGCGCGCCGTCTTCGAACACATCCGCAGCCAAGGGATAGAGGTGGAAATAGCGCACCGTGATATCAAACGCCAGTCAGCGGAATCGCCTTCTTCCGATACGGAAGCATCATTGACCTAGCGGCAACCCGCCCCTGAACAAAGCCGTCATCGGCAAAAGCGCAGCCTCCACATCGGCATTGACATGTTGCGACCGGATTGATCGATCAAGGTTGTCACGTCGCGATTGCGTATTATATTTTGTTGTTTAAGGTTTGGTTGGAACAGCGGTCAGCACCTTTCGCCGAGGCGGGGCCAGGCACCTAACGACTCACTCTTCTGGATCAGGAGTATCATGGTAGGAATCGTCATCGTCACGCACAGCCAATTGGGAGACGCCCTCATCGAAGCGGCGGAGTTTATTCTTGGCAGCAAACCCGAAGCAACCGTTGCCGTTTCGGTCGACCTCAAAGAAAACGCCGAAAAATTAAGAGGCAAAATCGACACCGCCATTAAAAAGGTGCGCCAACCCCAGGGCGTTCTCATCCTGACCGACATGTTCGGCGGTACGCCTTCCAATTTGAGCTATTCTTTTCTTGAGGAAGGCAAGATTGAAGTCATATCGGGCGTCAACCTGCCCATTTTGGTCAAGGCTACGAGCGCGCGCCAGGAAAAAGAACTGGGCGATCTGGCGGTTTTCCTGGAAACTTTTGGCAAGCGCAGCATTTCACTGGCCAGCAGTATTCTCAAAGGCAATAAACGAGGGAATTGACTGCTACCGTGTTCTTAGCGCCGGCCCGAATTGAGGACATCGAATGCATTTCGATGATCGAGGCCGCCTCCTTTGCGCAGCCATGGCAACCGTTGGCGTTAAGCGGAGAGTTGACTGTTTCCGACAGCTGGCATCAAGTTGCCAGGGTGCCCGCAACGGACCAAAACCAGACAACGGTCGTGGGTTATATCCTGGTCCGCTTTCTGACGGATGAAATGCACATCATGAAACTAGCCGTGGATCCGCGGTGGCGAAAGCGCGGCACGGCCACCGCGCTCTTGGCGTCCGCACAACGGGAAGCCGTGCGCCGCCGCACCGCCCTGATGCTTTTGGAAGTGCGGCCGTCGAATCGGGCGGCGATCGGTTTCTATCGGAAAGCGGGCTTCCAAATCATTGGTGTTCGTTCGAACTACTATCCCAAAACAGGGGAAGATGCCCTGGTCATGTCCAAACGCCTCAAGGAGGAGTCATGAGTATAAAATTGGCTATCAATGGTTTCGGCCGCATCGGTCGAATCGTATTCCGATCGGCCCTTAATCACCCCGATGTGGAGGTGGTCGCCATCAATGATCTCACCGATCCGGCCACCATGGCCCATCTGTTGACCTATGATTCAGTGCACGGCAAACTGGACGCCGAAGTTGCGCACACCGAAAACGAAATCATCGTCGACGGCCGGTCGATTGCCGTTACCGCCATCAAAGACCCGTCCCAACTGCCCTGGAAAAGCCGCGGGATCGACATTGCCGCGGAATGCACGGGGCTTTTTCGCGACCGGGAAAGCGCCGCCAAACACCTGAGTGCCGGTGCCCGGAAGGTTATCATCTCCGCTCCCGCCAAAGACCCGGACGCCACCATCGTCATGGGCGTCAATTCAAGCCAGTACGACCCCAAGCAGCATCACATCATTTCCAATGCCTCCTGCACCACCAACTGTCTGGCGCCGGTGGCCAAGGTGCTGATGGAAAACTTCGGTATCCACAACGGGCTGATGACAACGATCCATTCCTACACCGGCGATCAGCGCCTGCTCGATTTCCCCCACAAAGATCTGCGCCGCGCCCGTGCCGCCGCTCTTTCGATGATTCCCACCACCACCGGTGCGGCCCGGGCCGTGGCCCTGGTGATTCCCGAACTGGAGGGCAAGCTCAACGGTCTGGCCATCCGCGTGCCGACCCCCAATGTTTCCATAGTGGACCTCGTGGTTTCCGTTGAAAAAAACGGCATAACGGTGTCGGATGTGAACCAGGCCTTGAAAGAGGCCTCGCAAACCACCCTTGCCGGCATCATGGGATACACTGAAATTCCTCTGGTTTCCAGTGATTACAATGGTTCGACACTTTCTTCCATCGTCGACGCCCCCACTACCCATGTGATCGAAAATCTGGTCAAAGTGCTGGCGTGGTATGACAATGAAAGCGGCTACTCGCATCGCATGGTCGATCTGGCGGCCATGGTGGGAAGCCAGCTTTAGGGTAAGATAGCGGTTTCAGATCAGAATCGTCAGCCCATTGCCAAGGAGGAGATTTCCCATGTCACTGCGCAAGCCCCTGATTGCCGGCAACTGGAAAATGTATAAGACCGGACCCGAGGCAGAGGAGACAGCAGCACGGCTGGTCGAATTGGTCGGCCCGGATCCGGCCGTCGACGTTATGATCGCCCCGCCCTTTACGGCTTTGACCGCGGTCGCCCGCGTGCTTCAGTCCTCCCCTATCGCCCTGGGCGCTCAGAATCTTTATTGGGAGGCTGAGGGCGCTTTTACAGGCGAGATAGCGCCGGGGATGCTTAAGGCCGCCGGCTGCACCCATGTTTTAGTCGGTCATTCGGAGCGACGCCAGCACTTCGGCGAAAACGACGAGGGCGTCAATCGCAAGACAAAAGCCGCGCTCGAATCGGCCATTATACCGGTGGTTTGTATCGGTGAAACCGAATCCGAACGCGAGGGCGGCGAGACGTTTTCCGTTCTTGACAAACAGGTTCGATTGGGGTTAGAAGGGGTGTCTTTGCGTGGGCCGCAGGAACTGGTCGTGGCCTACGAACCGGTCTGGGCCATCGGCACCGGAAAAACCGCCACCAAGGAGCAAGCCCAGGAAGCGCACGCCGTTATCCGCGACAGCCTGGCGCAGTCCTTGGGCCATGAACTGGCCGATGGCATCCGTATTCTTTACGGCGGCAGCGTCAAACCCGGAAACGCCAAGGACCTCATGGCCATGCCGGATATCGATGGCGCACTGGTGGGCGGGGCCAGCCTGAAACCCGATACGTTTGCCGAAATCATTCATTTCGGCGCATGAAAGCATTGAAATAAATCATGTCCATACTCGTTATCGTTTTGCACATTATTGTCTGTATCGCTCTGATCATGATCGTTCTGCTGCAGACCGGCAAGGGTGCCGACATGGGGGCGGCCTTCGGCGGCGGTTCCAGCCAAACGCTGTTCGGCAGCACGGGCGCCAGCACCTTCCTGAGCAAGGCCACCACCGTGGCAGCCGTGGTATTTATGCTGACATCCCTGACGCTCGCCTACATGTCCGGCAATCGAACAGCCAGCACGGTCATGGAAAACGCCCCCGTGCCGGTGGAGCAGCCGGCGACAGCGCCATCGGGTGCCGACAACGCTGGTGCGAAACAGCCGTCCGCCCCTGCGCCAGCTCCGGCGGCGCCAGCTGACAGCAATTAAATTGCCTACGACGATTTTGTGCCGAAGTGGTGGAATTTGGTAGACACGCTATCTTGAGGGGGTAGTGGGCTACGCCCGTGCCGGTTCAAGTCCGGCCTTCGGCACCAAGATTCAAAAATGCAAGCGATTTCAGGTACTTGCCTGGGTCGCTTGCGCTTTTTTGGGCGGATATGCGATTATATGCGATTGTCGTACAACCGCCCCGCCATCTCCGCCGTTAACATCCCCGCCCAACGCCGCGTCGAGCTGCCCCCTGCCCTCCCCCGGTATCCAGTGCCCATAGGTGTCCACCGTCATCGCGATGGAGTGGTGCCCGAGCTGCTTCTGGACGTAGGCCGGGCTCTGGTGGGCCATCAAAAGCCTGGTGGCATAGGTGTGGCGCAGGTCGTGGGGGTTTCTGACCCGCAGGCCCGCCGATGCGCAGATCTTCTTCATCTGGTACTGCACCTTGCGCTGGCTGTAGGGCCAGGGGCCGCCCTTCTCCTTGGGGTCCTCGAAGAGCAGGTCCACCTGCCCGCCGCGGCCGCTGCGCAGGCTGTGCTTCTTAAGGCCGGAAAGATAGCCGCGCAGCTCCTCGCACCAGAAGGTGGGCAGGTCCACCAGGCGCTCCTTGTCGGATTTGGGCGTGCTGAACTGCCGACGCTTGAAGCTCTCGGTCACCAGGTACGTCTGGTTCACCAGATCGAGGTTGCCCCGCCGCATGGCGAGCGCCTCCCCCAGCCGCAGGCCCGCATAGAGCATGGATTTGAAGATCATCTGCTGGGTGGGGGTGCACAGCTGGGCCGCCTTGGCAAGGAACACATCCGCCTCGGCCGCGCTGAAGGGGTCGGCCTTCTTCTGGTCGCGGCGGTTTTTGGGCGGCAGGATGCGCTTTAAGATCCCGGCCGCCGGGTTGCCGCGGATGAGCTCATCGTCGATGGCCTCGTTAAAGACCCCGCTGATGACGGCGTGGACGGTCTCGACGGTGGCCGGCGACTTGGTCTGGAAGACGCCCGCCAGAAAGCCTTTGACGTCCCGGCGGCCCACCTGGTCGATGGGCTTCTTGAAACAGGCAGCTTTCTCAAGGTACATCCGCAGGACCTCCTCGTAGCGCTCCACCGTGTGATCCTTCCACTTCTTGCCGCCCGCCCGGTACCACTCCTAGGCGTAGTCGATAAAAGCGGGCAGCCGCTTGTCCGCCGCGGCGTCCCTTTTGGGGGCAAGCCCCCGCTCCTTCTGGGCCGCGATGGCCTCGGCCAGTTTGATGGCCTTGATCAGCCCCTCCCGGCCCTCGCCCACGGTCCTGTTCTTGCGCCGGCCGCTTTTTTCCACATGCACGGTCCACTTGCCGCGCTGGTCCTTGCGGACCTGGATGCCGCGGGCCACATAGTAGTTCTTGCCGTATTTTCCGGTTGTGGAACCGGCTTCGTATTTTCGCCAGGGCATTTAAGCCTCCTTTCCTCGTACCACCCTGGCAGCATGAATCGCGGCTGCCACGGTAGCAGAACTCGGAGTGGGAATCAAACGCCCTTCAGTCGGCCAAAAACGTCGTGGCAAGCTCATCGACGGTGTCGATCCAGCTGTCCCTGGCCACCACCTTGAAGCGGGCCTCCAGCCACTGGCGTGCTTCTTGGGATCCACCAGAATTTTATGCTCGAGGCGCAGGTGAGGCATGCCCTGGCGCAGGTACTTGCGCAGCGTGGGTACGGAAAGCGAGGTCTGTTTGGCGAGCATCTTCAAGTCAACAAATTGCATGCAGCGGTCTCCTGAAACGGGATGAGGTTGTCCCCGGCGTGCCGCTGACTCCTTGCGGGCGCCGAAGTGTTTCATCCTCATCATGGGAAAGGTCGACCCGGAAAATTAAGTGACTCAGCAAAAAAAATTTCCTTTGGACAGGTCTAGCGGTTGACCCATCACGGGGCTTGAGCCCACTGCTGGAGGCCGTGTAACACCGCAACCCAAGTGGGCGCCTGTTGATGATCTTTTTTAGTAACCGGGAAAGCGGCGCGCGGTATGGATGGATTGATGGGTGGGGTGCGGCATCGATTGTCGCGCGCGCTTATCTGCCGGAGGGCTAAGGGGCCGAGGTCGACTCAGCCCTTCCTCGTCTTCTCTGCCTCGTCCTTCAGGTCTTGCGGGATAACGACCGTGTCCCGGAACTCGTCTTCCGAAACAGGCACGATCGCGGCAACGATCTTGTCCCGCCTGGTCACCAGCATCCGCTGCTTGGTGTAATCCACCTCCTTCAGCGTGCGGGACAGACCGGACTGCAGATCCGAGACCGAAATCAGTTTCTCGTAACGGATTTTGTGGTTTTTACCGCGGCTTGCGATCGGCATTTTCATTTCGAGCCCCCTTCGTTGTCGTTCGGCAGGTCTGCGGCATCTCGGCTACCCGGACATGTCCAGACCGTTTTCAGCTTCCAACATTGCCGAGGTGCCAAAAAATCCCCGTCTATCGTCTGTGACAACCCCAGCAGAGCCATGACCGCTACCCTGCTCAAGTCTACCGAAATCGGGGATATGAGCGACCCTGTCGGACTGGCCGGCAGCATACTCTTCGATGCGCTGCAGCCAGGCAGCCGCATTCGACTCCCCTGTTGACGGGGGGTTGAGCCATTCAGGGGGCCATTCGAACATTTCCGCCAGCCTAAAGCTCCTGGTAAACATCGCGGCGAGCTGTGTATAAAAAGGTGATCCGCCGAACAGATTGCCTGCAAATTGTTTTCGAGCATCAGTGGTCTCCTTTCAGTTTGCGTGCAGTTTTTTTGAAAGCAGGATGTGTCAACAAGTCCTCAATCGAGATCATCGCAGCGACGGGTTTGTTGTCGCGGGCAAAAACTGCAACATTGCCCATTTGGATCAGGCGAATCGTCGTGTTGAACAAATCATCGATCTCCTCTCCCGATATCCTGAGGTGTACATTTGTGTCGCTACTGATTAAATTTTGCATGATAACACTCCTATTTAAGAATTATAGAAGTTGTGGGGTCATTCCCCCGATTTCTAATACATATATGGAACCGAGAGCCCTCAGGTTAAGTAGAAACACATAATTTTTACTGCACTGTCGGACCTTGCCAATATATTACCCGAAATAGCGAAACGGGTTAACCCACCAGAAGCAAGCCCCTTAATGTAGGAGGGCAGATAATACCGCACGCCCTGGTGTTGTCCGGAGCGGGAGACGATGAGCAGCACGCGCATGACCTTCACCGTCCTCCACCACCCCATTTTCCCTTCACCTGCGGTTTTTACACCAACCCAGCTACAGGCAGACCTTCCTCCAATGGCGTATTCAAGGTATTCGTCCCGGAAGTCGGCGTTAAGGCTTATTCCAAGACATAGCAATGGCTTCGACACCTGAGCCGCCCGCAGTAATCAGTGTAGTAGTAGGTCCACACATCTTGAGTGGGTATTTCGGGCGGCTCAGCATCCAGTGACTTCTATCTGATTCTCTGTCCAGAATCTGAGGGCCTCCAGTAATGTGGATTTGGGGATTTGCAACCACGGGCCCAGCACACAGCAATCCACCACAAATTCATCCATCAAGCTCATTTCGGATGACTCCTCTTGATAGTCTTTCAGCACCTGCAAGACCTCGTCCGGCATCGCTGAAAAAAGGTCCTGGGTTTTTTCGTCCAGACTCTTCTATAGATTTCACAGCTTTTTCGTAAACCTTTTAATATCAGTATTGGAACATTCTTTTTCATTTACATTTAAATTCTCGATTCAAAAATGTCGCGTTATAACAGTCGCCAACCTTTAACGTAGTCCTTACTATCGGTGATATTCACCTGGAGGTGATCGCCCTCTGCTCTTGCATGCGGAAATTGTCATGGTTTAGATCCTCGCTAAAAGTTATTTCGCCGGGTGCCTTTCTCCCGACGTCTACTTGTATAGATGGTCTCCTGAGCCAAAATTTTAAGTAGGATAACGCATATTTTTTAAAATAATTTTAACCCGCTGTTATCATGGTATTATTTGTTACATTACTAAAAGAATCAGCATAGTTTGCGGTCTAAAAAGAGAGGTCATGGTGGGTAGGACCGTGTGGTCGGACAACAACAACACCAGTGACGTGAGGGTGCGCCTCTGCACCGCCCTTGAATAGCCGCGAGGCCAGTTCGCGTAGGATGATCACCCCTGCAGGCAAGGAGACCCTCGAAAATTTCTTGCGGGTTATAAGGACCTGAACGGATAGGGAAGGAATGAAGCTGGAGGTGAAATGACCACGCCACCGAAGGGATCGGCAAGATGTTGCGTGATCGCCTACGCTAGTCTCATCGCTTCTGCAGCAACGAACGCCATAGCCTGTCGTACTGCCGAGTCAAAAATTGGTCAGGTTTTCGTTATAAGAATATGAGAACCCCCATAGCTGGACCACGAGTTCAATAAGCGCCGACAGACCAGCCACTCGAGGTCCTCGAGGCTTCCTTGGTCACTCTTGGACGCCGACAACACCCCCGTCACCACCAGCCTGGCCGTGGCCGAGTCCTTCGGCAAGCGGCACGGCAATGTCCTGCGTGACATCGAAGCACTTGATGTTACAGAGGAATTTAATCGACTCAATTTTGAGTCGATCTCCTACACGGACAAAAACAACCGTCCGCAGAAGGCCTACGTCATGACCCGCGACGGGTTCCTGGAGCTGGCCCTGCGCTACCACGGCAAGAAGGCCGGCGGGTTCAAGGAAGCCTTCATCCGGGACTTGCCGCATGGCCCCCTAACAGCTCGCCACCACTGACCAACCCCACTTGTGACGTCTATCGCCATTCCCGCTTTTTAGCCCAGAAAGGAGACCCATCAATGAACCGTGACCTGCTGGAACAACCCTTCGACCCCGCCCAGATCCGCCAGCGGCAGGGCCCCTTCGGCAACCGACTCGACTACGTCGAGGGCCATGCCGTGATCCAGCGCCTAAACGACGCCCTGGACGGCGACTGGAGCTTCGAGGTGGTCGAGCACGGCGTGCTGGAGCAGCACGATGAGATCCTGGTGCTGGGGCGCCTTTCCACCGGCACCGTCACCAAGACCCAGTTCGGATCGAGCGCCATCACCCGGGCCAAGGAGACCGGCGAGGTGGTGTCCCTGGCCGACGATTTCAAGGCCGCGGCCACCGACGCCCTGAAGAAGTGCGCCACCCAACTGGGTGTGGGCCTCTACCTTTATAAAAACGGCAACGGCCAGGGAAAAGACCCATCGGTGCCTGCCAGACATAATGGCAACGGCAACAGGGTAAACGGCAACGGGCGCCTGTCGCCCAAGCAGCACAGCTACATCCTGCGCCTGATCGGCGAGGCCGGCATCACCCGGAACGACTTCGACCGCCAGTGCGTCGAGCGGTTCGGAACGAGCCTCGATCACTTGAGCCGGGCGGATGCCTCCCGGATCATCAACCAGTTCGTATCCCAGTAAAAATAGAAAGGAGGTGAACCGCCGGTGGGAAGACGCCAGCAACTGAAGGTACTGACCGCCCAACTGCACATCAGCCACAACCAGATCGCAACCTACCTCGCCTGCTCGCTCAAGTACCGCTACCGCTATGTTGAGCGACGTCCGCCCGAGCGGCAAGGCATCGCACTCCCCTTCGGCATCGCCATTCACAACGCGGCCGAGCACTATTACCGGACCGTGAAGGAAACCGGATCCCCTGCCCCGTTGGCCTATCTGACTGAGCTCTTCTCCGACACCCTCGCCCAGCATGTCGGCACCGCTGACGTACCGGTGGTGTTCAACAAGACCCTGCCGGACATCGACCAGGCCCATGAACTTGGCTGTCGGATGCTGGAAGCGTTCGTGGCAGGCCAGGAGGGATCGACCGATAAAATCGTCGGCGTCGAGTTGCCGATGTCGGCACCTCTGCAGGACGAGGGCGGCCACGACACCGGCTTCCAGCTGATCGGCATCATCGATCTGCTGGCAAGGGACGACAAGGGACAGCTCACCGTGGCGGATCTGAAGACCGCGGCCAAATCCAAGAACCAGAAGGACGTGGACAGCGACCTGCAGCTTTCCGGCTATGCCTGCCTGCTCGAAGCCAACCGCTACATCCTGCCGAACGCGCCGGTGGCCTGCAGGCTCGATGTGCTGATGAAAACGAAAACCCCCAAACTGGTGCGCTACCATACCGAGCGTACCGGCGACGACCGCAAGCGGTTTGCCAAAATCGCCGCCCGCGTGCTGCACGGCATCGATTCGAGTGTCTTTATCCCGAACCGCGGCTGGCTGTGCACCGACTGCGAGTATGCCGACGCCTGCAGCAGGTGGCACATGGCATAGCCGCAGTCATCAACCATAACCCCCTACCCCAACCGCCCGGGTCATCAACGATGACCGCGGGCATTTTTGTTTCTGGAGGGAGCACACCACATGAAACCAAGTCAACTGCAAGAACTTCTGGAAGGCGCCATCACGGCGCGCCTGCCGGTCTTAATCAAGGGCGCTCCCGGGGTTGGCAAGACCGACCTCGTCACCCAGGCCGCGCGAGCGGCCCGCGCCGATCTCGTCATCAGCCACCCGGTGGTGGACGAGCCCATCGACTACAAGGGGCTTCCCGCCATCCGGGAGGACCATGCCGAGTTCCTGCCCTTCGGGTCGTTGAGGAAGCTGATCGATGCGGACCGGCCCACGGTCTACTTCATGGACGATCTGGGCCAGGCCCCGCCGGCGGTCCAGGCCGCGGCCATGCAGCTTATTCTGGCACGCCGCATCAACGGCTTTGCCGTGGCGGACCAGGTCTGCTTCATGGCCGCCACCAACCGCAAACGGGACAAGGCCGGCGTTGCGGGTATACTGGAACCGGTGAAGTCCCGCTTCGTCTCCATCGTGGAGCTCGACCCGGATGTGGAGGAGTGGGCCGCCTGGGCCACATCCCATCACCTGCCCCCCGAGCTGATCGCCTTTATCCGGTTCCGGCCGCAGCTCCTGTTCGACTTCAATCCCACCTCCGAGATGAAGAACTCCCCCTGCCCCCGCACGGTGGCCAACGTGGGGCATCTGATGAAGATGGGATTGCCCGAGCAGCTCGAGTTCGAGGCCTATGCCGGTGCGGCAGGAGAGGGCTTTGCCGCCGAGCTGATGGGCTTTCTTAAAATCAGCCGCCAGCTGCCGGATCCGCGGCTCATCCTGATGAAACCCGAAGAAGCCTTCGTGCCGCAGGACCCGGCAACGCTCTATGCCGTCTGCGCCGCCCTGGCCCGGCTGGCAAGGCCCGAGAACATGGATAGGCTGGTTACCTATGCCGCGCACCTGCCCGAGGAGTTCTCGGTGCTGCTGTTGACCGACAGCGAGCGGTTAAACTCGGCCATCGTCAACACCCGGGCCTATGCCACGTGGGCGGCCCGGCACCACAGCGTCATGACCTGAATACCAAACTTAGAAAGGATATCTACACCATGCCATATGACATATCGGAAAAGGCCATGCTGGCCGCCTTGCAGATCCAGCAGTGGTCGGCAAGAAAACACGACAAGAACGTCTCCCGCGAGGTGAACGCCCAGTACGGCGGCGAGGTCGATGCCGGCCGTTTCAACAAGGTGCTGGCCTCAAAGGAGGCCTTAAAGGACATCCAGACGGTGGTGGGCAGTGCCCGTGCCTTCCACCAGGAGCAGACCCTGCCCTGGGGCGAGCGAGGCGAACGGCTGCTCCCCAGCCGCAACTACAGCGAGTATGCCCGGCAGATGCGGGCCCTTAAAGCCGAGTTCGAGGCCGCGGTGGACAACTTCGTCAGGGGCTACTCCGAGGTGATCTTCGAGGCCCGCCGCATGCTGGGCGGCCTCTTCAACCGCGAGGACTACCCGGAGGCCTCCGAGATCCGGGACAAGTTCGCCTTCCGCACCGTGATCACCCCCGTGCCCGAGGTCGATGACTTCCGGGTCAACCTGGCAGCCGACGAGGTCGCCGCCATTCAGCAGGACATCGAGGAGCGCCTGGCTGCGGCCAATGCCGTGGCCCACCGGGATCTGTGGCAGCGGCTCTTTGCCGTGGTCGGCCACATGGTGGAGCGTCTCTCGGATCCGGACGCGGTGTTCCGGGACTCGCTCGTTAACAACATCGTGCGGCTGACCGAGCTCCTGCCCCGGCTGAACCTTTACGACGACCCCCAGCTTGAGGACATGCGCCGGCAGATCGAGTCCGACCTTTGCCGGTTCACCCCGGAGGAGCTTCGCCGGGATCACCAGGTACGGCGGCAGACCGCCCAGGCAGCCCAGGGTGTGCTCGATGCCATGAGCGGATACATGGAGGCGGCATGAGAACGATAAGCAAAATATCCTGGGCAAGGACCCAGCTGCTGTTGGATGCGCCCTTCTTCGGAAGCCTGGCGCTGCGTTTGGTCATCATCGAGGACGACTCCATGGAGACCGCCTACACGGACGGTGTCGTATTGGCGGTAAACCCGGAATTTGCGGAAAGCCTGTCCAAGAGGGCCACCGTTGGCCTGGTGGCCCACGAGGTGATGCACCTGGCCTGCCTGCACCACACCCGCCGGGACGAGCGGGACCCCCTCCGGTGGAACATCGCCTGCGACCTGGCCATCAACCCCATCCTGGAGGAAACCGGTTTTAAATTGCCTGACGGCAAGCTGGTGCATCCGATATACACCGGGCACTCTGCCGAGTGGATCTATGACCGGCTGCCGGCCAAGATGAAGGAACTCGACGGCTGGCCATCGGATCCGGCGGGAGACGGCGAGGTGCGCGACGCGCCGGTCAATACCGAAGCCGCGTTCAAGCAGGTATCGGCCCACTGGCGGGTGAACATCGCCCAGGCGGCCCAGCAGGCCCGCGCTGCCGGGAACCTCCCCCGGGCCATCCGGCGGCATGTAAAGAACATGCTCGATCCCGTAGTCGACTGGCAGGAGTACCTGAGGCTGTTTATCGAGCGGGTCTCCCGGAACAATTACAGCTGGCTTCCGCCCGCCCGGCGCTATCTGGCCTATGGGCTCTGCCTGCCGGGCTTGAACTCCCGGGAGTTGGGGCGTCTCGTGATCGCCCTGGACACCTCGGGCAGCATCGATGCCTTGACCCTCGACCACTTTGCCGTCGAGGTCTCATCGATCCTGGAGGAGTACGACACCGAAGTCGACATCCTCTACTGCGACAACCAGGTGCAGTGCCACGAGCATGTCACCAGGCAGGACCTGCCCCTGGGCCTCGATCTCATAGGTGGCGGCGGCACGGACTTCAGGCCCGTGTTCGAGTGGGTGGAAAACGAAGGTGTCGACCCCGCCTGCCTGGTCTATCTGACGGATCTCGAGTGCAGCCTCTATCCCGAGATCGCTCCGGATTACCCGGTGCTGTGGGTGCAGTGGGGCCGGGCCCAACACTCGGTACCCTTTGGCGAGGTGGTTCTCATAGACGCGTAAGGAGGTGTCCATTGGCAGGAGAGGTGGAAGTGATCCAGGTGGCCGTGGAGGCCTTCAAGAAGGTGATCGTGCACGCCAAGGGCAGCCCTGCCCAGATCGTGGCCGTCGGCGTGGCGGCGGGATTAGCCGCTTTGGCGGTTGGGATTGGCTATGGGGCCTACAAGGGAGGTGAGAAGGTGACCGGGTTCTTTACGGCACGGTGAGTCCGTAATCGCGATGAAATACCCCCTCGTCCTGAAGTGGCGAGGGGGTATTAACATACAAAATATCTTTTAACAGGAACTGAGCTGGGCGTCTAAAGTCTTGGTCAAGTGGTCGATAAACCCCAGTGTTTCCTTAATCAACAAGCGATCCTGCCTTGCTTTTTCCGTATAAAGCCCGTGTTTCAAAGCGTTACGGTTGCCTTTAACACCGCCCGGTCGATACCGACCGGCGTGTATGCCGCACAGCGAGCTGCCTTTTACCGCCGGGCGCCTGCAGGGCATCCCTGTGCTTTTCGCAACAGCCTGGCAACGCGGCAGCTTGGATAGATCCAATGCCTTTGCTCCGTTTTTTAAATACCACACGCGCTTACCACGGCTTGGACTCGACATATTTACCCTACCCCCTGTCCACGTTGCCAATGATGGCATTCGCATCTTTATCGACGTGGACATGCTCGATGTGCATAAACTGCTTCCCGTTGCGCCTGTATTTGCCCAGGGACTCCATACCGCTTTTATAGCCCCGGGTGAGCTTCATGGCGATGTTGGTATACTTTTCGATGTTTTCCGGCCACCTTTCAGAGGAGGCCTTTTTCAGCATTTTCGAAGCCAGGCTGTGGGTGGTCATTAGTTGTACAAGTAGCTGGGCCTCGACCAGCGACGTCGGTCTCTGAGCGGCAACAAAAGCCAGCATAAAATTTATCTTTTCCTTATTTTCCGGACTATTGGGTATAAGCCCCCCTGTGAGTTGTTCGATAGCAACAGGCACGGGAATTGACTCCGGTATTCCGACGAGCCTGCAAAACTCCTCCTGAAAAAGGTCGGGGTCCATCCCGGGATTAGCCGAAATAACAATGCTTGAAGCATGTACCGGTGCTAACTGCATGAGGGGGTTACCTCCTTCTTAAGGCCAAGCAGCGCAGGTACTGGCGAAGTCAATTTCAAGCTCTCCGGCGGCAGGTAATTCGCCAAGTCAACAAACATCCGGATAACCGCCGAGCGGCTGATGTTGTTCCTCGTGGCGGCTTCGTCAATCAGGGACAATGTTTGCTCGTTGAGGCAGAAGCTGCAGCGAATCTTTTTCATTTATAGCCTCCTATGTAGAAATACAGTTTATCTCCCTCTAATAAATAATGCTGATCAGAGGCTATTTTTTGAAGTAATCAGGATACAAATTTTGGACAGAAATACCATTTCGAAGTTGACCGTAGCCAACATTGTAGGCAGCACAAGGCTCGTTCTGGAACAGGACCTACTCGATGCAGCATCGCGCCGAATGCCGGCTCTATTGGTATGCAGATAGGCGGTACCTGAGGCTTTACAGGAGGCCTGCGTTGCAGGGCCATATATTGAAATGTGGATGCGGCGGCGGGGATGATGCGGTTTTCGGCTTTTACGAGCCCCGGGGAGCCCTCAGGCGACCCACGGGGCGGTATCGAGTATTCTAATACTCTAATATTCAGTATTTTCAACTATCTGTATTCTATACATATTCATGCCATTTTGCGTCAAGTAGCACAGGTATTTGCGTCAAGTAGCACAGGTTTTCGCGTCAAGTAGCACAGGTATTTGCGTCAAGTAACACAGGTGCATTGGGGCCCACATACCTGATCTCAAGGACCTGATCGAGCAGCCGGCGTGTTTCCCACGGCCTTAGGCGGCTCACGATGTATTCCTTCACACTGCCTTGTATGCTGGTAGAGATCAGCCCCTGGTCAACCAGAAAATCAATGGCGCTTCCGAGGCGCTTCAGCGATCTGTGGAGGGTGTTACGGCCGGGGTCCTCAGCAACACAACGTTCTCCGATCAGCGTCAAGTAATCACCCAGGCTCTTTACAGTGCCATTCACAAGGTAGTGAGTCCCGCCCGGGACCACGAACAGGCTATACATAAGCTTTTTAGCATAGGACTCAGCGCCCCGCTGTTCTCGATGGTCAAATGAGAGGACGGCTTGGTGCAGTTTACCCAAAAAATTGAATTGTGCCCTCGACATGTTGTAAATCGCCCAACTGCCAGGCTGCACCTGCCAGCTTATCGGAACGTAGTGCTTTGTGAAGGGATTGAAGCCTCGGCTTAGAGGCATGATTTTAGCGAAATGGCCATCGTATGAAATCGGGCCCCTCCTGGCATTCGCACCCTGCACGTTGATATGGATCTTATCCAATTTCAACATCTCCTGGTTGATGTTCTCCAGGAACGCCCATCGGTTCTTCCCGTAGGACTTAAACCCTTTGTAGCGGGCTATCTGCTTTGCTGTAAGTATGGCCTTCACCTGCATGGGGTTTTCCGTTGGTGACTGCTGAGTGGCAGCACATAGATGCCCCACAATGCTCATCATCACGTCCAGGGTAAACAGGCTCAGCCCTTCAACGAAGGCTTGCTGGAATGCACTATCTGTAATCGTAAGTGTAACGTTGCCGGCATTCTGGAAGGAGGCCTCATAGGCAAGCTCGTCCCCGTGCACCTGCCACCCATCGGCCTTGGCAGAGAAATTTTTCCCCCCTGCCATTATGGCTCGGGCTACTACAGCGATCACGGTATTGTTGGGCACCGGCGCGGTTTCTTCGCGGAAAATCGTGTTCACCTTAGGGGGCTTTGGGGGTTTGCTGCTATCTTGGATTTCACGGCACCGTGCAGCCACCTCTTCCAGCTTCGCTTCGAGTCCTTGGTCTTCGAAGCTGAAATCCAGCAACTCCCTGTGATTCCACTCGATATCGTAGTTGCTTTTCTGTAAATCCCAGTAAGCCATTGCCAGATCGTACAGTTTGCCATCGATCATCACTTCGCCTCCCCCCAGGTGTCCCCGATGCCGGCTTCTACCAGTCCGGCTGTATGGGCTTCCGGGAAAACCCTTAGCATTCCGTTAATCATCGCCTCTTCAAGTATAACCTTGGCCTGTTCAGCGTCCGCGGCAGCAACCTCCAGGACGATTTCGTCGTGGATGATGTTGACCATCTTGATATCCAGTCCGGAGTCCCTGATCTGCCTGTCCAGTTCGATGATCGCGGCCAGCATGACCTCCCCGGCACTGCCCTGCACGGGGTAGTTTCTGGATTGGGTGTGCGGATTGTCGACCCTGATCTTACGACCCGTCCTTGTCTCTACAAAACCGTATATAGTGGCGTTATTGGCGTTGTTATTCCCCCAGGCATGTACCGCCGGGTACTTTTCAAAAAAGGCTTGGATATTCTTCTTGGCTTCTCGCGGTGTCATCACGACATTATATTTATCCCGCGCATGGTCAAAGACCCCTTGGCTACCCATACCAAAAATGATCCCGAAGTTGACAGGCTTAGCGGCCCGTCTTTGCTCACCGCTAACTTCGCTCGGCGGAATGCCGGCCATGGAGGCTGCTGTCAGGCGGTGCAAGTCTGCCCGTTGCGGTAGGCCTCAAGCATTGTGGGTTCGTTGGACAGCATG
>CAVSSY010000010.1:0-43618 GCA_963730675.1 uncultured delta proteobacterium | reverse complement strand
GGTTTAGGCTGTCTCTCCTATGTCATCGGCTGCCCGCGAGCCAAGGCCATGGCCGTTATCGATCCCAAGCGGGACGTGCAGGACTACCTCACGATCGCCCGGGAAGAGGGCATGCAGATTACCCATGTCATCAACACGCATGTGCATGCCGATCATGTCAGTGGAGATCAGGAATTGCGCCTGGCGACGGGTGCCGACATCTACATCCATGAGAGTGCCCCGGTGGAATACACCCACAAAGATCTCAAGGAAGGCGACGTGTTCGAACTCGGCGCTGCAAAGCTTGAAGTCCTGCACACCCCGGGACACACCCCCAACGCCATTTCCCTGCTGGTCACCGATATGGCGCGAGCCGAAGAACCGCAGATGCTGCTCACCGGGGATTTGCTCTTCGTCGGTGACATCGGCCGCCCGGACTTGCCCGGCGCGGAGATCCTGGATGAGCAGGTGCAAAATTTGTATGACAGCCTCTATGTTAAACTGGCCGGCTACCCGGATCACCTGGAGGTGTTCCCGGCCCACGGCGAGGGGTCGCTGTGCGGCCGTGGCATGAGCGCCAAGAAGAGTTCCACCCTCGGCTACGAGCGGCGGGCCAACCCCATGCTGCGCTTTTCTTCTTTCGAGGCCTTCAAGAAGGAAGTGATGTCGGCTTTTCCGGCTCGACCCAAAAGCTTTTCCCATATCATTCAAACCAATCTTCAAGGCGCGGCCACCATGGATGCCTGTCCCATGGATAAAAGCCTGACCCCGAAGCAATTCGAAGAGATGGTCAACGACGGAGCGGTCATCATCGATGCGCGTGACTCCGCTGCCTTTGGCGGGTTTCATATCCCGGGAAGCATCAACATCGGATTCGAAAAGCAGTTGGCCAACTGGGTCGGCATGGTGGTGGATCCCAAGGCGGAAATCCTGTTGGTGGTGGATGACCGCGAAGATTACGATCGCATGATGACCGAGCTGCATCGCATCGGCTACGATCTGATCTTCGGGTATCTCTCCGGCGGGATTATGGCCTGGCTGATGAGCGGTCGTGCCGTGGAACAACTGGAGCAGATTTCACCCCACCAGTTGTCCGCCCGCCTTGAAGAGAGCGGCATCCGCATCATCGATGTACGCACCCCGGCCGAATGGGACGCCAGTCGCATCAAGTGGGCCGAGCATTTACCCTTGTCCGATATTCTCGCCGATCAATTTCCCACCGCAGAAAAGGACGAAGAGCTGGTGCTTCAATGCGGCAGCGGATATCGCTCCAACATCGCCGCCAGCATCCTGCGCCAGGCGGGATATGCGCACGTCAGATCGCTGGCGGGCGGCATCTTTGCCTGGTCCAACGCCGGTTTTCCCCTGATAGCATCTTAGAAGCACTTAATCGCGGCCCTAAAAAAGCAACCGGATTTTCATCGGTTGCTTTTTTTATGATGCAAAGCGCACATTCTGTCAGGCGGCAATACTCGGGAACATTTCCAGATTGGTGTGCGGCAGGAACAGGGCCGAAGTGAATTCATCCATGTAGCGCGGATTGCTGGAGAAATCGATATAGGTCATGTTGTTGCAGATGCCCTGGGCTTCCCTGCGATAGTCTTCGGACAACAGCGCCATGTAAGCCCCCGCGATCGAACTGTTGCCAAGGTAGGCAAATTTATCGCGGTCCATGTCCGGCAGGAGTCCGATGCGAATCGCCTTTTCAATGTTGAGATACTGCCCGAACCCACCCGTAATCACCATGCGCTCGACCATGGTAAAATCCAGCCCGGCCTCGGCGAGCAGGGTCGTGAACCCGGAATAGACCGCCCCCTTGCTGTAAATCAGGTTTTTCAGGTCGGACTCCGTGAAAACGATATCTTCCTTCATCGGGGTCTGGTTGGCAAAGGCCAGAACATAGGCGGGTTCATCGTTGACGGAAACGACCCTGGGATGGTCCCGGTCGGTCGCAAAATGGCCGCTGCGGTCAATGATGCCCAACTTCAAGAGTTCCGCAATCAGATCGATCATGCCGGACCCGCAGATGCCGCGGGGCGGCTGATCCCCCACCGTGGCACTTTCAGGTTCCAAGGTTGCCGGATCGATCGTCAGTTTTTCGATGGCGCCGTCTTCCGCCCGCATGCCCCAACGGATGCCGCCCCCTTCAAAAGCCGGTCCGGCGCTGCAGGCCGCTGTCATCATCCAATCCTTGTTGCCCAGCACGATTTCGCCATTGGTGCCCACATCGATGAAAAGCGTCAATGGGTCTTCGCGGTGCAGCCCCGTATACAACAGGCCGGAGACGATATCGCCGCCCACATAACTCGCCGGACCGGGCATGATAAATACGGCCGCGATCGGATTGGCGGTCAGGCCGATGTCGCCGGCCTTGAGAATCGGGAATTCCGTCACGGTGGGGATATAGGGTTCCCGGCGGATGTAGCGGGGTTCGATCTCAAGCAGCAAATGGGCCATGGTCGTGTTGCCCGAAACCACCACATTCTTGACCTGGTCGGCCATAGCGCCGGCACTGTCCAGGACTTCCTCGATCAGGTTGTTGATGGTGGCTAACGCCATGCGGCTGAGTTTCCTGACGCCGTTTTTCTCGGCGCAGACCATCCGGTTGATGACATCGTCGCCGCAGGCGGCCTGCTGATTGTGCCCGGATGCCGCTGCCAAAATGGCACCGTCGGCCATGTCCACCAGGTAGACGACAATGGAGGTCGTCCCCACATCGATCGCCAGACCTAAGGCGGGGGCACCACCGTTGCCAGGGTAGACGGCCAGGATTTCATTGGAACATTTGCGCTGCATCACGGCTACCGTCACTTTCCAGTTTTCCTCACGCACCGAGGCCGCGAGTTGCCGCATGACCGGGAGGCCGACATTGAGCCGGTCGATGTCGCAGTTTTCTTTCTTCAACCCCCGTTTAAGGCGGTCCAGATCACTCACGGCGTCTTCCAGCGTCGGTGGATCCAGCATCAGCAAAATCTCTTTGAGCATCGGTTCCGGCGACGGCACGAGTCCCTTGAGCCGGGCCGTGGCTTCCTGTCCCATACCGGCCACCTTGAGTTTACGCTGCAAGGCCTCTTCCGGAATGCGCACTGTGACATCGCCTGACACCTTGCTTAGGCAAGCCAGGACATACCCTTTGTCTTTTTCGCTATTGGTCAGAAGAGCCGTCGACGGCGCGTCAACGCGGCCGGACGTAACCACCAGCCGACACTTGCCGCAGGCCCCTTTGCCGTTGCAGGAAGCGTTGATATGCACACCGGCCAATCGGGCGGCTTTCAATAGCGTGGTCCCTTCAGGCACGTGGATCTCCTTGTCATCGGGTCCAAAAACAACGCGATGTTCAGGAGGGGTATCCTTGGCCGCCGCGGGTGCTAAATCGGCATCCAGACCTTCTTTTTTCTTGGTCATGAACCATATGGGGCAGGATTCCCGATACTTGCAGTAAAGCTCCGGGTCCCGGCATTGAAGGCATTCGTCACACAGGTAGATGTTGTGCTTCATGCAAAGATAGCTGGTTTCGCGCTCCGGGTGGTTGATACAGGTTCCCATTCCGATTCCTTTTCGGTTGCTCTAGCAGATGGGCCGTATGAAGTGACGGACCTAACCGCCCAGTATGATATTTATCGTGTTGGGGTTCCAATTTTTTGACGTATTCGGCACCGTCGTCCTGTCTTGAGCCAGTCAAGCCAATACCTGATCCATCGCCTGTTTGAGGGTTTCCGCTTTCTGCAGTCCCACAAACCGGCCAACTTCCTGACCATCCTTAAAGATGATCAAGGTGGGAATGCTTTGAATCCCCAGGTTCAAAGCGACATCCGAGTTGTTGTCAATATTCATCGTGGCGATATCCGCCTTGCCATTGTACCTCTCGCCCACCTCATTGACAATCGGCGCCTGCGCGCGACATGGCGCGCACCAGGGCGCATTGAAGTCAACCAGGGTCACACCGTCCCGGATCACCTTTTCCAAATCACTAAGGGAGTTCAATTCCTTTTCAGCCATCGCCCTTCTCCCCCATCGCTTCTCGTTAGTCGAAGGCCGCTATCGCACGACAGCGGCCTTGGGTTTTGCTTTCCACAACGAAAGCCCATCTTTTTCAACCACCGAAATTTCCCGCTCCGAGACCCCGCATCGCTTGGTCGGTGTTGACGCGAAGGGTCGAAATGGCAGCATCGAAAGCTTTGCGTTCCGTCAGGATATCGTCCATACAGGTCTCGGGGCGGCAATTCTCCTTGATCTGCTCGATCCGGTCGTCCATTTCACCGATCAGCATATGCAGATCTTCGATGTTGGGCCGAATCTTCTCCCTTTCGCCACCCGGCAATTGTTCCATTTTACGGGTGATGTCGTAAACAATCGCCTTCCATGCGGTCAGTTCCATCTCCATTGTTTTGCAGCAGTTTTTGGCTAGCATGATTTTCTCCTCCTTTTGGGGTTCATGGTCATCGTCGGCTGCATCGAATTTGATCCGATGCAATAACGATCTTTACGAACCTTTATTACAATATCGATGCCAAGCCGGAGCATTTAACAACGCCGCCAATTATTTTTTAACTATTCGATATAATTATAAATATAGAAATTTTGAAATCGACCGCAGGATTTAGAGAAACCATTACTTTAAGATTGCGTTACCCAAGGTAACGATACGGGACCAAAAGTAACGGTGAGTAACGGATCAGGCCAGCAGAGGCGGCCGGTGGGGGGAGGTTGGGGCGATCAGTTCAAATCCGAATTTTGTTGGGTCAAAAGGGAATTCGCATTGGCATGCGCGAAGCCGACCGCCGCAGAATCCCATGACCACCCCATCGGACGGGTGGTCATGAATCCTGTTAGGACTTCGAGTGTAATGAAGTCGACGGGGATGACACTGGATTTTGGCTCGGGTACCCGAGGCGGCGACGGTTGCCGAAGCGCGCCTGGGCCGCACCAAACGCCCTTGCCGGGCGGGCGACCCAACACGATGCACGATTTAATTGTTGCGAAGTCGGCTAAAATTGCGTGCGGCATCCCCGGTGGCAAACGTGTAGATATTATCGGAAGGCTTGGCCGCCAGTTCCGGATGGGTGCAGTACTGGTAGCGGCCAAGATCATCCATGGTGGTCCCCATTTGAATGGCCAAGGAGATAAAGTCAACCGCTTGGGCGGCGCAGCTTCCTTTCTGCATAACACTGCCGCCAATCAGCCGTTTATCCTCACGATTAAAGACCAGCTTGGTCCGGATGGGCTGAACCGCGTCCATCATCGGGTATTTATTCGGGACCTCGGACCAGCCCGTCACCACATCCAGCCCGGCATCCCTGGCCATCTGTTCGGTCAGGCCGGCCGATCCCAGACTCAGGTCATAGACGGTCGTGGCGTTGGCGTTGATGACGCCGGGAAACTCGACGGGGTCGCCAAGGATATTGCGGGCAACGACTTTGGCCATAAATACCGCGTTGGTTCCGAACTCCCCCCGGGTCGGCTGCCGGGTGACATAGGACCATTTTTCAGTACAGTCGCCGCAGGTGTAGACGTTATCGGCCGTGGTCCGCAGATGCGCATCGGCGCAAATTCCCGCCCGGCTGATTTTGATCCCGGCCTGCTCAGCCAGCTCGGTTTCAAGGGCAACCCCGGCCGAAAGAACGACAAAATCAGCGGAAAGCGAATCGCCGCTTGCCAGGCGTATCCTTACGCGCTTGTCCGGCTGGTGTTCAAATGCCACCACCTTTTCACGGGTCAACACGCGAATGCCGTTGGCCGTCAGCGTATCTTCCACATGATCGATAAATTCCGGTTCGGTGGTGGCCATCAGGATCCGAGGCAGCATTTCCAGGACGGTCACATCGAGCCCCATCTGCTTCAACACAACCGATACTTCGATGCCGATGTATCCGCCGCCGACAACGACCGCGTTTTGGCCTTTGGACGCAAAATCACGCAGTGCCGCCAGATCCTCGATTGACCGCACCGAAGTGATCGCCTCCCCATCGATCCCGGGAATCGGCGGGACAACGGGACGGGCACCGGTGGCCAGCACCAAATAGGTATATCGATACGTTTCTCCGCCGCGCGTGTGAACCTGTTTTTGCACCGTGTCGATTTTCGTCACCCGGTCCACCACCAATTCGGCGCCGAAGTCGGTTACCAACTGGTTGGGAATCTGGAATTTTTCGATTCGCTTGCTTTGTGGAATTCCATACGGAATGGCACAGCGGTTCGCATTGGTGGCTTCATCTTTGATCAGGGTCACCGACATCTTGCGACCGGAAGCATGCAGCATATGAACAATGGTGCGGCCGGCCGGTCCTCCGCCGACGATGACGACATCGCGATTTTCCATTCCAAATCTCCTTGTTACTTGTCTGGATCGGTAAGCGCTTTAAACCTTGCTGCCGTTGAATCCTCCCCGACCGCAGGTGGTGCGCAAATACGTCCGTGGCCGCCGAAGAAAGGCCATCTCCGCCCATGAATCGTTCGGCAACAGACTTTAACCGGCGCATCCCCCGCCGGCACACCCCGAAGTTCCGCTCTCCGGTTTCGAGCGGCCGGTTACCTTAAATCCCACAGGGGTATAGTCGATCGTCAGGGGCTGGATGCGATCCAGCAAATCGCGATCGACTAGATAATCAAACCCGCCCACAACAAACGTGATATCGGTTTCCTTGGGCTCATCCAGAGCCAAACCGAACTCGGGTGGGCCTCACCCGCCGGTATCCAAAATAATGCGAATCGGAGAAATCGTGCGACTATGAAAATAGTCGGCAATGCGCTGCTGGGCCAATGGGCTGACGTGAAGCATATCGATCTCCTTTTACGATCCGTTGAGGCGTGTGTCTGCCAGGCAGGCTGATCGTCAATAAAATGGCCCCGATGCGATCGGCCTTCGCAGGCGAAATATCGCCCAAGTCCCGACTGTTTGCCCGCTGCGAGGTCTAGGTCGTCCACTCGTGCGCTTCGTCCATGCAATCGCTGCAACCGATTTCAAGGTAATGGCGCACACGTCCCAAAAACTGCTCGAAAACGATCATCCACTGGGATTCAACGGTGCATTGGGCGGCCACCGTTCCGGCTAAAAAGGTGGCAAACCGCATCGCATACTGCCTGTCGCTTTCAATGGCGGGCGCCTTGGCGGCGGCCATGCGACAGGCCATACGGGCGATCTTCTGGGCACCCTCGGAATCGAGCTGAATGGTTTCGGCACTATACGGCAGGCGGAACGGCACTGGCGCCGCGTTTTCCCGGGCGGTTCGGTTCGCTTCGTGTTCCATGGTGGGTTTCCCTTTTGGATGCGGATTTATGAAAAAATCGATACTGCCGACATTGGGGATCACATGCCGCAGCGTATCGTCGGCCTGATAAGTATGGCCCATGCCGCAGGCATGGCGTTCCGGTTCCGAAAGATCCGTCGCGTAAAGAATATTATGAAATTGCGGCACAAGAGAACGCCTCGGCGCCGGCGGCATGGGCGGGAGCTTGGCAACAGGGGGGCGGGCACTCTCGCCGGCAGGCACCCATTGCAGCAATGCCCCGGCCGCGGTCTTTCCGAAGATCCAGTTTACCGCACGGACATACCAGGCGGCCGATTGAATCTGGACGACATAGGCCAGGGCGATGACCAGGGCGATGGTCAGCCCCGCCTGCCCAAAGGCTGTCATGGCAATGGCCAGGGCAATCGACAGATTCCGCATGACGACCCCGAAGACCATGGCCAACGCATCTCCCCGTGCAAAAAATACCTTGCCGATAACGGACAGAAACCCGTAGGAAATGACGTAAAAAAGGGTCAGCGGCAATAAAATCAAGGCGATATCGCCGGGGTCGGCGATGATGCCTTTAGCTTTCAGCGCCATGGCCAGAAAGGCGATCAGCATCACCCCCAGGGCGGAGAAAGGCGGAAATTTCGGTTGGAAGCGTTGATTCCAGATCTGAGCGCCAAATCGTTTCTTGGCGGCAACCTGGGTCAGGAGCCCGGCGGCCAGGGGCACGAACACAAACAGGGCCACCTGCCGGAACATGTGCAGCATGTCTACCTTGACGGTCGCCCCCATGAAAATCTTGATGTAGACCGGTGCGGCCAGCGCACCGAGCACCAGGCCGAAAATCACCATTTTGATGGCGGCTTCCTTGTTGCCCCTCGCAAAGCTGGTCCAAGAAATGGTCATGCCCGAGGTCGGCAGCACGCCGATTAAAAGCAATCCCACAGCCCACAGCCCGAATTTTTCCGCTTCACCGCCAAAAAACAGCCGGCCGATGGAAAAGGCCAGCATCGGGATCAGGATAAAGTTGATCAACTGCGTGATCAGTTGCAGCTTTAAGTCCCGTCCCTTGAACATGTTCTGGACGCTCAAGGTCACCATCATGGGGTAGACCATGATGAAGGTCACCGGAATGATGAAGCGCTTGAGGGGACCGGCATCGAAAAAATAGCCGAACAGCAGACCGCCGGCCATGGAAATGGGAATGGACCAGACCAGATATTTTTGCAGAAACGAAAGCACTTTAAACATGCGATTTTCCTTACCGCGGCCCATCGACTTAGGGCCGCCTGCCAAACCGCATCCGCCATGACGGGCGCATGCCGGTGCGGCAGGTGCCTATGCCGGTATGCGTTCCCGAGGGGTGGCCACTTCCCGGGGCGTTTGATCGACCGGGTGGCAATTCTCGATATAATGCTCGGCCCCGACGGCGGCGATGGCGGCATCGCCCACAGCCGTGGCCACCTGCCGCAGCGGGGTCACCCGCACGTCGCCGGCGGCAAACACCCCCGGCGCCGTCGTCTCGAGGTTGTGATCGGTAATGACGAAGCCATTGGGATCCAGCTGGAGGCTGCCGTTGAGAAACCCACTGTTGGGTAGAATGCCGATCCAAATGAAACAGCCGTCGGCTTGAAGGGTCCGGGTGCGGTCGGTTTTGAGATGGCGGACGGTCACCGCTTCGACGTTGAAAAACCCGCTGATTTCTTCCGGCACGGAGTCCCACAGGATTTCGATATTAGGTGTCCTGAAGAGGCGCTCCTGAAGGATTTTCGCGGCCCTCAGGCGATCGCGACGATGAACCAGGTAGACTTTCTTGGCGAACTTGGCCAGATAAAGACTCTCCTGCACGGCCGTATCGCCGCCCCCCACGGCCACGGCCACCCGATCTTTGTAAAAGGGCGCATCGCAGGTGGCGCAGGTGGAAACGCCTTTGCCGAAAAAACGCTTTTCGCCGGGAATGCCCAGTTTACGCGGGCGGGCTCCGCTGGCGATGATAATGCTGCGGGCGGTTATGGTTTTGCCGGTGAGCTGCAGCTGCTTGACCGGCCGGGAAAGATCCACGGAAAGGACTTCGTTGATCTCGTTGCGCAGATCGAATTTACGGGCCTGCTCGCGCATTTTTTGCACCAGCTCGGCGCCCGTGAGTCCTTCGGGAAATCCCGGATAGTTCTCCATCCAGTCCGTCAGCAGAATCTGCCCCCCCGGAACGGCCTTCTCTATCATCACGGTCTTCAGCCTCGACCGTGAAGCATACATGCCGGCGGTAAGACCAGCCGGCCCGCCGCCAACAATGACCACATCATAATCAGCGCATTGCATCATTTTCTCCCTTAGGAAAAGGGCCAACCCGCCGCATGCCGGCGTCGGCCTGTTACAGGAATACCGGCAACCGTCACTACACGTTTCATGCCATCCGCCTGAAATTCTATAACATATTGTATTTTTAGGAATTTTATAGATATTGACAATATGGGGAATCAACTGTACAGCTGATATGTAACGGCAGATAACGTTAAGGTAACGCCATACGCTCGACAAGGAACGATACCCCATGGAACCCAAGACCCATGCCATCTGGAACGCCCGTTTTTTCAACATGATCGTCAATTCCATGGCCGACGGTGTCTTTACGATGGACGCCCTGGGGCGGATTTCTTCCTGGAACCCCGCTATGGAACGCATCAGCGGCTACACGGCCGAGGAGGCCCTGGGCCAGACATGCGCCCTGCTCCAGTGCAGCCGTTGTTTCGGGCAGGAATGTCCCGCCGATATCCACAAATGCCAAATTGTCGAACAGGGGGTTTCCGAAGCCAAAGAATGCCGGCTGCGACACAAGGCCGGGCATGATGTGGAAGTCATCAAAAATGCCAATGTCGTCCGGGACGAGCATGACGCCATCATCGGGATCGTTGAAACCGTGACCGATTTGACGGAACTGAGCCGAGCGCGGCAGAAGGCCAAGGAGGCGGCCCTGCGCTTGGCGGAAATCCACCGGATGGACAATATCATCGGCAAAAGCACCGCCATGCGGCAGGTGTTCCAGAATGTCATGGCGGCCGCCTCAAGTGAAGCCACCATCCTGGTGCATGGTGAAAGCGGCACCGGGAAGGAACTCGTGGCGGGTGCGATCCATTTCAACAGTGAGCGCAAGCACGCCCCGCTCGTCACGGTCAACTGCAGCGCGCTTTCGGAAACCCTTCTAGAGAGTGAACTTTTCGGCCACGTCAAGGGTGCCTACACCGGCGCTGTGCGTGACCGCGTCGGCCGCTTCGAGGAGGCCGAAGGCGGCACCGTGTTTCTGGATGAAATCGGTGAGTTGAGCCCGTTTATCCAGGTCAAGCTGTTGCGGGTATTGCAGGAAAGGGAGATTGAGCGCGTCGGGGAATCGCGCAAGCGAAAAATTGATATCCGTATTATTACCGCCACTCACCAAAATCTCTACACGCGGGTTCAGGAAGGAAGCTTCCGCGAGGATCTCTATTACCGCCTAAAGGTGTTTCCGATTCGCCTGCCGCCGCTTCGGGAACGGCGGGAAGACATCCCCCTGCTGGTCAATCACTTCATAAACAGCATGAACGAGAAGACCGGCAAAAGGGTCCGCAACCTGTCGCGGCAGGCCATGCGCACCCTGATGGATTATCACTGGCCAGGCAATGTCCGGGAACTGGAGAATGCCATCGAGCATGCTTTCGTGCTCTGCAACCGCCGGCAGATCGAATTTGAAGATCTTCCGATTGAAATCCGCCAGCCACCCGGCTACGGTGCATGCGAAATGCCTGTCCAATCTGCGCCGACCAAGCCCACCGGACGCAAACGGCTGACTCGGGCAACCCTGATCGACGTCCTGGCAGAATGCGGCTGGAACAAAGCCGAGGTCGGCCGGCGGGTTGGCTTGAGCCGCACGGCCATTTGGAAATACATGAAAAAATGGGATATCCCGCTTCAGCACGAAGAATAACCCTGGGGTTGCGCCGCGCCCACGGCAGGCCCTGTGAAAACCTCCATTCCCAACATCTATTTCTTTTGGGATTCTATGGAACAAGCCATAGCGCGCGATCCGTTATCCTCTGGGTTACATACCGGGAAACACTCCCAAAGTAGTGCGCACGGTCTGCGCCCCGCCTGCCGACAACCACTGTGCCGAACTTTCCCTTCTCCGCTTCTGCGAGGATCATCTTGCCGACGCTGGCCTTTCGTTTGGTCGTTATGATGTCGACCCGATCAGCAGCGATACCGGCGTCCTTTAACTTTTGTTCTGCCGCGGCAAAGAATTCCCCCATCAGTCGCTTGGAACTCTTTGCCACGATATCTTGAATGTCCGGATCATCCTTGGCGAAAGAAAGGGCCTCTACGTCCCCTGCTTTCTGGGACACATGGAACAGGCAATACGTTGTCTCTGCATTTTCGAAGAGCATCGATAGGACATGATCGATTGCGCGATACGAACTTTCGGAGCCGTCAACCGCCACCAGGACCCTTTGTGAGGTCACCTTTCCGTCCACCATCCACACCGGGACCACATCGGCCTTTTCCAGCAACTCCGCACTGGTGCTGCCCATAAAGGTCTTTTGGATTCGCGACAACCCCCTCCGTCCCACCACGATGGCGTCATAAAGGCCTTTGCGTGCGTATTCCAAAATATCCTGAGATCGTCCCAGCATCCTTTGCGGGGCAACCATTTCGATGCGTTTGTTGGGAACCCCCATTTTGATCATCCACTTTTTTTGCTTTTCAATAAGCATTTCGGCTTCCGCTGTGTTTTTTGTGATGACCTTTTTTAAGCTTGCATAGGCCTTTGAATCGGTTCGGGCCTCTTGCACAAGGTATTGTGAAATCATCGGTTGCTCGTGAAAAAGGGTAAAGGTGACATCTTTCGAACCACTGAACATTTTGGTTGCATAGCGCAATGATTGATTCGAGTGGATCGAATCATCGACGGCCATCAGGATTCTCTTCTCCATGATATTGCCTCCTTTTTTGGTGAAACGGCAATTCCCTGGTTTTGATGCACACCATGCCTCGCCCATGGATCAAATTCGACACCCGTTCTGTTCCTTTTAAAAGCATCCATCGTGCCATGAACAAGCGCTTTAAAACTTTGTCGCTGGCGGCGGAGCAGGTTTTATTCCACCACCCACACCGTGCAGTCGCGCGCATGGTTGACGATCTTGCTGGAGACACTACCGAAGAGAAACTCTTCGCTTCGTGAGAGCCCCTGCCGACCAACCACAATGGTGTTGCATTTCGTTTGGCTGCGTTCCGCCAGGATGCACTCCGCAAGGGAAGGACAGTAGCGAAGGGTGGAACGAACCGACACATCCGCCGGATCAAAGCCCTCAGCGATCAGAAGCTGTCGATAATTCTTAAGCATGGCATCGACCTGCTGTTTATATTCAGCGAGCCATTTGTCTTTGTCAGCCGAGGTGGGGAAATAATCTTCTTCCGGTTGACGAATAACATGCAGGATCAGCACCTCAAAACCACTTATGCCTGAAAGTAACCGGCTTACATATAATACCGCCCGGCCGGCATTTTCGGACTCGTCCACGGCAATCAGGATCTTTTTGTTGAAAGCCGTCTCATCATGGATCATTTTTTTTCGCCTCCGGTCTTTGTGTCCTTGCCGGGGATGTTAGGTAGTGCCCATCAATAAATGTCATCTTTTGGCCCCTGGCGGTCCTCGGCGTAGCCGCGCTACGCCTGTGGGCGCCAGTCGACTGCGCTTTGTTGAACAACGATGTGTTCAAAGACCAGAAGTGAAATCCCGGGCTGTGCGGCGGGACCAGAAACCAAAATCTACCGCTGCCGGATGGGCACTAGATATGCTTCCAAATCATGCAACAACTGCACCGTATTTTCATAAAACCAATTGGCGCCTTTGGAAAAGTGCATCAAAATCCGGTTGAGTTCTTCAGGGATGTAAGGATAAATCTTCCTCAGGTTGGCAACACGGTTGTTAAACACGATATTCAAATCTTCATCGGCAAGCCTATCTATAGCAGGGTTGCCCTGTTGCATCAGCTCCGGCAGCAGCACGTCTCCCATACCCACCAAAAATATCAATACATTCCCCAGGCCGAACAGATCGTAGCCGTATAGGTTCTCCCGGTGGCGGTAATTGAAGTCAAAATCGATCCATCGGTACCGCCCGCTATGGCGGTCTATTAGAATATGATCACGCCGAATGTCGCCGTGCTTTTCGCCATGTTCGTGAAGAAAGCGGATCGCCCCGAGGCATTCCATAAAGTTGTTTAGGATGCCAGGCAGACGCTCGTAAAAATACGTCTGATGGTCCATCCCGATCTTTTCTACATCAGCATAAAGCGTTTGGCCCGGGATAAAATCGAGCACGCGGATAAGATTTTCCGCTTGATCCGTTGTGGCATAGCCGTGCATGAAGTTCTTATGGCCGGCGACCAGATCCAGAATACGCGCCTCTTTTTGGGGGCTGCGAAAACACTCGAAGGCGATGTTGCCGATATGACTCGTAAATTTTTCGTAAAAGACCAGCTTGAGGATCTTTCGGTCGCCGTTTTTCAGATCAAGGGCGCGCTTCACCCAGAATTTGACATCGTCATCTATTCCAAACCGTCCCTCCTTGGCATTATGGCGAATGAGATAAGGGTGACCGTTTAGAACAACCACATCACCAAATTCCACCTGAAAAAAATCCGTAGTGTCCGTATGGATTCGGAAGCGGTGAGCGGCATGGGAGGGAGGCAACCACCTGGAAGCCATTTCTCGGAGATCTTCTTGAGAGGGAGACGCTGTCATTGCGACGGTGCCTTATACTGATCGCTGACCCTGTACCAGCTAACAAACCGTGCGCCGCTATAACTCCCGCCGGCCTGGCGGATTCTCATTTTTGACCCGCCAGGCAGGACAGGCCTTGCCCCCGGTGACCAATGGCGCCACGCCCCGGACGATCATTTATCTGCGATGATCCAATTCCGGGGACGTTTGTTTGGCTATCCTTACCCGCCGTTGCTGTGCAGCCTTTGTGCCTGATCGGTCAGCAGCTTTTTAAACCGGTCCAGGGTAACCGGGTAGGGGATGATGGGAATCCCCATCCAGTCGGAGTATTCCAGAAACCCTTCCGGGTCTTCCGCCATATAAGTGTCCAGATAGCCAATGCCATCCAAAACAACGGCACCGCCGGTGTGTTTCGGGAAATTTTCGTTGGCCAAGCCCTTGTCCCACCCTTTGAAGACGTCTTTGCGGAATTTGACCCAGCCGGGCGTCATCCACCAGACCGGTTCGCCGCCGGCCACTTCCCGGGCAATGCGTTCCCTCTCGCTTTCGCTGGCCAGCATGTCCATGCAGTGGGTGGCCTCGATGCGGGCGACCCCCCGGCCCTGCTCCTCCATGATGGTCTGCATCAGCCGGGTCGGCTCGTCCACATTGACGTAGCAAAATTTCCCGCCGTAGACGACGATGACCTTGCCGTGTTTTTCCTTGGCCTTGCCGACCAGCCGCACCAGTTGACGTTCCATTTCGGGGATATCCTGGTGCAGTCCCGGTGTGGTGTAATAAATTTGAGGGGTATCCAGAAAGCCTTCTGCCTTCAAATAATTCAATTCAAGACTCAACGTCCCACAGGAGACAATACCGATACCTGAAAATGATATTTCATCCATGATTATCCTCGTGCCGCAGCGTAGGGGTTAGGAGCGTCCGCATTCCCAAAAGGGCTCATGATCCAATAAGTACAAAATCGGTGCCAACTAGGTCTGTCGTCGCACGGGAAAATTTCGCCCCCAATAGGCGTGGGCGCCCACGGGGATATTGACGATGCCGGTCGCAAATGATGTAAAACGATTCCGCCTATAAGGGAGAGCTCGGTCAAAAGGTAACGTTTAGTAACGTTCTCTTTACGGTGGTGTCCATGCAAGAAATGATTTCATTGGGATGCTGTATATCGCAGGCATTGCATTGGCTTATTGAAAAGCTGCCTGGGGTCGGCTCCGGCATACGCTGTCTGACGAATCGAGCTGATGCAATCCGCCTCATCCGATGAATTTCACCACCACGCAGGTAACGTCATCGGAACGGCTGCTGCCTTCCTGAAAGGCCGCCACCGCATCCATCACCGCCGTGGCGATGATTTTGGCATCGGCGCCGGCATTTTCCCTGAGGATCTGCTTAACGCGCTTTTTGCCGAAAAACGCGCCTTGAGCATTCTGCGCTTCCCAAATGCCATCCGTACCCAGGAAGCAGATTTGCCCCGGGTAGAAGGCATGGCTTTCCTCCAGATAGATCTCCGCCTTGTTGACGCCGAACGGCAGCCCCTTGCCCACCCCCTTCAAGGTGGTGAAGGTATCGGTGGCCGGATCGTACAGCAGGGCCGGATCGTGGCCGGCCCGGACCCACTGGATGCGATGTTTATCCCGATCCAGGCGGGCCAGAAAAAGGGTCACGAAATCGCCGGACGCTTCGACATCTTCGGAGAAAACGGCATTGGCGTCCTGCGCAATGGCGCTCATGGTGCCCGACAAGCGTGCGCGCATGCGCAGCGCCGATCGCACCGACGCCATGAGAAGGGCGGATGAAATGCCGTGGCCGGAAACATCGCCGATGGCGATGCACAACCGACCCTGATCCGCCTCATCGCAGAGGAAATCATAGTAATCCCCGCCGGCCAGATTGCTGTAGAGGGTCAGACCGAAAATATCAAAGCCCGCGATGCGGGGGGGATGCGGCAGCAGATGTTCCTGGATTTCAGAGGCCAGCTCGACGCTACGCCGCATCGCATAGGCACGGGACAGCTCCGGACCGATGCGGTTGAAAACGCCGGCCAACTCCCCGATCTCGTCGTGCGAATCGATGGTCACCCGGGCCTCCAGGTCGCCGTTGGCCAGCTTCCGGGCCGCCCGGGTCAATTTTTCCAGGGGTTTGGTCACGATTCGGGAGAAGGCCAGGGCGGTCAAAATCGCTGCCAAGGCAAGCAGTACAAGAAAAAAACCGGTTAACAGCTCGACGCGACGGGTCCGTTCCCGGATCGTATCCAGCAGGTCCTGCATGGCGGTCTTTTCCTGCATCGGTACCACCAGCACCAGTCCGACGCCCTGATGCGGCAGCGGACTGAAATCCCAGTAGCAGGGCTGCTCTTCTAGTCGGACCTTGTGGATCGTTGACCGCAAGCGCCTAAAGTCATTTAGAATCTTCTGATACTGATCGTCGTCCCCGCCAAGCCCCAGATCGTCGGGGGTAATCGTATCAAGGGAGTCGCCCCTCCCTGGGACCCATCCGGTCTGGGAAAAAATCCGGATCACCGTGCGGTTCGCTTGCGGATCCGGCGTCAGGTTGCCGATAAAGGCGAACCGACCCGTTTCAGCCGCGGCGGGATCCAGGGAAAGGTCGAGCATCCCGTCCAGATCGACGATGATGCTGGTCACACCGAAGATAGCATCCTCCTGGCAATACAGCGGCAGGGAAAGCGCGATGGCCGCACGCCCCGACTCCGGATCGATATAAGGGGCCGACCAATAGGAAAGCCGCTCTTTGAGCACCGAGGGATACCAGTCCCCATAGTCGCCTGTGGCGGCGGCACACATGTCCGACCCGCAAGGATAGACACTGACCCAATGGTTGATCATCGTATAATGGCGCAAAACGATGGCCCCTAGGTGATCCTCGATGGTGCGATAAACCGGCAGAAAGGATTTAAAACGCTCCAAAATGGGGTCGGCAATGCCTGGCGGAAGGCCCTCACCGCCGTAAACCAGATGCCGGGCGTCGGGCGCGTCCGGGGTGCGTTCCGTCAACGCCGGCGGCGACAGGGGCGGGGCCGCCGCAACCGGATCGAACGGTTGGCATTGGTTCACCTCCCGCAACAGCCGGCGGGCTTCATAGGTCTGGAAAAGCAGCGCCGATTCCAGTTTTTCAAAGGTCTGGCTGATCCTTTTTTGGTGGTGCTGCGCGACGGCGTTGAACCGCAGATCATTGCTCTTCTGGGTGTTGAGATTGACCTGCCGGATGACCTCGTCCGCAAACAGGTGGACATTGTGGATGCCAAAGGCGCGCAGCGCCAGGATGGGTAGGATCGATAGACAAACGAGTAGGATGATCAGTTTTTTGCGGAAGCTCATGGCCACCCCTGCCGATAGCGGCGCAAGACATCTTTCCCGGTATCGGGTTTCTCCCCCGGGTGTGCCGGCCCATCGACAGCCTTGACAATCGCGCGGCGGTCCAACCGCCGGATGCCGGCCGGCGCCCCGGGCCGGGCCGGACCGCTCGGGGCTGGTTTTTGCACATTATCCCATAAAGAAGCCGGTTGTCAAAAGCCGGTCAACCCGGTCCGCGCCAAAACAGCCCCAGGGGACTAGGGGCCCGCTTCCGCGTCTGTCAGTCGGAATCCGGATAACGCTCGCCCACGGGGATTCTCTCTCCAGGCCGCCAGGTGTCGAAATCCGTCGCTTCGACGAAATCGCCGGCCGCTACCTTCGATTTAACCCACACGATGCGGGTATCACATTCCCAGACCCTTTTGCCCAGTTTCTTCTGCCGCTTGGAGAGGGCCTTTTCAGCATTCTCGCGGCTTCGATGGACGGATATGACCTTTTTGCGCGGTTTGGAAAGATCGTACTGGTCAAAAATGAGGGCATACATGGGAACCTCCTTTATGGGTTCGGGTTCGATCCCGGCCACCGGACGCTGCAACGACTTGCCCAACAGCGCGTATCGTGTTTGGCAGACGACCGAGGCCTCTTCACTTCCTTGGCCAAGCACCGGGGCGGTATCCAGGGCGGTCCTTACCTCTCCGCAACCCGTGAGCCGGGCATTTAAGGCGCATTTAGTTGCAAGATCTCAACGCACCGTTTCAGTCGCGCCAGATCTTCCGCATCGGGATGCCCCACGGCATGGCCGGCATCCTTAATCCAGGGGGGTTGCGGATCTTTGTTGCGGATCTTTTCCAGCACCTTGGGATTCACCTCGCCGGGGCAATTGAAAGCGCCCACCACATTGGCGGTTAGGGCCAGGGCCGCGGCGAAGGCCATCGCCTGTCGGGCATGTTCCGAATCCGTTGCCGCGCCATGGGTGGCAAACAGGAACAACGGCACGTCATGAATCTTCTGAAGATAGGCGGCGGCTTTCGGATCGGGTTTGCCCCCCTTAAGCCAGAAGCCCACCGCCACCAAATCATAGCCGTCCGGCCGGGGGGCTTTTTCGATGGGAACCATTTCCTTGTCCCCCGGCAACGCATCCCGGACCGTCCCGGCCAGCTTGCGGGTATTGCCGGTCTGACTCGAATACACGATTAAGGATGTCATGAACGGGCCTCCTTTAGCGTCATTCTCCCCCGTGGGGACAATTCAGCGTAGATTTTTAAGGATCGACTGCCATACTGATCATGCAGTTTTCAAGAAATATGCCATAATTGTCTGGCAGTCGGCCGACGGCGATTTCGAGGCCGTCGCCCGTCGGGAAAGCGCTTCAGACGGCATCGGGAAGGCTTAAAGTACACGACCCCGGCGGAAAAATCCGCCAGGGCCGTGTGCTAGGAGGTGAGAGCAAGACAATAGCTGATGGAGGGGTTGCCAAGCTTACTCTGGTCATGGGTAAAGCAAATGGCATGCCATCTCTAATTCACCTTCGCTTTGGTTTTATAAGAAGGGATGCCGTAGCGCTTCATCTGATTCCAGACGCTGGTGCGGGATAGGCCCAACTGCCGGGCCGCCTCGGACTGGTTGCCACCGCTGGCCTCCAGAGCCCGCAGCAGGCGCGCTTTCTTCAAATCATCCAGGTTGGCGGCGGATACCGGCACGCTGCTCCCGGACGCTTCCGGCACGCCTTCGATGATGTGGCGTGGCAGGTTTTCTGGGATGATGGCATCTCCCTGGCAGGAGACGAAGGCAAATTCGAAGGCGCTTTTCAACTCCCGTACGTTGCCCGGCCAGGTGTAGCGCATGAGCGCCTCCAGGGTTGGGTTGGAAATGCCCTGAATCTGCTTGCTGCTCTTCAGCAGGATCCGATTGAAGAAGGAGCGGGCCAGCAGCGGGATGTCGTCGACCCGCTCGCGCAGCGGCGGCACATGGATCGGGATGACGTTGATGCGGTAGTAGAAGTCTTCCCGGAAACGCCCTGTGGCGATCAGTTGGGACAGGTCCCGGTTGGTGGCGGAGATGATCCGCGTATCGATGGCAATGGGGTGGTGATCGCCCACCCGCTCCACCACTTTCTCCTCCAGCACCCGCAGCAGCTTGACTTGGGTGGACAGGGGCAGATCGCCGATTTCATCGAGGAATATGTCCCCCTTGCTGGCCAGTTCGAAGCGGCCTTCCCGATCGCGATGGGCGCCGGTGTAAGCGCCTTTGACGTGCCCGAAAAGCTCGCTCTCCAGCAGGGATTCGTTCAGGGCGGCGCAATTGACCTTGATGTAGGGGTTCGTGCTGCGCTGGCTGGTTTCATGAATGGCCCGGGCCACAAGTTCCTTGCCGGTGCCGCTCTCGCCGTAAATGATAACGGGGGCATCCGATTGGGCCGCATTGGTGATCAGTTCGAAGACTTGCTGCATTTGGGCCGAAGTGCCGATCATGCCGTGGAAGCGGTCTTCCGCATCCAGTTCCCGGCGGAAGGAGGCGATCTGGGTCTCCTTGTGCATCAGATCGGTGATGTCGGTCATGGTTTCCACCGCACCGGTGACGTTCCCCGCGCCGTCCTTGAGTACGGAGGCATTTTTGACCACGCTCACGGTCAGGCCGTCCTTGCGCACCAGTAGGCATTTCTGGCGTCGCAGCCGGCCTTTTTCGAACATGGCGCACCACTGGCAATGGCCTGTGCCCCGGATAATCTCGCAGGAGGTGCAGTTGAGAATCGCGCAGGACTGGCCCACGATTTCCTCCTGCGGATATCCGGTGATTTCTTCAAAAGCGCGGTTCACCGAAACAATCGTGCCCGCGGGACTGACGATCATGACGCCGTCCTGAATCGTGTCCACGACCGTTTTCCAATACTGATTCAGATCCTGTGGATGCATCGCCCCTTCCTGTTCAATATGTTGACATTTTAACTGTTCACTATGTTAACACGTGAACAGGTGGCAGGCAAGCCGCCAACCGGGACCGGCTCGGCCGCGGTCCTCCCCCGGATCGATCGCGCCCTTCCAGCAACACATTGAAAACAGGCTGTTTCTTCCATCCTGAAGTCCGCGTCTTGCGGCCGGCAAAAAAACTGGCACGAAAATTGGTTTGGTAAACAGCGACCGTTAGGGATCACCTTGATGGGAATCGCAACCCGGGTATAGGGCCCATGGAATCCTTTGATCTGCGCGACACGATTATTCCGTTTTCCTTGCTGCAGATTGCCAATTACTTCCAGCAAATGGCGGTCGGCGAAGAAATCGAGATCTTCGGCAACGATCCCGGCATCGCACGGGATCTCAAAAACATCCTGCCGGCCCCCGCAGCGACGATTGACCCGATTGACATCGCAGCGGAAGCGCCGCCCCCGTATCGGTGGCGCTTGAAGAAAACAACCCCTTACCATCCTAATACCAAAGGAGGAGCATCATGTCTGAAGTCGACCTGAACACGATTGAAATAGCCAATACGGTGGACGCCCGCGGCAGTGCCTGCCCCGGCCCCCTGCTGGAAGCCAAAAAGGGCATCGGCAAGGTCAAAGTCGGCGAAGTGCTCGAAATCTACTCCAACGATTCCGGCACCCGCACCGATATCCCGGCCTGGTCCCGGAAAGTCGGCCATGAATATCTCGGCGTACTCGCAGCCGACGGCTATGACAAGCACTTCGTGCGCCGCAAAAAGTAGACGGCATCAAAATTGTCTTTTGGCCCCAGAGCGGCGTTGAACGCTCGTTTCAAGTCCTCGAAATACAGATGTATTCCTCCGGCTTGCACCCACCGCGAGGATATATCGGACGGGAAGTCCCGCGGAGCGGGAACACTCGCGTCCGCCTTGCTCTGGAACCAAAATCCTCATTTTGAGGATTGTCTTTTTTAAAGAGGGGGAAGCGATGTCGACGGCTCCATCTCAACATGACGGCAAGATCCTGATCCTGGCCACGGAAAGCTGCGCCTACCCGGGCGCCAACTCCGTTGGCCAGGCCCACTCCAGCTACCCTGCCAACACCTATATTTTGAGGGTTCGGGCGCCGGCCTTGTTCCCCGAGCACTTCTACATGGACTGTTTTCGCAAAGGGATCGGCGGCATCATTATCATGTCCTGCGGCGAGGAATGTCCCTATGAAGGTGCCTACCACGCCCTGGCCAAACGCATCGACAACGTCTACCAGCTGATGAAAGCCGAAGCCATCGATCTGCGCCGGCTGCGTCTCACCGCGATCTGCACGGTCTGCAACCGGGCCTTTCTCAAAGAAGTCAATGACATGAATGCATTGGTAAAGGAACTGGGGCCGCCCGAATTCGGGCAGGCCGCATAGCACGAGGAAATGGAAATTCCCATGACAACCCAAGCGACCCTTGAATTCGACGCCCTGGTGCTGGGTGGCGGCATAGCCGGTCTGCAGGCGGCGCTGGACCTGGCCGATCAGGATTTCACGGTGGCCGTCATCGAAAAAGATGTCTCCATCGGCGGGAAAATGATCCGGCTGTCCAAGGTCTTTCCCACCCTGGACTGCGCCAGTTGCATCACGACCCCCAAAATGGCGGCGGCGGCCCATCATGAGAAAATCAGCATTTTCACCGACAGCGACCTGCAAACACTGCAGCGCGCAAACGGTGATCTCACCGCCACCGTCACACGGCGGCCCCGCTACGTGGATCTGGACAAGTGCATCGGCTGCCGCCAGTGCGAATACGGATGCCCGGTCTATGTTCCGGACGAAGAACAGGGCGGCTTTACCATGCGCAAGGCCATTCACATCCCGTTTTCCAACGCCATCCCCCAGATCGCGACCCTGGATGTGGAAAACTGCACCCTGTGCGGCAAGTGCGCCAAGGTCTGCCCCACCGATGCGGTGGACTATTTCCAGCAGCCCGAAACCTTCACGATCGCCGCCAAGACCGCTGTCATGGCCACCGGTTTCAACCTGACCCCCATCGACCAGAAAAAAGAATACGGCCAGGGACAGGTGGCCAACGTGATCACTTCCCTGCAGATGGAGCGCCTGCTGGCGCCCCACGGCCCCTACCAGCGGGTCATCCGCCCTTCGGACGGCAAGGAGCCCGAGTCCATCGCCTATGTGCAGTGCGCCGGCTCCCGGGACAAGAGCCTGGGGATTTCCTACTGCTCGCGGGTGTGCTGCATGTACGCCATCAAGCAGGCCATGCTGATTTCAGGAGCCCTGCCCCTGGCCGATATCACCATCTACTATATGGACATCCGCGCCTTCGGCAAAGGCTACGAACAATTCTTCCAGAACGCCAAGGCCATGGGCATCGAATTCGTGAAAGGCAAAATCGCCTCCATTGCCCAGTCCGCCGACCAAAATGTGGCCCTGAAGTACGAAGCCCAGGAAGAAGACGGACGGCTGGCAACGCGCGAGCACGACCTGGTGGTGCTGTCGCTGGGGATGGTGCCCGAATGGAACCCCGCCGGGGTGTGCGGTCTGCCCACCGACACGGATGCTTTCATCCGGTGCAGCATGCCCCAGACGGCCCCCACCCGGACGGAGATGGAAGGCGTGTTCGTGGCCGGAGTGGCCGCCGGGCCCAAGGACATCGTCGACACGATCGCCGAGGCCGGCGCGGCCGCCATGGAGGCCTCCAATTATTTGAAGTCCATCGGCAAGGACAAGGCGGCCTGAACCGATGACGTTCTCGATGTGAAGAAACGCTATAACGTTTAAAAATAGATTGTTTTCTTCGTGTCCTTCGTGTCCTTCGTGCCCTTCGTGGTGAGAGCTTTTGGAATTTACCCGCCGGGCTTTCCGGATAACAGGAGATAAGTGATGGAGTCCGAAAAACCTAAAAACATTTCTTCCGCCAAAAAGGTCGGCGTCTATATCTGCCATTGCGGCGGCAATATTTCCGACCACGTGGATGTGCAACAGCTGGCCAAAAGCGTGGAAGCCATCGATGGGGTGACGGTCACCCACACCAATATGTTCATGTGCTCGGACCCCGGTCAGGAACTCATCCAGGAAGACATCAAAAGCGGCAAGATCGACCGGGTGGTGGTGGCCTCCTGCGCTCCCAGCCTCCACGAGCTGACCTTCCGCGGGGCCATCAAACGGGCCCATATGAATCCCTATCTCTACGAGCATGCCAACATCCGCGAACAGGTCAGTTGGGTCCATCACGGCGAAGCGGCCACGGCCAAGGCCACGCAGCTGGTGGCGGCCGCCATCGCCAAGGCTAAGGATCTGGAAGCCCTGGAGCCGGTGCGGGTGGACGCCAACCATCATGCCACCGTCATCGGGGCGGGGGTGGCCGGCATGCGCGCCGCGCTGGACATCGCTCGCCGGGGAATCCAGGTGACCCTGGTGGAGAAGTCCGCCTATCTTGGCGGCCGGACCGCCCAATTGCATCGCCTGGCCCCCACCGAGGCCAAGGCCGAAGCGGTCATCGCGCCGCTGGCCGAGGCCGTTGACCGGGAATCCCGCATCGAAGTGCTGACCGGCACGGAGGTGGTGGGCTACGAGGGCTATGTGGGCAATTTCAAGCTCACCCTGCGATCGAACGGGGCGGCATCCTCTAGTGACGCGGCCTCGGGCACCTATGTCCCCTTCGCCGGCTACCGCCCCTCGGCGCCATCGCAGGCCGGTGACGGGCGGGTGATCGATACCGGCGTGATCGTTCTGGCCACCGGGTTTCGCCCCTACCAGCCCCCGGAGAACGAATACGGCTATCTGACCCATCCCGAGGTCATGACGCTGCCGGACTTTATCCGCCAGAGTGCCGAAAGTAAGGGCCGCAGGAAATGTCTGCAGATCGGGAGGCGTGACGTCCGACGCATCGCTTTCATTCACTGCGTCGGTAGCCGCCAGATTCCCGGCATCCACGAGCCGGCCCCCGGCGGCCAACCTGAACGAATATTGCTCGCGCACCTGCTGCAGCGCCATTCTCCGGACGGCGGTGGACATCCGCAGCAACCATCCCGAAACCCATGTCTTCGACTTTTACCGGGATATCCGCACCTACGGCCGGGGGCAGGAGGACTACTATGACCGGGCCTCCGCCCAAAACGTCATGTTCTTCCGCTTCGAGCCGGAGGCCCCGCCGGTGATCGAACGCAGCAACGGCCGCTTTCCCGCTCAAAGTCCGCGTCAAGGACACCCTCACCTTCGGTGAAGAGCTGAGCGCCGAGGTCGATCTGGTGGTGCTGGCCGTGGGCATGGAAGCGCAGCCCATTACCGATCTGGTGAACATGATGAAGCTGCCCACCGGCATGGACGGCTTTCTGCAAGAGGTCCATCCCAAACTTCGTCCGGTGGAGGTCGCCAACAACGGCATCCTGCTGGCCGGCACCTGCCAGGCCCCTTTTGATGTTTCCGAAGCCTGTGCCGCCGCCCAGGCCGCCGCGGTCAAAACCGCCTCCCTGTTGGCCAAGGGCTATGTGGAACTTGATCCCTACGTAGCGGAAGTCGACAGTGAACGCTGCACGGCCAACGGCCTGTGCCAGAAAGTCTGTCCCGTGGAAGGTGCCATCCAGCGCGAGGCCGATGGCAAAGCCCGGGTCAATCCGGCCCTCTGCACGGGCTGCGGCATCTGTGTGGCCGAATGCCCCGAAGAAGCCATCGATCTCAAAGGCTGGACCCTCCAGCAGTACGAAGATATGGTGGACGCCATTGTGGCGGCATAGCCCGCTAACGCGGCCTATTATTAGGAAAACCATTGACCCAATCGACTGACATCGACCGTTCGTACGTCATTCTCCGGCTTGACCGGAGAATCCAGGCCGCGACCGCCGTCGTTTCAAGCCAACTGACTGGATGCCCGCTTTCGCGGGCATGACGACCGTGAACCTGCTTTTGCAGTAATCAGTGACGGCTGGCAACTGACCATTGACTGCAGTCAACGACAACTGATCTGAAAGATAAACAACAAGAGAAACCAAATGGGAGTCGCCCCATGAGCCCCAAACCCGACAAAGAAGCCCTGAAGCAACTGCGCGACCAACGCAAAATGTGGATCGAACGGGCCCGGAAGGCCGTCAAGGCCCAAAACACCATCACCAAAGCCATCAAAGCCCAGTTGGCCGAGGAACCGCGCACCGTACCCGAAATGGCCCGGACCCTGAAGATGAAGACCGGCGAGGTGCTGCTGTTTATTGCCGCCCTGCGCAAATACGGCGAAGTGGTCGAAGGCCCCAAGGACGGGGACTATTTCAAATACCAGCTGGCGGAATGACATGGCGGGCGCCCGGTCACCCCGGGCCTCCCTTCGCAAGGGAAGGAAACGCGGCTTTTACCTGGTCCAACACCGTTGGACAGAATCGTTATGGAGAGTAGCAATGAGCACCAACGTCAATCCCGAACTGCTCCTGGATCTTAAAAATTTTGGTGTCGAAGATGCCGCCGCCTGCTTCAACTGCGGCAATTGCACGGCGGTCTGCTCCCTGTCGTCCGAATCCGTGCCGTTTCCCCGTAAAGTCATCCGCTACCTGCAGCTGGGGTTGAAGGACAAACTCTATGAAAGTCCGGAGCCCTGGTTGTGCTACTACTGCGGCGACTGCTCGGAGACCTGCCCGCGCCAGGCCAACCCGGGGGAAGTCATGATGGGCCTGCGGCGTTATCTGACCGCCCTGTACGACTGGACGGGCATATCGCGGCGTTTCTACACCTCCAAGGTGTTCGAGGTGTTCGCCATCCTCGTGGTGGCCGCCCTGGTGGGGCTGGGCTTTTACGTTTTCCACGGCCCCATGCTGACCGACCGCGTGGCGCTTAACGTGTTCGCGCCCAATACCGTCATCGAAATCCTCGATCTGATCATGCTGGTGGTGCTCTCCTTTTTCCTGCTTACCAACGCCTATCGCATGTTTAGAGCCGTCATGGGGGACCCGGCCCAGTACCCGGCCCTCACCTTCGCCGAAAAGCAGCAGGTCCAGAACCGGCTGGTGCGGGGCGTGCCTCTGTCGATCTACCTGAGCGAGGCCAAGGAGTTCATCGTGCAATTCTTCACCCAGAAGAAATTTGCCGCCTGCGGGACCGCCTCCCAGAAGACCCAGTGGATCAACCATCTCCTTATCATGACCGGCTACTCCATCGTCTTCGCCCTGGTGGTCGTCGGCATCCGCTGGTTCCAGCGCGATGAAATCTACCCCCTCTGGCACCCCATTCGCATATTGGGCTACTATGCCACCTTCGCCATCCTGTACGGCACCACCGTCGCCATCCGGGGGCGTCTCAAGAAGAGCAAGACCGTCTATGCCCACAGCCACTCTTCGGACTGGGCTTTTCTGATCCTGCTATGGCTGACCGCCTTTACAGGCATCCTGATCCATGTGGGCCGCCTGCTGGAACTGCCCATGGCCACCTATGCCATTTATGTCATCCATATGATGATCGCGGTTCCCATGCTCGTCATCGAGGTCCCCTTTGCCAAATGGACGCATCAGCTCTACCGCCCGCTGATTCTCTATCTCATGAAGGTCAAGCAGCGCGCCCTGCAGACCGGTTGAACGCCGAGCGGAAACAAATAGGAGAAACGACGTCACCATCGTTCACGATAGGGCCCAAAAACCCTTTGGAATAGCTTTTAACACCCAACACGACACGTTAAGGAAGGAAGAAAAATGACCGAACCGACCGAAAAGATTCTCTACATCGGCACCAAGGCTGCGGACGACCCGGAAAAAGCCGCCATGCCCTTCGTGATGGCCAACGCCGCCATGGCCATGGACATGGAAGCGACCGTTTGCCTGCAGGGCAACGGCGTCTATCTGGCGCTGAAGGGCTACACCGAAAAAATGACGGCTCTCCGGGCGGGTTTCCGCCCCTGACGAAATTGGTCAGCGAATTCATCGAGCTGGGAGGTAAATTGCTGGTCTGCGTGCCCTGCATCAAGGAGCGCCACATCGACGAGGCCACCGATCTGATCGAAGGCGCCCAGACCACTGCCGCCGGGGCCTTGAACATCGAGGCTACGGAATCCAAGGCCGTCCTCGTCTACTGAAGCCAACCGCCGTCCGCACGGCCCATCACAAGGCCGCTGCGGCATGCGCCCCCGCAAATACCGGCCCGACTGAACGACGTCTATGCTCTATGCGTCATCGGCCGGCCCGGCGGCCGGGGGCTGTGAGGAACACTTATGGCAACTGCAACGATCGACATCGCTCCCCGGCGCATTTCCGACCTGGTGGACGCCAAACAATCCGGGGCCGACGTGCGCCTGGAAACAGCGTTTGAAATCCTGCCCGTCGATTTCCACCATGAACGCAGTCCGTTTCATGCCTACGTCTTTCTGGCAAAGTACAGTGGAACGATCGACGGCAACGATTTTGCGTTCCGCAAATGCTACGCACGGGGCTGTCCCAACAACCTGTGCACCCACGTCTCGATTGCCGTGCGAATCGCCAACCGCTATCTCCAGCGCGATTATCACGCCCTGGCGGCCGCCGGCATCGGCGTGGCCGAAACCCTTTTCAGCCTCGACGACATGGTGGTCAAGTTCGAACAGTTGAAGAGCGAAATCCCCCAGGTTCTTACGCTGTTGGACCTGGTGGGTATGGCCCGGGCCGGGACCGCGATTACCATGGGGATTGTGCTGGAGGCATTACCGGCCGTGGAGCATTTCGCCCACAAGGACAACGCGCAAACCTTCCTGAGCGGCGAATTTACAGCCCGGACGGCGGCCGGGGAGACTTATGTCTGCCACCGCTGTTTTGCCTGCTATGCCACCAATGCCGAGGAAAACGAAAAGCCTGTCGCCCTAAAGATCGCCAATGCCAGGCTGGATATCCTCTATAAGCAATTCGCGCAAAGCGGCATCACCTTCTCGCCCCGGCTTTTCGAATAGCACGCGACCGCCGGATCGCTGCCGGAGAAGGCGCCGTCCGGCCCAAAACCGCTCCGTGTGGAAAATGACCATGGGCCCCGCAGGGTCGTGGCAGGCGACACCTCGCGGCACGGCCCTGCTGCTGACCGGCGTCTGACCGCCATCCTGGAAGCCCCCTGCTGTCGGGGGCGGTCATCATCGACCCCAAAAGCATCGCAGCGAGAACAACACCCGGTACGATACCGAAGCATACTTTCGCGGCCGGCGGGCGTCATTCGCCGAATACCCCCTTCGCCCTTCTCAAATACGGTCTCCACCGTATGGTGCTCTTGCCCCCTCGTCATATGCTGCGGCAATAAGACTAATCTCCGTCCAGGACGAATCGTTGCGCCATGTTCCGGGCCGCGGAGCCCTTCCTACCGCTAATGCCCGGGCAGAGATTCAGCGCCGCGGACACCGTTTCGAACGGCTGCCGGACGGGCCTTTCAGCGACAGCCGGTTTCTTTTCTTTAAAGGAGGTCGACCATGTTTTGCTACCAGTGCGAACAAACCGCCAAAGGTACCGCCTGCACCGTGCAGGGGGTTTGCGGCAAAAGCCCCGAGGTGGCGGCCCTGCAGGACCTGCTGATCTATGCCTTGATGGGCTTGTCCCAGGTGGCGGTGGAGGGGCGCAAATTCGGTGTGTCCGACCGGGAGGTCAACGTCTTCACCGTCAAGGCCTGCTTCTCCACTTTGACCAATGTGGATTTCGATCCTGAACGCTTTGTCCGTCTGATTCACGAGGCGGCCGCCAAACGGGAAGTCCTCAACGACAAGGTCGCCGCAGCCGGCGGCAAGGCTGATTTCCCGGATGGTCCCGCCCATTTGGCCCCGAAATCATCGCTGGAAGAGCTCGTCCAGCAGGCCGCGACCCTGGGCCTCAAGTCCTACCCGGCCGCCAATCCCGACATTTTGGCGCTCAAGCATACCACGCTCTTCGGTCTCAAGGGCGTCTGTGCCTACGCGGATCACGCCCAGATTTTGGGCCAGGAAGACGAAGCCGTCTATGCCTATGTCCACGAGGCCTTGGCGGCCATCCAACGCGACGACATGGACCTGCAGGACTGGCTCGCCATGACGCTCAAGTGCGGTGAAACCGCCCTGCGGGCCATGGAACTGCTCGATGCCGGCAACACCGCCACCTACGGGCACCCCGTCCCCACCAAGGTGCCCCTGGGGCACAAGGCGGGCAAGGCCATTCTGGTCTCGGGCCACGATCTAAAGGATCTCGAGGCATTGCTCAAACAGACTGCCGGCAAGGGGATCACCATCTACACCCACGGCGAAATGCTGCCCACCCACGGCTACCCCAAGCTCAAGGCCTACCCCCACTTCTACGGGCATTACGGCACGGCCTGGCAGAACCAGATCAAGGAATTCCCCGACTTTCCCGGGGCGGTTCTCATGACCACCAATTGCATCCAAAGACCGGCCAAAGCCTACAAGGAAAACATCTTCACCACCGGTCTGGTGGGCTGGCCAGGCCTTGCGCACATTTCCGACATGAATTTTCAGCCGGTCATCGACAAGGCCCTGGCCATGCCGGGCTTCCCCGAGGATCGCAACGGCCGGGAAGTGACGACCGGATTCGCCCGCAATGCCGTCCTGGAGGTGGCCGGGCAGGTCATCGAGGCGGTCAAGTCCGGCGCCGTACGGCACTTTTTCTTGGTGGCCGGCTGCGACGGGGCCAAGCCGGGCCGCAACTACTACACCCGCTTCGTGGAGCAGGTTCCCCAGGACTGCATCGTGCTGACCCTGGCTTGCGGCAAGTTCCGCTTCTTCGACAAGGACTTGGGCGACATCGGCGGGATTCCGCGCCTGCTGGACGTGGGCCAGTGCAACGACGCCTATTCAGCCGTACAGATCGCCATCGCACTGTCCAAAGCCTTCAACGTCGACGTCAACGAGCTGCCGCTGTCGCTGGTGCTTTCCTGGTACGAGCAGAAGGCGGTCTGTGTCCTGCTGGCGCTGCTGCACCTGGGCATCCGGAACATCCGGCTGGGGCCTTCCTTGCCGGCCTTCATCACCCCCAACGTGCTCGATGTCCTTGTGCAGAACTTCGCCATCCAACCCATCAGTACCCCGGAGGAGGATTTGAAGGCCATTTTGGGGTGAGGCGGGCGGTTTAGGATGCCGGATACCCGATGCTGGATGCTGGATGCCCGCCTGTGCGGCGGGTCCGCGGAAGGATTGTCGTTATCACGATCGAATAGACGGAAAAGGCCGATCAGCGGAAACGGGGAGCGGCCTTTTTTGTCGGGAGGTGATCATGAAGGTCAAAATCGATTACGATTTGTGCATGGGAGATCGCAATTGCAACAAACTGTGCCCTGAAGTCTTCGCTTATGACGAAGATCAGATGATATCGACCGTCCTTGTCGACGAGGTGCCGCAACACCTGGAAGACCTTGTCCGGCAGGCCGCATCGGAATGTGCGCCGGGCGCGATCGTTATCGAGCCATAGAGGAATGGCCATGCGACTCGAAGACAACCTGAGGGAGGACCATGGGCAAATAATGAAGATGTTTGCATCATGGCACAATATGCTGGAGAAGCTGGATCACAGGGATCAGGCGCTGCTGGAGGATCTCGGAAAGTGTATCGACTGGGTCGAGGTATTTATCGACCGATGCCATCATGGCAAAGAGGATGAATTCCTGTTTCCAGCCATGGCCTCATGCGGGGGGCCGGAGTTGACGGGCCTGATCGAGGATCTCCACTCGGAGCACCGGATCGACCGGTCGCTTCTCGATTCCATCAAGACGGAATTCACGGCCTTTTCCGAACCGGACCGGTCAGCAGACCTTTTGATTCAGTTGAGCCGGGACTATATCAACCTCTTCCGAAAGCATATACGAAGGGAAAATGGACAGCTTCTGCCGGTGCTTGAAAAATGCATTCCCATCGAAGCGCAGGAGCAGATCGCCGCCCAGTTTGAGCGGCATGAAGGCCAGACCATCGGCACCGATAAATCCATAGCGTGGAAATCCGGTTCCTGATGCCGGCCAACCCATCGCAGACACCGCCAGATGGGAAGATCTTCAGGTCAGTTGGGGTATCAACGGTTAAAGGAACCGTCTCCCGGCGACCCGTGGCTTTCGTCTTCACCACCTGGCCGAAAAGGGGTGTAACCGCCGCATCTTCATCAAGTAGAAAATGGGGCGGCTGTCAGGCCGCGCTACATTTTTTGCGGTTTACACAAATTTTCGGCCTTTACGGCGCCGCGCCCACAGTTTCCACAATAGTGGGTCGGCGGTTTAATAAGGGCAATATAGGCCTGCGGATCTTTGACATGCAGTTCTTCTTCTACATGAGCGCATAGCGTTTTGGGTTCATCGTTGCTCATTGGTATATATCTCCTTTTAAAACGAGTTTATCTGTGGTTGTGCTGCCTGGGTCAGGATAAGCATTTCTTTTGGCGCCAACGCCATATGGGAATCAGGTAAGGCGCTGGGCTGTCCGTGTCAAGCACCCTGTTGGCCGACGGCATCCAACCGGATGAAGGCTATTGGGGTGACGACCGCCGCGCCCGGTGGCCGCAACCGCCGGCAAAACACGGAATGCGCATCCGGCGTTGTCGACATATGCCGTTTAGCGCCGGCCTTCAAACCCGTCGACCAGGGCGGTGTATTTTTCATGGATCATCTTTCGATAAGACGATGCTCGATCATGAGGGGACCTCGTGCTTGCAAGATTTTTTCCTCCCTTTGCTGAAAAATGTTAACCGCCGTGGGGAAGCGGCGCAAGGGGCGCATCGCAAGGGTTCGGCTTGGCCCGAAACGGATCCGGCGATCAGGCCCGCTTCAAGCGCAGGTACGTCAACCCCGAAGCGATGACCATCGGACAAACCCCCAGCAGGATCAGGACCAGGTACGACGGCATGCTCATCCACTCCAGCATGCGGATCCGGTCGGTACCGACGAACGCCAAACTGCGGGCATGCCAATAACCGTTTTGAAGAACATCCCAGACCTGGAGCACCCCTTCAGGGAACAAATTGGTGATCACCATCAGGGCCAGACCGATATTCAAACCCCAGAATGACAGCTTGACGAATTTTTCCGGCAGGGCCCACTGCTCGTCCGTCAATACGTGGCGCAGTCCAAGAACGAGCAGCGCCATGGCCAGCATGCCGAAAGCACCCAAGAGCGCCGCATGGCCGTGGTTCAGGGTCAACACGGTACCGGCTTCGAAGTAGCTCACCATCGGCATGTTGATCAGGAATCCGAAAATCCCGGCGCCGACAAAATTCCAGAACCCTACGGCCATAAGAAAATAAAACGCCCACTTGTGGGGGATGATCTTCTTGGGGGCTTCAGCGTTTTCGCCCATGCCGGTAAGACGCATGAAATCCCAGGCATCCAGCGTCAGCAAGGTCAAGGGCACCACTTCGAGGGTGGAAAACATGGCGGCCAGGGCCAGCGTGAAATTGGACTGGCCGGTCCAGTACCAGTGATGGGCGGTACCCATGATGCCGCCCGCCAGAAAAAGGATGGCATCCAGGTAAATGATGCCAACCACGTTGATGCGCTGCACCACCCCCAATTGGTAAAAGGTCACGGCAACCAGGACGGTCACGAACAGCTCGAAGAAGCCCTCCACCCATAGATGGATGATCCAAAAGCGCCAGGTGTCCACGACCGTAAAATTGGAGGTGCTGCCGAAAAAGAAGGCCGGCCGATAGAAAAGCGGGATGGCCGCAGCCCCCCCCCAAAAAAAGGAGCGTGATTTCCCTGCGCTCACGATCTTGCAGGGCCGGCGCCGTAAGGCGGTAGAGCAACAGCAGCCAAAGGCTGAAGCCCACCACCAGTACCACCTGCCAGAATCGGCCGAGTTCGAGAAACTCCCATCCCTGGTGGCCAAACCACTCCCACAGGTCTCCGAACAGCTGGTGGATGCCCAGGATTTCCCCGATGAGGCTCCCCACCACCAGGACGACCAGGGCCCCGAACAAGATATGCACGCCGGCGACATGCCCGCGCGGCTCCCTCGGACTCAGGGAGGATGCCAAAAGGAGGCCACCCGCGACATAGGCCGTGGCGATCCAGAAAAGCGCCAGCTGCAAATGCCAGGTGCGCAGGATGTTGCTGGGCAGAAACTGGGACAGGTCGAACCCGTAAAAACTTCCCGGTTCCGCCTTGTAATGCGCCAGGGCCCCGCCAATCAATACCTGGGCCAAAAAGAGCAACGCCACGACCAGAAAATACTTGATGGCGGCTTTCTGTCCGGCGGTAGCCTCCCCGGGCAACATATGCGGGGAGATGCCCTCGGGCCCGCCCTTCCAGCCCAGGTAGTCGAATTTTCCGAACACGAACAGCACCACCGCCAGCCCGGCCAACAGCATGACGACACTCAGCGCGCTCCACAGAATCGCGTCGCTGGTCACCCGGTTGCCGACGGTCGGATCGTAGGGGAAATTATTGGTGTACGAATACGTCTTCCCGGGCCGGTTGGCGACGCTCGCCCATGCGGCCCAGGCAAAAAAGGCGGTCAGTTGGCGGATTTCATCGGGGTCGTTGATGTAATTACCGGGAAGTCCCGAATTGGCGACGGGCTTTTTGAAATAATCGCGCCAGCCCGTCAATGTTTGGTTCGGAATCGGGTTGCCGTGCCCGGAAAGAATTTTACGCGGAAGGCTGCGATCGTGCGCCTGTGATAATCTTAGGCCAATTTTTGAACAATGGGACGATGTGTGTATTCGGCTGTCATTCTGACAGTAAAGGAGGTAGCCTTGCGGGGGGCTGAGGCACCGGCCGCTCCGGATCGCAGATCACATGTCGCTGCACGTATAACCGATATGGACGGTGAAGACTTACGCCCCTCGCAATATACGAAACCGCACCACCGGACGGTATCCCGCACACGGGTTTTGACATCCGACCCCGTTCCCGCGGCTCACATCCCGCCACGCGATCCCGGGGGCGACGCATAGGACCAAGTCGAACGCCGGGCGGCAACCCCCATGCGGTGCGCACGATTCGCAGGCGGCAGCACCCAGATCGATTATCGCCTACCCGTTCAATTACCGGCGAAGGAGGATCAAAAGCCCGTGGGATAAGGTCTGCGGCCCATTTCAAAATCGGAATACAACGCCCATCGTGTCAATTATAGAAGGAGGGACTCTCTTTGAAAGGGGTGGTTCACGATGGGTACCATCAAAATGAGCTATGATTTGCCTAAGGATCTAACCCTTGTCAAAGCTGAAGGTGGGATGACACCAGACGATTTTAGCGGCTGGGCCGCCAACTATATCGCCAAGGGCGCCACCGGATTGATCCTATGGGATCTCTTGGGTGCCGACATGACCAAACTCAGCAGCGACGAAATCCGGAAGATTGTAGCAAGGTCCAAAGGTTTCGTGCCTAAGGGCGCCAAGACCGCTTTCGTATTCAAGCGTCCTTGCGATTTTGGTGTCGGGAGGATGCTCGAGGCCTATAGCGAGGTGGACAAACTGCCATCCAAGTTCCGAGCGTTTCGTTCCCTCACCGATGCCAAGAAGTGGCTTGGAATATGACTAATCCCGCCCTGAGTCGTCCTTCGCATGCCGGCTTGCCGTCCAGCGGTTGATCCGCGGCCTTCCGAAGGTCGCGACCAGTCCGACGAGGATCAGCAAGCCCAGTGCAACGGGCGCCTCGACGACCAGGCGCCCCACAAGAACAATCGCGGCGATGCCCGCTCCGACACCCCCCAGCGCGAATATCCATCGATTTTTTCGGCATTGAAGCAAGGCGATGACATTGACGGACGCAAACGTGAAGAGAAAGGCAAGGCTGGCGGCTTCGACCAGTATCGACAGGGACCCGACAACGGCTAACACGGATCCGGTGACACCGATGACCATCACCGGACGGTCAGGTATGCCCTTTTCATTGCGATGGCACAAGACCGGCGGAAGTTCGCGGTTTTCGGCCACTTCGTGCATGAGGCGGGCCGTGGCGAAAAGGGTGGCATTTATCGCCGATGCCGTGGAAAAGGCGGCCGCTAGCGTGGCCAGTCCCAAGCCCCAGAGCCCCAGAGCTTCCCGCCCGGCGACCGCAATGGCGACTTCTTGCTTTTCGACAATGGTCTGGGCGCCGACCAGCATGGTGGCGCCGATCGCTACGAGGACATAGACGAGGATAACGACCACGACCGCGCTAACGATGGCCCGCGGCAACGTTTTATCGGGACGGCGAATGTCGGCGTAATCGTAGGCGAGCAGTTGAAAACCCTCATAGGCCATGAAGACCGACGCGGCGCCGACGAGCGCTCCGAGCAAGCCCTTGGATTCGATTCCCGCCGTCAGTTGAGCGGGTTGCCACCTCCACAGGCCGATGGATGCCAGGCCCAAAAGGATGACCAACTTGCCCCATACCGTGATGATTTCGAGAAGCGCCGATTCGCCGACGCCCTTCAAGTTCACGGCCGTCAGGGCGAATACGATAAACACGGCACAGGCGCGGGGCATCCATGCACCGAAGTCGAAGACGTGGGCGACGTAGTGACCGAAAGTGAATGCGTAAACCGATATGGTGAGAATATAGCCGAAGATCAGCACCCACGAAAGACTGCCGGCAAACCGCTTGCGATGCATCTTGCGCAGAAACGTAAAGGCCCCTCCGCCTTCACCGAACTTCTCCGCCAGCTGCGCATAGCTGTACGCCGTGGCCAGGGCAATCAGTCCGGCGATCGTGAAACTCAACCACGCCCATTTGCCCGCCAGCATGACAACGACGCCGAGAACCGAGAATATACCGCCACCGACCATGCCGCCCACCGCCATGGACCAGGTGGCATTGAATCCCATCTTGTGATCAGGTGCCGTTTTGCTGTTCATCCAACGCCGAGCTCTTTTGATGTGGATTGCAAAGACTGAATGGGGCGGATGGCGGTGCCGGCCGTTTGGCGATCATCGAATCGGAGCCGATCCGGCATTCCCACCATCATGACGATGTTCCGACAAATGACGGCACGCTCACCTGCGCGGGCATGGCGGGCAGCCAGGCCGCCCCGAGCGTCATACCGCGATCCGACCGGTGGCGTCGTCTTCGATGGCGGTCGTGATGACGATTTTCCGCCCGACGGACGAGAGCGGCAAGGTCCTGGTGCGTGTCCTAATCCTCCGGTGAACAGATCGTCAACACCGGCATCAAAGCGATGCGGATAAGCCTTTCCGTCACCGACCCCGGAAGGAACTTCTTCCATCCGGAGTAGCCGTGGGTGGCGATGACGAGGAGATCGACCTGGTTTTCTTCCGCGGCCCGGATGATTTCGTGGGCCAGCTCCCCTTCCCGGATAAAGGGCGTGATGGGCATGATGGGCACCGCGACGGTCTGCTGGGTAACGATAAAGGTTTCCAGGTTGCGCTTGGCGATCTCGCCGCCAAACGCCCTGGATTGCCGCCTGCACATAGTGACAGGGGAACGGTTGCCGTTATCGCCCGGCTCGTCCCATCGGCCTCAAAGAGCGGGGGTTAGCCCCCTTTAGTGCTACGAATTCGACGGGAACGCCGGCCTTCGTCAGTTTCTCTACCAGAATCCCGCTCCGACTGAAAGGGATAAAGTCATCCGATTTGCCGTGAACGACCGGGAAAGGTGGTTCGTCAGGCGTAACGTACGTTAAAGGCGATGTTGTCGCATAGGTTGTATACTCGGACTTTCTCGATCTCCTTCGGCAGCCAGAACATGATGTAGCTGCCGACAAACGATGTGACGGTTCCGCGATGACCTTCCGCGCTCATGGCAAAGCCAAGTAAATCTGTGGGAGTCGCGACAGCGACGTCTGCCCGAACTTTTGAGCTTTCCTGATTCACTGGATTCGGATCATCCCGGTCGCCGCCGCCGTCCATCAGCCCAAGTATCCTCACGAGATGCCCTCCCGACGAGTGCCCCACCGCACCGATATGGGTTGGATCGATGTGGTAGCGCTCAGCTTGGTGCCGCACAAAACGCACGTTGCGCCTCGACATAGGAGACGCGATCGCTTAGATCAAGCAGCTTGCCGTCTATTTCACGAAGCGGATGGAAATCCGCATCGGCGTCCTCGGGAGGACCGATGTGCATCCCATCGAAAAGGCATCCATTGGTTCCGTGAAGCTTTTTGGAGAAATCCGAATGCGTAGGGACAACCCACATGGCAAATGCGGTCGTCGCTTCTTCGGGGGCCTTCGCAGTGAACGCGCGCCATTTTGTCAACGCCTGTCGTGCTTCGCCGATAGGGAAAATAGGGTTCAGGGTTGTGACGTCCGGCCCCACAGGGTGCAAACGGTATTTGAAGTTCGTGACGATGCCGAAGTTTCCGCCCCCGCCGCGCAAGGCCCAGAACAGATCGCTGTTATCATCACAAACTGCATAACCAGCCACATGATGACCGCCTCCGCGTATGGCTACTTGAAGATCGTTATTCTTGGCGAACTGGATCGCAGACACCACATCCGCATTATCCGTGCACTGGGCTATGAGGGCGGGATATTTGTCGATCATGCCGTTCCAGACGCGTCGGACCCTGTCGTACCGCGAATCTGAGGGATCGATCAGGTATCCCCCTTAAATATATGCCGAAAGCTCTCCAAAGCATTGCGATTGAGCTGATTCGCATTCATATCTTCTCCTTCCTTTTTTGTTTCAGCACAGGATCTTTACTTCCGGGCAGTCGCTACGACAATGCGCACCTGAAGCATCAAGGTACGCTCCTTCACAAACGCCTGCCACTTTGCCACGACGTCGCGCTCGAGCGCGCCGCGACGTTCGCCATCCACCCGGGCCACGACACCCGCGAGGGGGGTACTATGAATGTACTGCCAGAGAAATTCCTTGGGTGGAGGAAGGGGTAACGACTTGGTGTCGGCCTGAACAGAGACCTCTCGGAAGCCGGCGCCGTTAATGAGGTTCTGGACCTCGGCCGTGTCGTTGAGCGAGAATACCTGGTTCACAAACTCCGCGGCCTCGTCGCTAATGTGCCGGGCGAGCGCCTCTCCCATGATAGCGAAGAGTTGGGGCGTGGGCCCGGGCAAATTGAGTATCAGACGACCGCCTGGCGCCAGGATACGCCGCATCTCGCGCAGCGCAGCATGTTTGTCGGGCAAGAATTGGAGGCCCATCTGGCATACTACGGCATCGAACAACGCATCCGAGAATGGCATTGCCTCAGCGCGCGCCTCGTGCCAGTCGATGGCCATATCGGTCGGCGTTGTCGAACGTGCGACCGCCAGCATACCGGGGTTGATGTCCAGACCGGCGACGGCCCCATCAGCGCCGACCGCCTTTGCAGCGAAACGCGCCACGACGCCTGTCCCACTGGCAACATCCAAAACCCGCTCACCCGGACCAAGTTTGGCAAGTCTTATGAGATCATCCGCCAGGGGGGCACCGATAGCTGGAACGAAGTATCGCTCGTAATTTTCTGGCGGACTTCCGGAATACGCTCCATCATTTTGTAGCTTGGACATTTTGTGTCGCCTCCTCTCTGAAATTCGCGATACGAGCAACCTCTAACGCTTGATTTGAGGGGCGATTTTGGAGCGGAGTTCGAAGGGCGTAGCGGAAAAATCGGCCCTCTCCAAAGATTTGTTAGGCGGCAGATCTTCATTACCACTCATATGCATCGCAGGACCTAACTTCAACCGCAAAACCGATGTGCTCACCATAGTTGGCTGCTGCATGTTTCAATGCAATCTCTCTCGCTTCATCCGGAGATTCAGCCTCTAATAGAATTGATGCGCCCGACTGGTGATCGCTTTTGATGGATGGGTCTTGCCTATGTTCAGGGCTACTTAGCGCGCTTCAAATAGATAGGTTTGGTGGAGGAAGGGAGAGACCCGATAGGGGCAAGTCTGTTCTTTAAGGCTGCTGGTAGCAGACAGATGGCAGAATTCAATGAAACCTGCATCAATTTCGTAGAGGTGAAACCGGTGATTACGTGCCGCCCGCCAAACCGGCCAAGTCTATGTCTATCGTCCAATTAGCCATCTGATACCAATAGGGATTATGCTCGGCACCGATTGCCACAGCGGTTTGTTCGGCACCGCAGCCGCATGACCCCACCTAACTGTCTATCCGTACGGAACTATTTTTTCCCACTTCTGCTGCACCGCGGGCATACAGTGTGCCCGCCGTTCTGGAGTACTTCACTCCGCGAGGCGTTGCACTCTTTGCCTTAGGTATTTGCCTCGTATTGCCACGCTCCCGTCCTGAACATGCCCTCAGGGTCGTGCTTCTTCTTGAGAGCCCACAATCGCTTCATGGTTTCTTCTGTAAAGACGCGCCGCATTTCGTTTTCGTTCGCGGGCATGGCGTTGTTGATATACGTCGTCACGACGTCGCGCACCCCTGAAGCGATGACGAAACCCAAGGGATTTGCGCGTATGTTCAGGTCGTGGTTCCATCCTCGGAAACGGGCAACGCTGAATGCTTCCTCGTCGTCGCGTGTAATCGGCCTATAAGACGATATAGGGAACGACGTTGAAAAACCGATAACGCTGCCCGCTCCGGTGCAATGCCTGTTTAGTTGGCGATAGGTCACTTCACCAGCTCGATCTCGCTTGGCCGCCATTCCTTCGTGAAGAAGCTTTCCAGCGGACTGTAGAGGCGCAGGATGGTGAACCAACCCTTGCCAGGCATCGTCTGGATCCAGTTGCCGCGTTCCACGCCTTTTGGCTGTTCGGGGCCGAAGTAGATGGTCGTGGAGCCATCGGCACTCGCCACGGCGGCGGGCGACGGATAGCTCTGGCTGCCGGCGCGCGGGTAGCGCTGGGGCGTGGCGAGCATCGAACGGGACTGGTTGTCATAGAGGGTGAACGACCAGAACGCGGCGGCCGGGATGTCCTTCGGAAGGACGACCTTGTAAGTCTTGCCGCCGTCGTAGGAATTGCCGTCCGCATCCAGGAAACCCATCAGATACTGCGAGCCGACCTTGGGAACGCGCATGATCATGCCGGGGGAGTCCAGGGTGTAGCCGAAGTAAAAGGCCGTCCGCGAATCGAGGGTGCGCGCGCCGGTCGGAGGCAGGGGCTTGAAGGTGCCTTCCTTGGTGACCATCGGTGGTGGGGTCTCGAAAAAGGCGCCGCCTTCCCACAGCATGTTGCCCCACATCGAGTTCTCGTAGTAGGACCAATCGGGGTGCGTACCCCTATAGCGCCAGTTCAGGACACGGCCGGTGGCATTGCCGAACTTCGCCGCGTCGGTCAGTACCCGTTTCGTGTTGGCGTCCGGCTTGAAGGGCTTCCCCTTGACAATGCCGATGGCGGCGAGCTGACCGGCGAGTTCCACATCGTAGCTGGTGGCCGGCTCCTGTTGGACGTTCGCGTTGATCATTTCGAAAAACGTGTAGTCGCTTGGCGGGATCGTGTTCATCACCTTCCCGCTGGCCTCGACGAACTTGGTCTCGGGAACCGGCGGATTCTGTTCAAGGCGCACCCCGCCTTCGAGCGCCGTGGCGATGCTGGTGCCGTACCCGCCCGGCGTGTAAGGGTAGATCTTCATGGTCTTTTTGATCATCGCGACGGCCGGCTTCGGGTCGTTGTCCACCAGGTAGGCGCGGGCTGCGTAAAGGATCCGGTTGGTCTTGGAATGCGCGACGTGGAAGCCGCTGTCCGGGAGCTGCCCGTCGTAGCCGGGGGGCACGATCAGGTATTTTCCGCCTTCACCGCGATCGGGTCCCGGGAATCCGATATCGATGACCCACGAGAACCACATATCGTTGATGGTGCCCACGCTCTTCGGCGGCTGTTCGATCACCATCGGCCCCTTGCTCAGGTCGACGACGGCAAGATAATAGACGGTGTCTGCGTTGGCGGTCAGGAAGAGCGAGTTCGAGTCCATCAGATCCGAGAAGATCACGACCGAGTTGTCCGCCGCGCCGATGCTTTGGAAACCTTTCTGGATCGCGTAGGCTGAGGCTCCGCGGAAGCTGTTGTTATAGACGTTCAGGCCGTTGGTGAAGAGCAGGAAGTCGGCCACCGTCTTGGCGGTTTCCGGCGTCGGCGCGCCGTCCTTGAAGGTGAGCTTTCCGAAGCCGGTCTCGACCACGTCCGGGGTGAGGATCGACGGCGGGATCGCGTCGTTTGCTCGGGCGGATGCGTTCGACAACAAGACCAGCACGCTTATGAGCGCAGCGGCCAGCAGTGATTTTATATTCATGGTTTTTTCCTTTCAGTGATTTTTGATGTTGTGATTTGCATGATGACACGTTGCGGGTCGGGTCGCTGCTGAATTCGCGGGTCGCCGCACCGGAAACGGTCCTCACGGTTCGGACTCGAAGGGTGGTTGGCTAAAGTATGTCCAATATTTATTGATGCAAGTTAGGGAGTTAAACTTCCCCCATCAGACAACCGCAGATAAAGTGTAGAAATGGGCGCTTAGGATGGCCGGTATTTGAAACGGAGGCTAATCCGGTGCACCCCAAGATATTGTAGTCAGCAGGTATGCTCGGAGATTTGAGTTTTCACGTTAATATCGCGACATGCCAATTGACGCCACTCAGCGACCTATGCATCTCGGTCAGGTGTTTTATTCGAGATCGTGAGCAAGGTCATTCTCAGGCATGTGAATCTGTCGGCCACACAGCGGTATCTGGGAACCATAAGCGATGTGGAGGCCATCCGGTGGATTGAAAACATGTACGGGTAATGGGGCCGGGGTGGACTCACTTGCAGGGTTCACCCCATTTTGAATGGATTAGGATCGGCTACCTCAAAAAATGGCCGGTCTGATGAGTGGGGGAGCATAGCAGCTAGCGCAAGGTTGGCCATTTTGTGGATTAGGCGTAATCGGCAATTTTGAGATTTGAAAATATTTAAGAAAATAGAAGATATATGCAATAATTTGCGTTTGTCCCAATCTAACTCAACGAAATTCAGTCACCCTCGCTCCCTTTATTGCCGGTATTTTCCAGGGAATCTTTTGCGACCGGTTGGGCGTTATCTTTCAATATTTTAAACGGCACAGCACTCTTAATATGCAAATCGCGCTGCGGAAATGCAATGTCGATCCCATTGGCATGAAAGCGGTCCCAAACCGCCATAAAAACCGCGTCCTTGACATTGCCAATCCCATTTTGGGGATCACCAATCCATGCTCGCAATTCTATATTGACCGTACTGTCACCATATCCCACAACAAGGCATTTTGGTTCAGGGATCTTTAAAATACGGTCGATACTCGTGCTTGCGCTTATGGCCAGCGCTTTGGCCTTGTTCAAATCGGACTCGTAGGAGATACCGATCGGTATGATAAGGCGTACCAGGCTATTGTCGTAAGAAAGATTTTCTATTTTTTGGGTCACAAAAACCTCATTGGGTATGAGAAGCAATGATCCGTTGCGGGTGGCCACCTGAACATAGTTTAAGCCCATTTGCGTAATCCATCCCCAGTTGGCGCCGCCAAAGCTTCTCTCAAAGGTTATCACATCTCCCTGCCGAATGGGTTTGCTGATCAACAGCATTATCCCGCTGATGAGATTCGATCCAATTTTCTGCAGTCCAACACCGATTCCAAGACCGATGGCTCCCCCCGTGACGGCGATGGCTGTCATATGGATGCCCGCCGCTCCCAAAGAGATTAAAAGCACCACCGCCACCGTTGCCGCCCTGATAACTCTGAGTAGCAACGTTCGGTCCGAGTTCGTCAGCTTGGTGGAAGTCATTAACCAGTGGGCAATAAATCGATCGACCATACCCGTTGCTGCATACAACAGAATGAAGATCGTAATCGCTTCAATCAACCCCCAAACGGAAATGCTAATTTTACCCAATTCGATCGTCATGCTGTTGAGCAGGTCAACGGTGGGTTTCCCTAATTTGAATACCCGCAAAAGTATACCCACCAAGCAAACCACGTAAACAAAGCGAGACCAGAAAATACTCTTTATGTAAAAAGATGCAAAGCGAATGACGATCAGGGCACCGACAAGGTTGAGGGTCATGTGCAGAAGGGAGATCGGCATGTTTAACTTTTTTAAAAGTTCCATGGAGAACCACATAAGCAATAGCCAAAACAAATACCCGAGTAATTGTGCAAACTGGGCCGGGATCAATTTGGAAATTCGCGTGTGGGTCTTAACTTTCTCCATGCTTTTGTCTAAGTCGTGATGAAATTTTCGGGCTAAAAGCCAAGCGATCAGAAAACTGACGCCAATGGCGACGATCTGCAAGAATCCGGTAGGATGAGAAAAGTCTTCACGGAACCCTTGAAACTGGGATGTGAAGAACATCGAAACGTCACCTGAAAACATTGGATTTGCGCCTCCTGTCATCCTAACGATTTCTTTTTACTGAAAAAGTCTTGAGTTTAGACTTTTCAAAACCTTGGTTATCTTTCCAGCAAACCAAATATCAGCCGGTCGCAATACATATTGGGGGCATTTTACCAATTGGAATTATTAGTGTTATTATCGATACCATTTGGATATCTCCACAGTACCACGAAAGGCTCAATAGGCGGTGGACCCCAAAGGCTGGACAGCCTGGCGGCTTTCCGTAGACTTTTACCGGGCACGACTTTATTGCCAAACATATCAGACTCCCGGGAAAAAAGAGTGC
>CAVSSY010000009.1:0-216149 GCA_963730675.1 uncultured delta proteobacterium | reverse complement strand
GCCGCCGGGAATAATAGCGTCCCGGCGGCTTTTTACGGCGTCAAGCCGCTTATACCGTTTCGAACACGATGTGATCCCCTTCTCGTTCCGCGCGGATCCTGGCGCCATCGCCGTAGCTGCCTTTGAGCAGTTCCATGGCCAAGGGGTTTTCGATGTACTGCTGGATGGCCCGCTTGAGCGGGCGGGCCCCGTAGACCCGGTCGTAGCCCTTCTCGGCCAGAAAATCCCGGGCGCCCTCGCTGAGCTCCAGAATGATGTGGCGCTCCGCCAGCCGCCGGGCCAGGTGCCCCATCTGGATGTCCACGATGGCGGCGATCTGGTCGGGCCGCAGCCCCAGGAAGATGATGGTCTCGTCGATGCGGTTCAGGAATTCCGGCTTGAAGCTGGCCCGCAGGGCCTCCATCACCCGCCGCTCCATCTCGGCGCGGTCGTTGTCCGCCAGGTTCTGGATCATCTGGCTGCCCACGTTGGAGGTCATGATGATGATGGTGTTCTTGAAGTCCACCGTGCGGCCCTTGCCGTCGGTCATGCGGCCGTCGTCCAGGATCTGCAGCAGGACGTTGAAGACTTCCGGGTGGGCCTTCTCGATCTCGTCGAAGAGCACCACGGCGTAGGGCCGGCGCCGCACGGCCTCGGTGAGGTAGCCGCCCTCGTCGTAGCCCACGTAGCCCGGAGGCGCACCGATCAAGCGTGCCACGGAGTGCTTCTCCATGTACTCGGACATATCCACCCGCACCATGGCCTGCTCGCTGTCGAAGATGAACTCCGCCAGGGCCTTGGCCAGCTCGGTCTTCCCCACGCCCGTGGGTCCCATGAAGATGAAGGAACCGATGGGCCGGTTGGGATCCTGGAGGCCGGAGCGGGCCCGACGCACGGCATTGGACACGGCCGCGATGGCCTGTTCCTGGCCGATGACCCTTCGGCCCAGGCGTTCCTCCATGCGCACCAGCTTCTCGCGCTCGCCCTCCAGCATCTTGCTCACCGGGATGCCGGTCCAACGGGAGACCACCTCGGCGATGTCCTCGTCGTCCACCTCTTCCTTGAGCATCTTTTTCTCGCCCTGGAGATCCGCCAGCTTGGCGCGCACCTCCTCCATGCGGCGCTCCAGCTCGGTAGCCTTGCCGTAGCGGATCTCCGCCACCCGGGCCAGGTCGCCGGCCCGCTGGGCCTGTTCGGCCTCGGTGCCCAAGTGCTCCTGTTGCTCCTTGATCTCGCGGATCTGCTGGATGAGCTGTTTTTCGTGCTGCCAATGGGCCTTCATGCCCCGCATGGTTTCGTTGAGCTCCTCCACCTCCCGGTCCAGCTTTTTCAGGCGCTCCCGGGAATCCCGGTCGGACTCCTTTTTAAGGGCCTGGCGCTCGATCTCGATCTGGGTGATGCGTCGCTGGATCTCGTCGATTTCGGTGGGCATGCTGTCGATCTCGATGCGCAGCTTGGAGGCGCATTCGTCCACCAGGTCGATGGCCTTATCCGGCAGGAAGCGGTCAGCGATGTAACGATCCGACAGGGTGGCCGCCGCCACGATGGCCGAATCCTTGATGCGCACCCCGTGGTGCACCTCGTATTTTTCCTTCAGGCCCCGCAGGATGGAAATGGTGTCCTCCACCGAGGGTTCGGCCACCAGCACCGGCTGGAAGCGCCGCTCGAAGGCCGCATCTTTTTCGATGTACTTGCGGTATTCCTTGAGGGTGGTGGCCCCCACGCAGCGCAGGGTGCCCCGGGCCAGGGCCGGCTTGAGCATATTGGAGGCATCCATGGCCCCTTCGGCAGCCCCGGCCCCCACCAGGGTGTGCAGCTCGTCGATGAAAAGGATGATCTCCCCTTCCGCGGCCTCGATCTCCTTCAATACCGCTTTCAAGCGGTCTTCGAACTCGCCCCGGTACTTGGCCCCGGCGATGAGCGCCCCCATGTCGAGGGCCACCAGGCGCCGGTTTTTGAGGGACTCGGATACGTCGCCCTCCACGATGCGGCGGGCCAGCCCTTCCACGATGGCGGTCTTGCCCACACCGGGCTCGCCGATCAGGACGGGGTTGTTCTTGGTGCGGCGGGAGAGCACCTGGACGATGCGCCGGATCTCTTCGTCCCGGCCGATCACCGGATCCAGCTTGCCCTGTCGGGCCAGCTCCGTGAGGTCCCGGCTGAATTTCTCCAGGGCCTGGTATTTCTCCTCCGGGTTGGGGTCGGTGATGCGCTGGGAGCCGCGGATCTCCATGAGTACCTTGAGCAGATTGTCACGGGTCAACCCATGGCGCCTGAGGATGGAGGCGGCTTCACCGTCTTTGGCGTCCGCCAGCACCAGCAGGATGTGCTCGATGCTGACATACTCGTCCTTCATCTTGGCGGCCTCGTCAAAGGCCTTTTCAAGCGCGGCCCGGGTGTCGGCCGACAGGTAGACCTCGGCCCCGCCGCTCACCTTGGGAAGCCGGTCCACGGCGGTTTGCACCTCGTCGCGCACCGTGTCCGGTGAAACGCCCAGCTTGCGCAAGACCGTGCGGGCGATGCCGTCCTTTTCCTCCAGCATGGCCAGCAGCAGGTGTTCGTTCACGATCTGCTGATTGCCGTAGCGCGAGGCCAGCGACTGGGCGTTCTGAACCAGCTCCTGGGACTTTATCGTTAATTTGTCGAACCGCATCCATTCCTCCTAAAAAAAATAATGGGCACTTTAAAGCCTAAATTGACACGTCTAACGTAGACATTATTGATAGCCTGTCAACTATTTTGACTACATTACTAAATAAATATTTTATTTTTTAGTAATGTTTTACCAAGCGTGCCAGCCGGGCGCTTCGCGCAAGCTTTCATAGAGGGCGATGCCCACGGTGGTGGAGAGGTTCAGACTACGGATGGCGCGGCTGATGGGAACGTGGAAATGCGCTGCGGGAAACCGGGTCAGGACCTTTTCCGGCAATCCCCGGGTTTCCGATCCGAATATGAGAAACATGCGCGGCTGCAAGGGCATGCGGCGGTAGGAACGGGAGGCCCCTTTGGTGAATAGGCAGACTTCGTGGGAGGCGGGCGCCATGGCGGCCAGGAAGGCTTCGAAATCCTCCCAGACCGCAAGGTTCACCCGGGGCCAGTAATCCAGCCCGGCCCGCTTCACCTGGCGGCTGTCCAGGGAAAACCCCAGGGGCCGCACCAGATGCAGGGCGGCATTGGCCCCCAGGCAGGTCCGCCCCGCATTGCCCGTGTTCCAGTGCACCTCCGGCGCCACCAGCACCACGTGGCGTTCAATTGGTTGCGCCTTGGCATTCGTTTCCATGGTCGATTTACGATTTTCCATTTGTTGGAAGATTTCAGGCGACCTATTTGCAGCTTTGAAATGAGGATTTTTTGTTCTGATCAAGGCCGCACAAGGGTTTGCGGTGAGGCGTACATCGGTACGCCGCAGCCGCCAAACCGCTCCGACCGGCCAGGGCAAAAAAGACCATTTCAAATTAGAAGTCGCGCGGCTTGCAGATGACCTCGCGAATGCGCAAATCGAAAAACGAGGCCGCGTGGGCCGGTTTGATCACCAGGGCGGCATCGGCCCCCTTGGAGGAGCCGCCGACGGCGATCATGTCCCGGCCGGACAGAGCCCCGGCGTCGGCCGCCATGACCGCCACCTCGACGGCCACCTTGACCCCCTGACCGAAGAGCTTGAGGGTGTCGGCCATCAGGAGCACCGGGCAGACCCCGCCGTGCTTCTTGGCCACCCCGCGCTCCACCCCGGAGAGGGCGTGGGTGGCGGCCACCACGCGCACCCCCTTGTCCGTCAGATCCTGCCGCACCGTTTCATGCATCACGGGTTCGAAGGGTTTCTTGAAACCATAATGGTAGGTGACCGCCGTAATCGTGAAACCGGGGCAGTGCGCCAGGGCATCGTAGGCCGTATCCCCGCTGGTAGTGGCCAGGACGATCTCATTCAATCCCAATTCCTGCCCCCGGCGGGCAGCTTCTTTCAATGTCTGTACCGTGTTGACTTTTCCGGGTTGATCGAAATACATTTGGTGCGCCTCCTTCAGGTCGCCACGATTCTTATCGCTATAAGGACCGACGAATGTTTTAATCCGCCAAAGGCGGACAGGGGGTTTGTTCCTCGCCGCTTGCGGCGTTAGATGGCCTTCAGCGATACCCCGCTGCTCTGCGGCGGGGTCGTTCATTGACGTTATACTGTTTTACCCTTTTTCACGAATCCAGCGGAGCCGACCCCATGATCATCGACATCCACACCCACATCTTCCCTCCGGAAATCCGGCAGGACCGCAGCGCCTGTTTTGTCTCCGAAGATGCCTTCTACCAGCTCTATAGCGATCCCCGGTCCTGCATGATCGGCGCCCGGGAGCTGATCGACACCATGGACGAGGAGGGCGTCGACCGCTCGGTGGTGTTCGGCTTCCCCTGGCGGTCGGAAGACCGCTTCCGGCGCCAGAATGACTATATCATGGAAGCCGTGGCCGCCTATCCGGACCGCCTGATCGGACTGGCCTGCTTCGATGCCGACCACCCCGCGGCCCCCGAGGAAACCCAACGCTGCCTGGACGGCGGGCTGGCCGGCGTCGGCGAGCTGGCCTTCTACGAAGCGGGTATCACCCCCGACAAACTGGACCGCCTGGAACCCGTCATGGCGATCTGCCGGGACAAGGATGCCATCGTCCTGATCCACACCAACGAACCGGTGGGGCACCCGTATCCCGGGAAATCCCCCAACACCCTGAGCCAGATCTACAACCTGGCCAAACGCTTTCCCGACAACCGCCTCATCCTGGCCCACTGGGGCGGCGGGCTGTTCTTCTATGCCCTGCTGAAAAAAGAAGTCCGCGAAACCCTGCGCAACATCTACTTCGACACGGCCGCCTCGCCCTATCTCTATGACCCCGCCATCTGGGAGACCGCCGCCGGCATCGTGGGGGTCGACAAGATCCTCTTCGGTACCGACTACCCCCTGCTCAAGCCTTCCCGCTACTTCCGCGAAATCGACGCCCGGCCGCTGAGCGAAGACGACAAGGCGCTCATCAAGGGCGGCAATGCGGCTCGTTTACTGGGGTTGACGGTTCCGTAAAACGCCCGATTCCCCCGAGGGGACTGAAGATCGGCGTTACGCGCATGCCTCGTCGCTGCGGCGTACTGACGTATGCCTCCCTCCTCGGTATGCGCAAGCCTTGATCTCGGACGTTTTTCGAAACCTCACGCAATAGCCCAGTTTACCGATAGAAGCGAGAAGGCACTTTAACCTGCCATTCCGCGCTGCATCTCCGCCAGCAGCGGCCGCATCCGCTCCCGGTGCTCCGGCGGCACCATCAGCATGGGAGCCGGTTGATTGGGAATCAAGCCCTGCGCGTCCAGGGGAGGCCGTCCATCACGGTAAGCCGCACGCCGCTCTTCCGTGCCCAGGGCCAGGATGACGTCCTGCAAATTGCCGAACCCCCCGGGGCAGTCGATGTGCTCGATGGTCTGGAGAAAAACCGTGTTGACCGTCAGCAACCAGTCGTCCACGTCGGCATAGCCGCGCTCCCCGCAGGAGTGCCGGGAGAGCATGCAGCGGCAGCCGAAGGGACGCAGGGGGTAAAGGGCGCAGGCCGCATCCGCCAAAAAGGGGCAGCGGGAGCCGTCATGGTCCACCGCATCTTCCGGAGGCGCATGCCCCTCCCGGCAGAGGGCCGCAATCTGGTTGGTGGTATAGCGCGGTCGGAAACGGTTTGGCCCCTGATCGTCGGCCAGCATTGCCAGACAGTTTTGGCGCCGGTCCGCCGCCAACCCCTGGAGCAGATGCAGCCCTTCGAGGGTCGTCAGGGTGACATTGCGGGAGCAGCAGGCATCACAGAACTTGCGGCAGGCCAGACCGTCGAGGGTGCCGCAAAAGCGATCGTATACGTCGTAAAGATGCTCCAGAACCGCCAGGCGGCGCGCAACCCTCACGGAATCGCCTCTCCATGGCCGTGCCCGGCCCGGGCTAGTTTCCGGCCTGGATCGGACTGTCGGCCGAGGGCTTCTTTCATGTAATCCAGGAAAAGAAGGGCTTCCAGTTGGGGGCGGGTCAGCGATTTCAGGTAAGATCCCTTGACCACGTCCTCTTCGTACCATTCGCGCGGAAACTGATCGTCGTCGCCATAGCGCACCGCCAGCTCTCCGAGCCGCTCCCGGGCTTGGTCCTGCATCTCCGGCGGGCTCAAGGCGTCGATGGTGTCGACCGCCGCGGCGATCTGGGAAGGGGCCGGCAGTTCGGGGGCGTCGATGATCGCCTTAAACGTGTCGGCGTAGCGTTCCAGGCCGCGCCGGATATGCTCGGACCGGACGAAATTCATATGGTTCCAGCCGGCCCGCAGCCACTTGAAAGCGCCACAGCGCACCCGGTACGAGCCGTTTTCTTCCTGAACGAAAACAAGCGCCGAAAAGGCATCGTACATATAGGTATCGACCCAGCCCAGCCCCACCATATTCACCCCTTTTTCACCGCTGTAGAGGTAGTTCCAGGCATCGTCCGGCCCCAGGACATAGCCCTTGCGGCCCACGTCGGAAGGCCCCATCTGCCGGGCTAGGGAGATCCAGACCAGCCGATCCCCCACACGCACAAGCATCAGGGTCCGGTTCAAGTCATAGCTGTAGTAGGCGCCGGATGTCAGATCGGGGGTGATCTCCTCGTGTTCGACGCCGTGGACCACGAGGGGGGCCTGCAGGTTGGTCAACCGATCGGAAAGGGTCTGGGGGAAAGGCCCCGGCTGACCTTCGACTTCCTTCCAATAGGCCAGACGAACCGAAGACAAGGCCAATACATGGGACGGTATGACGGGATGCAAGGCATAGCCAAGAATTTTGGCCAGGGATTGCCGCACCTCGAATTCATGGTATACAAGGGGATCCAGCAGGTCATTGGAGGTGGCAATATATTGGGCGTCTGCCGGTTTGTCCTGAAGGATGAAATCCACCAGAGGGGTCAGCTTGTCCGGCATGACCGTGTCGGTACCGAGGCTGCCGTTGATCTCCAGCAGGTAATCCAAAGCCGGTTGGATGGTCTCGGGCAAGAGCTGCTCGGCCGCCGTTGCGGGAGCCGCCCCAAAAAGGCTCCCGGTGCCCAGGACCATTACCATCAGTAAAAGAGGTAGCTGCTTTAATATGCCGCCATGTCGGTCTATCATGGAGTTGTCGTCCTCATTGAAGCCCGCATCGAAGTACCGTCGATTCAAAGCGTTGGAAGGGTTTGCCGTTCCGTCGGCCGGCCGTTCAGCCCACAAGGTTAAATTGCATCGACCGATTGTGATTGTCAATGTCGGGGGCCCCGCAGGAATCCCGCACGGTGCTGGACAGCATGGCACTTTCTCGCAGACGTGGGGGCATTGAACCCCGTGGGCCTTTGATCGAACCGCGAAGGGCTCAAGGGGGCCCTAAAAAAATAAAGCCTTTTGACTGTCCACAGGAAAAGCCAAAGGAAACATACCACCATCGACCCTGCCCGTTGGAAACACCACACCGTCACCCCTGATCAAGCCCTGGCGCGCATCGAGCCGGGCATGAGCATTTTTATCGGCACCGGCGTGGCCGAACCGTTGACCATGGTGAAATCGCTGATGGCCTCCAGTGCCGCCAACCTGCAAGACCTGGTGCTGACCCAGATCGTAAGCTTCGGGGATGCCATTTCGGTGCGGGAGCTGCAGTCCCATAAATACCGCCTGCGAACTTTTTTCTCCGGCTGGGTCGCCAGCGAGGCCATTGCCACCGGACGCGTGGACCTGATCCCCACCCGTTTCGCCCGGATTCCCGAACTCATCGAGTCCGGCCAGATCCCCTTTGACGTGGCCATCCTGCAGATCACGCCGCCCAACGAGGCGGGCTATTGCAGCCTGGGGGTGGCGGTAGACGCCGGACGCCAGGCCCTGGAAGCCGCCCATCTGGTCATCGGCGAAATCAACACCCGGACCCCTTACACCTACGGGGACACCTTCGTCCACCTGTCCGAGTTCGATCTCCTGGTAGAGGCCCGCGATCCCCCGATCTATTTCTCATGCTGGCCGGTGGACGCGGTTTTCGACCGCATCGCCGCCAACGTGGCCGCCCTCGTGGAGGACGGCAGTTGCCTGGCCTTTTCCATCGGACCGATTTATGAAGCCTTGAGCGACCATCTCCGCCACAAACGCAACCTGGGGATTCACACGCCCTTCCTGACGGATGCCGTCATGAAGCTCGTCCAAAGCGGGGCGGTCACCAACCGCCGCAAGGGGCTCTTCCGGGGCAAATCGTTGACCTCCTATGCCTTCGGTACGCCGGATCTCCTGAAATGGTTGGACCGCAACCCCCTGATCGAATTCCAGGGCACCGACCGCGTCCTGAACCCCATGCAAATCGGCAGCAATCCCAATTTTGTCTCCATTCTACCGGCCCGCAAGGTGGATCTTTCCGGCCGCATCGCCCTGCATGCCGGCCGGGGCAACGTGGTGGCCGGACTGGCGGAAGCCGTGGACATCGTCAGCGGCGCGGAGCTGTCCCGGGGCGGAAAATCCATTTTTGCCCTTCCCAGCCGGAATCTGAAGGGGGATGCCAATATCCGTCTGAGTGTCGAGCAGTTCCCGAACCAGTTCAACCTGCGGGAATCCGTGGACATGGTGGCCACCGAATACGGAGTCGCCTATCTGCGGGGGCGCACCGTGCGCGAGCGGGCCCTGGCCCTGATCGAAATCGCCCACCCGGATGATCGCGAAGCCCTGGTGGCCCAGGCCAAGGAAGAGCATATTCTCTACCCCAACCAAATCTATCTGGCGGACCGCGCGCGCCTGTACCCGGCTGAAATCGCCACCCGCCACACGTTTAAGGATGGTCTGAGCGTGGACTTCCGGGCCATCAAACCTTCGGACGTGGAAGACATGCGCCGCCTGTTCTACCGCTTTTCCGACACGTCCGTGTACTACCGCTATTTCAGTCCCATCAAAACCATGCCCCACGCCAAGATGCAGGAATATGTCAACGTGGACTATCGCCGGACGCTTTCCATCGTGGGGCTCGTGCGGGAAATGGGGGAGGGCAGCATCATCGCGGAGGCCCGTTTTGTGCGGGAAGCCCACGCGCCGCTGGCCGAGGTGGCCTTCGTGGTGGACGAACAATACCAGGGCTGCGGCATCGCCACCTTCATGTTGAAAATGCTGATCCGGCTGGCCAAGGAACGCGGCCTGCGGGGCTTCACGGCCGACGTCCTGAGTTCCAACAAATCCATGCTCAAGGTGTTCGAAAAAAGCGGCTTAATAGTCGAAGCCCGCATGTCCGAAGGGGTCTACGAGCTGAACCTGCCCTTCGCGGAATCGCTCACCAAGGCCCCCCGGTAGGGGCTTAAAAATGGCTTGTTAGCCTTTGGTTTTCATATTCCCCTTTGTCCCGCGCCGAGCATCGGCGGGGTGGACGGAATAAAGCGCGCGGACTGTCTGAGTCCCGCCTTAACCTTGGCGCAGGCGGGGCGAGTTTCCGCGTACTCCGGCCGCCGCGACGACGCGCAAGGGTAAGCGGGACACGGGCGGTTCTTTTGCTTCGCTTTCTTTTCACGGGAAAGAAAATGAAGACATCATTTACGAATGCACCCCGATCGGTAGAACCTTTCCTCGTCGACCATCAGAGGTGGAGAGATTAAAGGTTAACCTTACCGAAGAACGCCAGGGGCGGCCTCAATCGTCTTCTTTTTTGGCCTTCAGCGCGGCCTGCAGTTTGTCGGCCAGGGAACCCATGCCGCTTTCCCCCGCCGGTGCGAAGGACTGCCAGTCCCCGCCACCGTCGGCCCGCTCGCCCGGCCCCAGGCCGATGCGGCGCTGATCGAGATCGATGCTTTCGATAGCCACGGCCAAGTGCTCCCCCGGCCGCGCATTTTCCAAACGTCCGGGCTCGATGGCGTCGCTCCAGCGCGCTTTGGGCAACAGTCCCGTCACGCCCGGCGCGATGCTCACAAAAAGGCCGAAGGGCGCTTTTTTCTCCACGGTCCCTTCCACGACCTGCCCCACGCGGTATTTTTCCGACAGGGTCTGCCAGGGGTCGCCGGCCACATCCCGCAGGCTCAGGGACAGCTTGCGCTGGTCCCGATCCACGGATTTGATCATAACGGAAACGGTCTCGCCCGGCGTGACCAGGTCTTCGGGCTTGCGAACCCGCTGGGTAAAGCTGAGTTCACTGATGTGGATCAGGCCTTCGATGCCCGGGGCCAATTCGGCAAACGCCCCGAAAGGCGCGCAACGGGTGATCTTGGCCGACACCACCTGGCCGGCCTGGAAGCGCTCGATGGTCGTCGTCCAGGGATCTTCGCCGGCCTGCTTGTGGGACAGGGAAATCTTGGGCGGCTTGCCGCCCTCCCCCGGTTTGATGTCCAGCACCTTGACCGTCAGGCGGTCGCCCTCCCGGACCACATCGTCGGCTTTCTCCACCCGCGACCAGCTCAATTCGGACACGTGCACCAGGCCTTCCACCCCCGGCACCAACTCCACGAAAGCACCGAAGGGCACCACCCGCATCACCCGGCCGTCGTAAAGGGCATCTGGTTCGAGGTCGGCCATAAAGGCCTCCCGGTTGGCTTCGCGCTCCTTTTCCAGCAGGCGCCGCCGGGAGACCACGATGTTGCGTCCGCGGGCCTCAAACTGGGTGACTAGAAACGACAGGGTCTGCCCCACATAATCTTCGGGGGTTTCCACATAGCGGATATCCATTTGGCTGATGGGACAAAAAGCTCGCTTCTGAAGCAAGCGCACGTCAAAACCGCCCTTGCAGGTGGCCTGCACCTTGCCTTCCACCGGAATCTGGCTGTGATGGGCCTCTTGCAGCATCTGTAAGCCGCCGTCTCCGCTCAGGGCACGGGATAGCCGGATTTCGCCCTCCTCCCGGGCCACTACGAAGAGATCCAGGGTGTCCCCCACCGCGCAGGTCAGGTTGCCGTCCTTATCCAACAGCTCGGCCCGCTCCACCGAACCGTCGATCTTGGTTCCCGTATCCACGAAAACCGCGTCCTTGCCAATGGCAATCACGCGCACCGCCACCTTGTCGCCCACCTGCAGGGCATCCTCGGAGCGGCCCCCGTAGGCCTCCAAAAGTTCAGCGAAACTGGGCTCGTCTTCCGGGATATCGTCGTGGTTGTCGTCAGCCATGGTCGTTGCGTTCTCCTCGTCGCATTTTTTTTAGGGGCCGGGATCTCGCCAGGGTGGCTTCCCGCACCGGCCCCGATGGCCGCTAACTACCAGAGCGGCCACGTCTTGGCAAGCATTTGCCGAGCTGCGGTACGCCGGCCAAACTTGCCTTTCATAGAGGCAATTCCTATTTTATACGTCGACATAAGGCCCCTTCAGCCAAATTGAGAACGACGGAGGAATGGTAACAATGGGAAATCAATTCAAAACCGCCCTTCTGCTGACCGCCATGACGGTGTTCATCATCCTGATCGGCCGCCTGCTCGGAGGGCAGCAGGGCATGATTCTGGCCTTTCTTCTGGCCGGTGCCATGAACTTTTTCAGCTACTGGTTTTCGGATCGCATGGTCCTGCGCATGTACCGCGCCCGGGAAGTCGATGCCGCCCAGGCGCCGGAACTGGTGGCCACCGTGCAGCGTCTCAGCCGTAATGCCGGCTTGCCCATGCCCCGGGTTTACGTCATCCCCCAGGAGACGCCCAATGCCTTTGCCACCGGCCGCAATCCTGACCACGCGGTGGTGGCGGTCACCGAAGGACTCCTGCGCCTGATGGCGCCGGCGGAAATCGAGGGCGTCCTGGCCCATGAACTGGGCCACGTCAAAAATCGTGACATCCTGATCGGCACCATCGCCGCCACCATGGCCGGCGCCGTGATGCTGCTGGCAACCATGGCCCGCTGGTCCGCCATTTTCGGCGGCGGACGCGGCGGCGACAACGAAGGCGGCTTGGGCGGCATCGGCCTGATCGTGATGTCCCTGCTGGCGCCCATCGGGGCCATGATCATCCAGATGGCCGTTTCGCGCTCCCGCGAATACCAGGCCGACGCCACCGGTGCGGCCATTGCCGGGCGGCCGGACGGTCTGGCGACAGCCCTTGAAAAACTGGGGACCTACAGCAAGCGGCTACCCATGCAGGCCAACCCGTCCACGGCCCATATGTTCATCGTCAACCCGTTGTCCGGCCGCAGCTTCCGGAGTCTTTTCTCCACCCACCCGCCGATCGAGGAACGCATCGCCCGGCTGCGGGGCACGACGCCGTCCAACGCACCACCGCCGCCCCCGCCCCAGGGACCGGGACCGGGACCGGGAGGACGGTCCTCAACCTCTCTGGACAGCGGCAAGGCCTTTTGGGACCGGATGGCCAACCGCTGATCTGACAGGCCTCAAAAAAACAAACCCCCGGGTGATGCCCGGGGGTTTGTTTTTGGTCGTATCGCCATCGAGCTAGGATAGGCGGCATTCCCGGCTGCGCCGGGCGAAGAGAAACAGGGTCGCGAGCCCCATCACGGGCACGGCCACCAGCAAACCGAAGGGCGGCAGGATCGTCACGGTAATGACCACAAATCCCAGAGCGATCATAAAAAGGGCCGATCCCACGCTTATATTGGAAACGCGTTCGAAAAAGCAGCTAAATCGTTTCATCGTGGATCCTCCTTAAACACCTATTGATCAAACCCGGCAATCCCAGGTTTTCCGTTTAGCAAAGCATGGCTTGCAAAAGAAATATAGGAGTTCCCGCGGGCCTGTCAACGGGGAAACCCGGTATCAGTCGCCGGTCCGGCAGGGAACTCTGGGAAAGGGGCAGGAGGTCGGCACAGGGTGGTCTGAGCGGCATATCCGGCAGCGATCTTCGCCGCAGTGTTGGCAGGCATAGCAATCCGGGCAGGGATGCTTGCGTTCCCCGGAATCCTTGTCCGGGACAAAGACTTTGCCGGCGATGCCGGGGATCGATTCAAACGCCATGGTCGGCCATCCTATGAGATTTTGGGGCCGGGAGCCGTTTCCGCCCCCTATGAATCCCTTCCATCCACCTCGATTCCCTACGGCCCGGCGCAGCTGCGGCTGCTGAAGCGCTTGAGGGCCACCTGGGTCGGGTCGAAGGTTAATACCCCGTCCGTTTCTCCGCCCGCACCGCCTTTCACCAGGGTGACGGCCGATTCGCCGAACAGAGCGGCCAGCATCAGGTTGAGCTGTTCGCGCAAGCGGCGATAGGAATAATGCCGGGCCGCAATGGCATAATTGGTATCCACCATCTGCTGCCGGCGCTCCCGGGAGGAAAGGATATCCCGCACGCATTGAACGGTTTGTTTGGAAAGGTAGCCATCCATCACCGCCAGATCAAACCCCAGGGGCTCGATATCCCGCACAAAGGTGGCGTAACGGTTGACCAGCAGCGGTTTGCGGAAATAGATGGCCTCCAGGAAGGCATTGCCGAAGCCTTCGTAAAGACTCGGATAGGTGATAAAGTCGGCATGCGGGTAGACATCCCAAAGCGACAAGGCCGTACCCGACTGTCCGGCCGATTGCCAGGGATCGGCGATATGGGTGGTCACCAGCCGCAGGTCCACCTGATGCTCGCAGGCGTACTCCTTGAGCCACTCGGCGTAATCGAAGCCTTCATCGCCGGCCTCATGGGAAATAATCAGCTTGTAGCGCGGGTCGTTCAGGGCTTTTACCAGTTCGATGGCGTGTTCGATGCCCTTGCGACGGACGATCCGGGTGGGCTGCAGGATCATGATGTCGTCGGGACCCATGTCGATGGACGCCCGGAAGCGCTGGGTGCCGGCGGCATCGATGCGCGGCGGGGTTTCAAAATCCAATACATTGGGGACGATCACCGACGTAATGCCGGTGCGCAGGGCCAGCTGTTCCCGGGCTTCGGAATTGATCACCGCGTGCTGGATATTGGGCAGATGGGGCGGGAAGGCCATGCGCAGGTAGTCGTTGACCGCGTTCACCGCAAACCGTACCCGTTCCCAGTGAGGATCATTTGGCGTCGTCATGCATGCATGGCGTTGCGCATCGCATTTCCAAAAACCCAGGGGGTGAAGATAAGGCGTGAGGCGGGCTTGACAAGCGGGGACCGGCAGGCAGTTGCGGCGTAGGTTGCAGAGGCGTCGGACGAATGGGGAACGGACCGGCAAGTGAAGGCCGGCATCTGCCAAAGCGCCCCCGCAATGACCCGGACATCCTCAGACAGGGACCAAACGCCGTCGTCAAAATCATCCATTACAAGGCCAACCTTCGGTGGAATGGAAGTCGATAGGCGGTTCGAAGGGACAGTACCTGAGAGCCCGACTACACGATATAGGGTATCTTGTCAATAGAAACATCAACATCTTGGGGAAATGGGCCGGAAGGCCATCTAAGGCCTTAGCAAAATGCAGGCCCCTGTCCGTCGAGGGGGATACCTTCGCGGCCGGGGGACAGGATGGCGTCCCCGACCAGGGCGCACTCCAGGCCGAAAGGCAGGTAGCCCGCATACCCCAACAGGGGCATCGCGAAAAGATGAAACCGATCCACGAAGGGCACGCTGTAGGACCAATGGGCCAGGCTGCCGAAATTCCACATCTCCCAGAAAAACCCGCACACCAGTCCGGCCAGGGCCGCGGCCGCGATCCGGCGCCATTGTCCCCGGCAGGCGTCGTCCAGGAGAGGGCAGCGACCGGCCTGAACCTGAAAGGCCAGCATGATCACCAGAGGGGCCAGCCACAAAAAAGGGAAGCCATAGTTCGGCGCGGCCCCCGTCAACAAGAGGCCCAGGGCGGCCGCGGCCAGGGCGGCACGGGCCGCCGCCCGGGAGGTAAAAACGGCCGGCAGCCGCCGGCCGCGAAGTACGTCGCACACGGCCGGAAACGACAGCAGCCAGTCCCGGGTCGAGAGAACCGCCGGCAGCACCGTGGCAAAGGAGAGGGTGGCCAAAATGAAATAGGTGCCCGGCGGGTAGTCGGCGCCGCTGTAGTGCCAGTTTTGCACAAACCGGTTGAGGTACTCGAACAGCCACCAGATGACCGCGCTGACCGGAAACAGCGCGGCAAAGGCACCGGGCCGGGCGGTCAGGAGACAGGACCCCGTACGACGCCGGGTAAGGCCGTTGACCACCAGGATGAAAGCGCCCCAGAGCATGGGGAACGTGTGGGGCTGGAGGCGGGCGAACCAGGCGAACCGCGTCCAGGCCAGGACCCAGGCCGCAAGGCCACAAAAGACCCCGGCCCATCCCCACCAGGGAAAACGGTGGGGCGGTGGCGCCGCCGAGGGTTGCGATCGCACCAGCGCCTTGACCAGAGGAGCGGCGCTGACAACCACCAGCAGCCCGATCAGGCCGAACGCAAGCCACGAAAAAGGCGCAGGCGCGATAAACCGCGATCGCGGCGGGAATTCGAAATAGGGCGCCAGAGCGCCTCCTGCCAGCAGCACGCCCACCGGAGGCAGTCCCACCAGCAGGAGCCCCATGGCCAGCCAGTGGGCCGGTTTCATGGCGGTACCTTTCAAGGTCGGGCGATCGCGCCGGGATGGGGTCAGGTCATGAGATCCGCCGGCATTTCACAGGAGTCGGGGCTGCCCTTGCGCATCTCCACGTAATGGGCCGAGGCCAGCGCGGCCACCGATCCATCCGCCGCCGAGATCACGATCTGGCGGAAGGTTTTTTCCCGCAGGTCGCCGATGGCGTAAATGCCCTTGATGGCCGTTTCGCAATGGTCGTCGGTCACCACGTAGCCCTCGGCATTCAGCTTGATGCCGGCCGGCACGATATGGTTATTGGGTACGAAACCGATGAAAATGAAAACGCCGTCGACATCCAGGGAGCGCTCTTCCGCCGTTTGGGTGTCCTTGAGCCCCACCGCCGTCACGCCGCTTTCGTTGGCCCTAATCTCCGTTAGGACCGTGTTCCACAAGACCTCGATCTTGCAGTCGGCTAGTACGCGTTTCTGCAGGATCTTGCTGGCGCGCAGCTCGTCGCGGCGATGGGCGAGATAGACCTTCTTGGCCAGCTTGGCCAGATAGAGGGCCTCTTCCGCAGCCGTATCGCCGCCGCCCACCACGATGACGGTTTTGTCCCGGAAAAAGAACCCGTCGCACACGGCGCAATAGGAAACCCCCCGGCCGTAATGGTCATCTTCACCGGGAATGCCGAGTTTGCGGGGAGTGCCGCCGGTGGCCATAATCACAGCATGGGTTTTCAGTACCTGCCCGTCGTCGAGGCGGACCCGGTGCCAGTCCAGTCCGGGCTCGATTTCCATCACTTCCTGGCTGCGCATCTCCATACCGTAGGATTCGGCATGCTGGACGAATTTCATGGAAAGCTCGGCGCCGCTGGTATGCTCGAATCCGGGGTAGTTCTCCACCTCGTCGGACATGGTGACCTGTCCGCCGGCCACGCCTTTCTCGAAGAGGACGGTTTTGAGGGCGGCGCGCATGGCATAGATGCCGGCGGATAGTCCGCCGGGACCTCCGCCGACGATGACCACGTCGTAGGGCGAATCGTTAGGCATGCTGTTCCTCCTCCTGCTTGCGGGCGTCGCGGGACGGATCGAAAAGGGTTTCGGCCCCGCGCTACGCCGGATTATTTTGGATCAGGCCGTATACACCATCCCGGCGGCATGGGATGCGGCGCGTTCGCCCATGGCCTGAATGAGCGTTTGGGTGTGCCGGCCGGGCCGGCCGCTGCCGATCGTCGCCTCATCCACCTGGACCACCGGGACGACGCCCTTGTTGGTACCGGTAATGAAGACTTCATCCGCACCTTTGAGTTCCGTCAGGCTTACATCCCGGACCGTCACCTCAAAAAGATCTTTGGCCAGTTCCAGGATGAACCCCCGGGTGATGCCGGACAAAATTTGACGCCCCGGGGTCACCAGGCGGGCGTCCTTGAAGATAAAGACGTTGCTGGTGGTGCCCTCGTAGACCAACCCGCGGTGATCGACATAGACCGACTCCACCGCCCCCTGGGCGCGGGCCTTTTGCAGGGCCAGGGTTGCGGCGAGATAGTTGATACTCTTGGCGCCGGGTAGGATCCGGCGGCTATCGGTGGTGGTGATCTTGACCCCTGCGGTGTACCAACTCTCCGGCTGGCGGGGCATCGCCGAGACCAGGACCAGCAGACGCGGCTTGGCCTGGGGGGTCATGAAATCGGGACTGGATCCGGCCGTGACGATAATACGGATGTTGGACTCGGACCGGGCACGGGCCTGATTGCGCTGCAGGGTCTCCAGGACGATCCGGGTCAATTCGTCCCGGCGCCAGGGCAAAGACAGCCCCATCTCGTGGACCGAATGCTGCAGCCGCTCGAGGTGCTCCGCCAACGCAAAAGGCAAACCGTTATAAGTGCGCAGCAATTCGAACGCTCCCAGGCCCCGCAACACCGCCAAATCGTCGACCGGTATGACCGCGCGGTCGGCCGGCACAAACTCACCGTCGACGTAATAGATATCCATATCCCTTTGCTCGCTTCGTCATGAGGTTAATCACAACACCAAGGCCACCGGTTCCGGGGCGTTTTCTGACCGCCTCCCATATCAAGAAGCACACGGCTTTGCAATTGTCCCCTCAATAGAAGCTGGTACGAATTATCCATGTTCGTTATAATTAGAAAGCGATCCGCGCTTGTCAATTTGTCGAACACGCTGCGGTAACTTCGGCAAGACCGCCGCAGCCACCACCCCCGGAAGGAGCCCGCTAATGCCCGACAACACCTTTTACACCCTCGAAAAGAAACCGCCCATCGCCTGGGTACGTCTCAACCGACCGGCCAAGAAGAATGCCATGAACCCGCCCGCCTGGCGGGAAGCGCCGCCGCTGTTCGAGGCCCTCGACCAGGATCCGGAAATCCGGGTGATCATCCTGGCGGCCAACGGCCCCTGCTTCTCGGTGGGCATCGATCTGGTGGAAATGACGGGCGAGCTGCCGGAGATTCTGGAAAAGAGCCAGATGGGCGGGATCAAGTGGCGCCTGCTGAAGAAAATTGCTTCCCTGCAGGAAACCATGACCTGCATCGAGCGCTGCCGCAAGCCGGTCATCGCCGCCATCCACGGCTATTGCATCGGCGCCGGTCTTGACATGGTAACGGCCTGCGACATCCGCCTGTGCTCCCGGGACGCTGTCTTCTGCCTCAAGGAAGCCGCGGTGGGCTTCGTGGCCGACGTGGGCGTTTTGCAGCGTCTGCCTTTGATCGTGGGGCAGGGCATCACCCGGGAACTGGCCTATACCGCCAAGACCATCGATGCCCGACGCGCCAGGGAAATTCTCCTGGTCAATCAGATCTTTGACGATCAGGCCGCCCTCCTGGCCGGCGCCGAGGCCATGGCCATGGAAATCGCCGCCAACGCCCCCCTGGCCGTGGAAGCCACCAAAACGGTGCTGAACTACGGCGTTGGCAAAAGCGTGGCGGACGGGCTGCGCTACGTGGCCTCGGTGAGCGCCGACATCGTGCCCTCCCAGGATCTGATGGAGGCTTTCACGGCTTTCATGGAAAAGCGGCCGCCAAAGTTCACCGGCCAGTAAGCCCGGTACGACGGCCGGAGCGCTGCCGGGGCCGCGCCTACCATTTCCAGAGCACGGGGTTGTCGTCCAATTCATCCGTTACGGTTCGGCCGATGCGGTCCATCTCCGCCAGATCTTCCGATGCCAGGGACACCGACGCGGCCTTAGCATTTTCTTTGGCCTGCGTTTCATTACGGGCTCCGGCGATAGCGCATGCACCGGGCTGGGCGGTGACCCAGGCCAGGGCCAACTGGCCCAGGGTGATCCCGTGCCGATCGGCGATGGGGCGCAGCGCCTCAAGCGCCCCCTGCACCCGCGTAAAGACCGGTTCCTGGAACAGACGGTTGGCGCGCCGGTGGTCGCCCCGCTTGAACCGGTGGTCAGGCCCGAACTTTCCGGTGAGAAGGCCCTGGGCCATGGGGGAATAGGCCAGTACCGAAAGCCCTTGGGCTCTACAAAGAGGCATGGCGTCTGTTTCCACATGCCGCCAGAACAGCGAATAGGGCGGCTGCAGACTTTCAACCTCACCAAAGGCCATGGCGTCCTGCAGTTGGTCGCGCGAAAAATTGGACACGCCGATCGCCCGAATCTTGCCCTGTTCCTTCAAACGGTTTAAGGCCTCCATGGTTTCTTCGATGGGCACCACCGGGCTACCGAAGGAGCCGGACGGCCAATGGATCTGATACAAATCAATGTAGTCGGTCCCCAGGTTCGCGAGGGAACGCTCGCAGGCCGCCAGCACCTGATCGTGGGCCAGTTCGTTGGCGAAGACTTTGGTGGCGATCACCACCTGGCTGCGCCCGCGGCCGACCGCCTTGGCGACCACGCGTTCCGAATGCCCCTTGCCGTAAACCGGCGCTGTATCGATGGCATTGATGCCGTTGTCGATGGCCGCCTGGATGGCGCGCGTGGTCTCGGCGTCGTCGATGTCGGCCCACATGTCGCGGCCTGCCTGCCAGGTGCCCATGATGATGGGGGATATGGCGATGTCCGTGTGGCCTAGCGTGCGCAGTTGCATGATGTCCTCCTCATTTTACAGTTGACCCGTCCCCTGTTTAACCCATACAGAAGAGAGGTTATATTTGTCGGCCTAAACCGCCCCATTGTTGCCATGCAAGCGGTTTTCGTCAACCCCGCCGGTGACGCGGGCACCGCCAGCGTAAGGAGACCGCTTCCCTGCAATCACTCTCTGATCTTAACAGGAGCCACGGAATGGACAACCCGATCGAACACTACTGGCAGTTGCGTTTGGAACACCTGAAAACCGTTCTGGAAAAAAATAATTTTGAGGTATACCTGGCCCCCCGGCGGGAGGATGCCGCACGCATCGTGACGGAAGAAATTCTGCCGGCCGTCAAACCGGCCAGCATGTCCTGGGGGGGATCACGGACTTTTGTGGAATGCGGGCTTTACAAACAGCTGCGGGGGATGGCGGAGCTCACCGTCATCGACACCTATGACACTTCCCTGTCCGATAGTGACAAGATGGAGCAGCGGCGCCGGGCGCTGCTCGTGGACCTGTTTTTCACCAGCACCAATGCCGTGACCGAAAGCGGTCATCTCGTCAACCTGGACATGATCGGCAACCGCGTCGCCGGGCTGACGTTCGGCCCCCGCTTCGTGGTGGTACTGGCGGGCCGCAACAAAATCGTCCCCGACCTGGAAGCCGCCTGGGATCGCATCAAGACCTACGCCGCCCCTGTAAACACCATGCGCCTGGATAAAAAAACGCCCTGTCAGGCCACTTCCTTCTGCCAGGACTGCAGCAGTCCGGATCGTATCTGCAACACCTGGACCATAACGGAAAAAGCCTACCCCAAGCAGCGGGTAAAAATCGTCCTGATCAATGAAGACCTCGGGTTTTGACGCCGCCCTGAGCGCTCGTTCCTAAATTCGGATGCGCACCGCCCATGAACCGCCAACCCAAACTGCTCGGTCTCGATATCGGCTTCGGCTTCACCAAATGCTTCGACGGGGAGCACACCGTCATTTTTCCCTCCAGCATGCGCCGGGGTTTCCCCTCCCCCGACAGCGCCGGCCACCCGGCTGAAGGCGGCTATGACATTGCGGCCCCGGACGGCGATTACCGCGTGGGGGACGATACGGCCAGTCTTTCCCTGCTCGAAGATTTCGCCCGCCGCCCCGAGCGGTTGTTGGATACCTTCGGGAAGCATCTCGCCCTGACGGCCATCGCCCCTTCTCCGAGCAGGAATGTCCCCTGCATCTGACGGTTGGCCTGCCGCTGTCCCTGACTCCGCGATGGAAAACGCCGCTGGCAGAGCATCTCACGGGCTATCATAAAATCGGGATCTATCAACCCGATGGGTGCTGTGTCCGTAAAAACATTCACATCCGCAAGGTGCGCATTGTGCCGCACCCGCTGGGCACCTTTGCGACTCTCATCATGAATGCCAGGGGATACCTGCGGGCTTCACCCTACCGCGAAAGCAAGGTGGCCATAGTGGACATCGGCTTCCGCACCACCGACGTCATGGTCATGACGGCGGCGCGTTCCGGCAACCGGGGCAGCGGCACCATCGAAATGGGCATGGCCGACGGCATTGAGGCCATCGCGGCCAAGCTTGGCCAAACATCGTCATCGCTGCCCGACCTGCAAGGCCTCTTAAGCGCCATCCGCCGGGGCTTTATCCGGATTGCGGACCAGGAGTACAATTTGCGGCCCCTGCGGGAAGCGACCTATCGGTGGCTGGCCACGGCGCTGGCGGATCGCATCAACGCCTTCCTCAGGGAAGACTGGGACCTGGAAAACGTCCTTTTGACCGGAGGCGGGGCGGCCGACCTGGCGGAAGATCTGGCCCCGCTGATCGATGGCGAGGTGGTCCTGATCGAGCACCACCAGGACCCGCGTCTGATCAATGCCGACGGACAACTGCGCCTGGCACGGCATCACTGGGGCGCGACGGGATTCTGCGACAACAACCACTAGACCCTTGCGGCGCGGCCGGCCGCTGTATACGGTCCGCCTCTGGCAGCAGCGATGACATCTTCCCACAATGTACCGTCCGACGGCAATTTGCCGCTTAGCGAAGCCCTGCCCCAGCTGCTTCTGCTGACGACGATCTTCTTCACCACCTTTATGGCCCGCATCATTCTGGCGCCGCTTCTTCCCGCCGTTCAAACCGAGCTGGCCATGGACCACAGCGGCGCCGGTCACCTCTTTTTTATCCTCTCCTGCGGCTATTGCCTCTCCCTGCTGAGCACCAGCTACCTGACGGGCCGCTTCCAGCACCGCACCCTTATTCTGGCCGCCACCATTGGTTTGGGATTCGGCCTGTTCACTGCCACGGCGGTCGAGACGGCCGCCGGTCTGCGTGGGACGGCCTTTCTGCTGGGCTTGGCCGCCGGCCTCTACCTGCCATCCGGGATCAGCGCTGTCACGCATCTGACCTGCGCCCCCCATTGGGGCCGCGCCCTGGCCATCCATGAACTGGCCCCCAACCTGTCGTTCATTTTAGCCCCTTTGGCCGCCGAACTGATTTTGCGGCTGGCCGGCTGGCGCGTTGGGCTGAGCGCCCTGGGGGTCCTTACGCTGCTGCTTGGACTGATCTATCTGATCCATGGCCGGGGCACCGGCTTCCGCGATCCCAAGCCGGACCGCCAGGCCGCCCGCCATCTTCTGGGACAACCGTTCCTGTGGCTGCTGGTGGTCCTGTTCAGTCTGGGGATTTCCTCCACTCTGGGAGTCTACACCATGCTGCCCCTCTATCTGGTCAGCGCTCACGGCCTGGGCCACGGCAGCGCCAACAGCCTGCTGTCCCTGAGCCGCGTGGCCGCGCTGCCCATGGCACTGGCCGGGGGCTGGGTGGCGGATCGTTTCGGACCGTTGCCGACCATCCGCGGGGTGTTCCTGCTCACCGGCCTGGCCACCATCGCCCTGGGGCTGCTGGAAGGCCCTTGGCTGAAGGGAGCGGTATTCGCTCAACCAGTTTTGGCGGTATGCTTTTTCCCGGCCGGGTTCAGCGCCCTTTCAGCCCTCAGTCCGCCGGAATACCGCAGCATCGCGGTGGCCTTGACCATTCCCATGGCCTTTCTTTTAGGGGGCGGGTGCGTGCCTCTGGTCATCGGCTGGATGGGGGATGCCGGACTCTTTGCCCAGGCCTTCCTGCTTGCCGGCAGCTTGATTTTGTTGGGCGCCGGCCTGACGGTTCTGCTGCCGTCTCTCGATCGTTGAGTTTGAGTTGACACCCCCCCTGGGGTTGCATAGAATTTCACACCGGAAACCATAAGAAATCCACGCCAACGCCTACAGGAGGATTTGACATGTACGTCGGAAACGTCATGCGTACCGAGTTGGTCACCGTGCCCCCGGAAACCACCCTGCTTTCCGCCCAGGACCTGTTGGAAAAAAAGCGGATCAACCACCTCCTTGTGGTGGACGGCGAAGGCGAACTGCTGGGCATCGTCTCGGACCGGGATTTAAAAAAGAGCTGGGCCTCGTCCGCCACCACACTCAGCAAAAACGAGCTCATGTATCTGCTGGACCAGGTAACCGTCTTCTCCATCATGGCCAAGAAAACCATTGCCATCACCCCCGGCACGACCATCGAACGCGCGGCCCTGCTGATGAACCAGAACCGCATCAACGCCCTGCCGGTGCTCGATGGTAAAACGCTGGTGGGCATCATCACCTCCAGCGATGTCATCAAAATTCTTTTGGAAGCCATCGGGATCGACAAGGACAGCGCCCGTTTGACAGTGCTGGTCAAAGACCGCATTGGTGTCATTTCCGATATCTCCAAAGCCCTACGGGATGACGGCATCAACATCCGCAGCCTATTCACATGGCCGGAGAAGGATCACCCCGGCGTCTATTACCTGGTCATCCGCGTCCCGGCCGATGCCGGGGAGAACGCTGCCGCGAGCCTTGAAAAACGCGGCTTCAAGGTGCTCTCCCGCTATGTCAAAGACCTCGGTCCTTATCTGCCGCCGGAGGGTTGATCCGTGGCAAACCGCCCTCCCCCGATCTGGCAAGATATTTACCCGGTCAGATCTTACGACGTGGACGCCCGTGGACGCCTTTCGGTAATCGCCATCTGTAATTTTTTGCAGGATGCGGCCGGATGCCATGCCCATGCCCTGGGAGTTTCCATCGACCAGCTCCACCCGCTGCACCTTACCTGGATTTTGGTTCGCATGCGGCTGGAGCTCGTCGACGACTTGGCCTGGCAGGATCGGATGATCATTCAAACCTGGCCTTCACATCAGGAGCGTTTGATCAGCCAGCGCGATTTTCTACTTTCCGACGGGGGCGGTCGGGAGGTGGGCCGCTGCATCACGAGTTGGGTTCTGATGAATTTGCAGCGCTGGCGCCCCCAGCGGTTGACCGTATTGCCCGAACCGCTGCCCGTGCCGGACCGCCCCCGCGCGCTGGCGACCTTGCCCACCAGGCTCGATGCCCCCGAAGCGGTGGACCACGAGCAGGTCTTCCGGGTCGGCGACCGGGATCTCGATCGGAACGGGCATGTGAACAATGTCCGCTATGTGGAATGGGCTCTGGAAACCGTTCCGGTCCATGTGCTGAATACCTGCCGGCTCGAAGCTCTGGATATCAATTTCACCGGGGAGGCCTTCCACGCCGAGGACATCACGGCGGCCAGCCAGCCCTCGGAGGACCAGAAACCAATCTTTCAGCATGTGATCCGCCGCCAAGCCACCGGCGACGACCTCGCAAGAGCGAAAACCGTCTGGCAGCCGCGGCCCTAAAACGACCCTATCCGTGTCCAGCCAGCGAAATGTATATTTTGTTGCGATCAAGATGCGCGAAAAAGTTGACCGGAAGCATCGGGTTGATATTCCAGGGATTTCATTTTCACGCAACGCCGCTATCGGATAAATTGGCCATTTATGGCCGGGCACTCAATAGAAAGGGGATTCCCCATGCTTCCTATCACAACACCCAAGGTTCTCGTCCCTATTGCCGACGGCACCGAGGAAATCGAAGCGGTCTGCATCATCGATGTTCTGCGCCGGGCGGGCGCTGACGTTACGGTCGCATCGGTTGGTGATCGTCAGATAACCGCCTCACGCGGTGTCAACATCGTGGCGGACTGCCGGATCGAAGACTGTCGGAAGGTTGACTTTGATTTGATTGCGCTGCCCGGCGGCATGCCCGGCGCCGAGCATCTGCGCGACTCGCAAGTCCTGCTGGACCTGCTGCGCCGGCACCGGACCGCAGACGGCTGGTACGGTGCCATATGCGCCGCACCAGCCGTTGTACTCTCCCACCACGGCCTGCTCGGCGGCCGTCAGGCCACCAGCCATCCGGCTTTTAGTGAACAGCTGACGGACGGCCAGGCGCTAAACGCGCGGGTGGTTGTGGACGGAAAATGCGTTACCAGCCAGGGGCCGGGCACTGCGATCGAGTTTGCCCTCACCCTGGTGGCGCTTATGATGGGGGAAGCCAAGGCGGCCGAAGTGGCCGCACCCATGGTGCTGGCCTGAGCCTTTGGCACACGGGCGGTCAGACGGATAACATTGTGAAAGGGAATGCTTTGTGGCATAATGCGCAGCAGCCATTGAGGCGGTTAGCATTTCAAACCCGTTAACATTTCTCAATCCTCCGGGGAATACGCCGAATGAACGACGCCGCCCAATTCAGTCGCGTGACCCGCAGTTCGCGTCCGTTGTACGGACCGCGCAAACTGCTGATTTGCGGATTTACGCCTGAAGGCCAGAGCGCTCTGGACAAGGTCATCTCCGCCAGCGCCATCGCCGACCTGCCCGCGATCTATGCGGCGAGTATCGACTTGGAGGAATCACTGGCCGATCTGATGTCCCGTCCGTCAAATACCGGGCGAGGGGAGCCTTCCCGTATGCCGGCGGCCATTATCATGGCCGGGATCACGGAGAACGAACTTCATCAGCTGATGGCAGGCTACCGGGATGCCGGCCTGCCAAGTCCCTTGTGGGCCACCCTGACACCTACTTCGGAGGGCTGGCCCCTTCGACAACTGTTGACGGAATTGTCCAAGGAGAGGGAAGCGTTAAAACGCCCTCAAGATCCGCAAGAGGAATATAACAGGCCCTTTGCGATGTTTTTCGAGGTACTGAAAGTTGTGCAATGCACGTTGACCGAGTTCGCTGCTACCACTACGACCAAGCTTTCGCAATCCCTTTTGATTCACTGCAGGTAAAGAGAAGCCGGGCGGATTCCGTAATTTTGCGTTTGGACAGCCCAAGTCTTGTATCCGGTTTCGGTGAAAGCGCGCCACGCCCGTATGTGACTGGCGAAGATACGGCTTCCGTTTGGGAAATCATCCGTGGGGTATTCGCCCCCATTCTTTTTGCCCACAGCCTTTCCAGCTATGAGGATGCGGCCGACATACTATTCAAGTGTGAGGCCGCCTGCCATCAGAAGGGCATTACCCGGTATCACTCGGCTTTGGGCGCCGTGGATCTCGCCCTATTAGACCTGTTAGACCAAACCGGACCCCGTGAGGAACAAAGTCCGTACGGATCGCGTATCCGGGAAAAGCTTACCTTTTCGGCCTCAGTCCCCTTTCTGCCCCTCAACCTAGTCGAAAAGTTCTTCCCACTATTATCGGCTTCGCTGGATATTCGCATCATTAAAATCCTTATTGACGACGATCGCAATAAAAACGTGGAGAGGGTCGAACTGATTCGGCGCTTGGCCGGACCGGACAAAGAATTGCGGCTCGAAGCCAATGGCAAATTGCAATTCGATCAAGTCGTCCGCCAACTCGAACATCTGCAGCGTTTCGATATCGCCGCGATTGAGCAGCCGCTGCCGCCCGCTGATATTGCGAATTTTGAAAAGGTGCGCCGCATGTTTGATATCGCTGTGATTGCAGACGAATCCCTGGTCGACATCGAAAGCGCACGGCAACTCATTAAAACTCAGGCCTGCGATGTATTCAATATTAAGGTATCAAAATGCGGGGGAATCCTCCGGGCAAGAGCAATAGCGGATTTGGCGAAAATGCACGGCATCAATTGTCATATTGGGACCCACGTCGGCGAAACCGAAATACTGGGGGTTCCCGGAAGACAACTTGCACACGGCCTATCGAATTTTGATGCCTATGGCGGTGGGTCATCCGTTTTGTTTTCGCGCTTTTTAATGAAGACGGGATCATCCCAAGGCGATGGAGTACCCGCATTCAAACCTGAAGAAACGCTTTCTCTTCTTCATAAGAAACAAATAACCCGTCAAAGCCGATTGATGGGTGATATTCAAACTGACGGATGCCTTGAGGTTGAAAAGGGTGGCCAGGCTCTTTAGTCAACGTTATTCATCACCGGAGGGCCACCGGTGATATCGACAACCCTAACTCCGGTAAAACATAAGCCCTCAATAATGCCAAAACTTATTCTGATCAATCCCGTCGGGAAAAAAAGCGGCTATCTAATGAGCAGCATATCTCGTTTTGCGCCTCTTGGATTAGCCTATATCGCCGCGGTGACGCCCGGTTATTGGGACGTTGAAATCATCGACGAAAACCATACCACGTTCCGCTATAAACCAGCCGATCTGGTAGGTATAACGGCGTTCACAAGCAACATCAACCGCGCCTACGACATCGCGCAGATGTATCGCCAAAAAAAAATCACCGTCGTTCTTGGTGGTATTCATGCCTCTATGGTCCCCGACGAAGCTATCCGTTATGTGGACTCCGTGGTCGTCGGCGAGGCGGAAAATATTTGGCCGCAAGTTATTCATGATTTCGAACAGGGCCATCTTAAACAAAAATATGAAGGACCGCGCATTGATCTCACCCAGGGTAATATTCATCCCCGCCGTGACTGATGCACCCCAACTACTTCTGGCAATCGATTCAGACTTCCCGGGGATGCCCTTTTGACTGCTATTTCTGTTCGGTAAGCCGCTATCTCGGTCGTCGCTATCGACAACGTCCGGTCGAGGACGTCCTGGATGAACTCGCGTCCATCGAGTCTCCTTATATTGCGTTTGTCGACGACAATCTTATTGGCTATGGCCTCCAAAGCCGCGAGCGCGCTAAAACGCTTTTCAGGGGAATGATCAATCGCAAACTCAACAAAAAGTGGTGGATGCAGACATCCATCAATGCCATTGAAGATGAAGACGTTATCCGATTAGCCGCTCAGGCGGGCTGCCTGTTTGTCTTCATTGGATTTGAAACCATCGACCAGCAGGCCCTTCGCAAAATGGACAAGGGCGTCAATCTGAAATCAGGCGTGGCGAGCTACAAATCGACCGCTCAAGCTTATCACCGCCACGGGATTGGTGTTTTGGGAGCCTTTATCATGGGCAATGACTACGAATCCATTCCGTATTACAAACGGCTGGCCAAATATTTGCCGCATTCTCGAAATCGATGCTTTCCAGATCAGTATTTTAACGCCGCTGCCCGGCACGCGCCTGATGACCGACAAAATTGCCTCAGGCGACCTGATTTTCGACAACTTCCCTGATGACTGGGCAAAATACCGTTTTTCCTATATGGTCCACAAGCCACAGGGGATTGAGCCTGAAACCGTATATATTGCCGATAATTATGTAAAAAATCGGCTATACAAATTTCCGTTTTTCCATCTTCGGATGTTGCGGTCATTACTGCGGTTGAAAAATATCACTAAATTTATCGTTACGCTCAAGTTGAACCAAGCGCTCAAACGAAGCTGGCAAAATTCTCACTATTATTCAAGTTATCCTTGGGTATTCAACCACCGCGCGTCGCGACGTCCCAAATCCCAATAGTGGACGGTTTTGCAAAAGAAGGTTATGCGGCGTGAACACCCGTTTTCAATGGGACTGGGCTGGCTTAAAACTTCCTATCGGTTCATTTCCTATCTATACCGTTAGGATGGGTGGGACCATGTGATTCACAATCGTATTCAATCAAAGGGAGGCGACTTTCTTTACAAGGGAAAGCGCAGGGTGTTCTTTATAATAGCAAATAAAAGCATCAACTATCGACGCGTCAAAGTGGGTACCGGCTTTTGCTCGCATAAGGGCGAACGCTTGTTCGGGCGGCATGGCCTGATGGTAATGTCGCTTGGCTGTAATCGCTTCAAAAAAATCCGCAACCGCAATAATCCTTGCCCCCAAGGGGATTGCTTCGCCCTTTAAGCCTTCTGGATAGCCGCTCCCATCATAGCGCTCGTGGTGAGCACCCGCGATAATCGGGAACTTCCTTATAAATACCTTCAAATTTGATCCTCTCCAGAATTGCTTTGGTTCGTCCAGCATGGGCCTTCACCGCCTCGTATTCGTAGTCGGACAGACGGCCTGGCTTGTTCAGGATACAGTCGGGGACACCAATCTTGCCATAATCGTGCAATAAGGCGGCAACCCGATCATCTCGCAATACTGCATGGTCCAATTGAAGCTCCCGGCAAATACCAACCGCATATTCCGTTACTCTCGCAGAATGGCCGGACGTTATAGGATCCCGCGCATCGATGCTGGCGGCTAGTACTTCAAGAATTGATCCGAAACTGACTCTCCTTAGATTCGATGAACTCCGTATTGCGAATGGCGATAGCAATGATCGAGGCAATTCCCATTAGGAGACTTATATCACTTTGCACCAATGGACGCTTGGAATGGATATTATCGGCAGCGAAAATGCCTAGTGACTCACCGTCACAAACGATGGGGCTACAAATAAATGATTTTGTACCCATCTGACGGGCAAAGTCCAGACTTCTTGGCGAAAGCTCACCTCTCAATTTCATTGATGTCATTTATCAAATAAGGGCGCTGTTCTCTGAACGACACCACAAAAATGCCCTTTGAATCCTCCTTGTCCAGTGAAATGAAGCAGAATCGTACGACATCGAACATCGCTTTTGCTGTATCCATATGCCGCACCGGTATCTTAGGCCGATTTTTATCCTTGTTGGCAAGCATAATGATGCCCCGGTCAAAGTTAAAACGCTTCTCTGATATCTTTACCACTTTCGAAAGAACATCCTCAACAGTTGTCTTCCCAACTATCACCTGCCCGATTTCATTGGTCATGAACGCATTATTATAATTTATGGAGATTTGATCTACCAATTTGTCCGTTGAATCTTTTAAATTGTCTAGCTCTTCCGTAATTCTTTCTTTTCCATTGACTCCCCAACCAAAGTCAAGAGCAGAAAACATGGTGGCACTCAGTAACAGCAACGTGCTGAGGGGTCTTCGGATAATGAAGAAATGAAGTGTGCCACAACTGCAGCTGAAGTAAACAACGTGGGCATGTAAGTTCGGATGCGTTTCCATAGCAGAGAAAAGGACGGTTCCCAGGTGATAATATAGCGGCATGCATTACCCCCCTCAAATATACATTCAGGGTGTTCGATCCTAGGCAGTTTATTGGAAAACGCCAAAGAAACGGATTCGAAAAAACCCGATTCGGTTCTCACACTGAAATCTTTTTTCCTTAGCGCCCGGCATCGGATAAACACTTATTTCATATTTGTTCTGGACTGAGTCCGTTTGGACTTGATATTGGCAGGACTTGGTAAATTGGTGAAGCCGTTTTGCCGACTTGCTCGAACAATTTGTCTGGCCCGATCATCCCCAAGACATATTGGCGCATGGCGCCCATCGCATCCGGAGAAGCGGAATATCGACCCGCCTCGCGAGAGATATTGTCATTTTTTGTTATTCTGGAAAGCTTTTGGTGGAAACCGTTAATTTGTCTTTGGGTAAACCAATGCCCCTGGTCCGCAACCTCGTAGCTCGTCATGCCTGCATAACGCAAGAATTTCGTTTGCATTGACCCATGGATATTTATAATTGAGAAGCTTGATGTAGTTATCGACAATTCGACTATTGTATAGTGGAGTGTCTTTTGAAGCTGTCTCTGCCAACGTATCCATATGAAGTGAATCCCTAAATAACACCCAATGGTTTAAAAGCAATTCGGATGCAATGGCCATCATTTCGGCCAGCTAAGGCGAAACATGCGATCAATAAATTTGAAATACTTATCTGAGTAGCGCGTATTTAATATCCACAGACAATACTCTTTTTCATAAGAAATTTTCAGTTTTCGTACTGTTTCAACAGGATAGAGCAAAACGGGCATATCAATACTGAGCTGATAATCCCGGAAAACACGACGCAGCGCATTTTCGATAACGGAACGGTCTATATGGCGGTTTTCAACGATGAGTATTTTGACACAATTGGTCAGATCCGAAAGATTCAAACCGATATTGGAGCGGTGGATGACGAGACAGGCGCACAACCGGCCGTTGCGCCGCAGGGCGAGGACAACGCGCTCCTTCTCAAATCCATGCCGTTGATATTCATCAATCAGGTCCCGGGAATCGAAAGTTTGCGGATCGAGATCGAGACAATCAAGCAATAGACCGCCCGCGTAATGCTCATACCAGTGTCCCAGTTCTTGAAGATCCGCGGCATGGCACTCCGCAAGTTCCCATTCAGGAGGCAAGACTTCAAATACATCTGTATCGTTGGGCAGGTGACAATAGGCAAAGTCATCGATCGAACAACCCTGCCGGTCTTTCGCATAGCGGTTGAAACCACCGAATACGCTGTGCGGGAAGTGATTCTCCGGCCGGAAATAGCACATCAGGTATTTCATGTGCATCGAGTAAAGACGATGAGAGTCATAGGTAAAGCAGCCGATCTGATTCAACACGGTGAGTCCTGCACGGACCATGGAGCGTTTGCGGGCGGCGTGGTGATGGATCAGCCAGGCATTTTCATACAGCCGCACCATGGCCATATGCGCCATAATGCGACCCTTGGTCTGATAGATGAAATGCCGTGCAATGGTGGGATTCTGGGTATAGAGCTTCCAGTAGGTTTCTTTGATCTTTTCCTTGTTGGCTTGGATATAGGCGTATTTTTTGGGATAAATAAAACCCGTTTCAAAAAAGAAATCCCACAGGGCATCCATTTCGACCCGCGTGTTGATATAGGAATTCTTATTGTCCGCCTGATGAAGCAGCGACAGCAGTTTCAAATGCTCGTTGCTGTCCATGTCGATAATCGCCAGACCATTGGTAATCTCGCAGGCGCCTTCATCGCTCTCGGACAAATTGCGATAGAGCACCTGGGCCTTGAAGCGGATGGTCAAGCTATCGGCAAAGATCAACTCGACATCCGGCAGCATCATGCCGGGAAGCAGAAGTGAGTTGCCTACCCCTTCCATCACTGAAAGCCCGGAGCCGGAAAGATCCTGAACCTTCAAATTTACGGTTTGCCGGATGAGGGGATGTTGAAAAACAATGTTCGGCGTGGGTTTTAGCTTCATCCGTTTGCTGCGATAGGTTTTGGGAATATAGCGATGAATCGACTGGACTTGAGGTTCCAAAACAAACCGCCGCCGGCTTCGCCCACTGTCATGCTTCAATATCTTGAAATCACCAGAGTAAATGAGATCGCCGCCATCGTAAACAATCAGGTTTAAAGGTTGTTTGTGATCGAGGCACTGAAATGTCTGGGGCGGATTGATATCGACTTCGACGAGAAATGAGCCCGTGCTGAACTCCAACAAAGCGCCCCGGAAAAGCATACTATGCTGAATGACTTGAACCGGCACACGGTCACAATTGACTCTTGCCTCACGTCGGTTTGTGATCTCCCAGCAGAGTTCCGGCAGTTCCACCTCAAGCCCGACGGCATCCATTTTGACGACACGGGCCTCGACCCGGATGGCTATGGCGCCGTCATCGACAAAGAAAGACGTAAACCGATAGTTCTCCACCAAAGGGGCGATTTTCTCGGGTTCCAGCCATTCACATTTCAAATGGGCGTCGCAGCAAGGCAGTGGGCGAGCTTTGGCCGTCAAGGTGCGCTCAAAACGACGATGCGTCATGACAACCTGAAGGGTTCCGTTCTGGAAGTTGATATAGTTGATCTTGTTAATCAAGTAGTCCATCTTCAACCGCGATTGATGGACATCCTCAGAATTTAGAGGTTCAACGGATGGTTCTGAATTTTCATGACCATGATCGGGGGCCGCTTCGGTTTCAGGGGCAAGTGTCGTACCTTGGCGATAGGTCTTTCCCATTATGTAAGACCTTTCATTCCTGGAAGAGTTGGGTGCACCATTCGCTCACTGTTCGGGAAAAAGCATTGCTAAAAATTTCGGATTGATAGCTAACTAAAATTAGCACAGAAAATAGGGGAGTTCAACTATATGCAAACTGCGACTTACTGAATTTTATGAAGAAATTTGTCCATATGGCCGTCGCTGTGGCTTCTGTAGTATATTACTGGAAGCATCGGCACAACATATGGTTGAATGGGTAAAAAAATATCTAACAAAAAAAGTAGGCTTCTCTAAGCCCCTCGAATACCGACGAAAAACCAACCCCAACAAATAGTGTACCGTGATTTCGGATGACACGAGATCTGGTGTAGCGTTTTACAACATGACAACCGGACCGGAGTGGTCCTGTTCGGCCACAAGAAGACGGATATCGTGCCCGTCGATCGCTTTGCGGACAATCTTGAGCGCCTGATTGGCGGTATTGTTGGTTTCGCTCAAATGGCCCAAAATGACATAGCGCAGATCCACCGTCATTACGGAGCGCAGCAAGGCTTCGGCGGCATCGTTGGAAAGATGGCCACTGCGACCCTTTATTCTCTGCTTCAACGGCCAGGGGTAGGGTCCGTTAACCAACATATCGAGGTCGTGATTGGCTTCAAGAACGAGGAGATGACAGCCTTTCAGATGTTCTCGCACAAGCCCTGTCGCAATGCCGAGATCTGTTGCGATGCCGATTCGACTGCCATTCATGCTGATGGTGAATCCGACCGGATCGACGGCGTCGTGGGAGACATTGAAGGGATGGATGCAAAAGGGTGGGAGAAGGAACGGCTTTCCGGCCTGGAAGTAAAAAAAATGCGGCAGCTTCCCTAAAGAAGCGAGGGCGGCGCATGCCGTTTCGCTTGACATGTATACCGGCAGCTTATAGCGCCGCGCTAAAACCCCCACGCCTCGAATATGGTCGATATGTTCGTGGGAGACGATGATGGCTTGAAGCGCATCGGGCTGCAGATCACGCTGAATCATTCGCCGTTCTATTTCACGGCCGCTCAAACCGGCATCCACGAGAATCGCCTTGCCTCCAGCGGCGATATGAATGCAGTTGCCTTTACTACCGCTCGCCAGCATGCACACGGACAGAGTGGTATCGACACAACACTCTTGCATTTCAGCCGATCTTCCTGCCGCGCGATTTAGGGCGCTCTACACAAAGGCGTTCAGCCAGCAGCCCATTCAGGGCATTGGTGGCGGCAAATGCGACATGGCGTAAACCGTCTTCGACGACTTCCCATTGAACCCGGCAGACCTTCCGAATCACCATCCGCCCAATGCGGTCACCGCGCGCGATCGTGTACGAGCGCGGCCCCAAATTGATCAGGGCGATTTTAACTTCACCAGTGCTCAGGACTCACGGACACCGGTATGACCGAAGCCGCCCTGATTGCGTCCGGTCGGCGAAAGGTCTTCGACGACTTCCCATTGAACCCGGCAAACCTTCTGAATCACCATCTGCGCAATGCGGTCACCGCGCGCGATGGTGTACGAGCAAGGCCCCCAATTGATCAGGGCGATTTTAACTTCACCCCGGTAATCCGCGTCGATGGTGCCCGGTGAATTGATTAACCCAATGCCGTGCTTCACCGCAAGACCGCTCCGCGGCCGGATTTGTGCTTCGTAGCCTTCCGGAAGTGCCATGGCAAAACCGGTCGGGACAAGGGCAATCTCCCGCATTTTCAAAATAAGCGGGGCTTCCACCGCAGCATGGATATCCATTCCGGCGGCTTGAGCCGTCATATAGCGGGGTAGCGGAATATCGACATCCGCTTCCGGTCGCAGGCGGAGAAAAGCGATTGTGGGTTGGCGGTTTTCTTCCATAGGTGGCACGAAAAGGAATCAACGCAGCCGGAACGCGTCTTTAAAAGGGGCCGGATCCGTCAAAGGACCCAGTACCGTCAGCACCATCTGGTCATTTTGGAAAAGTCTATTGGCCAGTGACTGAATGTCTTCCCCTGTTACCGCATCGATGTAAGCGACAACTTCTTCCAAGGGGACATAACGCTGGTAATGGATTTCTCCCTGCGCCAGACGGACCATTTGGTTGTCCGTACTTTCACTGGCCAGCAACATATTGCCTTTGGTGAATTCCTTGGCGTCCTGGAGCTCTCCGGGAAGCACCGGCGTGCTCTTCATCTGGGATAGGATACGGCTGATCAACGTGGTCACTTCCACCGCCCGCGATGGTTCCACGCCGGCATAGACACCGAACATGCCGGTATCTTCATAGGAAATCAGATAGGAATAGACCGCGTATGCCAACCCCCTTTTTTCCCGGATTTCCTGGAATAGCCGCGAGCTCATGTTCCCCCCGAGAATGGAATTCATGAGGGAAAAGGCAAACCTTTCGGGATGGGTCGTGGCAATCCCGGGAGCCGCAAGACATATATGCACCTGTTCGAGTTTGCGATGGCAGAGTTCGATATGCCGACTGACAGGGGGCGTCCACCGCTCGGCAAGTCCGTTGCCGGGCTGGATCTTTTCGAAAGCAGGGGCCAGGCGATCCAGCAGGGCATGATGATCAACCTTCCCGGCCGCCGCGATAAGAATTCTATCCGGCTGATAACAACGGCGGAAAAAGGCCCGCACCGCTTCGGCGTCGAACCGCAGAATATTCTCCGGTGATCCCAGGATCGAACGCCCCAGGGGATTGTCGCCCCAATAATTTTTTCCTGCCAGAATGTGGATGTATTCTTCCGGGCTATCCTCCACCATGCCGATTTCTTGAAGGATAACCGGACGTTCACGCTCGAATTCAGTGGCTTCGAAAACGGAATTCAGGAAAATATCAGCCAGAATGTCAACCATGGTATCCAGATGGGATTCAAGCACCCGCGCGTGATAGCAGGTGTTTTCCATGGCGGTAAAGGCATTCGTCTGCCCCCCGATCGCATCGAATTCCTTGGCGATTTGATAGGCTGTCCGCTTCCGCGTCCCTTTAAAGATCATGTGTTCAATGAGATGCGAGAGTCCGTTCTCTTCCAGACTTTCGTCCCGCGCACCGACATTGACCCACACTCCCATCGACACGGAGCGGACGTAGGGCATGTGTTTGGTGAGAATCGTAATGCCGTTCGATAGAACGGTTTTATTTACGACCGGGGCCATCAGGGCGTCGACCTTCTTCTTCGAGAATGGCTTTGTGGCTTAGCCTGATTTTGCCGTCGCGGTTGATCTCCAGGACCTTGACCCGCAGCTTGTCACCCTCTTTTACGATGTCCGATACATTGGAAACACGATGGGTCGCCAGTTGTGAAATGTGGCACAGGCCGTCCGTACCAGGCAAAATCTGCACGAAGGCGCCAAAATCCATGATGCGCACAACCGTTCCATCGTAAACCTGGCCGACTTCCGGCTCCATCGTAATATCGCCAATCATCTTCAGGGCCGCATCACCATCTTCCTTGGAAACCGCCGCAATCTTGACCAATCCTGAATCGTCGATTTCGACACGTGTGTTGGTTTCCGACTGGATCGCACGGATCGTCTTGCCGCCGGGGCCGATAATCTCCCGGATTTTGTCCGGTTTGACTTCAACCGTCAAGATCGCCGGTGCATAGGGGGAGATCTTGTCACGAGGCGCCTGGATGGCTTCGTTCATTTTGGATAAAATGTGAAGACGCCCCTGCCGGGCCTGCTCGAGGGCTTTGGCCAGGATGTCCTGGGGAAGTTCGTGAATCTTGATATCCATCTGCAAGGCGGTGATGCCTTCGCTGGTGCCGGCAACCTTGAAATCCATATCGCCGGTATGGTCTTCGTCTCCTAGAATATCCGAGAGAACGGCCACATTATCTTCGTCCTTGACGAGCCCCATGGCAATACCGGCCACGGGCGCCTTGATAGGAACGCCCCCATCCATCAGCGCCATCGTACCGGAACACACCGTCCCCATTGAGGAGGAGCCGTTGGACTCCAGAACCTCCGACACCAGGCGAATGGTGTAATCAAAGTCTTCCTTGTCCGGCAGCACCTTTTCGATGGCACGCGTGGAAAGGCCTCCGTGGCCGATATCGCGGCGGCTGGGCCCACCGATGCGTCGCGTCTCGCCCACCGAATAGGGAGGAAAATTGTAATGCAGCATAAAGGGGCGGAATTCCTCACCACTCAGGGTCTCCACCCGTTGTTCGTCCTGACCAGAGCCTAAGGTCAACACGCCCAACACCTGGGTTTCACCTCGAGTGAAAAGGGCGCTTCCGTGGGGGCGGGGCAACAATCCGACCTCACAGGTAATGGGCCGGATTTCATCGAAGCGCCGGTTATCGATGCGACGGCCTTCCTTGAGGATAAGATCCCGGCAGATCTTTTTCTGCAATTCGTCCAGAATCGCATTAACTTCATCCCGTCGCTCGGCGTAGGCTTCGCCAAGGGATTCCAACATTTCCTTTTTCAGATTGTGGAGCGCCTTGTTCCGTTCAACTTTGGCCGGAATGACCAGGGCCTTACGAAAAGGTCCGATCGCCTTCTCCTCCAAAATCCGAACCAGATCAGGATCTTTCTCCGGCGGTGTAAAGCTGCGTTTTTCCGCGCCGCAAGCCTCTTTCAACTCAAGTTGCATATCGATGATCGGTTGAATCGCCTGGTGGCCGAAATAGATCGCCTCCAGCATATCCTCCTCACGGACGATATCGGCCCCGCCTTCCACCATCACCACGCCCGTGCGGGATCCGGCCACGATGATATTGATATCACAATCGTCGCAATCGCAAAGGCTGGGATTGGCGACCAGTTCACCATTGACCCGCCCCACGCGGACGCTGGCAATCGGTCCGCTGAAGGGGATGTCGGACAGTTCAAGCGCCGCCGAAGCGCCAATCATGGCCAAAATATCCGGGTCGTTCTCCTTGTCCATGGAAAGAACCGTGGCGATAACCTGGATTTCGAAACGATAGCCTTTGGGGAACAGCGGTCTGATCGGACGATCGATCAACCGCGCGGTCAGCGTTTCCTTTTCACTTGGTCGACCGATTTCCCGGCGAAAATAATTACCGGGAATCCGTCCCGCCGCATAAATTTTTTCCTGATATTCAACCGTTAGCGGAAGAAAATCACCCGGTCGTTCGTCTTTGGCGGAAACGACGGTGACCAGGACAATCGTCTCCCCGTATTGAACCAGAGCAGCGCCTGAGGCCTGCTTGGCCAGTTTGCCGGTCTGGATGCTCAGGGTTCGTCCCCCGATCTCGGTTTGTACTAATTTTTCCATTTTGCCTCCTGCAGATTACACATCGCAACCCTCCTCATATGGCGGCTTCACGGCGGCAATCATGCTGGCATGCGAGCTACTTGGGCCCATCGCGACATACGGTGGCCCCTATACCTCATCATCATTAACGGATCAGTCCATCGATCGGTACAGAGGCTTCCCCGGTAAGGACTTTTCGGGTCCTGCGAATAGACGTCGCCAAGGGAAGCCTCCCGATCCGGACTACCTGCGCAGTCCTAGATTCTCAATAATCGATCGATAGCGATTCACATCTTTGTTCTTGACGTAATTGAGCAGACGGCGGCGGCGGCCGACCAGCATCAACAAGCCTCGACGGGAATGGTGGTCTTTCTTGTGCACCTTCAAATGCTCCGTCAAATAGGTGATACGGTGCGTCAACAAAGCCGCCTGAACTTCAGGCGAACCCGTATCCGTGTCGTGTAGCTTGTGTTGCTCAATCAGACGCTTCTTATCTTCAGTTGTAAATACCACTGTCTTTCAGCCTCCTCTTAATTAAATGATGCTCATGTCATTAGAGGGTACCCTGTATGGTTGCCCGTCGTTACGCACAAGCCTTCACCGCTTGTCGCGCAAAAATGGGTTCGCATCGTTTCGTTAGACAAAGACACCGCGATAGGCGATCGTTTCGTTTTGCATATCCACTGAAACGACGGCAATCAACTGGGTGTCCCCATCGAAAACTTTATAACAGGTCCCTTGCTCACCATTTTTCATTACCGTTGCATCATGCGGTAAATCGGTGAAATCCTTTACATCAATTTTTCCGCCGGTTTTAATCTTGGCAGCGACGGTCGGGTCCGCCCTCAAAGCCGGCATATCCCGCAAGGCGGCGCCCGGCGGAATCAGGGGAACCGGCCGTCGGGGATCGGCCATACAGCGATTTAAGGCCTCCAGGCTAAGGGCTTCATCAATACCAAACCCGCTGCTCATGGTTCGACGCAATGCCCTGAGATGTCCCCCGCAACCAAGCGCCTGGCCGATATCCGCGCATAGCGTGCGGACATAGGTCCCGGCCGAGCAGGTAATGATGAAATGGACCTCGGGCAAAGCGACAGCGACGATTTCCAACCTTTCAATATGGACGCTGCGGGCCGGCTTTTGTATGATGTGCCCCCTGCGTGCCAATTTGTACAACGCCACGCCGTTGTGTTTCAACGCGGAATAGGCGGGTGGAATCTGTTCGACGGTCCCCACATAATGCCGAAATACCTGCTGAAGATCTTCTTCGCTGAAATCCGGCACCGGCCGGGAGTCGACCACGCGCCCGGTAGGGTCCTGCGTATCCGTAGCGACCCCCAGGTGAAGCACGGCTCGATATTGCTTTTTGCCCCGCAAGAGAAACTGGGCCAAGCGGGTGGCTCGGTTCAGAAGGCAAACCAAGACGCCGGTGGCAAAAGGGTCCAGCGTTCCGGCATGCCCCACCTTCCTTGCTTTGAAACTCTTTTTTACCCGGCCGACCACTTGCGCCGAAGACATGCCGGCCGGCTTGTCGATAATCAGAACCCCGTCCTGCATACCCTTATCAAAGCTGCTCCGCTATGGAAATAATGGTTTTCTTGAGATTCTTGAGGGATGTCTCCACCCCGAATCCGGCGGCATTGAAATGCCCGCCGCCACCGAAAGAAGCTGCGATTTCAGCGACATCCACCGATCCGTCCGAACGCAGACTCACATGAAACCGTTTATGGGCCGCGCCATTGGTGTTTTCCATGATCAGAGCGGCCACTTTCACATCCTCGATACGCTTCGCATAATTGATCATGCCGTCCACATCTTCAGGATTCGTATCCGTCTCGGCAAACATATCCTTGGTCAGTGTCATCAGCGACAACTTGCCATTGGCGGAAATTTCAATCGAATCAAGGGCCATATTCAGCAATTTGATACGGCCTAATGAATACGTACCGTAAACGTGCTGGGCCACCGTATAGGGATCAACACCGCATTGAACCATCTCCGCGCTGATGGCGTAGGCAGCGCTATTGGTATTCGCGAACCGAAAAGAACCCGTATCGGTTAAAATGCCGGTGTAGATGGACGAGGCGATGGCCTGGTCAATTTCGACTGCCATTCGCTTGAGCAGTCGGTAGACGATTTCCGCTGAAGAACACGCCGCCGTATCGACGATACGGTGCTGGCCGAAAGCGGTATTGGTCACGTGGTGATCGATATTGATCACCATCGGCAGACCGTGAACAAAATCCACCGCTTCGCCGACCCGCTCGATATCACCGCAGTCCAGTATGATCGCGGCATCCCATTCAGAAGAAGACGGCACGGTCTGCCGGACGCCTTTCACTCCGGGCAGGAAGCGGTAGACGGCCGGAATGGGACTTGCGTTATACATATAGACACGCTTGCCCTGCTGCCGCAGCCCCAGCCCCAAGGATATCAAAGATCCGATTGCATCACCATCAGGATTGACATGCGTGGCCAGAAAAAACGCCTGGCGCTCACTCATTCGGTCGATGACGGTGTCCATCTTTATCACCTATCGATCGGAAAAGCGCCTCCATGCGGGCGCCGTAGTCAAGCGAATCATCATAATAAAAACGGATATCCGGCATATACCGCAGGCCTAACTCCTGGCCGAGCCGCTTTTTGATAAAAGGGCACGCTTTATCGAACCCGCTGCGCACACGCTGGATCTTTTCATCATCGCCGGTTGTCGCAAAATAGATCTTGGCCAGTCTCAGATCCGGGGAAACGTCGACGCTGGTAATGGTCACCATCTTCAATCGGGGATCTTTAACGTCCCGGCGCAGAATATCGGCCAGGGTATTGCGGATATGGCGGCCGATCCGCTCTGATCGGGCAAAGCGCGTCATAGACTGATGATCTCCATTTCCATATCGATAACTTCCGCCAACCCGAGGTCTTCGGCCATATTAAAAAGCTTGTCGACCTTCGAATTTACCACGGCGCGATCATTGCCGACCATACAAAACCCGATTTCTGCCCGCTGGTGCATATCGTTGGCGCCCACCTCGGCGATGGAAGCATTAAATTTGTTCCGCAACCGCATGATGATCGCCTTGACGACTTTTCGTTTGCCTTTCAAAGAGCGGCAGTCATGAATCCGATATACGATCCGACCAATGCCGACAACCATGGCTTTTCCGCCGATCCTTACCTTAGGGCCATCACGCTAGTGCCGATAGAGCGCAGAGCACCGCACCGGACGGCCTCATTGGACCTCGGGACGAATTTCTTCAAGGTAGTAGCACTCGATGACATCACCAACCTTGATGTCGTTATAGTTTTCGATACCGATCCCGCATTCGTAGCCGCTTTGCACCTCTTTGACGTCATCTTTGAAACGCCGCAGGGATGAATTGCGCCCTTCGTAAAAAACGACTCCGTCTCGCAGCAGCCGCATGAGCTGATTGCGTTCCATTTTGCCGTCCGTTACATGACACCCGGCAATGGTCCCAATTTTGGGTATCTGGAAAACCTGCCGCACCTCGGCTCTTCCCAGGACCCGCTCTTCGAAAATGGACTCCATCATCCCGGCAATGGCATCCTTGATCTCCTTGATGACGTCATAGATGACATTGTAATACCGCATATCCACACCCTCTTCGAGGGCCATATTTTGCACTTTCGGCGTTGGGCGTACGTTAAACCCGATGATGATCGCATTGGACACCGCCGCAAGGGATACGTCGGACTCGGTGATGGTACCCGAGGCGGAATGAACGACATTGATCTTGACTTCCTCATTTGACAACTTGATCAGCGAATCTTTCAAGGCTTCCATGGAGCCGTCGACATCCGTCTTGATGATCAGATTGAGATCCTTGACTTCACCTTCCTTCATCTGCTCGAACAGGTTCTCGAGGCTCATGCGGTTCGATTTGGCCAGTTCCTTGGTCCGCTGTTTCTGCGTGCGGTGCAGGCTGACCTGCTTGGCATCCTTTTCGTCCCTCAATGCGATCAGTTCATCGCCAGCCATCGGCACGCCCGAAAGCCCTAGAACTTCCACCGGAATCGAGGGGCCGGCCTCCGACACGGGGTTACCCATATCGTTCAGCATGGCGCGGACCTTGCCGAAATGAACGCCGCAGACCACCGGATCGCCGGTCCGCAAGGTACCTTCTTTAACCAGGACCGTGGCCACCGGTCCGCGGCCGGAATCCAGTTTGGCTTCCACCACATGACCGAAAGCCTGTTTGTCGGGGTTGGCCTTTAGCTCCATGACTTCCGCCTGAAGCAAGATCATTTCCAACAACTCATCAATGCCCGTCTTCTGTTTGGCGGATACATTGACAAAAATCGTATCGCCGCCCCAGGCTTCCGGTGCCAACCCCTTCTCGGACAGCTCGCGGTACACGCGGTCCGGGTCGGCCCCGGCTTTATCCATTTTATTGACGGCAACGATGAGTGGGACTTCCGATGCCCGGGAATGGTTGATGGCTTCAACGGTTTGCGGCATCACACCGTCATCGGCGGCGACCACCAGGATAACGATATCGGTCACCTGGGCTCCGCGCGAACGCATCGCCGTAAAGGCTTCATGCCCTGGGGTATCCAGAAAGGTAATTTGACCTTTTTCCGTGGACACGCTGTAAGCGCCGATGTGTTGTGTAATACCACCGGCTTCCAATTCGGTGACATGGGTCTTGCGAATAACGTCCAACAAGGACGTCTTGCCATGGTCGACATGTCCCATAATGGTCACCACAGGAGGACGCTCCGTCATGGCTTCCGGGATATCTTCTTCGATTTTGATCAGTTCGTCCTCTTCAAAAGCGGCCTTTTCCACTTCATAGCCGAACTCGGCCGCCACCAGACAGGCTGTCTCATAGTCGATGCTCTGGTTCACGGTTGCCATGACGCCTTGACCCATCAGCATTCTGATGATTTCGCTGGCCTTTATTCCCATCCGCTTCGCCAACTCTGAGAGCACAATGGCTTCATCCACTTTAATTCTCCGCTTGATCGCTTTAGCCGTCGTGATCTGGGTCTTTTGCCCGGCGGCCGATTTTCCGCGAGCGTCTTTGCGCCCTTTGCGACCTCTACCTTGACCCGAATATAGATCGGCGCCTTCAATAACCGATTTCTTTCGGAACGCAATTTTCTTCTTGAAAAACTTCCGATCAAGTTCTTCTTCGGTGCGCTTTTTACGCCTTTTTTTCTTGGCGGAGGCTGCATCGGAATCATTGCGCGCGGGCTCCGCCTCGGAGGGCGTGGGCTGCGGTTGCTCGGCAGGTTTCTCTGGGGGGCGAGAGGGAAGCTTGATAATTTTAGCCGCCGGTTCAAGTTTCTTTTCCTTTTTGGCTTTAGCGACCGGCGTTTCCCTTTTTTGGGGTTCGACCTTTGCTGCCGTTTCTTCGCTTTCGGCCTCAGGAGGGGCCGCTGCCTCTTCCGATCCAGCATCCGGCGCGGCAGACTCAGCGACACTTTCGTTTTCGACCGTTTCCGCCGATGTTTCCTCGGCCTGCGGCGGGACCTCCTTTTCCGGAGCCTGCCTTACAATTTTTGCAGGTGCTTCGAGGTTCGGGGTCTTTTTGGCGGCCCTCTTTTCAGATTCGGCTTCGGCAACCTCGGACACGGCCAGCGGACTTTCTTCCATTTTTTCGACAGGCGCTTCGGTCGTAGCCGATTCTGATTCTTCCTCCACACCCTCTTCCGGGGCGACTTCGACATCAGCCGACTCGACGACTTTTTTCCGGCGGCGCCGAATAACCGTTGGCTTGATGCGGGTCTCTTCGACTTTTTCAGCCGATTTACCGAAAAGTGTCCCTTTGATCTGCTCGACGGTCTCATCTTCGAGAGAACTCATATGGCTTTTCACCGCAATACCCATATCACTCATCTTTTCAATGAGCACTTTGTTGGTCATGTTGAGCTCTCGGGCAAGTTCATATACCCTGATTTTGGCCATGCTTTCCCCCTCAGATACAGCTTCCCAGGCAATTTTCGATCGCCGTATAGCCGCCTATACTTCTGATCAAATCGATTCGCTCGCTATTCCTTCGGTTCAGGATCCGCCTCTGCCTCGTCCGGGGCTTCAGGCATGGAATCCTGGTCATCGGTATTGTCTGCTTCGTGTTCTGGCTCATCCTGGTCCGCAATTGGATCGGCACTTTCCGACAGCTCTTGTTCGGAGGCTTCCGCTTGTACTTCGCCTTCTTCGAGGTTCGCTTGATCTTCGTTCTCAGCCGCGCTTTCGGCATCCAAGACCGCTTGCCGTGCGGCTGAGATAAGAGCGCGGGCCTGATCTTCACTGATATCCCGGATTGGCATCAAATCCTCAAGCGATGCGATACTGATTTCATCGACTGAGAAAAAACCAGCTTCGTATAAGGTATCCGCCAAACTGACGTCGACATCCGGCAGTGCCATGAGAGATTCGTAACCGCTCTTCATGGCCTCGTTATAGCGGGATTCACTTTGGACATCGAGGTGCCAGCCCGTCAATTTGGATGCCAATCGAACGTTCTGCCCCCGCTTGCCGATCGCGATCGACAGGTAGTCATCCGGGACTATGACTTCCATGGAACGATTGGATTCATCGATAACAACACGCGATATTTCAGCCGGTGCCAGCGCGTTACACACAAATTTGGCAGCATCCACATGCCAGGGAATAATATCGATTTTCTCCCCCCGCAATTCCTGCACCACATTCTGAACGCGGCTGCCCTTCATGCCGACACAGGCACCGACAGGATCGATATCGGAATTATTGGAGGAGACGGCAATCTTGGCGCGCACGCCCGGTTCGCGGGCTGCTCCCATAATACTGACAATGCCCTCACTGATTTCCGGGACCTCGGTTTTAAAAAGATCGATGAGGAAATCCTTGTGCCCCCGCGATAGAATGATCTGGGGTCCGCGTGTTTCATGCAACACGTCCAAGATATAAGCCCGGATGCGATCGCCGCGCCGGTAGGATTCGCGAGGCACTTGTTCCCGCACCGGCAAGACACCTTCGGTATGCCCGAGATTGACGATGATGTCACCGCGATCCATGCGCTGCACAATGCCGTTTATGATTTCGCCCTTGCGATCGATGAAACTCGCGTAAATGGCGTCTTTTTCGGCATCTTTCATCTTCTGAATGATGACCTGTTTGGCGGATTGAGCGGCAATGCGTCCAAACGTCGAAGTATCCATTTTCGTGCCGAGACTATCCCCGATTTCACACTCGGTATCCAGCTTGCGCCCCTCTTCTAGAGATATCTCGAGAGCAGGATCTTCAATTGTCTCCACGACGTCTTTAAACTGAAAGACCTCGATCTCGCCGGAGTCGTTATTATATTGCACTTCAATGTCGATTTTGCTTCCGAATTTCTTTCGGGCGGCCGACTTAAGCGCTTCCTCCAGCGCGCTGATCAAGATCTCACGATCAATGCCTTTATCTCGGCTGACCTGTTCGACGACGCGTTTAATATCCGCTACAAACATTAGTTTTCTCCATTAAAATTGACAAGCCGTGCAATGGATATCGCTTCCAGAGGGATATGAACCTCTTCATTGTCGCATACTACCGCGACAATGCTTTCATCAATTCCGCGAAGAACGCCTCGGTAATTCTTCCGCCCATCAATGAGCTGACGCGTTTTGAGGTGTACCTGTTGGCCTTTAAAACGGTTATAATCTTCAGGGCGACCGATAGGCCGGTTGACGCCCGGTGAAGAGACTTCTAAGCTATAGGGCCCGATATCTTCCAGGGTAACGTCAAGGATATCTCCCAATTGTCGACTAATTAGCGCGCAATCGTCCAATGTCACACCGCCCTGCTTATCGATATACAGACGCAGAACACGCCCCTGAGATTCCCGCCGGAATTCGATGAAGACCAACTCCATGCCTTCATCCAAACAAAGCGGTTCGGCAACGCTCCAGACCCGGGTGGCAATCTGCTTCTCCTTCTGCGGCAGCGATTTACTCGTCTCTTGGGAAACGGCTTTCTCTTCTGCTTTAGGTTGCTTCATTGTCTTCGCCCAAATTACAAAAACAAAAACGGGCTTCCGCCCGTTTTTAACTCCAGGTACACCGTCAAGATGGCGTGAGACGTTATGTACTCATGCAAGGCACCATGATCGATAGGTTACATTCCCGGTTCCATACATAACGCTTCCCTTAAACGACCTTTTGAAAAAAGGCGGAAGTTGGAGCGGGCAACGAGACTCGAACTCGCGACACCAAGCTTGGGAAGCTTGTACTCTACCAACTGAGCTATGCCCGCTTCCAAGGAACTCTAATTAGGACAAAAACAGTGCTTTGTCAACACGTTTCACCGGCCACCACCCCCCGGGCAAACAAAATGTGCACCAGCGCCAACATCGCCCCACCGGATGCTATGAAAGAAGCTCCCGAATTGCCTTGAGTTCCCTGCGGATCATCTGTAATTCCGACCACCAAGCGGCTGACGGCGGCGATTCCTGCTGCCTTAGAAACCGCCTGGCACCCTGTATGGTAAACTTTTGTCGATGCAACAGGTCCTTAATGAGGTGGATGCGCTCGACATCCGCTGGGCGGTAAAGTCGCTGTCCGGATTCCGTTCGACGAGGTTTGATGCTGGGGAATTCCCCTTCCCAAAACCGTAGCACGTAGGACGGCACGCCGGTTATGGCACTAACCTCCCCAATGCGATAATAGAGCTTGTCTGGACCTTTCGCTTCGGAAGGCATGGTTCCTCCCCCATGAAACCTTGCACAAGGGTATGGCACTCAGGAAGGCAGATCCGCTTTACAAACCTCCAGCAGCTGCTGCGTCAAGTTGCGGTGCATCCGGTTGACTGCCTCATCTTCGAGTGTTCCCTCGGGTGAGCGGTAAACGACCCGCAAAGAAAGGCTTTTTTTACCATCAGGAATCGGATGGCCTTTAAACACATCGAAGATCCAAACCGTTTCAACCAGTTCATTCTCCATCCGGTGAATCCCCGACAAGACCGCCTGGGCATCCAGATCAGCATCGACGATTAAAGTGATATCCCGCGAAGTAGAGGGGTAGCGCGGCAGAGGAACGGCCTGGATATGATCCGGCGTTAGCGCTATCAAACGATCCAGATCTATTTCAAAAATAAAAGCCGACTGTTTCAAATTGTAATTGGAGAGAACTTCGCTATCGATTTCCCCGATGCATCCGATGGTGTGGTCCCCGATGACAATTTCAGCGGCCGCGCCAGGACGCAGATAAGGGCCCCGCTGCGCCTTCATCCGAGTAAACTGACTGTCTTTTACCTGCAAACCGGCGAAAAGTCCTTCCAAAATGCCCTTAATATCATAGAAATCGCTGGCCGTAGCCTGGCGATTCCAGGCACTTTCATGGCGAGCACCCGTCCACAGTGCCGCCAGAAGCTCGTGTTCATCCGGCTGACAGTCCTGGCCCTGACTGAGAAACACCTTCCCGATTTCAAATATCTTTAAATTTTTGGTTTGCTGGGCGATGTTCCGCAAGGCGGTCTCAAGCAAGCCCGGAACCAGAGAAGTCCGCATAACATTCTGGTCTTCCGTCAAAGGGTTAAGAATCTTGACGGCCGCCCGTCGCGGGTCCTTGGCGGACAAGCGCAAATGGTCACAGGCCCGTTCACTAATAAAACTGTAGTTGATGGTCTCCGTGAAACCGAAGCCATTCAAAAGGGACCGGACCCTCTTTTTTAATTCGAGGGGCCGATTTGAGCGCACCTTATCAGCGGCCACAAGAGGTTTGCGGGAGGCGATCCGATTGTATCCCCAAAGCCGCGCGATCTCTTCAAGGAGATCCTCCGGCTGATGAATATCCACACGAAAAGAGGGCGGACGGGCATCAATTTGTTCTTTTGAACGCACTTCCGCTGTGATTTCAACCGATTCCAGAAGTCGGACGATTTCGTCCGTCCCGAGTGCAGTGCCTAATAATCGGTTGGTGCGGGGTACATCCAGGTGAATGCATGGGATTTCATGGGGGACCGGGTGGACGTCGAGATGCCCTTCGATGAGGGTTCCGCCGCCCAATTCGGCAATTAGCTGGGCGGCGCGATGCAACGCCACGACGGTTCCCTGGGGATCGACACCCCGCTCGAAACGATGGGAAGCTTCTGAATTCAGGCTAAGCCGTTTGGCGGTCCTGCGAATACTGACCGGATTGAAGCAGGCACTCTCCAAGAGCACGCGCCGTGTCGAAACCTCCACTTCGGAGTTCAAGCCTCCCATTACCCCGCCGATGCCGATCGGTTTTTCACCGTCACATATCATCAGCATTTCACTGTCGAGGACGCGTTCCTTGTTATCCAGAGTAACAAAAGTCTCCCCGTCTTGAGCCCGCCGCACCACGACCCGGTGGCCGGCCAAACGGTCAAAATCAAATGCATGCAGCGGCTGTCCAAGCTCCATCATGACAAAGTTGGTGATATCCACGACATTGTTGATCGGGCGCATTCCCACAGATCGAATCCGATCCTGAAGCCAAGCGGGCGATGGTCCGATGGTCACCCCCGCTATCAATCGTGCCGAATAGCGCGGGCAAAGGTCCGGGTCTTCAATGGTCACGCTGGTGTAATCTGATATGGCCCGGCCCGTATCCGATAAGCGAATACCCGGATGACGCAGCTGGTTATTCTGGAGAGCCGCCGCTTCGCGGGCCACTCCAAGAATGCTAAGGCAGTCGGGACGATTCGGCGTCAGGTCGATCTCCAGCACGATGTCGGACATGTCCAGAGCCTTCGCCAGGGAAGCCCCAAGGGGCAAATCTTCCGGGAGGGACCAGATGCCGCTGCCGTCGGAACCAAGTTCCAATTCCGCCTCGCTGCAGAGCATGCCCTGCGAGGCCTCACCGCGAATGCTGGTTTCCGCCAGGGTTCGTCCGTCAGGCAAAACAGACCCCGGAGCCGCCAGGGGGGAAAGCATGCCTTCCCTCACATTGGGCGCACCACACACGACTTGATACTGCCGGTCCCCGGTGGAAACATCGCACAGTTTCAATCGATCGGCTTTGGGGTGTTCCCGAACCGCCTGGACCTGGGCGACTTTTATCTGACGGAGATAGGCAAAGCGGTCATAGATGGTATCCACTTCAAGACCGGCCATGGTCAGCGCCTCCGCCAAGCGGTCGGCGTCCCATTCCAGAGGGACGTACTCCTTAAGCCAACTCAAACTGACTTTCATGCTAGAATTGCCTCAAAAATCTCATGTCATTGTTGAAAAACTTGCGGATATCATCGATGCCGTATTTCAGCATGGCAATGCGCTCTACCCCCATACCGAAGGCAAAACCGGAATAGTTGTCCGTATCATAGCCGACGCTGCGAAACACATTGGGATGCACCATGCCGGACCCAAGGATCTCAAGCCACCCCGAATGGGAACAAACCCGGCACCCTTCGCCCCGGCACATGACACACAGGATATCCACTTCGGCGCTGGGTTCGGTAAAGGGGAAGAAGCTGGGCCGGAAGCGCAAACTGGTCTGATCGTCGAACATGGCATGCACAAATGCGGTCAAAGTGCCCTTCAAGTCGGCAAAGGACACATCCGTATCCACCAGAAGCCCCTCCACTTGGTGGAACATGGGTGTATGGGTTAAATCGGAGTCACAGCGGTAGACCTTTCCGGGGGCGATCACCGCCACCGGCGGGGGCTGCTGCTCCATTACCCGGATCTGCATCGGAGAGGTCTGGGTTCGCAGCACGATATTTTCCGATACATAAAAGGTGTCCTGCATATCCCGCGCCGGGTGATACTTAGGGACGTTCAGGGCTTCGAAATTGTAATAATCCGCCTCCACTTCAGGACCTTCAGCGATGCTGAATCCCATGCGCAGGAAAATATCGCAGATTTCCTGCGTCACGCGGGTGATCGGGTGCATGGTGCCCGGAAGGATGGGGCGTCCCGGCAGGGTGATGTCGATGCACTCCTCACGGCGCCCGTCACCGCCCTCCAAGCGCTTGGCATGGGCTTGGATGGCCGCTTCCAGCTTCTTTTTGGACTGATTGGCCTTTTTTCCCGCCTCAGCCCGCTGTTCCGGCGGCAAATTGGCAATGTTGCGTAGGAATGCCGTCAGCCGGCCTTTCCGTCCTAGATAGCGAACGCTGAGGGCTTCCATGGCACCAGGATCCCTCACCCCGCTCAATTCGTCCAGGGCTTCCTGGTATATTCCATCTATCGACTTGTCCAAGGTGTCGCTCGATCTGTGTTTAGGGAGTTAATTGTGCAGGAGGGCGACAGATCTTACGAATCATGATCTGCCGCCTGTTACCCAGATGATTCTTATACGTGCTGAGATGCCAGAGCGGTGATTTGGGTAAAACCGGCGGGATCGGAAACGGCGAGGTCAGCCAACACTTTGCGATCCAGCTCAATGCCGGCCTTATTGAGCCCGTTCATGAACTTGCTGTAAGACATATCATTCATGCGAGCAGCAGCATTGATGCGAACAATCCACAGGCGGCGGAAGTCTCGTTTACGGACACGGCGATCGCGATAGGCATACATGAGCGCCTTGTCGACCGTATCCGCCGCCGTTCGGAAAAGTTTGCTGTGGCCGCCACGAAACCCTTTGGCCAGTTTCAACACTTTCTTTCTTCGTCTTCGGGCTTTGAACCCTCTTTTGATACGCATGGTATTTCTCCTTCAATCTCGAATCCTGTCTGGCGCGGTTCGACAGGTTTGAATCATGTTAACCGCCAGGTCCAGCCGGCCCTCTTATTTGATAGCGTCTTATCCATCTGTGGCCGCTGCCTTCCGGCTTGCGGTTTACCCATTGGGCATCAGCAGACGCAGTTCGCGCATGTCGGATTTGTCGATGATCTGGCTCTGTCGCAGGGCCCGTTTGCGCTTGCGCGTTTTCTTGGTCAGAATATGACTGGCGTGGGATTTGTTATACACGAACTTTCCGGAACCCGTTTTTTTAAACCGTTTGGCAGCCGCCCGGTTGGTTTTAATTTTAGGCATACGATCATCTCCTATTAGCATTCGCTTCTTTTCAGCGGCCCCGGGCCGCCCATCGTTCATCCTGGCTCTTGTCGAAATCGGCACCGGCCCAAAAAGCTTTGGCGCGGCCGGATTTTTACGGGCCCACGCCAATCCCGCTGCATACCATCACAGCGACAATTCGGATCACCCGGCGGTCTCAACCGAGTGCGCTTCCAAGGCTATTCAAATCTACGCGATCACGCCCGATTACTTGGGCGATAATACCATCATCATGGTCCGGCCTTCGAATTTGGGGTACTGCTCAACCACGGCAATCTCTTCAAGCTCGGTCGCGATTCTCTGTAACAACTCCCGGCCACGGTCCGACAGGGTTATTTCGCGCCCCCGGAAGAGAACCGTCACTTTCACTTTGTCTTTCCGGCCGAGAAATTTTCGAATGTGGCCCAGCTTGGTTTCAAGATCATGATCGCCGGTCTTGGGACGGACTTTGATCTCTTTGACCTGAAAGGTGCTCTGCTTTTTCTTGGCTTCCTGTTTCTTCTTGGTCTGTTCGTACTTGTAACGCCCGTAGTCCATAATCTTACAGACCGGCGGTGCTGCATTAGGCGAAACCTCTACCAGATCAAGTCCGAATTCGGCCGCCGCCTTCAGAGCATCCTCAATTGATAATACGCCCAGCTGGTTGCCTTCAGGATCGATTACCCTAACTTCGCGTGCGCGAATGCTTCGGTTAATATTAACGCGATCCGATCTGTTCGACTGAAATGTCCTCTTTGGTTGAGCTATGCTTCCACCTCCCTATGAAATACAAGTTATTGCCGGGGATATGTCGCGGCACCCGCATCGGTTTCGCGGCCGCGAGGCAACATCCTACCCTCAATGCGCCGAAAAAGCGCACGCGTGCAGATGTAGAAAATTGCCTATATAAGACAACCTTAGGAAATGCAAGTAAAAAATGCAAGTAAAAATTCCTTGGCACGCCCCGTTGCCAGGCCTGTTGGCCCTTGTCAGCAACGGTCTCCACGGGCAGATTCAACCGGTTGCCTGATCGGAAGTGTAGCTCTCCAGCAAACTGCCTTGCCAGTAGGTGTTGGCCGCATCCCCAAAAAAGGCTTTGAACAGGGCCAGGCTCTCAGACCGCAAAATCCCGCCGACCACGCGCGGCCCAAGGGTGCGGTAAAGAGGCGGCAGCGATTCCAGATCACAATTCGTTCCACCGCCCATGACATCTTCGTAGGCATAAACCACCTTTCCGATGCGGCTCAAGGTCAAGGCGGCAAAACACATCAGGCAGGGTTCCATCGTACTGTAGATCACAAGATCTTCACGGGCAATATGGCCATCGAGGCTCTCCAGATGCCTCAAAGCAAGCATCTCGGCGTGATCGATTTCGCTGGGATTTATTGACCGGCTACCCCTGCGGGCACTGCGAACGATAATGCGCCCTGCCCCTACGATCACACATCCCACCGGGAACTCACCGTCTTCCAAAGCGCGCCGTGCTTCGTCCAGTGCGGCCTGCATGAAGTAAGCATCGTCCATTCGGGGCCTTCCTGACACCGGTTTATCAACGTTGCTCATATTCACACACCGTGTCGTCGCAGGGACAACGTCCGTCCACTTCGTAGGCATACAGAACTCGGGCCGCCATGCCTCGATGACGTTCCGCCACTAGAATAGGATCATGCGCATGGAGGTAATCCGCGAGCGCCCCCCGCGAAAAGATGCCATCCAGTCCTTCGGCAATCACGATAGTGGAAAAATTATCTATAATATCAGCTTCTTTCCCATTCGTTACAACACTGAGAGGCACCTGATAAGGTGCCAGCAGACGCGAGGCGGCCAAAGCGACCTGGTGGCGGGTAGTCAGGGAACCCGGTGCGTACTTAACCAGCATCGCCACCTGTTCGTCAATACTAACCATCAAGTCCAGCCTGATCCTGGCCTGTTTGCCGTCGATATTCAGATCGATGGGAACTCTTGGTTTGAGATCCCCCTTTATATACCCTTTGCGCGTAACCAGAAAGCGGGCCACTTTCTGACGATAGCGCTCGTCATGGGTATCCACTAGGACCTCTCCGGTTACATAGTCCTTGATTTCGCCCAAAACCAGATGATGTCCGCCCAATGGAAATACTCCCGCCCAATACTGGCTAATTGATTTGACCTTTACAATTCCCTCTGGAGCCGGGTAAAATGTATAGGTTTACAAATATGGTAACGTTTAATCTAGTCTCATCGACGGCTAAAGTAAAGCCATGAACTACAGGACAACACCCCGTCAGGCAGCCCCTGCAGGCCGGACGGAACTCCCGCCGGCCTCTTTAAGGGAGCAATTCGAAGCCCGGGAGCGGCGCTTCATCGCACCTTACGGCAGTTTAAGCGACAAGGCCCGCCGGCGGGTGCCCGATACCGCGCCGTGCGCGGTCCGAACCGCTTTTCAGGTGGACCGTGATCGCATCGTCTATTCCAATGCGTTCCGTCGCTTGAAGTACAAGACCCAGGTCTTCCTTAATCCGTTGGGGGATGAATACCGCACCCGCCTCACCCATACCCTGGAAGTGTCGCAAATCGCCCGCACCATTGCGCGCGCCCTTTTCCTAAACGAAGATCTGGCCGAGGCGATCGCCCTGGGGCACGACCTGGGCCACACCCCGTTTGGCCATGGGGGGGAAATCGCCCTCAAGGAAATCCATTCCGCCAACTTCACCCATAACAAGCAAAGCTTGCGCGTTGTCGACTGCCTGGAGAACAATGGGCAGGGCTTGAATCTGACCCTGGAGGTATGCGACGGTATTCTTAAACATTCCAAGGGGTTCGGAGAAGTTATGCCGAATGATCCGGCGGAATTGCCCATCACCACAGAGGGTCGTATTGTCCGCTACGCCGACATCATCGCCTATCTTAACCATGACCTGGATGACGCGGTCCGCAGCGGCGTGATTGCCTCCCATCAGGTCCCCGAAACCTGCCTGCGGGTGTTGGGCCGTACCCACTCCGAGCGCGCCATCCGGATGATCCGGGATCTGATTACCAACAGCGAGCCCGCCGGAGATCAGCTCATCCTCCAGTTGAGCAATCCGGTCAATGAGGCCATGCAGGCCCTGCGCCAGTTCCTTTATGAAAATGTCTATCGATCAGCGCGGGTTCATCGCGAGTTCGTCAAAGCCAAAAAAATCCTTTCGGACCTCTACAGCCACCTGCTCGACAATGAAGCCGATTTGCAAAGCGAGCTGCGCAGCCTGGATATGCATGGCTGCTACAATCACGCCCAACCACGCGAGCGTCTGGTGTGCGACCTTCTGGCCAGCATGACCGACCGCTATGCCATGAACCTTTATAAACGTGTGTTTTTCCCATCCTCCACAGTCTAATGGTTTCCTTTTGAGAACGATGTTAACTTCCGCCCTCCTGAACCAAATTTTTGAACGGCATACCGATGCCCTTCGCCGGCTGGCGGCCCTCTATGACGAAATGGATGCCGCTTATAGCGCCGTTGCCCAAAACTACGGTTTTCTATGCCGGGGATGTGAGGACAACTGCTGCCGGACCCGTTTCTATCATCATACGGTGATTGAGGCGGCGGGCCTCTTGATGGGCTACCGGGGGCTGCCGGAATTCCAGCGGGCATATGGTATAGAACGGGCCCATGCCTACTGCCAGGCATTGAAGGCCAGCGCGCGTCACGACCGGCCTCTGCGGCACCTTTGCCCGCTAAATATCGATGAACGGTGTCTGCTCTACCGGCAACGTCCCATGATCTGCCGCCTGCACGGGATTCCCCATGCCATGCGGCATCCGATGCGCGGCCTGATCACGGGCACCGGATGCCACATATTCGAGGCTTCCTGCAGCCAAGCTGCCGGGCACCCACTGGATCGCACGCCGTTGTATGCCGCCATGGCCGCGCTGGAGAAGTCTCTGCGGCAGGCTTCGGGGATTGAAAGCCCCGTGCGACTGACCGTCGCCGAAATGATCCTCGTTTTTGAAGATCGTGCTGATGTCGAATAGAGGGCATGCTTACTTGATGAACCGGGTACTTTTAGGATACCGCACATGAAAATCGTTAAATCGGAAGCCCTAGATCAAACTTCCGGGCGGTGCATTGCAGCCGGGGACCGTTTCCAGTTTCGCTGTCATCCGGGCATCGGCTGTTTCAACCGTTGCTGCCGAAACTTGAACCTGTTTCTTTATCCTTACGATGTGATCCGCCTTAAACAATGTCTCGGCATCAGCTCGGATCAGTTTATCGACCGGTACGTGGATATCGTCCTGCGGGAGGGCAGCAGTTTCCCCGACGTCTTGCTGCGCATGTCGAACGATACGGAACAAACCTGTCCCTTTTTGACCGACAAAGGATGCACCGTCTACCCGGATCGCCCGGACACCTGTCGCACCTTTCCGGTCGAGCATGGTCTGCGGTACGGCGCCACGGACGCCCCCCCCGAAGCGGTCAGTTTTTTCAGGCCACCTGACTTCTGCCTGGGACAGCATGAGTTCGACGAATGGACGCTGGAAAGCTGGCAAGCGGACCAGGAAGGGGCCGAGCATAATCGGATGACCCGCAAATGGGCGACCCTGAAGGGCTTCTTTGTCAAAGATCCCTGGCAGGGGCAGGGCCCCGATGGTCCGAAAGGCCGCATGGCCTTCATGGCGACCTACAACATGGATGCCTTCCGCGAATTCGTCTTTGCAAGCAGTTTCCTGAAACGCTACAAGGTCAAGAAGGAGCTTCTGACCCGTATGCGCAGGGACGACACCGCTCTTTTACTGTTCGGCATGGATTGGGTCGCCCTCTTCGTATGGGGGCTCCCCAGCAAAAAAATCCGCCCACGCTGAGCGTTCTTGACGAATGCTTTCCGAACCGCGTGCCTACAAAACACCGGGCGGCATCGGTGCAACCTTATCGCCCCCCAAGACATAGCCTCCGTCCAGGCGAATGATGCTGCCCGACATGAACGGCGCCTCGTCAATGACAAACCGCACTGCCTTCACCACATCATCGATCGTACCGATGCGTCCCAATAACGTGTGATCCAGCAGGGCCTGTTTCTGGTCGCGCTCCAGCAACCCCCAGCCCCGGGTGTTCTCGCCATGGCGGGTGGCCACAAGCCCCAACATGATTTCGTTGACCCGGACTTCCGGCGCTGCAACCCGCGCCCAGGATTCCGTCAACAGGGATACAGCCCGGTTGGCCGCCGCGTAACCGTCGTTGAAAATCAGGCTGGCCGGTCCACTGCGTCCCACCAATCCTGCAATGGAGGACAGGTTCACCACGCAGCCGTTGCCCCCCGCCGCCTTGAGATGGGGTAGAGCCGCATCGAACACCCAGCGTTTGGCTCGCAGGGTGGTTTCCATTTCCAGGTCCCATTGGTCCGGTGTATAAGGGCCGTGCACCACCGGCCACCCGCCCCGTTCAATATTGTTGACCAGGACATCGAGTCGTCCGAAGTGCGACAATACCGCTCTGACCAACCCTGAAACAGCCGCGCAATCACGCAAGTCGACGTTATATAGGGCCGATTTATCGCCGAAAACGGCGAAATCGGCCTGCAGGCGGGGAAGCGCTTCCGGCCAGTCGTGATAGGTGAGGGCTACGCTAAACCCGCGCCGGGCTAGATCCAAAGCGATTTCCTTGCCGATTCCCTTGATGGCACCCAGCACCAGCGCCACCCGTCCGGTACCATCCACGCTGGGGGAAGGGCTGGTGCTCATTTTGACGATCCCTTGCCGAATAGGGCCCACCTGACCCAGTTGTGGGCAAACACCAGGAGATCCACATCGGTCCCCCCCAATGCCGACCGCATCTCCTCCCCTAAAGGGTGCCCTTCGTTATAATCCCCTTCCTGGAGATGCTTTCGGAATCCATCCAAATCGTAGAGGGCCAGGTGAAACATCCGCTGCTCCCGTATATCCAAGGGTGCCGGATGAAATTGATTTTTCAAACTGATGATTTCCATCAACTTGTCATTGAAACGATTGTATTCCTCCAGTTGCTGGCCTTCGATCCATTCCCGCACGGTTTGGGTGTGTGGCTGTTTGGGGCCATGGCAATGATCTTCACACATCAGGGCAAAATGCTCGGTGACTTCGCCGTTTTCCCGCGACCGCGTGATGGCCCGTGCCAACGGGTAGGTTCGGCAAGACGAAGGGCGGTCCTCATAGACCTGGCAGCCGGTATCCGCAACAAACGGACACTGCAGATCTTCGTCGGGAACGGCTTTGAGGCTGATGACGGGCAAACCCGTCTGGGGTCCCAGGTGCTCAACGGTATAGCGGCTCAAAAATTCGCCGGCCGGCAAGTTCAGGCGGGATTTAAGGCGGTAAATATCGTAGGGCGTCAAAAACTGATTGAGATTACGGCAACACGCATTAAAACAGTCCATTTCAGGGCCGCACGCAAACTGAAATCGATCAGCGCGCGCTAACGGAATCATATCGGTTTCCATGGTTGACCTTTCGTTTCCCGGAGAATGAGCGGGTGAGGATCATTTATACCATATATAGTGTGAAATTGGTACGCGGTTCCAACATCTTGGAAAGCCTCCCTGAAACGCCGCAAACAGCCAGCGGGATTGCCTTTCGTTCATCGAAAATTCTTGACAAGCCTAGGGCCGAATGATATTTAAACTATCTCGTTTAAACTATATCCTCTTGAAATTTTTGATATTTTTTGCAGCACAAACTGCTCTTGACAACCATCGGGGGCAACCCCCCGTTCATAGCAATTCACATAGAGGAGCGACCGGAGGGGTCACCTGTCCGGATCATGAAAATGAAGGGAGGTGTTACAAACTCAACGCGGGACTCGACACTACCGGAGAGGAATTCTCACGGTAAAACTTTTATGACTTTTTTTCTAGGAGGATCTTAAATGCCAAGCTTTGTAATTCAGGAAAAATGTGACGGCTGCAAAGGCGGTGACAAGACAGCTTGCATGTACATCTGCCCCAACGACCTGATGGTCCTGGATCCCAATGCCATGAAAGCCTACAACCAGGAACCGGATCAGTGCTGGGAATGTTTCTCCTGTGTCAAAATCTGCCCGACCCAGGCCATTGAAGTCCGCGGCTATGCCGACTTCGTGCCGCTGGGAAGCAGCATCATGCCGATGATGGGCACCGAGGATGTCATGTGGACCTGCAAATTCCGCAACGGCGTTGTCAAACGCTTCAAGTTCCCCATCCGGACCACCCCGGAAGGTGGTGCCAATGCCTATGCCGATCTTAAGGGCAAGGACCTCGAAAGCGGCCTGCTGAGCACGGAAGAAGCCGACGGATACGCCATTCCGACACCGAAGGTCTAAGCCTTTTGAGGTATGATTCCTTGATTTAAAAGACAATTCTGAATTTATCGTTATTAAGGAGGAAGCAATATGGCATTACCGAATCAACCATTGGGCGAACTCAAGACCGTACGGGATCCGGAAGTCGAGGAGCGCGAAGTTGACGTTTTGATCGTAGGCGGCGGTATGGCAGCCTGCGGCACGGCGTTTGAAGTTAAAAAATGGCTGGGCGACGATCAGACCGTTCTGCTGTGCGACAAGGCCGCCATGGAGCGCTCCGGCGCCGTGGCCCAGGGCCTGTCCGCCATCAACACCTTTATCGGTGATAATGCGCCTGAAGATTACGTCCGCATGGTCCGCAACGACCTCATGGGTCTCGTTCGCGAAGACCTGATCTTCGACCTGGGCTGCCACGTGGACGACTCTGTCCATCTGTTCGAAGAATGGGGCCTGCCCGTCTGGAAAAAGTCCGCCGAAGGTAAAAATCTGGACGGTAAAAAAGGCCAGACCATGGGCACCCTGAAAGCCGGCGCCCAGCCGGTCCGCACCGGCAAATGGCAGATCATGATCAACGGCGAATCCTACAAACGGATCGTGGCCGAAGCTGCCAAACTGGCCCTCGGCGAAGACAACATCATCGAGCGCTGCTTCATCGTCGAGCTGTTGCTGGATGCCAATGTCGAAAACCAGATCGCCGGTGCCGTGGGCTTCTCGGTCCGCGAAAACAAAGTCTACATCATCAAGTGCAAGACCATGATGGTCGCCTGCGGCGGCGCGGTGAACATTTACCAGCCCCGTTCGGTGGGTGAAGGTAAAGGCCGCGCTTGGTACCCGGTCTGGAACGCCGGTTCCACCTACACCATGTGCATGCGGGTGGGCGCCGAACTTTCCATGATGGAAAACCGTTTCACCCCGGCCCGCTTCAAAGACGGTTACGGCCCGGTGGGTGCCTGGTTCCTGCTGTTCAAGGCCAAGACCCTCAACGGCCTGGGCGAAGCCTTTGCCGGCGGCGATGCCGCCAAGGCTGAGCTCGAGAAATATGCGCCTTACGGCACGGCCGCCATCACCCCGACCTGCCTGCGGAACCACCTGATGCTGTTCGAGATGAAAGAAGGCCGCGGTCCCATCATCATGGACACCGTCAGCGCGCTGGCCGAACTCGGCAAGACCATGGACAAGAAGGAGCTCAAGCACCTCGAGTCCGAAGCATGGGAAGACTTCCTCGACATGACCTGCGGTCAGGCCAACCTGTGGTGCGCCCAGAACTGCGAGCCGGAGAAAAAGAACTCCGAAGTCATGCCCACCGAACCTTACCTGCTGGGTTCCCACTCCGGCTGCTGCGGCCTGTGGACCTCCGGCCCGGACTATGACTGGGTTCCGGATGCCTATAAAATCAAGGCCCGCAACGGCAAGGTTTACAACCGCATGACCACGGTGGAAGGCCTTTTCACGGCTGGTGACGGCGTGGGCTGCTCCGGCCACAAGTTCTCCTCCGGCTCCCATGCCGAGGGTCGTATTGCGGCCAAGCAGATGGTCCGCTATGCCAAGGATTTCGCCGACTTCAAACCGACAATCGCCCAGAGCAAGGACGAACTGGTTGACCTGATCTACAAGCCGGTGCGCACCTTCCTGGATCACAAGGACTACACCACGGCCATCAATATCAACCCCAACTACGTCAAGCCGGAAGGCATGATGTACCGGCTGATGAAAGCCACCCACGAGTACGGCGCCGGTACGGCCACCTACTACCAGACCAGCAGCAAGTCGCTGGAAATCGTCATGGATCTGCTGCAGACCATGCGCGAAGACTGCGAAAAAATGGCGGCCGGCGACCTGCATGAACTGATGCGCGCCTGGGAAATCACCCACCGCATCTGGACGGTGGAATCCCACCTGCGCCACATTCAGTACCGCAAGGAAACCCGCTACCCCGGTTTCTACTATCAGGCGGACTACCCGGGTCAGGACGACGAGAACTGGTTCTGTTTCGTCAACTCCAAATACGATCCGAAAGCGAAGACATGGGATGTCTTCAAGAAAGACTACATCAAGATCATCCCGGATTAATGGGTATGAAGACTTGGCATTAGCTTAGTCGAATAAATAGCCTCCAGGTGCCCGGCAGCGGGTGCCTGGAGGTTTTTATTAAGATTTATCGATCCTATTTCTTTTAGTTTCACGGCGGTATCCGCTGTTTTTCCATGGCTCTGGACAGACGCCGGCGCGTTGTCCCCGGCATCGACCCGCGCCGACGTGTGTGCATAGACCTAACCCGGATATCGCCTGGGACACTTGAAAGAACAGTTACGCTTAAGAGCATTCGGGTAACAACCAATTCTGTAAGCACGGAGGGACAGAATGACAGAAAATAAAGCTCCTGCTAGTGGAAGCATCCTCGTCGTAGGCGGTGGCATCAGCGGTTTGACGACGGCGCTCGAAGCTGCCGAGGTGGGATACGAGGTGTTTCTCGTCGAAAGAAATCCTTACCTGGGAGGACGCGTGGCTCAGCTCAATCAGTATTTTCCGAAGCTGTGCCCCCCGACCTGCGGTCTGGAAATCAACTTTCGCCGTATCAAGGATAACCCGCTGATTAAGGTCATGACAATGGCTGAGGTGACCAAAGTCTCGGGAGCACCCGGCGACTATGACGTGCAGGTGAAGATCAGCCCCCGTTACGTCAACGAAAATTGCACGGTGTGCGGCGAGTGCGCCAAAGTCTGCCAAACAGAAATCGAGAGTGACTATGATTTCGGCATGAAAAAGATTAAAGGTGCCTACCTGCCGTTTGAAATGGCTTTTCCGGCGCGCTATGTCCTGGCCCCTGAAATTATTGGCACGGACGACGCCGTCCGCTGCAAGGAAGCCTGCGCTTATGACGCCATTGATCTTGGCATGACCGCCAAAACGTTGGATCTCAAGGTCGGGGCCATCGTTTTTGCCACGGGCTGGCAACCGTATGATGCTACGAAAATCGACAATCTTGGGTTCGGTCAAGTACCCAACATTATCACCAATATGATGATGGAGCGCTTGGCAGCCCCCAACGGTCCGACCCGTGGCAAAATCCTTCGCCCTGCTGACCAGAAAGCGCCCGAAAGTGTGGCCTTCGTCCAATGCGCCGGGTCCCGTGACGAAAACCACCTGCCCTACTGTTCCTACATCTGCTGCATGGCCTCGTTGAAGCAGGCGCTCTATGTAAGGGAGCAATATCCGGATGCCACCATTTATATCTTTTATATTGACATCCGCTCACCGGGCCAACGCTACGAAAAATTCTACCAGAAGGTCAAAGACGACGAAAAAATTATTTTCATCAAAGGCAAAGTTGCCGCCGTGGAGGCGGCCGCGGGCGGTGCTGTCACGGTAACAGCCGAGAACGCGGTCACGGGTGAAAAGATAAGCCAGACGGTGGATATGACGGTCTTAGCGACCGGCATGCAGCCCACTGCCGCCGAAGCCAAACTTCCCGGTGAGGTCAATTTCACAGAAGATGGCTTCATACTCAATGATTTTCAGAAGGGTGGCATTTTTGCGGCAGGTTGTGCCAACAAACCGGCGGATGTGGTTTCATCGAACCAGAATGCAACCGGTATGGCCCTGAAAGCGATTCAAACTCTGGCAGCGAAGTAGGAGGAAATCCATGGATAAAAAATATGGTGTTTATATCTGTACGGGCTGCGGTATCGGGGATGCTCTGGATATCGAGGCGCTGAGCGGCGTGGCCGACGAGGAGGGGCTTCCTGTTCAGACGCATCCGTTTCTTTGCAGTCAGGCCGGCGTTGAAATCATCAAGAAGGATGTCGAGGAAAAGGGTACCAATACAATGGTGATTGCGGCCTGTTCGCGGCGCGTCAATTTCGACACCTTCCGATTCGTGGGCAGCATGGTCGAACGGGTCAATCTGCGTGAAGGGGTTGTGTGGTCCCACCCCCGTGATAAATTCCCGGCCCTTACGGCCGAAGAAAAAGAAGACGAAACCAACTTCGACCGCGTTCAGATGATGGCCGAGGACTACCTGCGCATGGGCATGGCCCGGGTCGCAAAAGTGAAACTACCTGAGCCCTATGAGCTGGAAACCTTTACCCGGAAAATTCTGGTGATCGGAGGCGGCATTACCGGCATCTCAGCGGCCATCGATGCTGCCAAAGCCGGCTATGAAGTAACGATCGTCGAGAAAGAGGACCAGCTCGGCGGCCAAGCCAATAACTGGCGCAAACAGCTACCGCTTAGCTATCCTTACGACACCACGCTATCCCCGACGATCGGGAACAAAATCAAAGAACTTGAAAACTACAGCAATATCTCCGTTCTCACCAATACGGTTGTGGCGCGGATGGCAGGCGAACCCGGGAATTTTACCGTCACCTTGAAAAAGCCGGGCGAAAAGATCGAGTTCGACGTTCCCTATCCTCTGCCGGATGAAATGAAAGTGGACGAAAGCGGCAAGGAACTCAATGCCGAGCAGCAGCATGAGAAATATCTGGAATACAACAAGGGCCGCGTGGACATCTTGAAGTTTGACCCCGACGGTGAAAAATTCGGCGCCGTTGTGCTGGCGGCAGGTTACAAACCCTATGAACCGTCAAGCGGCGAGTTTGCCCATTTGGGTTATGGTGAATTGCCGGATGTGGTAACCAATGCCACTTTCGAAGCGATGGCCAAAGCCGGGAAGATTGCCCGCCCCTCGGACGGCCAAAACGCCGAATCGGTGGTGTTTATTCAAAGCCCCGGGCAGGACAATGACACCGACTTCGAATACGCCGGCGCCGTGACAAGCCTTGTGGCCTTGAAACAGGCCACCTATGTGCGTGAAGATTACCCGGATACCGGTAAAGCCTATGTGTTTTATCAGCACATGCGCACCCCCGGACTGCAGGAAAACTTTTACAAAAGCATCCAGCAGGATCCCGGTATCTTCCTTACGAAAGGCGAGGTCGTTGGCGTTTCCAAAAACGGCAGCGGCATGGTGGTCGAAGCCCAGAACACACTTCTGGGCGAAAAGGTCAAAGTCAAGGCTGACCTGGTCGTTTTAGGTACCGGCATGGTGCCCGCTACCAAGGACGATCCGATCATCAATCTAGCCTATCGCCAGGGACCGGCTTTTCGTGACAATATTGCCCTTTTCAACGGCTTCTGCGACTCGAATTTTATTTGTTTCCCTTATGAAACCCAGCGTACCGGGATTTACGCGGCCGGCGCCATTCGGCGCAGCATGACCATGGAAGAATCCATCGAGGATGCCTCCGGCGCGGCGCTCAAAGCGATCCAATGCCTTGAGTCGGTCAACCGCGGCATGGCCGTGCACCCGCGTTCGGGCGATTTGACCTATCCGGACTTTTTCTTTCAACGCTGCACCCAATGCAAGCGCTGTACGGAAGAATGCCCCTTCGGCGCTCTGGATGATGATGAAAAGGGTACGCCCAAACCTAACCCGGCCCGTTGCCGCCGATGTGGAACCTGCATGGGGGCCTGCCCCGAAAGGATCATCGGTTTTGCAGACTACAACATCGACAGCATCGGCTCACAGGTAAAATCGGTGCAGGTGCCGTCGGAGGACGACTATGAAGAACCGCCTTTCCGCATCCTGGGTCTAGTGTGCGAAAATGACGCCTATCCGGCCCTGGACATGCTCTCTCTTAAGGGGTTGTCCTATTCGGCGGACGTTCGCCTGATCCCGGTGCGCTGCCTCGGTTCGGTCAACGTCATCTGGATCAAAGACGCCCTTTCCCAAGGCATGGACGGCGTCTTCCTCCTGGGCTGCAAACATGGAGACGACTACCAGTGCCATTTTATAAAAGGCAGCGAATTGGCCAGTATCCGCATGAAAAAGATCGGGGATGCCCTGGCCAGCCTGGCACTGGAAGAAGAACGCGTGGCCCAGTTCGAAGTCGCCATCGATGAATACGACAAGATTCCGCAAATCATCAACGAGTTCGTCGAATCCGTCGAAGAAATGGGACCGAACCCCTTCAAGGGCTTCTAAATCGCACATACGTCGGGCTGCCGCCGTGGAAATCGGATGCAGCCCGAACGCTTACAGTATTATTTCGCACCGGGCAGAAAGCAGTGCGGCACCTGCCCGTCCGAAAAAGGAGGAATACACAATGTCGGAAGCGATCATGCTTGATCCTGATGTTGGTTTTATTAAAGACGTGTGTGCGCTGGGCGGCGGCGATCTGAAAAAATGCTACCAGTGCGCCACTTGTTCTGTGGTCTGTCCTATCGCACCTGAAAACAAGCCTTTTCCGCGCAAGGAAATGATTGCGGCCTCCTGGGGCCTCAAAGACAAACTGGTCAGCAATGCCGACATCTGGCTATGCCACAATTGCGGTGACTGCACGACCCACTGCCCGCGCGGCGCCAAACCTGGTGATGTCCTGGGGGCTGTTCGCGCTTACGCGGTTCAGGACTACGCCGGCCCCAAAGGATTGGGCAAACTCGTCCGTGACAAATCCAAGCTGCCGGTTTTGCTGGCCATACCGGCCGTTATCTTTTTGGTTGTGGGGCTCCTGTCCAACATGGTGGGCCTCAACTGGCTGAATTTCTCACCGGCAGAGGGTCACACCATTTGGCAAAGCAGCTATATCAATAACTACCTGGTGGATATCATCATGATTCCCACCTTTTTCTTTGCCGTCGGCACCTTCGCACTGGGTCTCAAACGCTTTATCGCCGACATGCACGCCAATGCCCTGGCGGAAGGTAAAACGAAGCAGGAAAAAATCGATCCGGCCGGCTTTGTACAGGCCCTGATCAAAGTCATTCCCACGATTTTCAAGCACGATAAATTCAACGAATGCACCACGAACAGAGAGCGCTCAACTTCCCACATGATGGTGCTCTACAGCTTTATCGGGCTCTTCATCGTGACCAACTGCTTTTTCATTGCCGAATGGATCCTGCACATTGAAGGCCCTTACTCCCAGATCAACCCCATCAAGTGGCTCGGCAATATTGCCGGCATCGCGCTGATCGTGGGGGGGCTGCTGATGTGGAAAAATCGTCTCGCCAAGACGGATAGTGTTTCAAGCTACTGGGACTGGTATCTCGTGGGCCTCGTTCTGACATTGGGGATCACCGGTCTGGGAACGGAGCTTCTTCGTCTGGGTGGCTTCTACAACCTGATGGCGCTGGTCTATTTTGTGCATCTCATTGCCATCTGGTGCCTGTTTTTCTTCACCCCTTTCTCCAAGCTGGCCCATCTGGTCTATCGCACCACGGCCATGGCCTATGCCGAGTATTCCGGCCGGGGTTTCTAAGCGTGTAATAGCTACAACGAAGCCATACCATGAAGGGGGCCTCTACAGGCTCCCTTCTTTTTATTGTGCCTCACATGAAGTGCGCCTCGGTACCCAAGCGGATCATGAACGCTTTCGACGGCAGCCCCCACAATCGGAAGGCAGGTCGGTTAAACCGCCCTTCCTCCTGCACGCGCCTCGCCATATCCACCGCAAAGCAATAAAAAAGGGGATACCCTTTTCAAGGTATCCCCTTTAATGGCAGTCATTCGCCGGGGTTGTGCTTCTTATTCCACAACCCGGCCCCAAAAAAAAGCGGCTTAATTGCCGGTAGCCGCCTTGTGCGTCTTGATTTCAACCTTCTCGGTGACACCCTCGTAGTACTTACGCAGGATGGCGACGACTTCGTCACGGCCAAAGTGATCAGGCAGATCCCCGCCTTCGGACAGCATCTTGCGCAGCATGGTACCGGACAGCAGAACGCGGTCTTCCTTGGCATGCGGGCAGGTCCGCAGAGAGGCCATGCCGTCGCACTTGTAGCAGTAGAAGGTCCAGTCGATTTTTAGAGGTTTGCAGAGCAACCCCTTGCCGCCTTCCGGATTCGGAATCTTGTTGAAGATGGTCTGAGCTTCGAACATGCCGTAGAAGTCGCCCACGCCAGCGTGGTCACGTCCGATGATCATCTTGGAGCAGCCGTAGTTCTGGCGGAAGACAGCGTGCAACAGGCCCTCGCGGGGGCCGGCATAGCGCATATCCAACGGGTAGCCGCCCTGCACGACGTTTTTCTCCACGAAATAGTTCTTCACCAGGGCGTCGATGCATTTTACGCGGACCGCGGCCGGGATGTCCCCCGGTTTCAGGTTGCCCACCAGGGAATGGATGTAGACACCGTCACAAACCTCCACCGCGATCTTGCACAGGTATTCGTGGGAACGATGCATGGGGTTGCGCAGCTGCAAAGCGGCCACTTCAGACCAACCGCGTTCTTCGAAAATCTTGCGGGATTCGGCCGGTCGGTGATAGACACCGGCGTATTTCGTGGGATATTCACCTTCGCTGAGCACCTTAACGGGACCGGCCAGATTGACCTCTTTCTGTCCCATGACCATCTGAACGCCAGGATGGTCTTCTTTGGCAATTTTCCAGAATTCTTCCTTGGTGGGGGTGCCTTCGCCCATGAAGACCTTTTCACATTCCCAGATCTTGTCGGCCTCGGTTTCTTCCCACTTTTCGGCCACTTTCATGGTGGCCATGATTTCGTCACCCTCGGGGTCGTAGAGGGCAATCTCATCGCCTTCTTTGATCCCTGCGGCATCTTCACTGGAAACATCCAGCGTCACCGGAACCGGCCAGAAGGTGCCGTCAGCGGTAAGGAAATTTTCGCAAACGCCCTTCCAGTCCGCCTTTGTCATGAAACCGGTCAGGGGGCTAAAACCACCGTTGCCGATCATGATGAGATCACCCTTTACACGGGGGGAAATCACCACTTTTTTGAGTCCGGCCGCCTTGGTTTTTTCCGCTTCCAGCTCGCCGCCCTCCAGCAGGCAAACTGTCAGGCCCTTACCACCATGAGGTTCAATTAACTTTGCCATTTGCTCTCCTCTCCTTCTGAATGATTTTCTATCCTTGACAAGTCGTCAAAACGACGTACGGTCGCGGTTCAAAGGCAGATGATTAATAGGGAATCCATCATTTGTCAAGCACAATGCGTGGTTAGGCAGGGCGCGGGAGGTGCATCGAAACGGGGCTCGCAAACCATCTCTGTGGCGACAGAGTCCTAAACCCCGCGCGCATCCCCCCACCACTCCGAAAGCAGCGCCAAAGGCAAAAAAGAGCTTGATTCATGGCTGGATATACCTTATGTTTTTTACACATGATGTTGGGGTAAATTTAATATAGACTACAATATATAGGTAAATTGATAATTCCTTTGATCCCTGAACGCCGTATCGCAAAGCGCCTCCGCGCCGTCGATGGTGCCCTGGCCGCTTTATCGCCCGAAACCGGACGTATCGGGCAGATTCAGAACATCAGTTTGCATGGGGTGGCGTTTCGCTACATTGCCGACGGTGCCCTTGAAACCGATCTGAACGGAACGGTCAGACTCCAAATCTTGTTCGCCGGCAAGGGCATTTGGCTCGATGGGGTGCCGGTCAAGTGGATTGCCGATGTCGACCTGCCCACCGCTTCATCCTTTTCCGGTATTCCATTGCGCCAAACCAGCCTTCAATTCCTTGCCCTGACAGATGCCCAGAAAGCCCGCCTTCAAGATTACATCCGCCGATTCACCCAAGAGAACGCATAGCCCCCGCCACCGGCGATGACCATGCCGATCCTGCGCCGACCCGTGGCGAACACCATGGTGCCTCGGATCTAAAGCTCCAGGATTTAAAAACCGATAAGGACTTCAACACCGATCTACAGGAGGAACCCATGGGAGATTTGGTTCTCATAGTCATTCATATGGTTTGTGTCACGGCGATCTATGTCTGCGCCTATCGCGCTGGCTTTAAGGTCTGCCGGGATGAATCCCTGCGACAGGCGAACGCCTATGCCGCCCCCCTTGCGGAAATTCTCGAGCGCTTGAATATGGATATTGAAACCTTTGTTGACGACGAAAAAGACCCCTAAGGATCACGGCACAATAAAAACGCCCGGCTACGCTGCGGCAGCCGGGCGTTGTGGATGGGGTGGCGGAGAGAATGGGATTCGAACCCATGGTGGAGTTTTACCCCCACACTCGCTTAGCAGGCGAGCACCTTCAGCCAGCTCGGTCATCTCTCCGTTATGCTATCGGATGGCGGAGGGAGTAGGATTCGAACCCACGGAGGTGTTACCCTCAACGGTTTTCAAGACCGCCGCTTTCGACCACTCAGCCATCCCTCCCTGCAATGAGTTCTGCTTGTTATCAAGTCATCTGGATGGGGTCAATATTTTTTCATGGCACGATGCGTTTTGAAGTTGACATGCCATTTTGAATATGGTTTCCAAAGGCCAAAAAGCGGCTAAAATGCCCGCGAAATTAGGACCGGCAATCATTTCAACGCAGGATTGGCGGCGCAAGGAGCCCCCTATGAAACAAAAATTCCAAATCCAGAAAAATGATACCGACCAGCAGCTTATTATCAAGGAAAGTGCCGAATTGGACAAGGATGTGATGTCCCTCCTGTGTGAAGTGACATTCGAAGCGGATATGATAAAACGTGCCATGCAAAGTGGACGGGAGGCTTTGATTGCGGCTCTGCGTACACGCAACATGTACCCCCCACGCATCTATGCCGAAATGATAGCGGATACGGTCCACAATCTCTATAAGTCATCGGATAACGATGCGGCCGAACTGATGTTTGACGATCTGGATCTCTTAACCCATGAACGCGCACAGGCGGCTGTTCTTGATGATATCGACGATGAGGCGGGAGAAATTGATGAGCTTCTGGATGACGATTTTGAAGACGATTTCGACGATGAAAACGATATAAAAAAAATTAACTCCCCGATAAAAATCGACGACGACACTTCATCCGATCTCGATGAGGAGCTATAGCCCGCCGGGAAGGGCAAACAGACCGGGCACTTTCAATCGTATCCTGCCATCCGGGGCGCCCAAGCGGTGCCCCGCTTTTTTTAGTCCCCGCAACATAGCCCGATGCTTGTAGCCGGGGGATATTCAATGACGGCGGATAACCTCACAAAGGTGACCCCCCTCAAGCACGAACCCATTATAAGGGGCTCCTTACCTTGCATTGATTATCCGCATAGAGATCGGCTTTCATGTGACCGGATTCGTCCCGTACGAACCAGCCGATTCTCCCGGACGAAACGAAGTTAGGTATTGACTTGCGCGCCGCATTCTTCTAACAAGATAAAGCGCATATGAACGGAATTTATTTTATTTTTGCCCTACAAACTATTGCAAGTAACCCTCAGGACCTGAACCGGCAGGCGGGGTAAACGCCCAGCAAAAATAGCCCCGTCTTGCCGGATTTGTATTCATATCGTACTGGAGAGGTATTCAGGCGTTTTTTCAACCGCATCAAGGAGGTGCTGATGGAAAAGGAGAAGGAGTTCTATGAACGTTTGGATTCAAAGGGAGTCTCACGCCGGGACTTCATGAAGTTCTGTACGTTCCTGACGGCAACCATGGGGCTGTCATCGTCCTTCGTGCCCAAAGTGGCCGAAGTGTTCGCCGCCCCCAAACAACGGCCACCGGTCGTTTGGTTGCACTTTGGTGAATGTACGGGATGCTCGGAAGCGCTCTTGCGGTCCATGTACCCCTGGATCGACGAGCTGGTTCTGGAAATTCTGGACGTGGAATACCACGAAACCATCATGGCCGCGGCCGGCCAGCAGGCCGAAGAAAATCTCCACAACGCCGTCAAGAAGTACGCGGGGCAATTTGTTTGTGTGGTGGAAGGTTCGATTGCCACCAATTACGACGGCGGCTACGGCAAGGTTGGCGATCGCACCTTCCTGGAAATCGCCCAGGATGTCGTCCCCAAAGCGGCGGCCACCATTGCGATCGGATCCTGCGCCAGCTTCGGTGGCATACCCGCCGCCAAGCCCAACCCGGGAGGCTATAAGGGTGTCGGCGCTGCTCTGGGAATGGAAGGCAAAATCGTCAACATCCCCGGCTGCCCGCCGAATCCCATCAACCTGGTGGGTACCATTGTCAACTATCTGCTGCTCGGCAAGCTCCCGGCGCTGGATGAAAAGGGCCGCCCGCTTTTCGCCTATGGCAAAACCATTCACGACCAGTGCCCCCGGCGTGCCCATTTCGAAAACGACGAATTCGTGGAAGAATTCGGTTCCGAAGAAGCGGCGCTGGGCTATTGCCTTTACAAGATGGGCTGCCGTGGTCCGGAAACCTACAACAACTGCGCCGTGGCCAAATTCAACGACGGCACCAGTTGGCCCGTGGAAGCAGGCGCACCCTGCATTGGATGCAGTCAGCCCGATTTCTGGGATACGATGACGCCGTTCTACGAAGAGCTGTAGACATCGAACCGTTGAGTTTTTGGAGAAGATCCCTTTTCAAGAAGGAGAGGAAGACATATGGGTAAAAGAATAACGGTTGACCCGATTACCAGAATAGAGGGCCACCTTCGCATTGAGGTGGAAGTAGAGGGTGGCAAGGTCGTCAATGCGTGGAGTTCCGGGCAGATGTTTCGCGGAATTGAAATGATTCTTCAGGGTCGGGATCCTCGCGACGCACACCATTTCGTCCAGCGTTCATGCGGGGTCTGCACCTATGTACACGCGGTTTCCTCGGTTCGTGCCGTTGACGATGCGGTGGGCGTCACCATTCCCGCCAATGCCCGCATTGTCCGCAATTTGCTGCACGGCGCCCAGTACCAGCACGATCACATCGTTCATTTCTATCATCTGCATGCCCTGGACTGGGTGGACATCGTCAGCGCGTTGAGCGCGGACCCCCAGAAAACCGCCACCTTGGCCGACAACGTCAGCGAGGCCCCCTGGGGCGGAACGGCCTATTATCGAGAGGTGCAAAACCGGCTCAAGGCTTTCGTGGACAGCGGCCAGCTGGGCCCCTTTGCCAACGCCTATTGGGGACACCCGGCCTACAAACTGCCGCCGGAAGCCAACCTGATGGCCGCCGCGCACTACATTGAAGCCCTGCGCCTGCAGGCCAAGGCCGCTCGCATGCACGCCATCTTCGGCGGCAAGAACCCCCATCCGCAATCCTTGGTGGTAGGCGGCGTTACCTGCGTCAGGGATCTGAATCCCGATCGCATCGCGGAATTTCTCTATCTCACCCGCGAAACCCAGAACTTCGTTAAAAAAGTCTATATCCCAGATCTGCTGGCGGTGGCCTCGTTCTACAAAGACTGGGGCGGCATCGGCGGCTGCACCAACTTCCTGGCCTACGGGGATTTTCCCGAAAGCGCCCAGGAACCCGAGAGCCTCTACATGCCCCGCGGGGCTGTTTTCAACCGCGATGTGGCCAACGTCCAGATGGTCGACCAAGGTAAGGTCACCGAAGACGTCACCCGCGCCTGGTACGAAAACGGTTCCCCCAAACATCCCTGGAACGGGGAAACCAAGCCCCTCAAGGAAAATCCCCAATACCGGCCCGGCGACGGCAAATACAGCTGGATGAAGGCGCCCCGCTATAACGGCGAGTCCTGCGAAGTCGGTCCCCTGGCCCGGGTTCTGGTGGCTTACGGCAAAGGCCACAGCGACATTAAACCCTTGGTGGACAGCACCCTGCAGAACCTGGATATCCCGGTGACGGCCCTGTTTTCCACCTTGGGGCGCACCGCGGCCCGTGGTCTGGAAACCATTGCCATCGGCGACCGGATGGAAAACTGGATCGGTGCCCTGCTCGCCAACCTCAAAAACGGCGACACCAAAACCTACGAACCCTACGAGATGCCGGATTCCGCCGAAGGCGTCGGCCTCAACGACGTGCCCCGCGGTGCCCTGGGCCACTGGATCCGGATCGAAGACGGCAAGATCGGCAACTACCAGTATGTCGTCCCGTCCACCTGGAACCTCGGCCCCCGTTGCAGCCAGGGTAAATTGAGCCCCGTGGAAGAAGCCCTGATCGGCACCCCGATCGCGGATCCCCAGAAACCGCTCGAAATCCTGCGCACCGTGCACTCATTCGATCCCTGCATCGCCTGCGCGGTCCATGTGATCGACCCGGATTCGAACGAGGTTATCAAAGTCAACGTTCTGTAATCCTGCATACCTTAAGCCGCTCCGCCATACGCGGAGCGGCTTTTTCCTTTTCAAGGACCAGCCGGAGACCTGAGAATCATCGTTTCCCGCCCTTGACGGACCCCCCGCCGCATCGAAACATCCAAGCCTAACCATGACTTGCATGACGCGCGAAACCATACTATAGGGGATCCTTCCGGACATGCACTTTTTTAAGGAAATCAATTGATGACGGATGAAAGCGCTTCCCAACCCCATATCACGGTCCTTGGCATCGGAAACATTCTTCTGAGTGACGAGGGCTTCGGTGTGCGGGTAATTGAAAAGCTTTACCAGGAATACGACTTCCCGGACCACGTTTCCATTGTTGACGGCGGTGTGCTGGGAATTCATCTTTTAGGCGTTATCGCGGAAGCACAGCACCTTATTGTGGTGGATGCCGTTAAAAACAAGCAGCCCCCCGGCACGCTGTATCGTTTGGAGAAGGAGGAACTCCCTGAACGCATCTTGCTGAAGAACTCCTTGCACCAAACCGATTTCCTGGAAACCCTGACTTTGTGCCAGGCCATCGACAAGGTACCCCAGACCACCGTGGTGCTGGGTGTGGAACCGGTCGACATCACCACCCACAGCGTGGACCTGACGCCGGTCGTAGCCGCACGGGTAGATGATATGATGACGCGCGTCATCCAGGAGCTGGATATGTTGGGTGTCACCTGTCAGAAAAGGAGCGCGTGACCATGTGCCTTGCCATTCCATCCAAAATCGTCGCCATCAACGACCAGATGGGGGTTATCGATGTGGCCGGCGTACGGCGCGAAGCCAGTCTGCTGTTGCTCGAAGACCCGCAGGTGGGCGACTGGGTCATCGTGCATGCCGGATTCGCCATCCAGAAAATGGACGAGGCCACGGCCCAGGAGTCCCTCCAGTACCTGAGGGAGGCGGCCCAGCTGGTTGCCGAGCAGGATGATCCGGACACCGCGGCCCAAGGTTGAGGGAAAATCCCCTGTCCCGCTCGATGGCGCTCCTATGACGGAATCGCTTACCGCCCAACAGATCCGTGTCAAAGGCATTGTCCAGGGCGTCGGTTTCCGCCCCTATATCTATCAGCTGGCTGGCCGCTACAAACTCTGCGGCCATGTGGCCAACACCGCCTCCGGTGTTGACATCCACGTGGAGGGCCCGCCAGCCGCCATTGAAGCCTTCCTGGCCAGCATCCCCGCCGAAGCCCCACCCCTGGCGCAGATCACCGACGTCAGCGCAAACGCGGCCGTCCCTGAGCAGGCCGCTTCCTTCACGATTGTGGCCAGCCGCCCGGACAGTGGCAAATCGGCGCTGATATCACCGGATGTCGCGATCTGCGACGACTGCCTGGCGGAAATGCGCAACCCTCGGGACCGGCGGTTCCGCTATCCTTTCATCAACTGTACCAATTGCGGCCCGCGCTATACCATCATCGACGATATCCCCTATGACCGGCCCCAGACTGCTATGAAGGATTTCCGCATGTGCCGCCTTTGCCAGGCGGAATACGACGATCCGGACAATCGGCGCTTTCATGCCCAACCCAATGCCTGCCCGGTCTGCGGTCCTCACGTCCAGCTGCTCGACCGCCGTGGCCGTCCACTAGCCACGGCCGATCCGGTCCGGGAAGTGGTTGCGCGGCTGCAACAGGGCCGCATCGTGGCGGTCAAGGGACTGGGCGGCTTTCATCTGGCCGTAGATGCCGCCAACGAAGCGGCGGTCCAGCGCCTGCGCCGGCGCAAGCATCGCGAAGAAAAACCCTTTGCGCTGATGGCGCGGGACATCGCGACGATCCGCAGCTTCGCCCATCTCGACGCGGAGGAAATCACCGTTCTGTCGTCCCCCCAGCGTCCCATCCTGCTTTTGCAAAAGCGCACCCAGCATGCAATTGCACCGGCGGTGGCGCCCAACAACCGCTATTTCGGCGTGATGCTGCCCTATGCCCCGTTGCATTATCTCATTCTGGACGGCGACTTCACCGCCCTGGTCATGACCAGCGCCAACCTGAGCGAAGAGCCCATCGTGATCGGCAACCAGGAAGCGGTGGAGCGTCTGGGCGGCATTGCCGATGGGTTTCTGGTGCACAACCGCGATATCCGCCTGCGCTGCGACGACTCCATCGTCCGCAAGACGGCTGGCGCCACACGGTTTATCCGGCGTGCCCGGGGCTTTGTGCCCACTCCCGTTTTCCTGCACAGTCCCTTGCGGCCGGTGCTGGCCTGCGGCGCCGAGCTCAAGAATACCGTCTGCCTGACAAAGGAAGACCGGGCCTTCGTCAGCCAGCATATCGGTGATCTGGAAAACCTGGCCACCTACGACGCCTTCCTGGACACCATCACCCACCTGGAGAAGATTCTGGACGTTCAGCCCCAGGCGGTGGCCTGCGACATGCATCCGGACTATCTCAGCACGCGCTATGCGCATGAGCAGAAAGACCTGCCGGTGGTACCTGTTCAACACCATCATGCCCATATCGTAAGCGGCATGGCGGAGAACCATCTGGATCACAAGGTCATCGGATTGGCGTTCGACGGCACCGGCTATGGAACCGACGGCACCGTCTGGGGAGGGGAAGTGCTTCTGGTGGAAAAGGCCCGTTTCCAGCGCATCGCCTTTCTAGAACCGCTACCCATGCCCGGCGGAGCGGCCGCCATCAAGGCCCCCTGGCGCATGGCGGTCAGTTATTTGATCCAGGCCTTTGGCCAGGGCTTCCGGGATCTGGATATTGAATTTACGGCCGCTATCGATCCCCGCCAGGCAACCATCGTGTCCGCCATGATCAAACAAGGTCTGAACGCCCCGCTGACCTCGAGCATGGGGCGGCTCTTCGACGGCATTGCCGCCTTGGTGGGACTGCGCCACACTGTGGCATTCGAAGGCCAAGCCGCCATGGAACTGGAAATGGCCGCCGGCCCGGAGGACGCCGGTCGCTACGATGTGGACTGGCAGCCATCGGACAGCATCAAGATCCCCACCACCCCGATCGTGCAGGGGGTGGTGGCCGATCTCCAGCGAGCGGCCGATGCAGCCCTGGTCAGCAGGAAATTCCACACGACCCTGGTGCACTTGTTCACCGATCTCTGTCTTTACCTTCGCCGCGAGACCGCCATCGATCAGGTAGTTCTGAGCGGCGGCAGTTTTCAGAACGCCATTCTGACGGAAGAATTGACCCGTTCTTTGACCACGGCCGGTTTTAGCGTCTATACCCACCGCCTGGTCCCTCCCAATGACGGCGGCATCGCTTTGGGACAGGCCGTGGCGGCCGACGCCATGCTAGCCGAGGGGCTCTGAGACCAAATTACCGCTTGTCGGATATCCCCATTTTGTCTATAACTAGCGGATTTTGAAAACCCTCAAAGATTGCATAGGAATGATGCGCCATGCCGCTTCGCCACCAGGATGAATATCGGGATCCGGATCTTTCCCGCCCCTTGATCGAGGCCATCCGCCAGACGAGCACCCGGCCGGTCCATCTGATGGAAGTCTGCGGCACCCATACCATGTCCATTTTCCGTCACGGCATACGCGATGTCCTGCCGGAAACGATCCGGTTGCTTTCCGGTCCCGGATGCCCGGTCTGTGTCACGGCCCAGCCCGAAATCGATGCCTTTATCGCCTATGCCCGGGAGGAAGGCACCATTGTCGCCACCTTCGGCGATTTGATGCGTGTCCCCGGTACCGATTCCAGTCTGCAGAAAGAAAAAGCCGCCGGCCGTGATATCCGCATCGTCTATTCGGCTTTTGACGCCCTTAAAATCGCCCAGGCCAATCCGGACCGGCGGGTGGTCTTCCTCGGGGTGGGGTTTGAAACCACCGCCCCCACCATTGCGGCGTCCATCCTGGCCGCCCGGGACATGAACGTGCCCAATTTTCTGGTGGCCAGCGCCCACAAGACCGTCCCCCCGGCCCTGCAGGCCTTGATGGACAACGACCGGGTCCAGATCAACGGGTTTCTTCTGCCGGGCCATGTATCGGTCATCATAGGTCTTCAGGCCTACCGGCCCTTTTTCGACCGCTACCAGGTGCCCTGCGTGGTGGCCGGTTTCGAGCCGGCCGACATTCTGGAAGCCGTACGCCGGCTGGTGGCGCAGATCGAAAGCGGCCGGCCCCAGCTGGACAATGCCTATCGCCGGGCCGTGGGCGAAGACGGCAATCCCAAGGCCCGGGCCATCATGGAACAGGTTTTCGAGCCTGCGGATGCCGCCTTTCGCGGCATCGGGATCATTCCCGGGAGCGGGCTGCGCATCCGTCCGGCCTTTGCCGCCTACGATGCCGCCGTCCAAATCCCGATCCAGGTCCCCCCGTCGAAAGAGCCCCCCGGCTGCGACTGCGGCAACATCCTGATCGGGGCCAAAACCCCGCCCGAGTGCCGGTTGTTTCGCAGGGTTTGCACCCCTGAAAATCCCATCGGCCCTTGCATGGTGTCCAGTGAGGGCACTTGTGCAGCCTACTACCGCTTTCATTGCGCATCGCCCCCGGCCGCCGAAAAATGACGCTGACAAAGGAAACCCCATGACGTCCAATGTAATCACGCTGGACCACGGCAGCGGCGGCAAGATTGCCCATCGCCTGACGGCGGAGCTGCTCCTGCCCCTTTTCGACAACCCGATTCTCTCCGATCTGCACGATGGCGCGGTGCTGACCTTGAACGGCGGCACCCGCCTCGCCTTTTCGACAGATACCTTCACGGTGACGCCGCTCTTCTTCCCGGGGGGGGATATCGGCGAACTGGCCGTCAACGGAACGGTCAACGATGTTGCCATGTGCGGCGCCACGCCCCTGTATCTCTCCCTGGCCCTGATCATCGAAGAGGGCTTTCCCATGCCGGATTTGAAACGGATCCTCCAGAGCATCCACCGGGCGGCCGAGGCCGCCGGCGTCATGGTGGTGACCGGCGATACCAAAGTGGTGCCCAAGGGGGCGGCCGATGGCGTGTTCATCAACACCTCGGGCATCGGCATCATCCCCGACAATGTGTCTATCGGCAGCACTGCTGCCCAGCCCGGCGATAAGATCATCCTGAGCGGCACCATGGCCGATCACGGCATGACCATTCTGACCCAGCGGGAGGGCCTGACCTTTGAGAGTGACCTGCAAAGCGATTCGGCGCCCCTGAACGGCATGGTGGCCAAAATCCTCACCGCCAGCAACAACGTCCACGTCCTGCGGGACCCCACCCGGGGCGGGGTGGGCACAACCTTGAATGAAATCGCCGAGAGTTCCCGCATCGGCATCGTCCTTCAGGAGAATACGCTCCCCATTCGTCCGGCCGTAGCCGGGGTCTGCGAATTGCTGGGCTTCGATCCCCTCTATGTGGCCAACGAAGGCAAGCTGCTGGCCTTTGTGGCGGCCCAAGACGCGGACGCGGTTTTAAAAGCGATTCAATCGGATGCCTTCGGCCGGGAGGCCTGCTTTATCGGCGAGGTCACGGCCGACCACCCGGGACGGGTGGTGCTGGAAACCCGCATCGGCGGCCGCCGGATTGTGGATATGCTCACCGGCGAGCAGCTGCCGCGCATTTGTTGAGGAATAGAAAACCGGCGGGATCCTCCGGCGCTCCGCCTTCGTATGTCTATCGGAAAATCCATGATGCAATGCTTCCCCTCTCCGAACAAGATCGATGTCCAAAGGTTTCGGACCCCATGGGCACCCGGCTGGAAAAGCCTGGGGCTGGGGCTGGGGATGCTGCTTCTTGTGGCGGGCTGCAGCGGCAACCGCGAAATCAAGCTGGCCGGCAAAACCATGGGGACCACCTATCATATTGCCGTGGTCGGGGGCTATTTTAGCGCTGTAGCGCCCCTCCAAAAGGCCATCGACGAACGCCTGGCCGCCATCAATGCCAGCATGTCCACCTTCCAGCCGGACAGCGAAATCAGCCGCTTCAACCGGTTGCAGGGTGCCGATACCCCTTTCCCGGTCAGTGAGGATTTCCAGGCCGTCATGAAGGTTTCCCGCGAACTCTTTCACATCACGGGCGGCGCCTGGGACGGCACCCTCGACCCGCTCATCGACCTGTGGGGCTTTGGCCGGACCAAGCGACCTGAGGACCGGGTGCCGTCGGCACAAGAGATTCAGGCCCTGCTCCCCCGGGTCGGCTTCCAGCAAATCGCTATGGATGCCGAAGGCCGGTTGAGCAAAGCGCACCCGTCCGTATCATTGGATCTGGCCTCGGTCGCCAAAGGCTACGGGGTGGATGCCATTGCCGCTTTAATCCGGGAGCGCGGCTTTACCGATTATCTGGTGGAAATCGGCGGCGAAGTCTATGCCGCCGGCCTGCGCCCCGACGGCCAGCCCTGGCGCGTCGGGATCAACAAACCCGATCCGGAGGCGCCGTTTGATCAGGTCTACCGGGTCGTACAATTGCAGGATCGGGCCTTTGCCACCAGCGGCGATTACCGTAATTATTTCGAGATCGACGGCCGGCGCTATGCCCACATCATCGATCCGCGCACCGGCTATCCGGTGTCCAACGGCGTGGTCAGCGTTTCGGTGACCGCCGCGACCTGCGCCCTGGCCGACGGTCTGGCCACCGCTATCGAGGTCATGGGCGCCCCGGCCGGCATCGCGCTTGTCAACCGCCTGCCGGGGGTGGAGTGTCTGATCATTACCCGTGACGACCAGAATCGTCTGCATGACAGCGCTTCACAGGGATTTCAAACCGTCGAATAAACGGCAACCCGTGAATATGACCGGCTGCTGCGGCTAATCAAGGATTCGGATGCAAATTCACCTGATCAATTTAGGATGCGCCCGCAACCAGGTGGACAGTGAAGTCATGACCGGGCGACTGGCGCAGGCCGGTCATGTCATGGTCGAGGATCCCGGTCAGGCGGAAGCCATCATCATCAACACCTGCTGTTTCATCGAAGAGGCCGCCAACGAGTCCATCGATACCATTTTGCAGGCGGCGGCCTACAAAAAGGAGGGACGCTGCCGGCGGCTCATTGTGGCCGGGTGCCTGCCCGAACGCTACCGGGAGGCCGTCCGGGAGGCCATGCCGGAAGTCGATTTCTTCCTGGGCACCGGCGCCTACGACCGGGTTATCGAGGCGATTGAGGCGCGGACCAGCGCGTCGGCCACCACCTGTCTGCTGCCGGATCCGGATGCCCTGGCGCCCCAAACCGCCGCCACACCCCGCATCCTGGCGGGCGGCCCCATGGCTTACCTGAAAATCACCGAAGGCTGTGACCGGCACTGCACCTTCTGCATTATACCCAAGCTGCGGGGACGCCAGAAAAGCCGCCCCATGGCGGATATCCTCCGGGAAGCCCGCACCCTGGTCCGGGCCGGGATCAAAGAGCTGGTTCTCGTGGGGCAGGAAACCACCCGCTATGGCCATGACCAACCGCTGGAAAGCTCCACTTTGGCCGACCTCCTGGCGGAACTCAGCCACATTGATGAAAAGGTCTGGATCCGCTTTATGTACGGCCATCCCGAGAGCCTGGATGAAGAGATCTTACAAACCGTTGCCTCCCATTCGAATCTATGCTCTTATTTCGACATTCCGATTCAGCACGTCAGCCCGGAACTGCTGCAACGCATGGGGCGCCCCTACGACCCCGCCCGCATTCAAGAGCGGGTTCAGCGCATTCGACAGCTTATGCCGGATGCCGCCGTACGGACAACGGTGATCGTCGGTTTCCCCGGGGAGACCGACCGGGATTTCGATCAGCTGCAAACCTTTATCCAGACCGTGCCCTTTGATCATTTAGGCGTGTTCACCTACTCGGATGCCGAGGACCTGGCTTCGCACCGGCTCCCGGACCACGTTCCACCGAAAAAAGCGCAGCAGCGCAGGGATATCCTCATGGAGCAGCAGCGACGCATTTCAGAAGGACGGCAGGAAAGGTACCTCCAGACCACTTGTGAGGTCCTGCTGGAAGAAGCGCCGGAAGAGGGGCTGTTCATCGGACGGACCATGTTCCAAGCTCCTGAAGTCGATGGACTGACCTATGTCCGCGCCCATGGCGCGCATCCGGGGCTGCATATCGGCCAATTTATACGAGCCCGGATTGTCGATACGCTGGAATATGATCTGGTTGGAGAGCCGGAATGACTGATCTCAAAGCCCGTATCCTCGGTCTGGTCGCCGACGACCTGACCGCCATCGAGGCGGAGTTGGAGCACCACCTCAACCCCCACCTGGATCTCGTGCGCGAAGTGGCGGGCCACATTTTATTTGGCGGCGGCAAGCGGCTGCGACCGCTCCTGCTGGTCCTGGCCGCCCGCATGTGCGATTACCGGGGCAGCTACGACAAGACCTTTTCCATTTCGCTGGAATATCTGCATGCCGCCACCCTGCTGCATGACGATCTGATCGACGGGGCCGAACTGCGGCGCGGCCGTCCGGTGGCCCATTCCATCTGGGGCAACGCCACCACCATTCTGGTAGGGGATTTTCTCCTGGCCCGGGCCCTGTCCATCGCGGCCGGCACCGGCAATATCGACATCATCAAGGTGGTTTCCGCCATCACCGAAAACATGTCCCAGGGCGAAATCCATCAATTGAGCCGCAAAGGAGATCTCTCGCTGAACGAGGAGGAGTACCGAGAGGTCATCTGGCGCAAAACCGCTGTTCTCTTCGAAGGCGCCTGCCGCTCCGCCGCCTTGCTGGCCGATGCCTCCGGAGAGCAGATCGAAGCCCTCTCCCGCTATGGCGCCAATCTCGGCATCGCCTTCCAAATGGCCGATGATCTTATCGATTATACTTCCGACACCCAGGCTTTGGGAAAAAAGGCCGGTGCGGATCTCCGGGAAGGCAAACTCACTTTGCCGGTCATCGCGGCCCTCGATGCCGCCGCCGGTAAAGACCGGGAGCGCATGGGCGCGATCATCGCCAATCCGCAGTTTACCCTAACCGAATTCGAGGAATTGAAGGGGCTGCTGGAACGCTACGGCGGGATGGAATATACCCGCCGCAAGGCGGGCGAGCACGTTCAAATGGCCAAGGAAGCTTTAGCGCATTTCAAACCGTCGGAAACAACGGCTATTTTACATGATCTGGCGGATTTCACCTTGCAGCGGCGGGCCTGATGAAAGGTCTATCACCCCCCGCTACAGGATCGGATGGATTCATCTTTAACATAACCCGCTCTATGGCCGCAGGAGGTTTAAAATCCATGAGGTCCCTACCCCGCAATCTAAGCCTGGGAATCTTTTTTGTCTTTCTGCTTCTTGTTACCGGGACCCCGGCCGTCGCCCAATCGCCAGCCCCTGAATCCAAAACGTTTGTCGTGGTCGGCTCCAGTGATATTCCCAAGGCGGGCCTCAATGCCGCCAAGGATAAACGCCATTACCGACGGCAAACGCATCGCGGTGGAGGAGATGACCGCTGAAATCGTCCCCCTCGAAGTCCTGATCCAGCAGTTTGCCGCCATTGACACGGTGATCTACGGCCAGGCCGATAAATTCATCCAGTATTATAAGCTGCTGGGCGAACACCAACAGGACAACCGGTTCCGGGTGCTGCTCCAGGCCAAGGTTTCGGCCCGCCTGATCCAGGAAAGACTGCGTTCGGCCGGCATTCTGACCGCCGATGCCCGACCCCTTGTTCAGCTGTCGCTCATCGTCGTCGGGTCCGACAACCTCTCCAGTTTTGTGCTTTTTCGCAGCGCGCTGAACAAGATGGCCGGCGTTGAAAGCGCTCAAATCAGCGAAATGCTGCCCAACCAAACCACACTGGCCGTCCAATACCGCGGCACGGCGAGTGCCTTTGCCGAAGCCCTGCTGCGCGAACCCCACGAGGGGTACACCATCCGGGTCTTTCAGGAATCCGATCAGGTGTTTCGGATCGATTTGGCCCCGGCGGAAAAAATGCCCCAGGAAGGCTAACGTTTACAACGGTTGCCCGGCGCCATGATCAACATCCCCAATCTGCTCACCCTGCTCCGCATCCTGATCACGCCGCTGTTCGTGATCTTCATGATCAAGGGGCACTACCGGCCGGCTCTGCTGGTGTTTACCCTGGCCGGCGTCAGCGACGGTCTGGACGGCTTTTTTGCGCGCTGGTTCAACCAGAAGACCGTCCTGGGCGCCCATCTGGATCCCATTGCCGACAAGCTGCTGTTGATCTCGTCCTTCGTGGTGCTGGCCGTGCAGCAGATCGTCCCCGGCTGGCTCTCGGTGGTCGTCATCAGCCGCGACATCCTGATCCTCATGGGCATCGGCATCCTGCGCTATTTCAATATCCCCTTCACCATCAAACCCAGCATGGTCAGCAAATGCACCACCGCCGCCCAACTGGCCACGGCTTTCCTGGTGCTGGTGGGCCTGGAGCTGGCCGTCGTCCGCCCGGCCCTGCTCCCCCTGTTCTGGCTGACCACGGCCCTGACCACGGCCTCCGGACTGCACTATCTCTACCTCGGGATCAGGATCCTGAACGAGGAGCCCCACATGGACCTCAAACGGTAGCAGGCTGTGGATAACCAACGGGTCGCAAGGCAAGGCGCGGTCCGATGCGAAAATGCAGCAACCACAGGAGTTGAAGCGCCGATTATCCGCGGTCTGCTAGCCGCTGACATCGTTGGGAAACCCTCTATTTTGCTTGACACCGATGGCCCGGGATGCTAATTGCCCCTTTTACTGATTATAGGCACGTAGCTCAGGGGGAGAGCGCTACCCTGACACGGTAGAAGTCGGTGGTTCAAATCCACTCGTGCCTACCACAAAAAGAAAGCGGGCTTTCGGTAAACATCGAAAGCCCGCTTTCTTTTTGGATTCATTCAGTTTTTGGTTGAACCGTCGCGGATTGTGCGATATGGGGCTTGTTAAGCATTCCCGTTTCACTCAAAAATCTCAGCATGTTATCCGATAGCGCCTGGCAGCGTCGGCAAAGAGCCCTGAGGGCGTATTTTGCCGACAGCATGCTCGCGTTCGCCATATAGCGGCACAGCAGCACGACATCCCGTCTCAGAAGCCGGCACCCACTGCCCTGCAAAGGGGCATAACGCTTCCACTGCAAGGGGTGTTTTCATGCTCGGGACAAATCATACGGTACCGCCGGTACCGATTCACGCGGTTTTTCCTCCAATCAATGGCATTCCTATCCCCTGCCTCCCGGTGTTTCATTCCCGGACCCGTAGCAAAATCAGCAAACCTCATCAAACACGCCCTGAGCGAATAAACATTCGCCCTCCCAGCATGGCCGAAACCCGCGCCATCCTGAAAGCCGCCGAGCCCCACCTGGTGCGCTTCATCAAGCTGAGCTACTATCTGGGCGTCCGCCCCGGCGCGGTGGAGCTGCTGGGCCTCACCTGGGACGCCGTCAACTGGGACACCAACACCATCGAGGTCATCTCAGCCGAAAAGGGCGGCATGGTCCGCCGCCACGTCCCCATCCACGACGGCTTCGCCGCCGAGCTGAAATCCTGGTGGAAAGCGGACAACAAAACCGGCCCGATCATCCGCTACCGCGACAAACCGGTAGGCAGCATCAAAACCGCCTGGGAAAACACCCTGATCCGCGCCAAAATCAAACGCCGCCTCCGCCCCTACGACCTCCGCCACAATTTCATTACCGCCGCCCTCGAGGAGGGCGCGGATATCGGTGCAGTGGCTGCCATCGTGGGCAGCTCGCCGGAAACCTTACGTCGGCATTATCAGCATGTAACCAATCGATTGCGGCGGCAGACTGTGGCCTTAATAAAACAAATTGAGGAGTAGGAAATGAGTATCTATTCAGATTGGGGGTTTATAAGCAATCCTTTTCAGACAACAGCATTGGCCCCGGATGAGCAAGGGACTTTATTACTTATTGGACGTAACGAAGAGTTAGAAGCACTTAGAAGGAGGCTACGAAATCCACCTCGCATTCCAACCCTCGAAGGACTAAATGGCGTTGGAAAGAGCAGCTTGGTTAATGTTGCCTCATATACCTGCTTTCGTGATTTTTTGCATGAGCCGAGCAATCCTCTTATTATACCTTGCCGCCAAACCTTCCAGCTTCGTCCTAACCAGCCAATTGAAAGTTTTATTGACGAAGTCTATAGAGAGGTCGCCCAAACCTTAATCGAAAAGGCCCATGAGATAGAAGGTCCTCGGTTTGATGGGAGTAATAAAAAACATCAAATAGATAAATGGCTAAACTCGCCTCAATTAACAGGATACCAAGGAGGACTTGGTGGTATACTTTCTGGTGGATATTCTGCCGAGACAAACACGGGCGAAGGGTACGCCAGAAGCGGTTTCCCAACAGCTGTTCGAGACTGGCTAAAATCCATTTTCCCTACACCTGATACCGGAGGAGTCGTTTGTGTAATTGACAACTTAGAGTTACTGCAAACTTCAGAGACCGCACGCCGTCAAATTGAAGCTCTGCGTGACGAACTGCTTAACATCCCAGGTTTAAGGTGGGTTTTGTGTGGAGCCTTAGGGATAGTATTAGGTATAGCGTCATCTCCCCGCTTGGAAGGCTTACTAAACCATCCAATCGAAATTCGAGGTATTAATAAAGCATTTGTAGGGGATATATTTGACTCTCGTGTTCAGTTTTTTTCTCAAGAGCGCACATCATATCTGCCGCTCCATAAAGATGACTTTTCAAGATTGTATGAAATTCTATTCTATAATCTAAGAAGCCTACTTGGTCATGCGGATGAGTATTGCCAATGGATCGCTGACAATACAGAGCCAACAGACGACATAGAAAAAAAACAATCCTTCAATGTTTGGTTGAATGATACAATCAATAAGGCCTACGAATCTGTGAGGGCACAGCTACGCCCAAGAGCGTGGCGTGTTTTTGAGGATGCTATTGCAATTGATGGTTCTTTTGCACCTAGCGATTTTGAACATTTTCAATTTAATAGCATTGCAGCATTTCGTCCTCATGTAAGAGACCTCGAGGCAGCCGGACTTGTCGTAAGCTCTTCAAGATGATGGCGACAAGCGCCGAAAAACTGTTCAGGTGACATCAAAGGGATGGCTTGTTAACGAGTATTTAAATCATAACAGGCAGGCTTAAAAATTATGATATTTCATTTATAATTCACTCTAAATTTACACTTAATGGAAAATTCTTTTATGGTTTTACCAAAAGAAATAGTCAAATTAATCGAAAATAGCGGCAATAATTTCCATTCAAAAGTAGCGCGCTGGCTATCCGATAATAATTGGCACGTTATCGTGAGCCCATATTACATGGATCAAACCCAAAATAAAGCTCGTGAAATTGATCTGATTGCAGAAAAAATATGGCCTATAATCAACCATGGTTCAGAAAGTGGATATCATGTAGCTGTTAGGTTATTTATCGAATGCAAGTTTGTTCCTTCTTATTCTGTATTTTGGTTTGCTGAAAAAGATCAAGAATCCGCGCTTAACCTAGTATGTAATAAAATTTTTCGCCCCGATAATATGTATACTAAAATGCATCACTATTTAGCAAGTAGTGAAAAAGTGGCTAAAATATTCTCAACCAATCCTGCTAAGGCAATTGAAAATGACCCATTTTACAAAGCTTTAAATCAAGCTTTGAATGCAATGGTTTCAATGTCTGGCCGTCCAGTTTCCGTTCCAGAACTTAAGGAATTTCGAAGTGGACCTAAAGCCGTTTTGGAATTCCCAGTAATTGTGTGCAGTTCGTTCGATAAAATTTATTCTACTGATTTCTATAAAGATGTTACGCCACAGAAGATTGATAATAATTTCCAACTGGAAGTTCGCTACGCATACGTTGATAAGCAAGGTAAACAGAAGGACGATTATTTTTTATTAGATTTTGTAGAGTTTGATAATATAGACCAGTTTATTCAATCCATAGAGGCAGACGTCGGAGCTAGTATGGTATTTCTAACATAATTTTTTCGCTTCTTACTGGTGGCCGACAAGAGACGCACTTCGTACTTCCACATTTGAAAAGAGTTAATGAGGGCCAAATCTCAAATCCCAACACCGGAAGATATTATTTATGCAAATTAAATTCTCGCAGGCCAAGGACGGATTGATCATCAGAATTCCGGACACGTTGATACCCGGCGGCCTGAGGTTTCAAGGGGACGCCCTAAACTTATAAACTTCATAGTGAGATTGGAAGCGGAATGGAAATATTAGCTTATTTTGGAGTTCTATTATTCATAATAGGTGGCATAGGATTCCTGATTGCGGCATTCAAACAGAGTATATGGTGGGGCCTAATTTGCATTCTTGTATCACCAGTTTCTTTTTTATTTTTAATACTTCATTGGTCGGAAGCTAAAAACCCATTTTTTCTGCAATTGATTGGTTTAGGTATTGCAGTTTTTGCTGCCTATATGGGTGCTGATGTCAGGTATTTAATCAGAACCTAAAGGAAGTCTGCGCTTCTTTATGAAATCACAATGGGACCCTTGAGGGTTGGGGACCCTTGAGGGTCGGACCCTTAAGGGTCGCATCTTAATTATTAATTGTTCAGGAGGTTTCAAGGGGACGCCCTAAACTTATAAACTTCAGGCCTAACCGACCGAATAAATCGTCTATGAATCAGATACCTGATTACAACGTATCTACAAAATGAGGCGCCCATGACTCGCATTGATGATTTCTCTAATTTCCTTCCAATCAAAGAGCTATACAAAGATCTTGTACAGCCTTCAGCGCGAGAGGTTGGCGCTGGTCTCGAATCTGTTGCAAAGACTTCCTAGGTTCATGCTTGCTCCGTTCGAGTATTTGGGAAACTTGCATGACCGATACCTAACTTTCCTTAAACGCGTGCATGGAAAGGTCGATGGCAAAACCCTTCAGGAAGTTTCTCCTCAACTCTCTGGTCCTGTCTTGGAAGGTCTGCGGTTTCTCGAGGATGATTCTCTTTTGGCTGAAATGTTCATCAATATTCTTGCCCGGGCACTTGACAGGGAAACGGCATCGACTGCTCATCCTGCATTTGTTGAAATACTCAAACAGCTTAGTCCAGACGAAGCTTTAATCCTCTACAAAATTAAGAAAAGATCATACGAATTCCATGTTCAGTCTGATTTTGACCATGTTAATCATCGCTTTTCCAATGATCAAGTTATTCGAAACGATTTCCCTGTCGATGAGTTGGTGTATCCAGAAAACTACGTCATGTATATTAATCATCTTAGTTATTTAAACGTGGCCGGGATACCAGAGTACAAAGAACAAAAATATTTATACGATGGCTCTGGTAATCAAAACGGTATTATAGTCTATCGACGCACCCAGTTTCATGACTTCGGTGAGTTGTTCTCTGCGTGCTGTATTCCTGATGATTTTCACAATTAGGACGGGGACGGGCCGCTCTTTAGATTTCCATATTTCTAAACAATGCAAGGAAAACTACAACTTTTTTGATTTGTCTGGTGAATGGATTGGGGACCCTTTAGGGTCGGGGACCATTTAGGGTCGGGACTACCAAGGGGACGTACTTCATATTTCCACATTTAAAAAAAGTTAACGAGTGCAGGGTCACAACTTTTAACACCGATGGATATTATTCATGCAAATCAAATTCTCGCAGGCAAAGGACGGATTGATCATCAAAATCCCGAGACACTTGATACCTGGCGGCCTGGAAATCCTGTTCAACGCCGATCCGGATCTAAACCAGAGCCTATGCAAGGTCATCTCTGCAAACGATAAAACAATCGCATCGCATTTAATCCAGGACGAAGAGGTAGCCCATTTCTCCATCGACCTGGGCGATGATTTACACCAGACTCAGCTACACTGATTACGCCGCTGAGAAATCGGTGGCGACGTATTACGACTTTTCAATTGCAACTCATTTATTCAATTCCCCCCACCCCCAATTCTAATCCGTTTTTTATTTTGCAAAACTCGGACACGCTTAATATTGCTATAAAATTATTGACATAAAAGTGGTATTCCATAAACTGATTTTGGTTTGGCAATAAATCGGAGGGCGGTATGGAAAACACGGAGAGCAATTCCGCAACTGGGGATGTATGGGAGGGCAGGCTGGCAAAATTTTGCCTGGATAACGCCTCGGTATGCGCTCTTAGATTGAATCAAGACGGTCGCATCATTTACGCCAACCGTAAGGCATGCGACTCCCTTGGATATACCCAGGAAGAGCTCCTGGGGATGACCGTATTCGATATCGATCCTATGGAGACGCAGGACAGATGGCCGGATGCCTGGCAACGAATCTGCGCTGCCGGCTCCGTCACGATTGAGAGCTTACATCGTCGGAAGGACGGCTCGCTTTTTCCGGTTGAAGTTACGGCAACTCTAATCGAATTTGAGGGCCACCGTTACTCTATGGCCCTTATCAATGACATCACGGACCGCAAACGCCTCTTGGAATCGCTGCGCATCGCGAAATTCATGTTCGAAAGGGCTTCATTCGGGATTTTCCTGACAAAGGAAGACGGGCGCATTGCCAACGTCAACGCGCATGCCTGCCAACACCTCGGTTATACCCACGATGAACTTTGCCGGATGAACATCCTGGAGGTCGACCGGGGTCTATCCGTCGAGGCCAGAAAGCTGTTGTGGCTGCAGCTGCGTGAAAGCGGTGCCGCTAATTTCGAGAGTGTTCATCAGCGCAAAGATGGTTCCCAAATGCCGGTCATGATTACCGTAAACCGTCTTGAATTTAACAATGAAGTTTATGGCGTTACTTTTGTACAGGATCTAACCGAGAAGAAAAAAGCCGAGAAACAACGCCTCAAGATGGAAGCACACGTGCGAAATGCCCAGAAGATGGAATCGCTGGGAACGCTGGCCGGCGGCATCGCCCACGATTTCAACAACATATTGGCCGCCATCCTGGGATATGCCGATCTCGCTGCCCTGGAAAGCCCGGCGGGTACCGGCCTGAAACAGTATATTGACCAGATCTCTCTGGCCGGCCGCCGCGCGAAAGACCTGGTCAATCAGATTCTTACTTTCAGCCGTCAGGGCCAATCGGAAAAGAGGCCCATAGATATCAGCCGAAGCATTGGGGAGGCTTTGAAACTTCTCAAAGCTACGCTTCCCAGGACCATTGAGATCAGGGAGAACATTCTGCCGAGGCTTGCACCCGTCTTTGCCGATGAGACCCAGATCCACCAGATTGTCATGAACCTCTGCGCCAACGCCCATTACGCCATGAAAACCACCGGCGGGGTGCTGGATGTTGGCCTGACCACCGCCACGATAAGCGAACAGGATTCGATGGCCTATCCTGATATGAAACCGGGGAGGTATCTTAAACTCACCGTTGCCGATACCGGGAGCGGCATCGCGCCCGACCTTGCGGACCGGATTTTCGAACCCTACTTCACCAGCAAACCGGCCGGCGAAGGGACTGGTATGGGACTTTCCACGGTCCACGGCATCGTCAAAGATCACGGGGGCAGCATCAAGGTTTATAGCGAAGCTGGAGTTGGTACGACGTTTAACGTGTTTTTACCGGTAGTTGGAACCTTTACTGAAACCTACGAAGAACATGCGCAGGAATTGCCCACCGGATGGGAAAGCATTTTATTTGTGGACGATGAGAAATCGTTGATCGACCTTGGCCGTGATCTACTGGAAAGGCTTGGCTACCGGGTGGAAACCAGAGCAAGCGCCATCGACGCCATAGAGGCCTTCCGCTCGGATCCTCAAAAATACGATCTGATCATCAGCGACATGACCATGCCAAAGATGGCCGGCGATGAACTGGCCAGCCAAATGAGATCCATTCGCCCGGATATCCCCATCATTCTCTGCAGCGGGTTTAGCGAGGCGCTCAATACGCAAGCAATGGAAACCATAGGGGCATATGCCATTCTTAGGAAGCCCATTACATACGCCGATCTGGCCAAAACCGTCAGGATGGTTTTGGATACCAAATGATTTGGCTAACCAAAGCCAAATTAACAGGCATCAAACAATGTTGTAGAACACCCGCCCATTGGTTGATTAAAGCTTTGTTTTCTTATTTTTGAAGACTGCTCACGCCGCCTTTTCCAATTCGGCGATCTCGTCCGCCGTTAGAACGCGATCGATGTCCAAGAGGATCTTGACAGCCCCATCCATGTTGGCCATGCCCAGAATGTACTGCGTGTCCACTTTGGCGCCAAATTCGGGTGCCGGCTCGACTTCCTCGGCCTTGACTGGCAGCACTTCTGTAACGGCATCCACGACGATGCCTACCTGGATGATTGTCTCCCTGCTTGATACCTCCACGACGATGATACAGGTCCGATCCGTGTACGCGTTTTCATTCATTTCGAAACGAAGCCTAAGATCGGTGACCGGGATAACCTTGCCGCGCAGGTTGATGACCCCTTTGATAAACTCCGGGGTACGCGGCACGCTGGTGATCGGCATCATGCCGATGATTTCCCTCACCTTGAGCAACGAAATGCCATAATCCTCGTCGGCCAGTTTAAACGTCAAGTATTTGCCTGCCTTGTTTTCATCCATATCGCATGTCCTTTGCAGATCGATATGCGGCCGGCGGACACTCCATTGGGGCATTAGCGTCCACCGGCCGCAGCGGGGTAGGTCATTTAAAAATTCCCAAACGCGTCATTCTCGTCGAAGGGGATGGCTTTTTCGGCAGTTGTGGCAGCTTGCCCGTCCTTGCTGGCTTTTGCGGTAGCGGACTTCGGCGCCGGTCTGGTTGACGATCCGGATATCCGGGCTTGGGAACTGCCGCGGTCGGCGCCTTGTTCGCGACCGCCCGACACGATCGTCGCCAGACTGTCCACGATGGCTTTGAGCTGTTCGGCCTGGGCGCTCATCTCCTCCGAGGCCGACGCCGACTCCTCGGCCGTGGCGGCGTTGTTCTGGACCACCTTGTCCATCTCGGAGATGGCCGTGTTGATCTGCTCGACCCCCTGGGCCTGCTCGCTGGAAGCAGCGGCGATCTCCGCCACGAGGTCGCTCACCTTGCGACTGGCCTCGGCGATCTCGCGGAAGCCTTTATGGGTGGTTTCCACCAGCCCGGCACCGTTTTGGATGCGGCCGGACGTATCATCGATCAGATTGGAGGTGTTCTTGGCGGCTTCGGCAGCCCGGATGGCCAGATTGCGCACCTCGTCCGCCACCACCGCGAATCCGGCGCCGGCCTCGCCCGCGCGGGCCGCTTCGACCGCGGCGTTCAGGGCCAAAAGATTCGTCTGGAAAGCGATCTCGTCGATGGTCTTGACGATTTTCTGGGTTTCCTCGCTGGCCTTGGAGATCTCGCTCATGGAGGCGGTCAACTCGTCCATCTCCCGGCGGGCCCGGCCCACGATGTCGTTGGCATCACGCATCAGCTTGTCCGCCTGGCCGGCATTGTCGGCGTTCTGGCGGGTCATGGAGGCCATTTCCTCGAGCGAGGAGGAGGTCTCCTCTATGGCGGCCGCCTGCTCCGAAGCCCCCTCGGCCAGGGACTGGCTGGCCGCAGAAACCTGGCCCGAAGCCGAGGCCACCTCGTCGGACCCGGTGTTGAGCATGGCCACGATGCGATTGATCGGCCGGCTGACGGTCCGGGCAAAGAACAGGACGCCCAGGATCGTCAAAGCCAGAAACCCGGTCCCTACCATAAGGATGACGTTGCGGATGGTGTGGGCGGCGGCCAGGAATTCATCCGCGTTCTGGGTCACGAGGACATGCCAGTCCACCACGTTCGTCTGGGCGAAGCCGCCGATCTTGGGAACATCCTTGAAGATGTATTCAACCATGCCCGTCTTGCTGGCTTTGATCGCCTTGTACAGGACGGCCAATTCCGGCACCTGGCTCAGGTCGAGTTCCAGGATAAGGTCTTTATTCGGGTGCGCCACCGTTAGACCGTCGTCACTGATGATGGCCGGATAGCCTGTCTGGCCGATCTTCATCGACGTGATTTTCTCGACCAGGAAATTGATGTCGAGCACGGCGGCCACCGTGCCGACGATCTTACCGGAAGGGGAATAGACAGGAACGGCCACGGGGGCCACGACACTGCCGGTCGCCTTGGACTTGACCGGATCGGAAACGGCCGCTTTTCCCGCGACAGCTTCCTGGAAATAGGACCGCGGCGACACGTCGATGCCCTTGTACTTGCCCCCGATGCCGTCGGCAAAAATGACCCCTTTGGTGTCGGTGACGAAAAGCCCCTCGTAGTCTTTGCCGATCTTCTTCATGGCGGCTTGCAGCTTGCGGTCCAACACCGCAATGGTATCGGCCGCACCGGCGACCCCCGTGGTGGCCACGGCATCCGCCGCGTCCACCGTTGCCGGGTCGGCCGCCAATTCATCCACAAGCTTGATTTCTTCGGCCAGCACCAGGTCGACCATGTTGGCAATCGTCTGGGCGGTCAGCTCGGCGTTGCCGACGCCCATGTTGACCAAGGCCTTGGAGGACTTATCGACCGCGAAAAATCCCACGATCGTCAAGGGAATCAAAACAATTAGCATGCCGCCGACAATGAGTTTGAATTGCAGTGATCGCTTTTTCATTCAACAACTACCCTTTCTCTCCAAAGTTTTAATAATAAGAAAAAACGGAAAGCCGGATGCCCTAAAATGAGGTCTGCATTTCTTGACTGCGCTGGGTTCATTTGACGGGACCTGACCTCTGAAAACCCGTTAGGTGGAATATTATCTATCGAGCTTGGCAGGAATCAGCCCTATTTACTTGGCCGACCGACTTTCAGATTATCGGCAGGAACCTGTTTAAGCTTTAATCAAATCTGATAGGGAGGTTGCTCCAATAATTTCGGAGCTGAAAGGACTGAAGAGAGCGTTTTAAACGCCCAAAATAAAAGAGGTACGGTGAGCATATGAGGGGCAGAGTATCAAGGGTATCGTATCGCCAGCATTGCTGAGCATCCAGGGGATACCCTGAACTTATAAACTTCGCATCGGATACGGGAAGCTATTTGAACGCCAACTCGATTACATTGACAAAATAGTTGGATAAGGCGATACTTTTCAAAAAGAGTTCGGACGATTGGTAACACATGCTTCTGTTACCAATGTTATCATCAATTTTTCCTATATATTCAGGTAGACCAACTACCCGAATCCCCCTGACACGGTAGAAGTCGGTGGTTCAAATCCACTCGTGCCTACCACAAAAGAAAGCGGGCTTTCGGTAAACATCGAAAGCCCGCTTTCTTTTTGGATTCATTTAGTTTTTAATTGATACACCTCCACTATGCGATATGGGGCTTGATAAGCTCTTCCTGTTTCGCTCCAAGTCCTGATCTTTTCTCCGATGGCGCTTGGCATCGGCGGAAAAACGCATCTGAAAATGCCTGTCAGTCCATCGTCATCAGGCTACCTGACGATGATTTCTGTATAGCTGAACAACAGGCAAACTCCGCCCAAGAGGGGTGCTCAAGTGGCCTGGCAATCGCCCATCATAGAGGCCGAACCACCAGCAATCCTTTGACTTTCACACCTTAAATCCAATCTGAAACACCCGTAGGAATTGGCCTGTTCCCCTTATGTAAAAATATCCCTATAGGATAAAGAATTTATCAGTTTTTCATGGTAATTTTTTACTACTTTATCAAGGTTTTTTTCATAACAATTTGTTATTATGTCGTTTTTTTATTGGCACACCCTTTGCTTTCAATAATTTTGAGATAACCCAATTCTTACCGAGGACTAATCAAATGAAAAAACACCTCCTATTACTTACCTGCGTCCTGATGGCCTTTTTATTGTCCAGCACGACTGCTACGGCACTGTCATGTCATTCGCCACCCCTAATATGATCTTACCTTCGGAACTTCGTGGGATGGGACACCGCCGGGAAACATCGAAAATGTCCTGATGAACAACGCCGATTCTTTGCTGGGGAGTATTTACAGCGGTGTTTCGACCTTGACACTTAAACGCTTAAGCCAGCAGACATTTACCGGGTCTGGAATTCAGGCAGATCTGCTTGCAGAATATGCTGGATATGCCCCACGTAACATTTTCGGATGGTACGATGTGGCGGATCCCAATAATGCCACGGCTATTTTTGCTGGTTCTGCCGTTTCCGGCGCTTCATATGATGAGGACTTTGGTGGGCCGGTAACATTTGGTTTTTATCTCGACCCTAACGGCGATTCGGCAAACCGAATGTACTCTGAAATTACACCGTACCAAGCTGTCATTTACAGGGTTCTCGAATTCGACAACGAATATATCGTTGGATTTGAAGATCTCTGGTTGCAGGGCGGCGATAAGGATTTTCAAGATCTCATTGCAAGGGCCCAGGTCGCTCCCGTTCCTGAACCGGGTACGATCATTTTACTGGGGACAGGCTTGATCGGACTTGCCGGCTTAGGAAGGAAGAAATTTAAACGATAGTAACAGCCTAAAATTTTCTAAGAAATTGCCGTTTCCAGCCATGCTGGGAACGGCTTGTTTTTTAATTAAGTTTAGACGTCATCCTCATAGACCTATTCCTTCCCCTCGGGCCACCTCGTTTCCAAGTGTTTTTTGTAGGCGTAGTTGATAATGCCGCCTTCCCGGATCATGTCCATGATGAACGCATCGTAAGGCGTAAAGGAGAACGGCTCGCCTGAGGTGGTGTTCTGAACAACGCCTTTTCCCAGATCGATCTCCAGCGTGTCGCCCTGGTTTACCGCCTTGCTGATCTCCGGAATGAAGGCAAGTTGGGAACGTGAGTACAAACCAAACTCTTCACTCTTAATCAATGTCCCTTTTTCCCTCCTTGCTTTGATAGGACGTTCGCCGCCGCTGCTCGCGGGCATATCTATGTTGAAGGATTAAACACCTTATGCGATAGTGAATTCAAACAAATGCTGAGAACACCCAACAACTAAGGCAACTTGTTCGGGAGACTATCCTGGTAGCCAGATATTTCAGCTCGCAATCCAGGTCTCCCAGCTGCCATTAAACCTAACAAATCTCTTCAGAAAGCTGCGAGGGTTTCGTCATGAAACATGAATCTATTTTTGGCGGTACTCATTTTTATCTTCGGCCTAGGGCCCGACCTTGTTTCAGGTGAAATCTACCAGTGGGTTGATAAAAATGGTGTTCAACATTTCACGGATGGGCCGCCGCCGCCCGGTGCCGAACGCGTGGAGGGGCTTTCGGAAACACCGCCCGATGAGCCGCAATCAAAGACTGGCCCTGCCAAACGCGAAAATACGGGCGCTATCGAAAAAGGTGAAACAGCGCCCACTGAAGGTGAAGAGGCCGGCCCTGTCGGGGAGGATGGAAATAATTCCACCTACCGCGACGATTACTGGCGCCGTAAGGGCTGGGGAAATGATACCAGCAAAGCCGAAGGTCCGGGCCCGGCCGAACAGGGTGAGAATCCTCCACCTGATCCGGAACGTACGGACGCGATTGAGAATGGTAATAACAACACCCCCACTGAACGTAAAATAGACTGACTATCCACTTATAAATTTTATCGAATAGGCCCTTAGCATGCAACTTGAGACCGTTCAGCGGCAGATTGAAGGCGTTCCCTTTATCATGCCGGAACTGGCCCGGGACATCTACGACTTCGTCCTGAAAACGAAACCCCGCCAATGCCTGGAGCTCGGGTTCGGGCACGGCGCCTCCAGCTGCTATATCGCCGCGGCGTTAGAAGAAGTCGGCCACGGCCACCTGACCACTGTGGATCTTGAGCCAGCGCGCGAATGGCAGGAGCCGGCCATCGAAGATCTGCTGGAGCGTACCGGGTTGGCGCCCCAGGTCACCATTGTGCGGGAGCACACCAGCTATACCTGGTTTTTAAAACGCAAGATCGCCGAACAGACCCGTAACCGGACCTGTCGTCCCCTCTATGATTTCTGCTTTTTGGACGGCGCCAAGAACTGGACCATCGACAGTGCCGCCTTCTTTTTGATGGACAAGCTGCTTCTGCCCGGGGGATGGCTTTTGTTCGACGATTTGCAGTGGACCTACAGCAGTAAAAAAGCGGAGGGTAAACAAAAATCCGACGGCGTCTCGCTGCATGCCATGGGGCCGGATGAACTCGAGCAGCCCCATATCGAACTGATCTTCCAGTTCCTGGTGATGCAGCACCCCGACTATGCCAATTTCCGCATCAAGGATAATTGGTGGGCCTGGGCTCAGAAAACCAAACAAGGCGCCCGTGAACCTGTTTTCGAAATGAGTCCAACCTACCGGCGCAAATTGGCGCAATGGGAGGCCCGCACCGGACGCCGCCACCGAGCGCCTTTCGAACCCTTCCCGGCCTAAAACCCGACAGCGGGATTCACACCGCGACCGCCACTCCTGGTCTTCATTATCGATAAATGGAGAATAGGCCGCGCCGCTGGCTCATTTCCGCCGCCCGGCGGCGCGCACACGATCGGAAAACAGCTTGCTGCAGGTGGAGCAGTAACGATGGTGCTCCTTGAGGTCGGGATGGGGGGTGACCCGGTCGTGGATATGATCGAGAAAACGCGAGGTGGCAAACAGGGCGCCGCAGCCTTCGCAACGCTCCAGAGGATGGCGGCCGATCACCTCATCGCGGATCGCGATGGTACGCACGTTGTCCTTGTCTTCCATTCGGATGGCATCGGTGGGGCAGATATTGACACAGGTGCCGCATCCGATGCAGCGGCCTTCGATGGGCTCCACCAGATTGATGCCGTCGCGCTTGTGCATGACCAGGGCGCCGGGGCCAACGATTTCACTGCAAACCCGGATGCAAAGGCGGCAACGGATGCAGCCGTCCGGCCGGGGGCCGAGATCGACATTCCAGGCCACAGCCAGTTCGCGCACGGCTTCGGACTGGGGCGCCAGCATCAACAACCGCTCGAAAGCCTGGCGACGGGCACGGGCCACCAATTCTCCCGTGGTTCGGACCGCCAAACCCTCTTTGACCCGCAGCACGCAGGCCAGCATGGTCGTGGGTCGGCCGCTCTTGCCTTTAAGCTCAACGGCACACAGCCGGCAGGCCCCCGATGGTTTGAGCGCCGGATGATAGCAGAGGGCAGGCAGCGCGATCTGGTTGGCCCGAGCGACTTCCATCACGGTCTGCCCTTCTTCAGCTTCCAGGTGTTTATCGTCGATGGTGACGGTGATCACGGATTCCACTCCTTAAACCATTCCAAATGAATGCGGCGCGGCACCCTGCGCCGTTCTTGACCCCCTTCGTATCGGGTTCGGGGCCCTCGGCATAAAGCAATCGCCGGTTTACCCTGCTGCCGGCAGGTCAGTCGAGGGCGCGCAGGCAGTCCTGGGGCAATCGATGCGTCCCCTTGCCCTCCAGGCTGATCTCCACCAGGGCATCCGGATCGTTGATGGCCGTGTCCGGGTCGGTAACGATCCCATGGAGCCCGATGAATTCATCCATGAAAGGCGCCCAACTCTCATCGTCGGACTTGCGATAAAGTTCAACTTTCTGCCCTTTGCGGAAAACCATGCCCCCGCCTCCTTTCGAGTCAGGCCGATACCTATTGCTCGGGCTGCATGGCCCGGGCGGCCTCCATGCGGCCGCAGGCATCGCATAACAGGCGATTGTTCACCAGGGGACCGACCCCTTTGGTGCGTTTGCGTACGTATTCCAGATAGCGGAAGGGTTCCATCCGGGTGCCGCAAACGGCACATGCGGTCAGGGGCTCGCGATTGAGCACCGTGCCGCACAGGGACAATACCCGCTCGCCGTCACGATCCTCGATCTGCATGGCGCCGGTGGGGCAGTTGGCCGCGCAGGCCCCGCAGAGAATACAACGCTCGGCAGTTTCCCGGAAATCGGTTTCCACCGGATGGTCGAAATCGAAATAGCCCATTTGTAGCGCATTGACCCCCATCCTGTCACGACAGATTTCAACGCATTTGCCGCAGCGCAGGCAGATATCGCAGCGCAGGCAGCGTCCGGCTTCCTCACGCACATCCTGCTCGTCATAGCCCAGTTCCACCTGCTGGAAGGTGGTCCGACGCCGGTCGATATTGAGCAGGGGCATCCCCGGCCGCTTGGCCTTCATTTTCTGGGTGGCGGAGAGCTTCTTGTAAGGAATCCGGCCGCGCCGGACAGGGACCGGCGGCATTTTGGGTTGGGGAATGCCGTGCAGATAGCGATCGATCCCTTCCGCCGCCCGCTTGCCGGCGCCGATGGCCTCGATCACCGTGGCGGGCCCCGTTACCGCATCCCCCACCGCAAAAACACCCGGCAGGGATGTTTCCATGCTGACCATATTAGCGCTGATCGTGCTGCGGCGGGTCCAGTCCAGACCTTCCAGGGGAGCAAGGCCGCTGCTGTCCACCTGCTGCCCGATGGCGGATATAACGGCATCCGCTTCGATGATGAAGTCACTGTCTTTGACCGGCACCGGGCGCATCCGCGTGCTGCCTTCCTGGGCCACCAGTTCCGCCCTCAGACAGCGCAAGCCTTCGAGATGGTTGTTTCGCCCGACCACGGCTTCGGGGATGGTGAGGAAGCGCATTTCCACGCCTTCTTCCTCGGCCTGTTCCACTTCCTCCTCGTCCGCCGGCATTTCATGCCGTGTCCGCCGATAGGCCAGGATAACCGATTCCGCCCCCAGACGCAGGCTGGTACGGGCCGCGTCGATGGCCACATTGCCGCCGCCGATGACGATCACCCGCTTGCCGGGCACCGCGCGTTTTCCCAGACGCCACCGCCCTTAGGAAAGTGATCGCGTCCAAGACCTGAGGATAGTCGTCCTCCCCGGGAATGCCGAGCCGGTAGGCTTTATGCGCCCCGATGGCCAGCAGGAAGGCCGCAAAGCCCTCCTTGCGCAAATCATCGAAGGAAACATCCTCACCGAGTCGCGTGTTGAACGCGAATTCCACCCCCAGATCCTGCAGCATGGCGACTTCCCGGTCGATGACTTCCCGCGGCAGGCGGTAGCGGGGGATCCCCAGCAGGATCATGCCGCCGGCGCTGGGCTGGGCTTCGATGACCCGCACCCGATAGCCTTTGAGGGCCAGATAATAGGCGGCGCTCATGCCCCCCGGCCCCGCCCCCACGATGCAGATGGCCTGATCTTTGTCCGGCGCCTTGGGCGGGTTTTTGTACTGTCCCCATGAAAGCGCCCGCTCCGCGGCAAACGCTTTGAGGAATTTGATGGAAACCGGCTTGTCGATGCGCGCCCGGACACACATGAATTCACACGGGCGGGTACAGACCAGCCCGCACACCCAGGGGAAGGGGTTGTCCTTGCGGATGACCTCGATGGCTTCGGCATCGCGTCCCTCGCCGATCAGCGACACATAGGTCGGCACGTCGATGCCGGCCGGGCAGGTCATTTGGCAGGGGGCCGGCGCCAAGCGGACGCATGCCCCGCTGGCGCAGTTATGGGTATCAATATGGCTTTGGAAAACTTCCGCCGCCTCGGAAAGGGCCTGCAGGATGCTTTGGCCGGTCTCGTCCCCGGCATCGTCGGCCTCCGCCCGGCACATTTCCTCGGCCAGCTGCCGGATCGCCGGCAGATGGTCCTGACCGGCCCGGCCCCAGGCCACATCGTTGAGCAAGGCCCGGATTTCTTCGCCGCGCCGGTGGTTTTTGGCATCATGCAATCGGCCGGAGGCCAGCACGTGTTCCAACTGTTGAATAAGCTGCGCAACCGGACAGGTCTTCTCGGTCATGTCAAACCTCTCCATCACTTACCCCCCTTAACTCAGGGGGCGTTGCTGTCCAGGGCGGCCACCGCTTCGGCATGTCGCCGCTTGCGCACGTTGACGATCTGGTCCACGTCCGTACCGAACTCCAGGCAATGGGTCGTGCACACCGTTACGCAAGCCGGCTTGAGGCCCTGATCCACCCGGTCCATGCAATAGTCGCATTTGACCGTTTTACCCGTCTCCGGGTTCCACTGGGGGGCCCCCCAGGGGCAGGCGGTGATGCAGGCTTTGCATCCCACACACAGGCTGTGGTCGATAAACACGATGCCGTCCTTGGCCCGTTTCTGCATCGCGCCGGTGGGACAGGCTGCCACGCACCAGGGGTCCTCGCAATGGAAACAGGGCATGAACACATAGGTCGCCCGGGGCAGTCCGCCCACCATCTTGGGCCCGACCGGAATGATCTGGCTGATTTTGGGGCCCAAGGGCAGGTTTTTATTGCTTTTACACTGGATCGTGCAGGTATTGCAGCCGATGCACTTTTTGGTATCCTGAAAGAGGTAGTACTTACTCATGAAATTCCTCCGGTATGGTTCATCCGCTAACGGTTAGGCCGCCTTCACGGTCACAAACGTATCGTGCAGCGCCGGGCTTCCGCCGACGCGGTCGGTGATGTTCTCCTGCAGCACGCTGTCGGAGATGCCCTTGTTGTAGCAGCGTGCCGCCAGCTTGGCTTCATGCCCGAAGCCATGCACCATGAAAACGGCTTCCGGATGAATCATGTCGGTCACGTAAGCCTTGAGCGTCCCGGAGCCGACTTTGGAGGTTATCTCCACCAGATCATTGCTGCCGATGCCGAGCGCCGCCGCTTTGGCGGCATTGATCCACAAAACGTTTTCCGAAAACAATTCGTTCAGATAGGGCACGTTCTGGGTGGACACGTGCGTGTGTAAGGCCACCCGGCCCACCACCAATCGGAAGACGTCTTTCCGGTCTTCCGGAACGGGTGTGTAGGCCGGGAAGGATTCAAAACCGGCCTTTTCCAGCAGCGATGAACGGAATTCGATCTTGCCGGAAGGGGTCTTTAATTTTAAGTCTTCCAGGCGATCCCAGAAAATCTGGTTCTTGCCGTAGGCCACAAATCCCTTGGCCTCGAAGTCCTTCATGGTGAATCCGGTTCCCTCCAGCTGCCACGCGACCAGTTCGTCCATGGTGGTGTAAGGAAAATATCGTTCAATCCCCAACCGTTCGGCAAGCTGCCGCATGATCACCGAATATTCCCGGGTGTCGTAGCGCGGACCCACCGCCTGACGGCGCAGGAACATCTGGGGCTTCAAGCCGTTGGCCTGCTGGACGCAGTCGGTGCGTTCCAGATAGGTGGATTCGGGCAGGATGACATCCGCATACCAGGCCAGGTCGCTGTAATTGACGTCCACCGCGACGATCAGGTCGAGCTTCTTGAGGGCCTCTTTCATCTCGTTTGTGTCGGGGATCGATTTGAGGGGATCGAAGCGGTTGATGATCAAGGCCTTGATCGGATAGGGGTCTTCATTCAGGATGGCCGGGGCCAGCATCTGCCCCACACCGTGGGCTGCGTCAGGCAGGGGAAAATCCGGGGTGCCCACTTTGTCGAACCGCGGCTTGTCGGGTTTGGGCAACTCCTGCTCCACCAGTTTGCGGGCCGGCTTGCCGCCGGCGGCCCCTGGACCTTTTTTGAAAAACAAGCCGCCCGGGGTTTCGATGCTGCCCATGAGGCAGTTGAGAATCAGGATCGAGCGCCGCAGGTAGATCTCGTTGGCATGATGCGCCCCGCGGTAGCCGTAGTGGAAGATCACCGAAGGCTTGTCTTTGCTGATTTCGCGGGCCAGGTTGCGGATTTCATCGGCGCCGATGCCGGTTTCCTTTTCCGCCCATTCCGGTGTGTAGGGCCGCACAAAGTCCTGAAGTTCGGCCAGCCCTTCTACCCAGCGATCCACGAAGGCACTATCATATAAGCGTTCATCGAGGATGACATGCATCAGGGCATAGTTGAGCGCCAGATCCGTCCCCGGTCTGATCATCCAGTAGCGATGCGCCTTGGTGGCCGTGATCGTGACACGAGGGTCGATATAGGTCAGTTTGGCGCCCTTTCCCAGGGCCCCCATCAGACCGTTGACTTCCTTGACCGATACGGCTTCGAACATGTTGCGCCCGTAGAGCACGACGTGGCGCGCGTTCTTGTAGTCCATGCCCATCTGGGCGTCGGTATAGCCGAACAGGCTGCGGCAGGCCGTGTTGACAGAGCCTTTGCACAACGCATCGTGGCTAAAATGATTGGGTGACTTAATGGCCTTCAGAAAGGTCTTGCTGACATGGGTGGCCAGGTTGGCGCGCTCGCCGAGGACCACGCTCTGCCCCCCGTGGGTGTCGATAATGGTTTTGAGCTTTTCGGCCACGTAGTCGAGGGCCTCGTCCCAGGAAGCCTTGCGCCATTGTCCTGCGCCGCGTTCGCCCTCGCGGATCATCGGGCTTTGCACGCGCTGGGCGTCGTACTGCAGGGAAATCCCCGCCGCCCCTTTGGGGCACAGACTGCCTTCCATACCAGCCACGTGAGGGTTGCCTTCAATCCATTTCACCTGCCCGTCCTTGACTTCGACCCGGATCGGGCACCGTACCGAGCACATGAAACAGAGGCTGTAGATTGATTGCGTCATGCTTCTCCTCCCCAATAATGAAAATGATTAGCTGCCGGGGCAGACATCATTGTGAGATACCCGCAAAGGGTACTGATAATAGGATGACTGAATGGCATAGCGGAGACTGAAATGCAAGGATTATACCATTTTTGGCAAAGTTTACCGAAGAATAAGGTCGCCCGCGCCTGCGACCGCCATATCAAGCAAATCCGTCTTATAACTCAAGGAAAGGGAAAAATACGGCTTCCAAAAGCAGTTTCGGATCGTAGCATTCAGGCAACAGAACGCCATATTTTTCTGGCAGTGCCAAATAAAAATGGCGTAATTACAGCGGGATATAACTCATAATCCCACTGGCCTAATCGTGCCGATGCGGCACCTGTCCATGGCGGTGGGCGTGCACATGTTCGTGGAAATGGACGACTTCATCCATAAGAACGCGGCCGTCTTCCATTGAATAGGTTTTTGCTGTGATCTCGGAGAGAAAACGGGCATTGTGGGAGATGACCACGTAGGCCAAATCAAACCCATTGATCAGATGGGTCAGGGTGTGGCGCGTTTTATCATCCAGGCCGGTTGTGGGCTCATCCAGCAGCAGAACCTCGGGCTCCATGGCCAGGATGGTGGCCAATGAGACCAGTCGCTTTTCACCGCCTGAAAGACGATAGGTGACCCGGTCTTCAAACCCGGCAAGCCCCAGACGCGCCAGGGTGCGTTGGGCGAGATCAAGGGCCTCTTCCCGGCTTTTACCAAGGTTGAGGGGCCCGAAGGCCACATCCTCCAATACCGTCGGGCTGAAAAGCTGATCGTCGGCATCCTGGAACAGCAAGCCGATGCGGCTGCGCACCGCTGCGAAATCCGCTTCCTTTTCCACCGGCCGGCCAAACAGGGCAATTCGGCCGCGGGTTGGTTTCAGCAGCCCCATGATGATATGGAAAAGCGTTGTTTTGCCGCTACCGTTGGGCGCCACCAGGCCCACGCGCTCACCGGGGAAGAGATCGAAATTCAGCCCCTTGAGGATTTGGGGCCCATGGGGATACCCGAAATAAATGTCCCGCAATGCAATAACAGGCGTTGCTTTTGATGTCGTTGTCACCAACCGCTCTCAATCCAGTTTCAAGGGGGGGAGTGCCAGGGCCGCTTCGATATGGCGGCCGAAAACGTCGATAATCGCCGGGTGCGAACCCAAGCCTTCTCCCTCGGGAATAACGGTTAGGCCCTGCTTTTCCAGCAGAGACTGCCATGATGTCGGTTGACGACCGGCCACGTCCCGCATGAAATGGGCTCCGGCCACCAGCATGAACGGCCGCAAATGGACGCGTCGGCAGCCCTCCGCTGCCAACCGGGCCGCCACGGCGGACGGGGAGGGTTCGCCGCGTACTTGTCCCAAAACCACCTTATGACCGAAACGGGCCGCTATCTTGTGGTCCAGGACCGCATAGGCCATCCAGGCCGGATGCGCCGTTCCATGGCCCACCAGCACAAGCCTATCCTCATCATGCGGGGGGCATACGTCGGCGATCCAATCCAGCGCGCTCTCGAAATCCTCCGGGTGCGCCAGCAGCGGCAGCCCCAGATGGATGTTCAACGGGCTGCGGGCCGCCGACCAAACCATGTGGTGAAATTCAATGCCGCAGATTAAGTGCAGGGATTGGACCACCACTTTTCGATGGCCTGACCGATGCAGGTGCTGCAGGACCGTTTCCGGGGTTGTCCAGGTATGTTCTTCCCGGGATTGCATCTGTTTGCGAATAGCGCGCGAGGAAAAGGCCAGGGAAAAAGTGCATCCCGGAAATCGACGACGACAGGCCGCTTCGATTTCCTGGTAGACCTCATGGGCCCCGGTGGCCGTTCCGGACGCCACCAGCACCACCGGCAATGGTTTCTTTGCCGCGGTCATAGGTTACCCTTTCACCGGATGGGAAGGATTATGCCTGAGGGCGGGGCGGCGTCTTCAGTAGACCCACTCCAGCCAAAGCAGGGTGATCATAGCAGATGCCGCGACCGCCGCAAACCATTGATTGGCCGGATGGGCCGGGAAGGTGGCCAGGGAGTGAAAGCGGCCGTCGAATCCCCGGCAGCGCATGGCTTGATACACCCGGTCCGCCCGGCCTGCCGCGCGCACAAAAAGCATGCCCACCAGGTAAGCGTAACTGCGATAGGTATGAAGATTGGTCCGCGGTCGAAAGCCCCGGATCTTCATGGCCGCGGCCAGGCGATGATATTCCAGCTCAATAACAAAAATATACCGGTAGCACATCAATAACAGATAGACCAGTTTGGCAGGAACACCCAGTCGGGCCAAGGACTGCCCAAGGGTATTGACGGGAATCGTGGCCACCAGGGCGGTGAAGACGGTAATGATGGCAAGGGACTTCAGGGTAATTTGAGCGGATAGTAAAATCCCCGGTCGATAAAGATTGAGAGGACCGATGCGTCCCACGATATCGCCCTCGTAGGTCAGAGGGAGCATACACCATAGCAGTAGCAAAAAGCCCAGGATCACAGCCAGTCGGCGCCTGATCTCCCGCAAATCAAGGCCGGACAGGGAAAGGAGCAACCCTGCCATCAGGCCGGCGGCCACCAAGGCCACAAGGGCGTGAAATACCGCTACGGTGCAGGAGAATAAAACCGCGGCGGTGATGCGCAGACGGGGATCGATGCGATGCAGAAAAGAATCACCATAGGCCAGAGGTTCGGCAATCATGACGTCATCCGGTTTTCCGCCGTGAATGGATATAGGTTCCCAAGCCCACCAACCCGATGATATAGCCGATCCCGCCGATGATATCGCTCAGGGAAGGCCCCTTATCAAGCGCTACCAAACGGTGCATGATGGGGGCCAGTTTCCTGTCCAGTGCCTGCTCAATCAGGGCCTGGAGCTCGACGGGGGACACGGTCAGCGTGCCGTTCCCGGCCTGGCCCGTGGAGGAAGGTAGCGGCATTGTGCCTGTTGTGACCGAAGCCGGGGGGGCGGAAGGTGCGTCGGTGAATTCCTCGGCGGCCACCCGCCATTCGTTGCGGTGGCCGGTCCCGGCGATCAAAACGATCCGCAAGGCTTCCTGGCGAGGGGCCTGGAATGTGAAGCGTCCCTGATCGTCGGTGCGGCCCTCCAGCAACTTTTGTCCTTCAGTGTTGTATACTTCGATACGGGAATCCTTGGCGACGCGGCCCCCGCTGAATTTGCTTTCCGTGTGAACGGTATTGCCTTCCACCCAGGCAAAAACCGTGACCTTGTGGGCCATTGCCGTGGTCGGCACCAGCAGGCACACCAGCATTAAAATCCCCCCAAACCCACCCCACGCATAGGTCCTTCGGTGATGCTTAACCCCATCAATCTTCATGCCTTCTTCCTTTCGATCAGGCCGCGTTCTCACGTTCCGGGACTCCGGGCAGGAGGTCCGGCTGAACCCGGCGGAAAAACGCCACGCAGAACACCGTTATAAGCCCCTCGATGATCATGACCGGGACATGCGCCGTGATGATCAGCAGCGTGACTTCCAGAAAATTTTCTTCCGTGAACATCAGGGCCGCCCCGGCCACCACCGCCGCCAACAGGATACTGGCAAATCCACAGGCAAACGCCGCGGCCAAGGCCACCTCACGGCGGCGGTGCACCAGCGGCCCGAACAGATAGTAGCAAACCACCGCCGGGCCGGCCATGATCATGGTGTTGACCCCCAGGGTGGTCAGACCGCCGAATTGAAAGAGCACGCCCTGGAGAAGGAGCGCCACTAAAATCGCCGGGAAGGCGCCCCATCCCAACATGAGACCGACGATGCCGTTTAAAATCAGATGAACGCTGGAGGGGCCGATGGGCACATGAATGAGCGAGGCCACGAAAAAGGCGGCCGACAGCAAGCCTGCCCGGGCGATGTGATCGTAATCCAGCGTTTTCAACCCCACAGCCGTGCCAACGGCTGCCAGGGCGCCTCCGGATAACAACACCGGGCCTGAAAGAACCCCTTCGGAAATGTGCATGTGTACTTCCTTGCTTTACGGATCGGACTTAGGTGCTGCAGACATCGCCAGGCGACCGGCCGCCTCGCGGCCGCCCGGCGGCTACCTGAAAATTTCAGGTGGGCCTACTTTCCTTGCCAGGGCTCGAACTTGATCCAGATCACCGCGCCCAACTCAACGTCCTTGTCCTCGCCGTCGGCTTTGAGCTTGTAATCCGCTGTGTTCAGAGCGGCGAACCCCCACCAGCCGGCTTGGGGTGCGGCATAGGAGAATACGCCGTTGGAATCGGCCTTGAGGGTCTGGGTCACCATATAATCCGTAGGGGCCGCGGCCTTGTGGCCTTGATTGTAGTACTCCACTTCCACCTCGGCATAGGGCACAGGCTTCCCGTTAAGGTTGACGATGCCCTGGAAGATGTTGCCGGCATAAAGACCATAGGGCTTGGATAGGGGCACAATTTCGGTGGGCAGGCCCACCGCCTCGTCCCAACCTTCGTCATCGCCGAAAGCGGTTACGACGGTTTTGGTATAGTGAATGATGTAGCAGTCTTCGGCCGGCTCCCAATAGGGCTGGGGTTCCATGACGAACATGTAGACGCCCGGGCGTTTAATCTTATAGCCGGTCTTCCAGGCCTTGTGGTCCATGACCTTGGCGGCCTGCAACTGGGGTAAAAGATCCTGCATCTGCCCATTGGCCCGGACACCGAAGTCCTTGGGTTTGACGAGGTCCATGCCCACCATCTCCATGGGGTGGGAAAAACTGAGGGTGACCTCGATGGTGCGGGCATCCTCTTGCATGACCATGTTGTCGGAGGGGATGACCATACCGAAATGCGCCCCGGCGGTACCTGCCGTTAGAAACACCATCACCATTGCCGCGCCGATCAATCTTGCTGCGAACCTGGACATTGTCTTCCTCCATGCCATAAAAAAACGCCACGCAAGCCGCCCACCTTCATGGGGAAGGGCACCTTCGTGGCGCTTATGCCGTGGCGAAAAAAAGATTGTTTGGGTGAATCGAGCCTTCGTCGGGGTTCGCCCCGCAATTGAGCCGTACACTACCGAAAAGCGGTTACCGGGTCAACAGGGAAATCGCGTTTTCTTCCGCCAGGATTTCAAAAGAGCGAGAACGCTGGACTGGGCCTAAAGAAGCCATTTATGGCTGGGAACAAAACTAACCCACCAGGATGTAGACCGCCCCCACCAAAATAAGACTGCCTATCCTCAGGATCTGTCCCATGACCAGCAGTTGGGTGCCCATCTTGGGCTGAAAGATCCCCATATAGTGGGGCAGTTGATGGCGCAGGGCCCGGATGGGAAAGGCCAGAATGTTGCCCACGAGCAGGGCCACGACCGTCTGTTTGACGGTCAGCACACCGGCCGACATCAGCGCACCGGCGGCGGCGAAGCCGGAGGTGAATTCGGCCACGAAACTCAGCACCACCACCGAGAGGCTCTCCACGGGGATGAAGGAGGATACCACCAGATGCGCCAGCGCATCCTGCATGAAGTCAAACCATCCCAGGCTATTGGCCAGAAACACCGCCACGTAAATGGGCATCACCCAGACGGCCACCATGGTCATGCGCCGGGGCAGTTTACGGCGTACGCCGGCCAGAACCTCCCGCCACGATGGGGTCTTGGTCCGCTGGGCGGATTCCGGAAGGCGCCCTTCATCCTGTGGGGCCGGCAGGCGGAAATGGCCATAGACCAGCAGCAGCAAGGTTCGCAGCAGGGCCGCTGAAAACGTCAGCAGGAAATAGAACGCGCCGGCCCTTCCCGTCAGGGGAATAACGATGAAAAATGTGGTGGGCAGGTGCAGGAAGAAGGCCGGGAACTGATTGATGAAGTTGGTCAGAAACAATTGCGGGCGGGTGATCTTCTCCTCCCGGTAGAATTCCACCAGCATGGCGTTGGCGGACACACCGGAAACGAAGGCCGCCATGAACGCCGCCCCGCAACGGTGGCCGAGGCGGCCGTAGCGAAATACGGGGCGCGCGGCAATCGCCAGGGCCCGCGTCCATCCCAGGGCTTCGATCGCCTGACCGGCCGCAAGACCGACCAGGATAAATCCCAGCAGGCGCAAAAGCGGCCTGATCAGCCGGCCGGCCGCCGTCGACCAGGTCAGGCCCTCCAACCCGTAAACGCCGACCGCCAGCATGACCAGGGTCAGCCCCAGGGAAAACGCGAGGGCGCGGTAGGGACGCCTATTTTTCCGGCGCGCCATTCGAGGGGGACTTTTTGGCAATGATCAGGGTCCAGTAATTGGGTTCCCGGTGCAACAGGGTCTTCACATCCCGCACCAGCTCTTGGCCGGGCAGAGAGCAGCTCACCACGCCGGCCGCCTGGCCGAGCATACCGGCTTCACCCAGCGCTTCGCAGATGCTGGGGACGTTGCGGTAGGCTTTCATGAAAACCACATTGTCCGGTTTGAAGATCTGTTCCCGCAAGCGGTCGCCCCCCTCGGCGCCGGACAGGACCAATAGCGATTCCTCGCCTTCCACCAGGGGCATATTGAGCGCCGCCGCCGAGGCCTGATACGACGTGATGCCCGGAACGGTCTCGACCTGGATGTCCGGGTAGCGGTCCCCGATCTGGCGCAGCAAATAGCCGAAAGTGGAAAAGGTCAGGGAGTCCCCCAGGGTAAGAAAAGCCGCATCCCGCCCCTGCTGCAGGTAATCGGCCACGATGTCGGCATTGGCGGCCCAGGCCGCCCTTTTGGCGGTGATATCGCGGGTCATGGGAAAGGCCAGGGGATGCACGCGGGCGTCCGCGGGGATATGCGGGCGTGCGATTTCCAGCGCGAGGCTGTAGTCGTTCTTGGAAGAGGCCGCCGTAAACACCACCGACACCCGTTGCAGCACCTTGACCGCCTTCAGGGTCAGCAGATCCGGGTCGCCGGGGCCCACCCCGATGCCGTAAAGCTTTCCTATTTTCTCATTCATAAGAGACCTTCGTTTTGCTTGAATTTGAATAAGGCGCTGCTCCGGCCGCATCCCGCGCCGCTTCAGCGGCCTGCAGGATGCGCGCACCGCTTGTCCCGAATCGTTCCGGGTAGAGCAGACTGCCGATTTCCTCGATGCCATACAGCAGCCGCCAGGTGGGACGCGCGACGATGGCTTCGTCAATGATGAACACTTGGTTTTCCCGGACGGCCTTGATGATCTCGAAGCCGGGTTCGTTTCTAATCAGCGCCGGCGTCGGTTGGTTCATGGGGCCGCGCTGGGCCAAATAGACATCGATTTCGGCGGCCCGGCTCAGAAGCCGCTCCTTGCCGTAGTAAGCAATATTAGTCGTGCGCACTTGATCGGCATCGGCCGCAATATTGATGCCGCCGGCGGTTTCCAGGGCAAAAATCGGCATGGAGCCGGGGGTAAAGGTCTTCATGCGATTGTGAATGGCCTCGAAATAGACCCGCTTCCGGTGGCGAAGGGGAGCGGCCAGGGCTCTGAAATCGGCCACGGCCTGCTGAAAAGCCGCGATCATGCGCTCGGCCTGCAGCCGCCGACCGCTCAGCGCCCCCAGGTTACGCCAGTAGGCCATCATCTCTTCGACCGTGCCGGGCTGGAGGGACACCACGGTGATGCCGTGCTTTTCCAGGCCTGCCACGAGCGGCGCATAGCCCCGATCGATCATGGGGCGGATCAGCACGAGATCCGGATCCGCCGCCAGGAAGCGCTCCAGTCCGTCATGGTAGGAAAACACCGCCTTCCCCCGCATAGCAGGGGAATCGGTATCGTGGCGGGTAACGCCCACCACCGTCCCGCCGGCCCCCAGGGCGAACAGATTTTCGGTGTGCGCGCCATAGAGGGAGATAATACGGGCAAAGGGTTTGGAGATGGACACCACCCGTCCAACGGCATCGGTCAACCGGGGCGGGGGTTGTCCGTCGGTCCTCCCATTCGAACCGGCGGCCAGCACCGCAGCGGCTATCGCCAGGGCGCAGCAGGTCATAGCAAGCATGCGCTTCATCGTCTGAAATCCACCTGGGGCAGGCCATATTCCGCATGGGGCCGGATATGGCCGGCAACACCATAAACCGTCTCCAGGATGTCATTGCGCACGACCTCGGCCGTCGGTCCCTGGACGACCAGGCAGCCTTCCTGGAGAAATAGAAGTTCGTCGCAATACAAGGCCGCCAGATTCACATCCTGGAACACGGCCAGAACCGTCAGCCGCCCCTGGCGGACCCGCTCCCGGGTGCGGCTGAGCAGCCCCAGGGTATGCCGGATATCGAGATTGGAAGTGGCCTCGTCGAGCATGAGCATGCTGGTGTTCTGGGCCAGGGCCCGGGCGAATATCACCCGCTGACGCTCCCCCCCGCTCAGGGCGGTCACCGGCTGCCGGGCCAACCGAACCAGGTCCGTCGCGGCCATAGCCTCTTGGACGAGGCGGCGATCTTCATCACCGGGCTGGGCAAAACGCTTGAGGTGCGGATAGCGGCCCATCATGACCACCTCATGAACGGTAAAGGGAAAGTTGATGTAAAAATTCTGGGGCACCAGGGCGATCTCCCGGGCCAGTTCCCGGCGGCCGTAAGCGTCGAGGGAACGCCCCTGGAATCGGATCTGACCGCGGGTGGGCCGCTTCAGGCCGGCCAGCAGATCCAGCAGGGTCGTCTTGCCGCAACCGTTGGGGCCCAGCAGACCGTAGAAGCGCCCGGCCGTCAGGGCAAAGGACGCCCCATCCAGAACATGGCCGCGCAAATAGCGAAACCGCAGATCCGTAACCTCAAACAATGGGGCGGCGGTCATAGGGCCTGCTCCTTCTGGCGACGCCGAAAGACGTAACAGAAAAAAGGCCCTCCCACGAGGGCGGTCAACACCCCGATGGGGATTTCCTGGGGCAGGACCGCCCGGGTGAGGGTGTCGGCCGCCAGCAGAAGCAGCGCCCCGCTGAGCAGGGAGGCCGGCAGCAGGCGGCGGTTGTCCGGTCCCACGAGCATGCGCATGAGGTGGGGCACCAGCAGCCCCACGAACCCGATGATGCCGGAGACGGCCACGCACACGGCCGCCACCAGGGACGCCGTAACCAACAATGTCAGGGTTATGCGTTGGAAGTCGACACCCAGGGAAGCCGCCGGTCGTTCGCCCAGCGCCAGAAGGTTCAAATCCCGCGCAAAATAGGTGCAGGCCAGGATCCCCAGACCTACGGCGGATGCTACCAGACCGACATCGGCCCAGGTCCGGGCGGCAAAACTGCCCATCAGCCAGAAAATGATGACGCTGACTTGTTCATCCGCCACATATTTGACCAGACTGAGTCCGGCCGAAAGAATGGCCGCCACGATGATGCCGGACAAAATCAGGTTGGTGGAGGAGAGACCGCTGCTGTCGGCGGATAGATAGATCACCAGGAACAGGGTCGCCAGGGCGCCGAAAAAGGCAAATAGCGGGACGGAAAGGGTTCCCAAAAACTGGATATTGATCAGCAAGGCCAGGGAGGCGCCGAAGGCGGCCCCGGCCGACACCCCGAGCGTATAGGGATCCGCCAGGGGATTGAGCAGAATCCCCTGGAAAACGACCCCGGTCATGGCCAGGCCGGCCCCCACCACGGTGGCGCACAGGATGCGGGGCAGACGAATCTCCGTGACCACCGTCGTCCAGAGGGGATCGTAATCCGCCAGCCAGGCGGGCTGGTCGAACAGCCGCGCGGCGATGATTTTGACGACCGCCGGAAACGGGAGGGGGATGTAACCCAGGGTTGCCGCGGCCCCAACCGCCGTGGCCAGAAGAACCAGGAGGCCGGCCATGACCCAGGCTACCGGGAGGCGCCGGAGCCGGTCTTCGGCTTCGGGAGATCCCGGTCTTCGGGTCCGGGCCGCCCTTTCTGCGCTGGGAGGGGGAGGTGCCTTCATTGTCACATGCAGCGGGCGGTTCCACCATAGCACGCATGCCGCCCGCTGCGCTTCCTTGTCGTTCGATGGGCTCCGGGTTTCCGGGGTTTGGCCGGACACCCGCCCGCCATCTCTAAAAGTGGCTCAAGGGTCCACCGACGTGGTCGACCCAGATGTCGGCAAATTCATCGTATTCGGCCGTTCCCTTCAGCACGGGCACACATTCGAACCCGGCTTTGGTCAGCACCGATTTCCAGGAATCATCATCGTCACCAGCCATGTCGTTCTTGGCATGATCGCCGGCCACGGACATGAAGGGCATCAGATACAGCCTCTTGATCTTCTTCTTGCGCAGCAGTTCCTGGATCAGGGCCAGGTCGGGGTAGCCCTCCACCGTGCCCACAAAGATATTGGGGTCTCGGAGCTGGAGCTGGAACATGAGGGCGGCGTAAAACGCATTGGACGGATGATGCGTGCCGTGTCCCATCAGCACAACGGCCTCATCCTTCTTGCGCTCCTTGGGGATGGTGGCGATAATCGCCTCCACGGTGCGTTCCATGTCTTCCTGGGTCGCCATGAGGGGATAGGCCAGGATGATGCGTTCGAATCCCCCCATTATCTCGAAGGCGCCCACGGTGCGCCTTAAATCGTGATATTCGGCCCCTGGAATAGTGTGCAGGGAAGCCACGGCCACGTGGGTAAACCTTTCATCCCGCATTTTGGCCAAGGCCACTTCCGGGGAATCCAGCACTTGTCCCTGCTTGGCCAGCTTGTTGCGGATAATGTGGGAAGTATACGCCCAGCGCACCGGGATGCCGGGGTAGGCTTCTTTGACTTTCCGATCGATGTTCTCGAACGACACCTGGGCCGATGCTTCACTGGAACCGAAGGCCACCAGTAAAATGCCGACCTTCTTGGGGGCCGCGTCGCCATGACCGCCGGCCAGCGCCGATGCGGTCAAAACAAGAGCAAAAATCCATGCGGCGACAAACCCGATGATGCAACTGCTTTTTTTCATATCCATCTCCTCGTGTATGAAAAACGTTAGCATGACCGGGAGCTGCCATAAACGACACGGGCGGAATTCTGACGGCCGGGGGCCTTGAAAAACAAAAACCCTTCAAGCGAATCGGCTTGAAGGGCTGCACCCTGCTTTCTTGACCCTTTATGTATGGAGCTGCCGTTGTCCCGTTCGCACCGCGAGGGCAGAACCCGTTTCCCAAGGCAGGTCTTCTGGCTTCCGGATCTTCCTACCTCCCGACCCTTCCCGCGCGATAAATCTGCGGCGGTGGATCCGTCGGGGTTCGTCCCCGGTTACAGCGGCGGGACCGCTCCCGAATTACACGGGATTCCCTATTGAGCCCACAGGCACCTTGTTCGCTCCTATCTATGGGAAGCCCATTTGCTTGTCAAGGTGGTTTTAGGCCGCCGGACCTTGCGGCTGTTCTCCCAACCATGCCTTGAAAAGCCGCTTCAATTATGCGATAGGATACCCTTTGCGTTGCCGGAACCACATGGGTGGACCGGCGGCCTGCAACCATGCCCATCGGCTACGAAAACCAAACCTGCGGCGGACAACCGAATGTGATGCGTCCGCCGTTTGTATTCACGGGAGATTCAGCAGACGAATGATGAAACGTAAACTCCGGGACATCGTCCAAGCGGCCGCTCGGCAGGCCTATGCGGACGGGCAGCTTCCCTCCGACGCCTTCCCGGACGTCGACATCGAAGAACCGAAAAATGAGGCCCATGGGGATTTTTCCACCAACCTGGCGCTGATCATGGCCAAGGTTCAAAAAATGGCCCCCCGCAAGATCGCCGAAATTCTCAAGCCCTATCTGGAAGACGCCGCCGGCAGGGTTCAAAAAGTCGACATCGCCGGGCCGGGTTTTATCAACTTCACCATAGCCCCCGATGCCTGGTGGCCAGTGCTGGAGGCCATCCACGCGACGGACGAGCGCTACGGCGCCTCCACCATTGGGAAGGGGCGCAGAATCCAGGTGGAATTCGTCAGCTCCAACCCCACCGGCCCGCTGCATGTGGGCCACGGCCGGGGAGCGGCCGTGGGCGACAGCGTCGCCCGCATCCTGGCCTTCAGCGGCTACGAGGTCCAGCGTGAATACTATATCAATGATTCCGGACGCCAGATCAGGACCCTGGGCCTGTCCGTGCTGCTGCGCTACCGCGAACTGTTCGGCGAAACGGTGGATTTTCCGGAAACCTGCTACCAGGGCGGCTATATTGTCGACCTGGCCCGGGCTTTGAAGGAACGGGACGGTGACCGCCTGCTCTCCCAAACGGAAGATGACGCCATAAGCGCCTGTGCCCGCTATGCCGCCGGCCTGATCATCGCCGGCATTCGGGAAGATCTACTGGATTTCGGGGTAAGCTTCGACCAGTGGTTCAGCGAACAGAGCCTGTACGACACCGGCCGCGTGGAAGCCTGCATCGCCAATCTGCGGGAAAAGAAGCAGGTCTACGAAAAGGACGGCGCCCTGTGGTTCAGGAGCAGCGCCTTCGGCGATGAAAAAGACCGGGTGGTGGTGCGCAACAACGGCATCACCACCTATTTCGCCTCCGATATCGCCTATCACCAGGAGAAATTCGAGCGGGGGTTTGACCGGGTGATCGATGTCTGGGGCGCCGATCACCATGGCTACATCCCCCGCATGAAAGCCGCCGTGGAAGCCACCGGAACGGCACCGGAGCGCTTCCAGGTCATCCTGGTCCAGTTGGTCAATCTGCTGCGCGGCGGCGTACCGGTGGCCATGTCCACCCGTGCCGGCGAGTTCGTGACCTTGCAGGATGTGGTCCGGGAAGTGGGGCGTGACGCCGCCCGCTTCCTGTTTCTGACCCGTCATTACGACAGCCCCCTGGATTTCGATCTCGAAATCGCCAAACAGAAATCCAACGACAATCCGGTCTACTATGTCCAGTACGTCCACGCCCGCATCGCCAGCATCCGCCGCAAGGCCGAAGCCGAGCTGCCGACAGGTGCGTCCTTGGCCCCCCAAGCCCTCGCGACACTGACGACACCGGAAGACATTCAGCTGATCAAACACCTGAACCGTTTTCCGGAAATCATCGAAGCCGGCACCCGGTTTATGGAGCCCCACCGGGTGACCTTTTATTTGATGACCCTTGCGGGGGCTTTTCATTCCTACTATAACCGGCAGCGGGTCTTGACCGAGGACCCCATCGCCACCAGAGGCCGCCTTTACCTGGTGACGGCGGTGCAGAAAGTGATCCGCAATGGTCTGGCCCTGCTGGGGGTTTCCGCTCCGGAGCGCATGTAAGATAGGGCGGCACCCCTTTACACCCACAGCAAGCCTTATTCCCGGCGACCCGATCCGGCAAGCAACATGGCGAAACCCCGAACCAGCACCTCGAAGCGTAAACCCGTCTGGCAGCTCTCCCGGCGGGGTGTTTTGGGATGTGTGGCCTTGTTTCTGGCGGCCTGCACCTGGACGTTTTTTCTCGGAATCCTGGTGGGGCGGGGCACCGCCCCGGTGCGATTCGACATGAAAAATCTCGGCCAGGATCTACAGGCCCTGCGGGAACAGGTGCAAGATCACGAGGCCCACCAGCTGGAGCGCTATTCGAAGGCCATCGAAAACAAATCCGACCTCGATTTTTATGAAGCGTTGAAAGCGACGGGGGACAATGTGCCCATTGATCCCGACCTGACCCGGTCGCCGCCCCAGCCGACCATCGTCACATCGCCTGCTGAGCCGGAGAGCACCGATGCGGCGCCCGCACCGGACGATGTTCCGATCAAGCGCCGCATGCCCGGGCTGCAACCGAAGACAAAATGGGTCGCCCGCCAGCCGGCACCGGAAACAAAAGCATCCGCCGCCGCGGCTGTTCCCCAGGGGGCGTTCACCCTCCAGGTGGCCTCCCTGCGGGACGCCAAGATGGCGGATGAAATGGTGGCCCGCCTGCGGCGGGAAGGTTACCAGGCGCTTCAAACCGGTGTAACGATTCCCGGGAAAGGCCGCTGGTACCGGGTCCATGTGGGCCAGTTCCCCGATCGCCAGGCGGCCCGTGCAACGATCCGTGCTTTGGAAGCCCGGGGGTTGCAACCCATTCTGGTCTCGCGCTAAAGTAGCGCGAACCAACCCGACGGTATCGATTCAAATTAAGGAAAATGCATCATGAGTATTACCCGAGAAGAAGTGCGGCACGTGGCCGGTTTAGCCCGCCTGGATCTGGCGGACGACGTGCTCGACACGATGGCGGAACAACTGGATGGTATTCTGGGATACATGGAAACCCTCAACCGGGTCGACACCGAAGGGATCGTCCCTACGGCCCATGCCGTCTCCCTGACCACCCCTTTGCGGAAGGATGAACGGCGCCCCCACCTGGACCGGGAAGCCGCCCTGGCCAACGCACCGGAACGGGACGAGGAAACCTTCCTTGTGCCACGGATTATCGGGTGAATGGGCCGCGGGGAAACGTCTCCCTGAAGCGGGTTTTGCCGTAAGTGCGGTGGTCGCCGGAAAGGACACCCGCCACGGTCTGCAACGATAGAAAGTCGATTCATGAATCTCTACGATCTTACGATTGAAGACGCCCATCAGCAGTTGGTGCAGGGGAAGGTGAGCGCCGTGGCGCTCACCAAGGCCGTTCTCGCGCGCATCGAAGCGGTGGAACCCCGCATCGGGGCTTACCTCACCCTGGATCCCGAGGGCGCCCTGGACCAGGCGGCCGCAGCCGATCGCCGCATTGCCGCCGGTGAGGCGACCCCTTTGACCGGCATCCCGCTGGGCATCAAGGACGTCATCTGCACCCGGGGCCTGCGCACCACCTGCGGCTCCCGGCTGCTCGAAAATTTTGTCCCCCCCTACGAGGCGGCCGTCATGGAGCGGCTAAAGGCCGCCGGGGCCGTGATCCTGGGCAAACTCAACATGGACGAATTCGCCATGGGATCCTCCACGGAGAACTCGGCCTACCAGATCACCCGCAATCCCTGGCAGCTGGACCACATCCCGGGAGGATCCAGCGGGGGCTCGGCCGCCGCCGTGGCCGCCGGCATGTGCCTGGGGGCATTGGGCTCCGATACGGGCGGCTCCATCCGCCAGCCGGCCAGCCATTGCGGCGTGGTGGGGCTGAAACCCACTTACGGACGGGTTTCCCGCTACGGCCTGGTGGCCTTTGCCTCCTCCCTCGACCAAATCGGCCCCATGGCCAAGTCGGTGCGGGATTGCGCCCTGCTGCTGAACGCCATCAGCGGCCACGATGAACGGGATTCCACCTCGGTGCCCAAACCGGTACCGGATTATACCGCCTTCGCCGACGACGGTCTCAATGGGTTGCGGGTGGGCCTGCCCCGGGAATACCACCAGGCCGAGGGACTGGATCCGGATGTCCGCCGCGCCATGGCCGCGGCCATCGACACCGTGCGGTCTTTGGGGGCCGAAACCGTGGAGGTGTCCCTGCCGCATACCGAATATGCGGTGGCCGCCTATTACATCATCGCTCCCTGCGAGGCGAGCTCCAACCTGGCGCGCTACGACGGGGTGCGCTACGGGGTGCGCAGCCAGGACCACGCGGATATGCTGGGCATGTTCCGGCGTACGCGAACCCGGGGATTCGGTGCCGAAGTCCAGCGCCGGATCATCCTGGGGACCTACGCCCTTTCGGCCGGCTACTACGATGCTTACTATGGCAAAGCCTCCCAGATCCGAAGCCTGATCGTCGAGGACTTCCGCCGGGCGTTCGAAACCTGCGACGTCCTGCTCAGCCCGGTGGCGCCGACGCCGGCCTTCAAAATCGGGGAGAAAACCGACGACCCCCTGACCATGTACATGTCCGACGTCTTCACCCTTTCGGCCAACCTGGCCGGCATTCCGGGGATTTCCGTGCCTTGCGGCCTGTCGTCCGGCGGCCTGCCCATCGGTCTCCAGATCATGGGACCCCATTTCAGTGAGGACCGGCTGCTGACGGCGGCGTTCCATTTTGAACAGCACACCGATTTTCACCGGCAAAAGCCCGACCTATAGGAGGAGAACCCCATGAGCACGATCCAGCCCCAGGGCGAAGCGATCCGCAAAGCGGTCAAGTGGATTTCCGAAGAACGCCAGAGCGGAACCGACGCGAACGACAGCCGGCTGGTGGAACAGGCGGCGGTTCAATTCAACCTCTCGCCGCAGGAGGTGGAGTTTCTCACCAAGTTCGTCAAAGAAGAGCTTTGACGAATCCGCAAAACGCCCGATATCGGCGTTGCGCGGCACCCCTCGTCACTGCGGCGTACCTGGTGTACGCCTCGTTTCTCGGGATTTGCGCGCCTTGATCTCGAACGTTTTTCGAATCCGTCCCTGACTGGTTTTTTATATGCCCCGCATCCGCATCCTGCCCGATATCCTATCCAATAAAATTGCTGCCGGGGAGGTGGTGGAGCGCCCGGCTTCGGTGGTGAAGGAGTTGGTGGAAAACGCCATTGACGCCGGCGGACGGCGGATCGTGGTGGAGGTCGAAGCCGGGGGGCGACGGCTGATCCGGGTGGCGGATGACGGTATCGGCATGGATCGCGACGACGCCCTGCTGGCCCTGGAGCGTTTCGCCACCAGCAAAATCGCCACGGATGAGGACCTGTTCGCCATCCGCAGCCTGGGCTTTCGCGGTGAGGCCCTGCCCAGCATTGCCGCGGTATCCCGGCTGACCCTGGTATCCCGCACGGCCGAGCAGGCGGCAGCCACCGCAATCCGCGTGGAAGGGGGCCGGATCCTCAAGGTCGGCGAAGCCGGCGCCCCGCCCGGCACCCTGGTGACGGTCCAGGATCTCTTCTTCAACACCCCGGCCCGCCGTAAATTTCTCAAAACCGTCAACACCGAGATGGGGCACATCGGCGACGGCCTGGCCAGCCTGGCGCTGGGCCATCCGGAAATCGATTTCAAACTGATCCACAACGGCAAGACCACCCGCCGCTGGCCGGCCGTCACCGACAGCATCGACCGGGTGGCCGATGTCCTGGGGCGCAGCCTGCAACAGGATCTCCATGCCCTGGCGTTGGAAAATGAGGTGGCCCGGGTCCATGGCTGGGCGGCCTCCCCCCGGGTGAACCGCAGCACCTCCCGGGGGGTGCATCTCTTCGTCAACGGGCGCGCCGTCAAGGACCGCACCCTGCTGCACGCCGTGATGCAGGGCTATCGCCAGCGGCTCATGAAGGGGCAGTTTCCGGTGGCGGTATGCAGCCTGGCGCTGCCCGCCGATCAGGTGGATGTCAATGTCCATCCCACCAAACATGAAGTGCGTTTCGTCCGGTCGCGGGAAATTCATGGGCTGGTGGCCGGTGCCGTAGCGGCGGCCCTGGACCAGGCCGAGCGCCGGCAACGGCCCGGGGGGGACCACCGGCGCCCCGTTGCAGCCCCCGGGGAAACGGCCATTGCCGAAAACCGCGCCAGGTTCGAGCCGCTGCCAAGCGCCATGCCACCATCCCGACCCGGCCGGCCGATGGGGTCCGAATTGGCTGCCGCGCAGACCGCGGACAGGGCGGGCGGAGACCAGGCCGGGCTCTGGCATCAGGGGCGTTTTGCCCGGCTGAACGTCATCGGCCAGTTCCGCCGCACCTATATCCTCTGCGAAGCCGAGGAGGGGCTGGTGCTCATCGACCAGCATGCCGCCCACGAGCGGATCTTCTACGAGCAGCTGCACCGGCGCAAAGGAACGGCCAACGCCGCCACCCAAGCGCTTCTGATCCCGGAGACGATCGACCTGAGCCACCGGGAGGCGACCTTGCTGCAGGAGCTGCGGGGGGCCCTGGTCCCCCTGGGATTCGAGATCGAGCCTTTCGGCGGCACCACCTTTGCCATCAAGACCGTCCCGGCCATGCTGGCCAACGGCGAGGTGGGCCCGGTCATTCGCGAGATTCTGGAAAAGGCGCTGACCGCCGGCGGCCAGGCCGCGCCGGAAACCATTCTGGATGAGAGTGTGAAAGTCATGGCCTGCCATGGGGCCATCCGGGCCCGCCAGGCCCTGGATTTGCGTCAGATCCGCCGGCTTCTTCAGCAAATGGACGAATGCGAAAACCCCTCCCACTGCCCCCACGGGCGTCCCACCTGGATCCAATGGACCACGAAGGACCTGGAAAAGGCGTTCGGCCGTCAACCCTGACGGAAGCCCCCTGACAAGCCGTACCTTCGCTCCATAAAAACGCCCCTCCCGGTTGTCGGCCGGGAGGGGCGTGTGCCGCAAGCCGTTATCCGGCCAGCGTGTCAATCCTCGGATTTGTCTTTAGTGGGATCGTTCTGCAGGTAAGGATTCCAGGAGACGAGATAGCTCTTGGACTCACCGGTCATCGGGTCACCGAATTTCTTCACCACGGCAAACACGACTTCTTCCGTGCCGTCGTTGTTGAAATCGCCGATGTTGTAGTCGCTGATATAGCCGGAGAATTTACGCGTCCGCCAGACCGCACGCATCCCCACGTTGTCCCAGGCCAGGTTTTCGAAGCGGCCTTCCCGGTAGGAGCGCACCCGGGACATAATCCCCCCGGTGGTGTCCTCGTTTTTGACCACCAGGACCTCGTTGCGGCCGTCTTTATCGAAATCGGTGAGCAGAATCCGCTGGGGCAAGAAAAAAAGCTGGTCGGGCAGCGGATCGACCTTGGTGCGGCTCATCCTTTGGCCTTCCTTGTATTGCTCCGGTCGATATGAGCCAGGCGTACTTGCCGCCGTAAGCGTCGACACTGGTCCACTCCTCCCGCCCCCCGACCAGAGAGAGCTGCAAGCGGTCGTCCTTCACAAAGGCCATCGTGTCGGCCGTACCGTCCCCGGTCAGATCGCCGGTGGTGAAATCCGAAAACGCTGGCCTCATTGGGCAGGACGATCTTGTTCTGGGGCTCGTAGGCCCCGTTGATCCAGGACATGGACCAGACCGGTCCGGCCACGACTTCCCGGGCGCCCCCCTTTTGCCCGTATAGGGTTTGGCGCTTGCTGTGCGGATCCCACAGCACCCGGAAATACCAGTTGGGGGCATCGTAGATGGTCTGGAAAGCGGCGCCGTCCCATTCCAGCACGTAGCTGTGGGGAAAATAATTTTCCGAGCGGGCGGTCATGAAAATCTCCGCCCGGCCGTTGCCGTTGATGTCCGCCACGTCCACCCCCAGGCAGATCAGATACGGCTCCATCGGTTGGATATCCGCCACCTTGAGAAAGCGCGCGTCCTTGTAGCGATAGACCGAGGCCTGGTTTTCGCTGGCGAAGACGACCTCGACGTCCCCGTCGCCGTCCACATCCCCCATGGCCAGCCCCTCGATGTCCATGGGGAAACGGCGGCTGCGCCAGAGCTTGGCGTCGGCTTCATCGACATCCGGGTTGCTGGCGCGAATCTGCATGCCACCTCCACCGGACCAGATCTTCTTCTCGGGATTGGCCTGATCCGGATCCGTCGCCGCGGGCGCGGGGGCGGGGGAAGGCGCCGCGGATACCGATGCCGTGCTTGAACGCCCGAAAATGCGGGTATTGACCTCCTCGGCGAAATGGTTGATGTGGCCGATCACGTCGCCCTGGTTCTGGCCGGTTTCATTGAAGGTTACCAGCAGGCTGGCGGTGGAGGCTTCGAGAAAGCGGGCGTCCGTGCTGATGCTGTCGCCAAAGACCGTCAGGCTGCCGAAGGCCACGTAGTCCGCCCCGGCCTTGCGGCCGGCCTCCGCGGCGGCTTCCCGGGTAAGCGGTGTCGGCAGGCTTTTGATGACTTCCGCCACCGAGGACTCGTCGATCACCACCACCTTGCCCAGGTCGGTCAGGCGGGAGGACAGCATGGCCGTGATCCCCTTGCGCAAAAAGGTCAGGTCCTTGTCGGAATGAATGCTGAAGGGCACGATCAGGACCTTGCTGGTTTCGGCCTGGGCCTGGTGGACCAGGGCCAGGGCCAGCGCTATCGTCAGCAGAGCAGTTTTTATCAAACGGTTACGGTTTACAATCATGTGGTATCTCCTGGCATTACGGTAATAATGGTTCGGGCGGCTAATTCCCTCAAGACGGCCTTTCGGGCTCAAGTCGAAATCCGTATCGCCATCGGCAAGGGGCGCGGGGCGGCAGCCCAACTTGGCCGGCCGGCGCCATCAAAAAGGGCCCGCCAGTCTTTCCGGGCCGCGCTTATCAGGGTGCGGCACCGGTCTGATATCTTTTGGGGGTCTTATACCACCGGCGGGACGCCAATCCAACCCCTTTCGAATCGCGCCGCAAGCCCCTGGGGGGCCCTTTTGCCATTCGCGGGATATCCCCAAAACGCCCCTATTTCGAATCCGCCCCTAAATGCCGCGAACCCTTGACTTGCCGGAATTTGACTGATACAAACAAAACGTTTCGCTGTTTCTGCACGCGAAACGATCCCACGGCGGAAGGGAGGTGAGCTTAAAAACGCCAATCAAAAAGTTAGGTTAAGCAACATCAAGGTTAGGTTTTTAGGTTAAGGTTAGGTTATTTGGTCGGCGGCTGGTTACCGCCGGCAATCCGTTAAGGAGGAAAACGAATGAAAAAGTTTGCTATTCTTGCATTGGCCGCCCTGCTGGTGGTGGCCTTTACCGTTCCGGCCGCCGCGCTGGAAAATGAATTCGGCGGCTACTGGCGGACCCGTTTTTATCAGATGGGCCACTTCGACGGCGAAAAGGGCGATGCCACCAACTATCGTTTGGTGGACGCCCGTACCCGCCTCTACTACACCGCCAAAATCAACGACAACCTGAAACTCGTCAACAAGTTCGAAATGGACGCCACCTGGGGCAGCGGGTACGGCAGCCGCAACGCCGGCAGCACGGTGCTGTGCGACCTTCGGGACCGCCGCGGCGACACGGTCACCATCGTCACCAGCGGCAACAACCGGGGCTACGGCCAAACAGGCGCCGACGGCGTCAACATCGAAATCAAGAACACCTATGCGGACTTCAACACCGGACCGGTCAACTGGACCGTGGGTACCCAGCCTTACGCCCTGTTCCGCAGCTTCTACATCGACAACGACGCTTCCGGTGTCATCGCCCGCTGGAAGGTGCTGGACAACTTCGTGCTGGCCGGCTCCTGGCTCAAAGCCTTTGAAGGCGGCCCCGGCACCGGCAACAACGAGGATGTGGATTCCTACACCCTGAGCAGCGCGTTCTGGTTCAGCGAAAACATTTCCATCAAGCCCTCCATCTCCTGGTCCTACAGCGATTCACTCAATCAGGCCTACGCCCAGGGTCTCCTTGCTTTTCCGGCTGCCGCCGGAACAGTCAACACCGCCGTAGCCGCGGCACCTTACGGCGAACTGTCGCTCTTGACCTACGGGCTCGATTTCGACGCGGACTTCGACAACTTCGGTGTCTGGGCGACCGTGATCGGGCAGGACGGCTCCATAGATGGCACCGGCAAAGATATTGACATCAGCTCCTGGCTGGCCGCCGTCGGCGGTAACGTCATGCTGGGGCCGGTCGACATTCACGGCCAGGCCTTCTACACCCCGGGCGACGACAACGCCAACGACAGCGATCTCGAAAATTTCGTCGCGGTCGAGGGCTCCTACTACTGGTCGGAAATCATGGGTTACGGCATCTTCGACTACGCTGTCTCCGCCGGTTCCCCGGCCGACAAGCTGTTCAACATCTGGGCCGTCAATCTGGGCACAACCTTCAAACCCATGGACAAACTCTCCATCACGGCCGACCTGTGGTATGCCGAGCATGAAGAAGACGTCGTCTTCAACGCTGGAACGGTTAATCAGCGCAAAGAAAACAAACTGGGGACCGAACTGGATGTCAAGGTCACCTACCAGGTGGTGGAAGGCCTGAACCTGGACCTGGTCGGCGCCTATCTGTGGGCCGGCGATGCCACCTCTCTGGACGGCAAGAACAACGAAGATCCTTACGAGTTCGGTGCTCGTCTGAGCCTGAGCTTCTAAGCGAAACGCAACCAAGGGAATCTTGAATTCCTGAAAAGCGAAGGTCATGCCGCAAGGCCCGGCCTTGCGGCATGACCTAAGAGCAGTTTCGCGGAGCACGTTTCCGCTGTGACCCGGGCGAGTAAATCGCCCGGGTTTTCTTCTGTTACAAACACGGCTTATCCCATTAAGCGGTTTCGATCATTGCAAGGCGCCACGCTTGTGGGCGACACCGCTTAAGCCGATCGACAGAGCTGGATCCTCAATGGCTGGAAAACGCCAAAAGACCAAATCTGAAAAAGCGCGCCAAACGCCCCCGGACGGTGTTTCACCCCTGAGCATGGGGGCGATCACCATTTTCTTTTTTGTTTCCGGGGCAACCAGCCTCGCACTGGAAGTCGCCTGGTCCAAGGAGCTTTCCTACCTGCTGGGCGTGGATATCTATGCGGCGACCACGGTCGTCACCGCTTTCATGGCCGGATTAGGCCTGGGAGCCCTTCTGGCGGCGCGCTATTTTCGTGATACCAGAGCATCCATCCGGGTTTACGGCGGTCTGCAACTCATCATTGGGGCCTGCGGTATCGTTTCCATACCCTTATTCCGCGCCACCCAGCCGCTGCTATCGATGGTATACACCCAGCTTAACTACGAAAGCGGCTTCTTTTTAGCGGCGCGGTTTGGGATCGTCCTCGGTCTCATGCTTTTGCCGGCAACGCTCATGGGCATGACCTTACCCGTCGTGGTCGGAGCTTCGACCGACGGGCGCCAAAAGCAGTTCGCCAGCCTGGCGGGACGACTCTATGGGGTCAATACCCTGGGCGCCGTCACGGGTACGCTCCTGGCAGGATTTCTGCTGGTGCCCCATTGGGGACTTTGGTGGACTTGTGCTTTAACCGGCCTGATCGATTTTTTGATCGGGCTAACGGTTCTGCTGACCTTTCGTCGAGCGACCGCGCCGAAACTTGGCGAAGCATCAAAAAGAGCGCATCCCAAAGCGGGTTTTACGTCCGCGGACAAACGCCTCTCATGGCCGCTCGTCATCATCGGTCTGTCGGGTCTTGCCGCCCTGGGACTGGAAGTCGTCTGGTTCCGCATTCTGGCCCGTATCATCGGCCCCTCGGTGCAGGCCTTTTCCATCATGCTGGTTCTTTATCTGACGGGGATTGGTGGGGGAAGCCTGGCCGGCTGTTTCCTGATTCGGCGCTCAACGGACGACCGTCTCCTGGTGGGCGGGACACTGGCGGCCTGTGCCTTGGGCGCCCTGCTGCCATTGGTTGCCTTGAACGCCATGCCCCTCTGGTACGGCGACCTGTATCACCTCCTTGCGGCGGAGGGATCTATGGGGCGCCTCTTCTTGGTTCAGGCGATGCTGTCCGCCTGGCTCATCTTGCCGGCCACCGTCCCGCTCGGCATGCTGTTCCCGGTCATCAACCAGGCGTATGACAGACGGCCCGGGACCCGCCCTGCCACTGCCGAAAATACGGTGGGTCGCCTGTATTTCGCCAATACCCTGGGCGCCGTGAGCGGCTGCCTGATGACGGGCTTCTGGGCCCTGCCCACGCTGGGAGTCAAGCACAGTCTGGTAGCGATGTCGCTGTTGCTGGCCGGGTTAGCGGTGTTCCTCCTGCTGCGCTGCCGTTCCAGGCCTTTGTGGGAACGCGGATTGTGGACCGGAACCCTGGCGGGCGTTCTGATAGCGGTCCTGTTGCTCGCGCCGCCGGCCGACCAGCAAATCCTCAATGCGGGCCTGTACTCCGACATGGTGGGCTCCGGGCGGAAAGTCGGCGGACGCAACCGCGCCGATTTGTCTCTCGGCCGCCTATTGATGTTCAAAGAAGGCATCAACAACAGCGTGGCCGTGGTGGCCAACAAATTCCAGGACGGCAATCTGACGCTTCACCTCACCGGCCACTGGGTCTCAACGACCGAATTCCACGGACGCCTGCACCTGCGGTTTCTAGCGCACCTGCCACTGCTTTTTGCACGCCACCCCGAGACGGTTGCGGTCATCGGCTACGGCACCGGCATTACCACGGGCACCGTATTGCTCTACCCGGAGGTCAAGCAGGTCGACGTTTTCGAACTCGAATCGGCGGTTATTGAGGCCACAAAGTATTTCGACTTTATCAATCACCAGCCGCTGGAAGACAACCGCACACGCGTTTTCACGCTCGACGGTCGCAGTCACCTGACCTACAAGCCCTTTGCCTATGATGTCATTACGGCCGATCCGATCCACCCTTTTGTCGCCGGGGCGGCCAATCTCTATTCGCAGGATTTTTACCGCGTTGCCGCGCGGCGTTTGAACGAGGGAGGGGTTTTCTGCCAGTGGATCCCTTTAGTGGCGATATCGGATGATTCCTTCAAAACCATCCTGAACTCCATTCATTCCGTCTTTCCCCATACCGCTATTTTCACCTTCTTCGGGGAAGCCGTCGTGATTGCCTCCCGAGAGTCCCTGGCCCGGGACTGGGAGACATTCATACGCCGCCTCGATTCTCCAAAGGTGCATGCCGATTTCGCGTCCATGGATATTCTGTCGCCTTACAATTTAGGGACATTTCTGATGGGCGCCGGCCGTCAGGTGGACGCCTACCTGGGGGGCACAACCCGCGTCAACACCGACGACAATGTCTGGCTCGAACACCATATCCCGCAGGATCTCTACAGCGGTCCAACCCGGAACCTGTTCTTCGAACTCGACCGCTTTTTCGCCAAGAATCGCGACGCCGCCCTTCAGGCGCTTTTTCCCGGCCTGGATTTGAAGCGCATGCAGCACGAACTGGCCCAATTGACCCGTAATGGTGATCAGGCCTTCCGGCTAGCGGAGGCGGCCCGTGAACGGCAGGATCGTCAAGGCGAGATGCAGTATTTATGGGCCGCCTACCGCGATTTTAATTCACGGTTCTACTACCCGGCCGGATTGCGTCTGGCAGAGCAGTTGGCCCAAAGCGGCCGCCTCCAGGAGGCTTACCCAATCCTCGAGAACCTGCAATTCTACCATCCCGCCTTTCCGGAGGCCTTCCAGGAAGAAATCCGCCTGCGGTTAACCGCCACGAAAGAGGACCGCGAAGCGCCCAAGATACGCTCAAGTGGGGTTTGCGCTACAATCCGGATGATGAAACGTTGCAGAACCTGCGGCGACGGATACTAAAGGACTCCCCCCCGAATTAGACCGATCCGCAAACACAAGCATCTATTTTAGACGCAATTGTTCCTGAAGAATTTCATTGACCTTGCGCGGATTGGCCTGACCGCGGGTGGCCTTCATCACCTGCCCCACGAAAAACCCCATTAATTTCTTCTTGCCCTGGCGGTAGGACGCCACCTCGTCGGGGGCGGCGGCCAGAACCTTGGCCACCACGGCTTCCAGTTCGGCCGTGTCGGACACCTGCTCCAGGCCCTGGGCTTTGATAACCGTATCGGGGTCCCGGCCGCTTTCGACCATGTCGTCGAATACGGTTTTGGCGATCTTGCCGGAAATGACATCCTCCGCGATCAGGGTCAGCAGCCGGCCCAGATGTTCGGGGGATACCGGGGACTGGTCGATGGACCGGTTATCCGCGTTCAGCCGGGCCGCAAGTTCCCCCAGAATCCAGTTGGCCGCCGGTTTGGCGGCCGGGGCATGGGCCAGGCAGGCTTCGAAGTAATCCCCCAGGCTGCGCTCCGCCGCCAAACGGGCGGCGTCGTAATCCGATAGTCCGTACTGCGCGCTGAAGCGCTGCTGACGGGCGTCCGGCAGCTCGGGAAGATCCCGCCGGATGGACGCCAGCCAGTCTTCGTCCACCACCACCGGCAGCAGGTCGGGGTCCGGAAAATAGCGGTAGTCGTGGGCCTCTTCCTTGCCCCGCATGGAGCTGGTGCGGCCGCGCTCGGGATCCCACAGCCGGGTTTCCTGGATCACCGCGCCGCCGTCGGCGATCAGCTCCTTCTGGCGCTGGATTTCATAGGTGATGGCCTTTTCCACGTTGCGGAAGGAGTTGAGGTTTTTGAGCTCGGTGCGCGTGCCCAACGGCTCGCTGCCGGCCGGCCGGATGGAGATATTGGCGTCGCAGCGGAAACTGCCCTCCTCCAGATTGCCGTCGCAGATATCCAGGTAGCGGACGATGGCCCGCAGCTTGCGCAGATAGGCCCCGGCTTCTTCGGAAGTGCGCAGGTCGGGTTCGCTGACGATTTCGATCAAGGGGACGCCGGTGCGGTTCAGATCCACCCGGCTCACCGGCCGGTCGGGATCGTGCACCAGTTTGCCGGCGTCCTCTTCCATGTGGATGCGGGTGATGCCGATCCGCCGCGTGCCGCCGGCCTCGGTGGCAATGTGGATTTCCCCGTGTTCGGCCACCGGCAGCTCGTATTGGGAAATCTGGTAGCCTTTGGGCAAATCCGGGTAAAAATAGTTCTTGCGGGCGAAGCGGCTTTCCCGGTTGACGCGGCATCCGGTGGCCAGGGCCATTCGCAGGCTGAAGGCCAACACCTCCCGGTTGAGCACCGGCAGGACCCCCGGCATGCCCAGGCAGACCGGACAGACGTGGGTGTTGGGCGGTGCCCCGAAAGCCGTAGAACATCCACAGAAAATCTTCGTTCGCGTTTTCAGCTGGGCATGCACTTCCAGCCCGATGACCGGCTCGAATTCCATAGACAACACTCCCGCTCTGTTAATTGTCATTCAGCCCCCCCATCTTGCGGAGAAACAAATTAACGTGATATATTGAAGGAAGCCTGCACTGCCCGTCAAGGTGTTTTCTATCCTTGCAACGATAACGGCATCGGCTATTCACGCTATGGCCGTGCAGCCGGCCGAGTGCGAAACGAGGCAACTGCTTTTCCTCGATCCGAATTCTTTCCATCACATCGCCAACCGGGCCGAAGAGGGGCTTGATCGTAATAGAAACTATGATCCTTCAGCAGCAATTGGAACCCATCATCCGGAAAGTCGGTCCTGAGAACATCTGGCGCCCTATCCATGACCGCAACGGCCACCTTCTATTCGAAGGCGTTGGACAGTATACCGGAACAATTCAAAAAGCTCTTAACACGGTTAATTTTTCACGTAAAACGGTGGTCGACCTTGGATGCAATTTCGGTTTCTATTCCTTCTATGCTGCTCGGAAAGGGGCCGCCAGGGTTGTGGGTATCGACAGCGATCCAAATGTAATTCGTGGCTGCCGAATACTGGCGCGGCACTATCGAATCACCAACGTTGAATTTCGCGTGGCGGACTTCATCTTTGGTGATGTCCCTGACACGTATGACATCGCCTTGATGGTGGACTTCATCGGTAAGAATGTCATCCGGAAAGAGAAATTGCTGCCCTGCCTGTCACGCCTCATGAAAATAGCCCGCCAACGCATATTTATGAGCCTCATCCCGGAATACGATATCCATAGCGAGTTAAAGCTGGCGCCGGATTGGGTGGCTGAAAGATATGGCGCCCCATTCGTCCAGAACGGGCGTTTTTTCCTTATCGGATTGGTGCAATCGTTGCTCAGCAAGAGTTGGGATATATCCATCCCTTGTGATGAAGGTTGCCGGCCGCAAGTCACGAAACACCCTTTAATGGCGGTTAAAAAATCCTCAATTCTGCTATAGAAGGATCCTTCGTTTGCGACATCGCGACAGAAAGGAAGCGTTTCGCCATATCATCGACCCTCCGATTCGTTTGGGATGGCCTTCTTACCATCCGGCACCATTCGCCAAGCCTTTAACAAGCTTGCTTTTTTGAGCCATTTCCACTATGACGGTCACGATTAATTATTTGAAATAACAGATTCGCGGTCTTCATCTGAAATGGGCAAAACAGTATCCACCGCAAAGCGCAACGCTGGCTTAAGGCGAAAATCCAGGTGTTTTGGCGCACGTTGAGCCAGCACTGCCCATAGCCCGGAAGAAATAAAACCCACTCGACGGAAAAAACGCCAAGCAGATCTCCCGATGGGACAAAACGGCACCTTCAACATTCTGATGTACTCCCACGACACCTATGGCCTGGGGCACATCCGGCGGACCATGGCCATTGCTTCCCAGCTTTGCAGCGACGGGATCAATATCCTGATTTTGACCGGTTCTCCCATTGCGGGACGGTTTACCTTCCCGGAGCAGATCGACTTCGTGCGGATTCCGGGCATGATCAAGAGAACCAACGAAGAATATCGGCCGCTTTCCATCAAGATCAATCCCCGGCACGCCCTCGATATTCGGAAAAACATCATCACGGCCACCGCCAAAACCTTCCAGCCCCACCTCTTTATCGTCGACAAGGAACCCCTCGGGCTGAAGAAGGAAGTCCTGCCCACCCTGCGCTGGATACGGCGCTGCCTGCCGCATGCCCGCACCATCCTGGGACTGCGGGACATCATGGATGATGCCGAAACGGTGCGCCGCGACTGGTGGAAAAAAAACGTCTTCGAAAATCTGGATAAGCTTTACAGCGAAATCTGGATCTACGGCAATCAGGACTTCTACGACCCCATCATCGAATACGGTATCCCGGAGCCCGTCAAACGCAAAATGCTCTTCACCGGCTACATCCCCCGGCAGACACCCAGCAGACGGGAAGCCCAGAGAATACGGCGGGAAGTGGGGGTCGCCCCCGAGGGCAAGCTGATCGTGGTCACCACCGGCGGGGGCGGCGACGGCTTCGCCCTGATGGACACCTATATCAGCATGCTGGAAGAACGTCCCCTGGCGGAGGGCTTCAAAAGCGTTTTGGTCACGGGGCCCTTTATGCCCAAGGAAGAGCGCAAGGGGATTTTCAAACGCGCCCGTAAAACCGGCGTGCAGACGTTCATGTTTTACCGCCGGATGGAGAAGCTGATGGCTGCCGCCGATCTGGTGATCAGCATGGGCGGCTACAACACCCTGTGCGAAGTCATCAGCCAGGGCACGCTCTGCCTTGTCATTCCACGGGAAACGCCGCGCACCGAGCAGTTGATCCGGGCCCGGGCCTTCAAGAAACAGGGCCTGGTGGACTATATCCCCTGGAACGATCTTTCGGCCCACGCCCTGCGCGGCAAGATCGATTATCTCCTGGCAAATCCCCAGAGCTATTACGATGCCCTGTCGCGCTTTCGGTTTACCGGCATCGACAGCATGCGCAGCCGGATTCAAGCTTTCAGGAGCCGCGTGAATGTTGCGGCCTGCTGATCCGCCGGTCCTCGGCCTGGTCCTCAAGGGCTACCCGCGCATCTCGGAAACCTTCATCTCCAATGAAATCCGGCTGCTGGAGCGTCAGGGGATTGGGGTCCACATCTTCTCCATGCGCCGGCCGCGGGAATCCTTCTGCCACCCCAGCGTCAAAAAAATTCGCGCCCGGGTGGATTATCTCCCCGAAACGATTATCAGCCGGCGGCTGCCTCAACTTCTCAAACACAATGGGCAACTGGCCGCCCGCCACGCCGCATCCTATGCCCATGCCCTGGGTCTGGCCCTGCGCCGTTTCCGCCGCACGCGCAAATCCGCCACCATCAAGCATCTGCTGCAAGCGGGCTACCTGGTGAACGCTGGTCTGGGCCGGCAGCGGATTGTCCACTTGCACGCCCATTTTGCCCACTCACCCACCTCGGTGGCCATGTTCAGCAGCCTGCTAAGCGGTCGGCCCTTCAGTTTTACGGCCCATGCCAAGGACATCTATACCTCCGATCAACGGCAACTGCGCGAGAAAATCGAAATGGCCGCCTTTGTCGTAACCTGCACCGAATACAACCGCCGCCACCTGCTGGGGCTCGGGCACGAGGGGCGCACCCCTATTTACCGCTTTTACCACGGCATCGATCTGACCTTGTTTGACAATCCCGCTTCACGGTTACAGCCGTCCCCGCCCTATCGCATCCTCTCGATCGCGCGCCTCACGGCCAAAAAGGGCCTGCCCACCGTCCTCAAGGCGCTGGCGCACCTGAAGCAAAATGGCGTGGCGTTCGACTATACCTTGATTGGCGACGGGGACGATCGCGATAAAATTTTGGCGCTGGTGAACACCCTGGGGCTTTCCAAACGCACCCGCTGGCTCGGCACCCTGCCCCATGATGTGGTACGGGAGCATTACCGCCGGGCCGATCTCTTTGCCCTGGGCTGTGAAATCGCCGCCAACGGCGACCGGGACGGCATTCCCAATGTCCTGGTGGAAAGCCTGGCCATGGGGGTGCCCGTGGTGGCCACCCGGGTATCGGCCATCCCGGAAATCATTACCCATGAGGAAACCGGTTTGCTGGTGGAGCCCGGCCGCCCCGATCAGATGGCCGCCGCCATGATGCGGACACTTGAGGATCATGACCTGCGCCGAAGGGTGGTTGCCGCCGGTCGTCAACGAGTGCAGACCACCTTCGACAACGTGGCGCTGATCCAGGGGCTGGTTCAGATCTATCGCGCCCAACTTGTCAAAGCTCAGGCCAATATAGGCTTCGTGGATTCACTTCACGGCGACAGCGGCGAATATCAACCCGCCCCTGGAGCCTGCCGCCACGCTGGCGATCGAAATTTCACCCGCGCCCGGGGTGAATGACGCAAACCGTCGTGTCAGCACTGGCAGCCCTTCGCGGACACCCCCAAAACGGAAACCCCATGCACGCGACGCATAGCCGGCCCCACAAAACGATTTTTTTCCTCATACGCCATGCCCCCACGGAATGGAATGCCGCCGGACGCATCCAGGGGCAGGCCGACTCTCCCCTGACAGAAAAAGGAGCGCGATGGGCTGACGGATGGGGGCCGCAGCTGGCCGACCTGGCCCTTCAGCGGGTGCTCAGCAGCGACACCGGCCGGGCGCTCGCCACAGCCCGCCGCATCAACCAAACCCTCAACCTGCCCCTGAACCACGATCCCCGCTTGCGGGAGCAGGACTGGGGCGCCTGGACGGGCTGTTCCATGGCCGACATTCGCACCCGCCACCGGGCACGGTTCCAGCAGGAAGAGGCACGCGGCTGGGGCTTCTGCCCGCCCGGCGGCGAATCGCACCTCGATGTCCTGTCCCGGGCCCGCGAGGCCCTATTAAAAGCGGGCCGGAAGTGGCCCCGGCAGCGCCTGCTGGTGGTGACCCACGAAGGGCTCATGAAATGCCTTGTCTATCACCTGGCCATCCTCCAAAGCTGCGGCCAACCTGTGGAACGCATGGCGCCCTATTGCCTGCACCGGTTGGCCTTGAGGGGCGAGAACCTGGTGCTGGAACACATGAACGCCCTGGGCCTCGAACCCCGGCCGGCGGCCAAGGGAGGCGAATCTTAGATGAAGATCGCCATCTATTGTCAGCATGTCCTCGGGATCGGCCATTTTTTTCGGACGCTGGAAATCTGTCGGGCGCTTGACCCGCATCCGGTGGTTTTGATCTCCGGCGGCCCGGAAGCCCCGGCGGCGCTGCCGCCTCATGTGAAGCGCATACAGCTGCCTGAGCTTGCCATGGACGCAGCCTTTCAAAACCTGCGCGCTGGCGGCACCTTTTCGGTGGCCCAAACCCGGGAGCAGAGGCGGATCGTTATGGAGCAGGTGCTGGCCGAGGAAAGGCCGGACCTCTTCCTGATCGAACTCTACCCCCTGGGCCGCAAGGCCTTCCGGGCGGAGCTGGATCCCCTCCTGGAAGGCATCCGCAACGGCCGCCTGCCGTCTTGCCGGGTGGTCTGCAGCGTCCGCGACATCCTGGTGGAAAAAGAAGACCAGGACCGCCACGAAACCCGCGCCGTGGCGACCCTCAACCGCTGGTTCGATGCCCTGCTGGTCCATGCCGATCCCGCCGTTATCCGGCTGGACGCCACCTTCACCCGCATGGGCGACATCCGCATTCCGGTCGTTTACACCGGTTTCGTGGCACCACCGGTCAGGCCGGCCGGGGACCGCCAGGCCGGGAAGCATGCCCGGGGCATCGCCCCCGGTCATTCCCTCGTCGTGGTCAGCGTCGGCAGCGGGGCGGTGGGCTATCCCCTGCTGGAAGCCGTTACCCGGGCGGTTCGGCATTTGCCGGAAGACCTGCCCATACGGGTGCAGATCTTTACCGGGCCCTTCATGGTGGAAGAGGAGGCCCAACACCTCCGCCAGCGATGCGATCAGCGGACTTTCATCGACCGCTTTACGTCGGATCTGCCGGCCTGGCTGCAGGCGGCGGATCTTTCCATCAGCATGGCCGGCTACAACACCTGCATGGCGATCCTGGCCACCGGGGTTCCGGCCCTGGTACACCCCTTTGCCCAGAATCGCGAACAGGGCCTGCGGGCGCGTCTGCTGGCCGACCGGGGCCTGCTGGGCATAATAGAGGACCAAGACCTCGCACCGGCCTGCTTGGCCGGCCGGCTGCAGGAATGTCTCTCTTCTCCTCTGGGCGGCGTATCCTCCGTCGACATTGACGGAGCGGCCAACACGGCCCGCTGGATCACCGCCATGCCTGCCCACGCCGGAGATCCATCATGAAGAGGACTCCCGAAGCCCTGTGGCAGGCCCTGCCCGCCGACTGGGCGCTTCAGCTGACCGCCTGCTGCCAGGAGGCCGATCGGAAGCGCGCCGCCGCAACGGCCGTTTTTTTTCGTGCCGACGATGTCGCCGTACCCGGCCGCCAGATGGCGCGCCTGCTGGAAACCTTCAATCGGCATGCCCTGCCGCTGGCCCTGGCAGTGGTGCCCGCCTGGCTGACGGTACCGCGCTGGCAGGCCCTTTGCACCATGAGCGGTGACCGTCCGGACCGCTGGTGCTGGCACCAGCACGGATGGCGCCACCGGAATCACGAACCCGAGGGCAAAAAACAGGAATTCGGCCCGTCCCGCTCCCGTGAGGCCCTGGCCCGCGACCTCGTGCGCGGCCGGCAGCGATTAGCGGCCATCATGGGGCCGCGCTTGGCGCCCCTGTTCACGCCCCCCTGGAACCGCTGTTCGGAAATCACCTTGGCGCTGCTGACAGAAATGGGCTATAAGGCCGTGTCACGCAGCCGGGGCAGCCGCCCCCCCGCGCCGCCGGGGCTTTCCGATCTCGCGGTCGCCGTCGATTTGCATACCGACCGGACCCCCACCGCCGCCGCAGGTTGGCAGCGGCTAGGAGAGGCGCTCATTTTGGGCTTGAGCCGGCCCGCGTGCGGCATCATGATTCATCATCAGCGCATGAACGCGGCGGCCTTCACCTTTTTGGACCACTTGTTGGAAATCCTGACCCAGCACCCGCGATTGACGGTCGTGGATATGCGGGACCTGGTCCCATGATGAAAAACACCGTTGTGCTGACATCCATTCACCCCCCCACGCCGGCCGTAAAGCGCTTTGCGGCGCTCGAAGACTGGGACGTGCTGGTGGTGGGCGATTTAAAAACACCCCGGGACTGGCACTGCCCGGGGGTGCGCTTCGTTTCCGCGGCGCAGCAGGCAACTTGCGGTTTCAAGATTACCCGGAAATTGCCCTGGAACCATTACGCCCGCAAGATGATCGGCTATCTGCTGGCTGCCCGGGAAGGCGCCCTCCTGCTGGCCGAAAGCGACGACGACAACCTGCCGGAGACCGATTGGGCTTTTCCGAAACTAAACGGCTGCTATGCCCATGTCCCGGCCGGGTGCGACATCGTCAATATCTACAGTCTTTTCACCCGTCAGCCGGTCTGGCCGCGGGGCTTCCCCTTGACCCGTATTACGGCCCCCGAATCCGTCATCGACCCAACCACTCTTAAGCCCCGACAGGCGCGCATCGGCATCTGGCAGGCCCTGGCCGATGACGATCCGGACGTGGATGCCATCTACCGTCTTACCACCAACAGGCCCTGCCGGTTTGCCCGGCGGGACCCGGTGGTGCTGCCGCCGGGTACTTTTTCCCCCTTCAACTCGCAAAACACCGCCTTCCGGCGGGAACTGCTGCCCCTGATGTATCTGCCGGCCCATGTGAACTTCCGGGTCACGGACATCCTGCGGGGCTATGTGGCCCAGCCCATCCTGTGGGCCGCCGGCTATCGTCTGGGCTTTGCCGGCCCCACCGTTCGACAGGAGCGCAACGCCCATGATCTGCAAGCCGACTTTGCCTCCGAGCTGCCCCTCTATACAGAGGCCGAGCGTATCATGGCCCTGGTGCGGGAAGGCGTCCGGGCGAAAGCCTCCATCAGCGACAATCTCTATACCGTCTACGAAAACCTGGCCCGGGCGACCCTTGTCCAAGAGAAGGAGCTCGACCTTTTGACGGCCTGGCTGGAAGACACGGCCACCCCGGAGGGAACCTGAACCGATGAAGCCGTTTATCTATCTCATCCAGGCGGCCTCCGGCATCCCTTACCCGGAAATCCCCGGCCCGGCCTGCGACCGGATCGTGCTCAACTGGCAGGCCCCCGACCCGCAGGGCGACGCTCTCTACCTGCCGGGATCCAGCTGGAATGAAGGACGCAACCGGCTGCTGTGGGAAGCCCTGGAGCGCGCCCGCAGCACGGGAAATGACTACCTCTACTATATTTTCATGGATGACGACTGCGTCGTTCAAGAAGACGAGGATTTGGCCAGAAAGCTCGATATTCCGCTGACCGGCAACCCTTTCCGAACCTTCGAGCGCTTTCTGCTGGAGTGGGAGCCGGCGGTGGGCTATACGCGCTACGATTGGCAACATTACGAAAAAGGCCGTGCCGTCAATTTAGGACACAACATCGACGGGCTGTTCAACGCCTTTCACCGGGAGACCCTCACCTTTCTCCTGCCCTACTACACCGGCTTTGACAACGAGTCCTGGCTCTACTCCCAGCACATCATCAATCACATGGCCAGCCTGCTCTATCACCCGTATCGGATTCAGTGCAATCTGGTCACCACCACAAACGCCCGCCGCAGGGGCTATGCCCAGCGCAAAAAATATTGGGCGATTCCCACCACCTTTGTGGCCGCCGCCCTCAAAAAGGAATTACGCCCGGCCCTGAATACCGCGGCCCCCAATAGCCCCGCGCCGGCACCGGGAAAACCCCGCAAAAAAGATCGCTCCTATCGTATCGCCCCATCCGTCCTTGCCCAGCAGTGGCAAACGGACCATCCGTTGATCAAGCATCGGCAGCTGGAATCCATCAAACCCCGGCCCGCAATGACCGTCGGACCTTCCCCACGCGTCGCCGTATGTCTCGCGGGGCGCTGTTGCGGCCTTGACCGGACCTACCGTTCGATTCGAAAGAATTTGCTCGCCCCCCTTGGCCATTATGACCTTTTCATGTATGTTCCAGAGGATGAGGATGCCCACCTCGCATCCCTGTTGAACCCGACGGTCCTCCAAGTGGTTCCGGATCACCCCTTGGATGAAGGCGAGCTGCAAAACGGCCGCGACTGTCTGCTCAAAGTCGGCCTTCAAGGCTACCTGCAGCAGCTTTACGGCCTTAAAATGTGCAACCGGCTGCGGCAGACCTATGAAAAGGAACACGGCCTCCGCTACGACGTCATCCTGCGCGGCCGTCCGGACCTGCTTTTCGAATCGTTTCTGCCCGCGCCGGCAACCTTTGATCTGAACTACCTTCACGTGCCCGACTTTCATATGTATGAGGGCTGCAACGACCGATTGGCCATTGGCAATTCCGAAACTATGACTATCTATATGAACAAGTTCGACGATTGGCAGACCTATGTCCAGGCCTGGGTCTCCGCCAATCCGGCCGCACCGCCGGTCACGGCCGAAATGTTCACCGCAGGTCAACTGCGGCAGCACGGCATCGGCGTGAAATTGCTGCCGGTACGCTTCAACCGGGTACGCGCCCATAAAATCAAATCCGACTGGGAAGACCACCAGCGCAGACAAGGGCACCGCCGAGCGCGGAATGCCCCCGGAGAAAACCGCGTCAAAAAGACGTGATGAAGGCGCCCCCCCGGCGGGCGGGGTGCAGAAAGCTTCGGTTGGCCCATGACGACGTCCGACCAGACCATTGCCGCGATGAGTGATACAACGCGCATGCATCGGCAGGTCGTCCTGCCCATGGGAAAGTCGTTTGAAATCGCCTTCAACAGCATTCGGGTGCGATTCTTCCGTTCCCTGATCACGACCATGAGTCTGGTGCTGGCGGTATCGTTCTTGAGTTTCGTGTCCGTCGGCACCGATGTGGCTAACGGCCTCCTGTCCACCGGCGACCCCACTCTGCGACAGGCCCTGATCCGTTCGGGCTACGACCTCGCACCGGAGGATACCCGGGCCGACAGCAGCCCCAAGCAGCGTTGGATCGTCGTTCTCTCGCTGCTGGTCTGTGTGGTGGGCATCGTCAATGCACAGCTGATGGCCGTCACCGAACGCTTCCGGGAGATCGGCACCATGAAATGTTTGGGGGCCCTGGACCGCTTTATTCTGCGCCTGTTCCTTTTGGAGGCGATCATGCAGGGCCTGGCCGGCGCCGGCATCGGCGCGCTGGCTGGCGCGGCGTTCGCCCTCACAAGCAACACGCTTCAATTCGGACTCCAGGCCCTTACCACACCGGCGGCCGCGGACATCGCCTTTTCCGTTGCGATGGCGACCGGAATAGGATGTCTGCTGAGCGTTGTGGGCGTTCTCTATCCGGCCTTCGTGGCTGCCCGTATGCAGCCGGTGGAAGCCATGCGCGCGGAGCATTGACGACCATGGGGCGGGCACTTGACATCAGGTGCCGGATACCCCCTAACCGCCCGTGGATAAACAAGCATGAGGCTGAAAGGCAAGGCGCGGTCGATGTGAAAAGCGCAGCAACCCCCATGTGAGCATTTTCGCGCGGGCCGCAACGCCGCAATTCAGGCTCAGGCGCCGTTTAGCCACGGGCTGCGAATGCCCAGTACGGAAGAGGATCGCCATGTCCAGCAATAAGAACATCGTTCGTGTTTCCAATGTCACCAAAACGTTTCAGCTGGGTAAAATCAGCGTCCACGCGCTGAAAGGCGTCACCCTCGGAATCCCCACCGGCCAGTACATCTCCATCATGGGGCCTTCGGGATCCGGCAAAAGCACCCTGTTCAACATGATCGGCGGGCTGGACAAACCCTCCACCGGAAAAGTGTTCATCGACGAAGTGGACATTTCCCAGCTCGATGCCTACGAGCTGGCCTGGCTGCGGTGCCGCAAAATCGGCTATATCTTCCAGACCTTCAACATCATCCAGGTCATGACCGCCCTGGAAAACGTCACTCTGCCCATGACCTTTGCCGGCGTGCGCAACGAGAGGGCCGTTGAAAAAGGAATGGAATTGCTCGATTTGGTGGGGCTGGCGGATCGTTTTCAGCACAAGCCCTTCGAGCTTTCAGGCGGCCAGCAGCAGCGCGTAGCCGTCGCCCGCGCCCTGGCCAACGATCCCGCCATCATCCTGGCGGATGAACCCACCGGCAACCTGGACCTGACAACGGGCGAAGAGATCATCACCCTGCTTAAAAATATGAGCCGCGAACGGGGCGTAACCATTATCTCCGCCACGCACGACATCAAGATGCTCAATGTCTCGGATCAGGTGGTGTGGATTCGTGACGGACAAATCGACAAAATCGAAAGCCGGGAAGAATTGACCATTTCCGTGGGTCGTATCGATGCCCGCGCGGGAGTATAGCCCCATGCTGCGTGTGCCCCCCCATGCTCTGCCGCCCTGGATGCTGCTGTCCGGTGCGCCGGCACGCCGTCACCCCCTGTTGGAGCCCTTCCAGAACCAATGGGCGGCTGTCGTGTGTCTGGCGCTGCTCCTGGCGTGGATCCTTCCCGGTAGACCTGCCAGCGCCGCAGCGCCCTCGGCGCTGACAGACGACATTCGGATCCTGTCCGCTTACGGCGACCGCAGTACGGGCAGCGAGGGTGCCCGCCAAGCCGCCGACTATATCCAGCGCGTATTCCGCGAACAGGGCTATGAAACCGTGGGTCGCTTCCGGCTGCAGGTCCCCGTCCGCCAGGATCACGGGAGTGCTTTGCGCCTCGATCCGGACACGCCCCCCCTGCCCCTGCACCCGCTGTTGGCCAACAGCATTTCGCCGGGCACCCTTCCTCCCGAGGGCGTCAAGGGGCCGCTGATTTATGCCGGCCAGGGCAACCTCTCCGACTTCAACGGCCTCGATGTGCACAATGCCATCGTCCTCATGGAGATGACTTCCGGCAAAAACTGGCAGAATGCCGCCAATCTGGGCGCCCGGGCCTTGATCTATGTCGATCGGGGCGCGACCCGGCGGCCTCTGTTCCATGAAAAGTACGAATTAACCCCCATCGATTTCCCGCGGTTCTGGGTTGCGCATGAAGCGCTACAGGCCTATTTGGCGCGCAACAAACCCCTGGAACCGGGCCTCTTGCGGACCGAGGTGCACCTCGCCTCGCAGATTGCGTGGCAGAATGTCTTCGCCGATAATATTTACAGCCTGGTTCCCGGCCGGGACGAGGGCCTGCGGGAGGAGCTCATCGTGGTGGAGGCCTTCTACGACAGCACGGCCTACGTCGCGGGTGTGTCGCCGGGTGCGGATGAAGCCGGCAGTATTGCCGCCCTCCTGGAGTTGGCCCGTTACTTGAAGCACCACCCGCCGTCCCGCTCGGTGCTTCTGCTGGCCACCGCCGGCCACGCCCAGGGTTTGGCCGGGATGCGGGAAGCCGTGTGGAGCCTGCATGCCAAATCCAAGGAATTCATCATCAAACGCAAACTGTTGTCCAGCGATGCCAAACTGGCCGACAAAATCGCCAAAAAATTGCGTCTGCCGGCCTTGGCGGATAAGACACCGGACGACGACCTCGTCAAGGCGATGATCGATGCCATCAAGACCGAATCCGACCAGGTCTCCCGCCGCCTGATGCGGCTGCGCATGAAAGCGGACCCTTCCAGAGAAGACAATGCGATCCAGGCCCTGGCGGATCAGCGCCGGCTCCTGCGGCAGTTGAGCTGGAAAAGCCGTTTTGCCGAACTGAGCGACCCCGAACGGGATATGCTCGACCGGCTGATTCCCCGGGCACGCGCCACAGCCAAGGCCGTGGCCGAGGATGCCCGCCAGCAGCTCACCCTTCTCAAGGACGTCATGGCCTTCCGGCGGGTGGTCCGCGACCACGACATGGCCATTCTGATTTCCCTCCACCTGTCGAGCCATGGCGACGGTGTGGGCGCCTTCAACCAGGGCTGGCTCTATGCCCTGCGGCCCCAGCGGGCCAGTGCCCGCATATCCCCTTACAGCATGCTGGCCGATGTCCTCCGGGAGAGCGCCGCCACAGTTGAAGCGGAAAGCGGACTTCCACCGCTCTTCAAGGACAGCCTGCGCCCCAGCCGCATTCAGTCCTGGCAAAGCTATCTCCCCGACCACCCGCCGATGGGCGGTGAAGTCAGTGCCCTGGCAGGCTTGCACGGCATTTCCCTGGCGACCACCCATGACATTCGCGACGACTGGGGAACACCTTCGGACACGATCGGGAAAATCGACTGGCCCTTCGCTGCGCAACAGAGTCGACTGGTATCCGCCCTGGTGCATAGGCTGGCCGGCAAACCGGCCCTGCATTCCGACGAATACCCCCGCGACGGCCTGTCCACGCTGACCGGACGCGCCAAGTTCATCCGGCACGGCGAACTGTTTGCCGAACTCCCCGCGCCGGGTACGATGATTCTGGCTTTCCAGGGACCGGCCCAGTATCACGTCATGGTCGACCAGATGGGACGCTTCGAACTTCGTGGCCTATCCGACAAAAAGCTCGTCTATGACAAGGTCATCCTGGAGGGGTACCGATTCAATCCCACCACCGGGCAAACCCTGTGGGCCATCGATAAAAATCAAACCGGCAAAAATGCCTATCGTGTCAAAATGCAGCGCAACCAGATGGAAACCGATCTCATCATGTTTGCCTGCCGCCAGACCACGCTTTTCGATCTGCTGGCCCCCCGCAGCTTTCGCTATATGACCAGAATCAACCTGCTGGACGGCCGCCTGGAAGCCGAACCGTTGCGGTATTGGTGGAGCCGCATCGATACGCGCGCCTCCATCCTCACAAGCCTCTATCTGGAACCGGAGACGCGCTTCAAACTGACCCTCTCGGACTCGGTCCTGAACAAGAAATTGATTTTAACCAACGCCACCCCCAGGCGCTCCGAGGGCGTCGGCTACCTTGTCGAAGACTGGCCCCGACTCTACCACACCGAATTTCACGCCGCGCAGGACATGTGGCGTCTGCTCGATCCACGGCTGCAAAGCCTGGAGCAAAACGGCATCCATAACGAACAGCTGCGCGCCCTCGAAGATGAAGGCCGTACGGCGCTGGAAAACGCCCGGCGCGCCCTGGCGGGAAAAACCTATGACCGCTTCATGGAGGCGTCCACCCGCTCATGGGCCCTGGCCAGTCGGGTATACAACCAGGTCGAGGAAACCCAACGCGACGTTCTTTTCGGCGTCCTGTTTTACATCGCGCTGTTTGTTCCCTTTGCGTTTTGCGCGGAGCGTCTGCTTTTCGGTTTCCGCAACATCCACAAGCGCATCATCGCTTTCAGCGGCGTGCTGCTGGCCCTCATAGCGGTCATCTACAACGTTCATCCGGCCTTTGACCTGGCCTACAGCCCCATGGTGGTCATTCTGGCCTTTTTCATCATGGGCCTGTCCCTGATCGTGACCCTGATTATATTTTTCCGCTTCGAAGAGGAAATGATCCAGTTGCAAAATCGCGCCTCCCGTAAGGGGGCCGAAGAAATCAGCCGCTGGAAAGCCTTTGTGGCGGCCTTTCTCCTGGGCGTCAGCAACCTGCGACGGCGCCGTCTGCGGACCGCTTTGACCTGCACGACCCTGATTATTCTGACCTTCACGATCATGAGCTTCACATCGGTCAAATCCTCCCGCCTGCATTCCCGCATCCTGTTTCGGGCGGACGTGCCCTACCACGGATTTTTCCTGAAAACACCCAACTGGAAAAATCTCCCGTCGGAAGCGCTGGGCACGCTGTCCGATACCTTCCATTCGGTGACCGTGGGGCCCCGGGTCTGGCTCGAAAATGAAGACCGGACCCGGGTGATCCGCATCCCCGTCCGGCATGACGCCCAGGTGTTTGTGGCTCAAGGGGCGGTCGGACTGGCCGCCTGCGAGGGAAAGATCACCGGGCTGGATCGTTTGTTGGTGGCCGGTCGCTGGTTCACGAGCGATACCGACCACAGCGTCATCCTTCCACGCCGCATGGCCGCCGATCTGGGAATCCGAATGGACGACCTTGATCATACGGAAGTCAGTCTCTGGGGCGCACGCTACAAGGTGGTGGGGATCATCGACGGCCGCCGCCTGGACACCTTCACGGATCTGGACGGAGAGCCGCTGACGCCGGTGACGTTTCCCGGAGAGGTCTCCGCCGAACTGACCGAAATTGAAATGGACGCTCTCGAATCCGGTGAAGACGTGGAGGCCTTTCAGAGCCGCTATCAGCATACGGCCGGGGATCTGACCATCTATATGCCCTACCGGGCCCTGCAGGCCATCGGCGGCCAACTGAAGGCCGTGGCCCTTATCCCCCCGACCGATGTAAACACCCGCCAGACCGCCCGCCGGCTGACGGATCGCTTCAGCCTGGAACTATTCAGCGGTGAAACAGGAGGAACCTTTCTCTACCATTCCAGCGACACCATCCAGTACAGCGGTGTACCGAACATTTTCATCCCGCTGGTGATCTCCATCTTCATCGTCTTGAACACCATGATCGGCAGTGTCTATGAAAGGCGCCGGGAAATCGGCATCTATACCTCGGTGGGACTGGCCCCTTCGCATGTGGCTTTTTTATTTATCGCCGAGGCCATGGCCTTCGCCGTTTTAAGCGTCGTCCTGGGCTACCTGGTGGCCCAGTCCACCGCCAAACTATTCGCCGAGACCACCATGTGGTCCGGGATTACCGTTAACTATTCTTCACTGGCCGGCGTGGCCGCCATGATCCTGGTCATTCTGGTGGTGTTGATTTCCGTCATTTATCCTGCGCGGGTGGCGGCCAACATTGCCATTCCGGACGTCAACCGATCATGGCGCATGCCCCATGCCAAGCAGAGCGTGCTTGAAATTACCCTGCCCTTTCTCGTCAAGCAGAACGAACGGAAAAGCCTGGAGGGTTTTCTGCTGAGCTACTTCGCGGAGCATCAGGACGTTTCCCATGGACTTTTCTCAACCGGTGAGATAGCGTTCGATCTTGATCGGGACAGCGCCGGCGGACGGGCCACGGAATCAACCGGAAATGAGGTAGCCGCCTGTTTTAAGCTGTCCTCACTCGTCTGGCTGGCACCCTTTGATTTCGGCATCATGCAAAACGTCGAAATCCTGTTCTGTCCGGCTGAAGAGGGCTCCGGATTTCTGGAAATCCGGGTCCGCCTTACGCGCAAGACCGGCGAAGTCAACGCCTGGGGCCGCATCAACAAGACCTTTGTCAACAACCTGCGCAAGCAGCTTTTAATCTGGCGATCCATGGACGGATGGACCCTGGCCCACTACGAAGAGGAATTGGAAAAGGCCGCCGCGGCCAAGACCGCTTGAACGTCGCCTGTTCCGGCAAATACCCGAAGAACCTGAGTCGAAATACCTATGGAAAAGCCGATGTCGCCCACAACCTCTCCCCCCCTGCGGCCGCGCGCCATCCTGTTAGGGCTGCTTCTGGCCGGCGGCATCTGCGTTCTGACCCCTTTCAACAATGCCTTTCGGCAGGCCACCCCCTTGGGTGGAGGCCATTTCCCCCTGGCGCCGTTTTTCATCTTTTTCTGGCTCGCCCTGATCATGGCCGGCAGCGGACGGCTCATGAAACGCCCCCCCTGGTTGAACGGCAAGGAGCTGCTGTTCGTGTGGATCCTGATGGTCCTCGTTTCGGGCATCGCGTACACGGGGTTGGTGCGCACCTTCTTCATCAACCTGACGGCCCCCTTTCATTTCGCGACCCCGGAAAACCGCTGGGCCGACATCCTCGATCCGCTGTTGCCGGCCGATTGGTTCCCCCGCAGCCAGGAAGCCGTGAACACACTCTACGACGGCTTGCCGGGCGGGCGACGCATGGGATGGCTGGCGGTGCTGCGCGCTATTCCCTGGAAGGTATGGCTGCCCCCGCTGCTGTCCTGGGGGACGTTCGTCCTCCTGTGTTACGGCGTCATGATCTGCCTGGTCAATCTTCTCAGTCAGCAATGGCTGCGCAACGAGCGCATGAACTTCCCCCTCCTGCGGGTGCCGCTAATGATGGAGGAGGCCTATTCCCAGGGCACCCTGGGTCAGTTCCTGCGCAACCGATTCCTGCTGGTGGGGCTTCTGATACCGGCCACCCTCCATCTGGTCAACGGATTGAATTTCTATTATCCGACCGTCCCCCAGATTCCCACCCTCATTCTGGCCGGCCCCTATTTCCCCAAATTCGGTTTCTTCTCCGGCTTCTACAAACTCAAAATTTATTTCTATCCGGCCTTTATCGGATTTGCCTTTCTGACCACGCGCCAGATATCCTTTTCCTTCTGGGTCTTTTTTATCCTGGGCGGACTGCTCTACGGTATCCTGGCCGTGATGGGTTACAACATTCCGGCCGCCGCGCTGGGCATTACCTTCGGTCCGACCCTCACCCGGCCCGAAGAAATGCAAATGGTGGGTGCCTACTTCATTTTTTTTCTCTTTCTGATATGGCTGGCCCGCTATCATCTGATGGACGTCGGCCGCCAGACTTTCGGGCGAGCCCCCTCGCAAGCTTCCCCAGCCGAGTGGTTCTCCTCCCGCCTGGCGGCTTGGGGCTTTTTGCTCGGAACGGCCGCGATCATTTTCTGGCTCCATCGGCTGGGCGTGCGCTGGTGGGTCTCCGGCCTGGTCGTCGGCAGTTTTCTAATGTTCATGCTGGTGGCCAGCCGCATCATCACCCAGGGCGGATTGGCCTATTTTACCCTGACGGCCGCGCCCCTGGACGGGGTGATGACCCTTTTCGGAGCAGGCATCTTCTCAGCGGGCGGCATCTTCATCGCCGCAGTCGTTCAGAAGGCCCTTTTTCTTGACCTGCGGGAATCCCTCATGCCCTCCCTGGTGCATGCCAGCCCGGATTACCGAAAAAATCCAACAGCACCGCCGCGTCATAACCGCCATCTCCATAGCCCTGATGCTCGGTGTGATCATCTCTTTCACGGCCATGCTGGCCCTGTGCTATCGCTATGGCATCCGCGAGCTCGGCCTGGACTGGGCCAGCGGAACCACGCTGAATACCTACGAGAATATCGTAACGCTGATCGAAAACCCGCCCCAGACGAGCCATTGGGTCCGCATTTTCGCGCTGGTAGGAGCCGCCGTGATGCTGCTGCTCGTTTTCGGCTACCACCGCTTTTACTGGTGGCCGCTGCATCCGATCGGCTACCTGACCTGTTACAGTTCGGCCATGCGCATCCTGTGGTTCAGTTTTTTTGTCGGTTGGCTTTGCAATGCCCTGTGCATGCGTTACGGCGGGGTGCTCTTGTTTAGAAAGATCCGCTATCTCTTTATCGGACTGATTGTGGGTGATTTCCTGATGGGAGGTATCTGGGCCCTGGTCGGACTCTTTTCCGATGCCAGCTACCAGGTCCTGCCTTCCTAATCCGGATCGGATCGTCAAGATGTACGAAGATAAAGAACTGCAAGAATATCGGGATCTGCTCAAACCCCCCACCCATTTCGAAGAGGGGTTCGACTGGAAGACCGTCGTAGGCGCGATCTTCATCGGTTTCCTGATGATGCCGGGCAGCATGTACCTGCAACTGGTCATCGGCACCGGCATCGGGCCGGCCGCCCGCTGGGTGACCATCATTCTTTTCGCTGAGGTCGCCAAGCGCTCCTATACCGAACTGAAGCAGCAGGAAATCTTCCTGCTCTACTACATGGCCGGTGCGGCCATGGCATCCCCTTTCCAGGGACTCCTCTGGAATCAATACATCGTTCAGTCCGATGCCGCCCGTATGCTGGGTCTGACCGAGTTCATCCCCCACTGGGTCGCCCCGGCCGCTAATTCGGAATCCCTGGTCGAGCGCACCTTTTTTCATCGCGACTGGCTGATTCCTATTCTGCTGCTGATCGGGGCCCAGATCATCCAGCGCATCGACCAGTTCGGTCTGGGCTATGCCCTCTATCGCATCACCTCGGACGTGGAAAAGCTGCCGTTCCCCATGGCGCCGGTGGGCGCCCTGGGCACCATGGCGCTGGCCGAATCCACCGAGGACCGCAAAACGGGCTGGAAATGGCGGGTCTTCTCCATTGGAGGAATCATCGGGCTGTTATTCGGCGGCCTCTATGTCCTGCTGCCCACCGTCTCCGCCTTATTGTTTACCCAGCCCATCCGGCTGATCCCCATCCCCTGGATCGATCTGACCCTCCACACCGAAGACGTTCTTCCGGCCGTGGCCACCGGCATTCAATTGGACCTGGGGCTGCTTTTCGTCGGGATGGTGCTGCCGTTCTGGGCGGTTATGGGGGGGCTGTTGGGCTTGCTCGTCACCTTTGTGGCCAACCCGATTCTCTTCCGGCACGGCATCCTGCACCGCTGGCACCCGGGCATGGGTACCGTCGATACCATCTTTGCCAACAATTTCGATTTTTACATGAGCTTCGGTATCGGGCTGGGATTAGCCATTGCCGCTATCGGCATCTGGCATGTCGTCAAATCGTTCCAGCGGGAGGCTTCCCAAAGCCGCGGCTCGCTGAGGGACCTTTTCAATCCGCCGCCCGGCCGGGGTGATTTCAATTTTTGGATTTCCATCGGAATTTATGTTTGCTCCACCCTGGCCTATATCATTCTCTGCGTATGGCTGGTGCCCAGCTTTCCCTGGATATTCTTTGTCTGCTACGGCTTCATTTACACCCCCATCGTATCCTACATCACAGCTCGCATGGAGGGTATCGCCGGTCAATTTGTCAGCCTGCCGCTCATCCGGGAAGCCAGCTTTATTGCCGGAGCCAAATTTTTCGGCTACCAAGGGATCGAGATTTGGTATGCCCCCATCCCCATTCACAATTATGGGGCAGCAACGGTGAATTTCAGAGAAATCGAACTGACCGGAACCAGCATCCGGGGTATTATCAAGGCGGAAATCGTGGTTTTCCCGGTTGTGATGACCGCCAGCCTGTTGTTTTCCCAGTTCATATGGCGTCTGGCCCCGATCCCGTCCGGCAGCTACCCTTACGCTCAGCAGCTCTGGCATCTTCAGGCCTTGAACACCCTGCTCATGCAAACTTCGACCCTCGAAGGCAACTCCCTTTTTTTCCAGGCCCTCAGCGCCTCCTCCCTGCTGTCGGGTTTCGGGTTCGGTGTGATCACCTACATGATATTGACCCTGCTGGGACTCCCGATTCTGCTGATTTACGGGGTGGTGCGGGGGCTGGGGCAAAGCGCTCCCCATGGTCTGATCCTGGAAGTGGCGGGCGCGCTCCTGGGACGCTTCTTCTTTTTAAAGCGTTACGGAGCCATGTGGCGGCAGTATGCGCCGGTGCTTTTGGCCGGCTTTTCCTGCGGTATGGGGCTCACGGGCATGTTCGCCATGGGGTTCACCCTGATCTTGAAATCCCTGGGGCGATTGGCATATTGAAAAAGACGCGGACATTCCGCCCGCAGAATCCCATCCGCCTCCACACGAAAGGGGGATTATGAAACCACTAGCGGTGGTCCTTGCCCTTGTCGCAACCCTTGTCGCCGCGCCTAGCCGGGCCGGCGACGTCCCCCACACCGTGGCGGGCTTCACCCTCGGCCAGAATATCGCCTCCCTACGCGACCGCCTCCTCATGGATACGGTTCTCCCGCTGCGCTACCAGGAATATCTGCGGGAAGTGGAAATCGCCCCCCTGCCCGGATTCAAAGGCGGCTTGATCGCCTATGGCGACTGTGCCCATCCCGGTGCCATCGTACGGATTAAACTGAAATACGCCGACGCCAGCCGTGCCTTCTACGATGCGCTTCTGGCCCGTGTGGAGCGACGCTTCGGGAAACCCACCTCCTATGAAGGCGACCCCTTTCATATCGTCATCGATTGGAAATGGTCTTTTAGCGATGCGGACGGCCAAAGGATTTCCCTCCATCTGAGCCACAACGATCAGGATGAAGAGGAAAAATTCGGCAATTCCCTAAAACTCACCCAACTGAGTGCTCTGGACGAAGAGCGCCAATGCGATCTCGACCGTCAGCCCCCTGAAAACGCAGCGCCGGGGGATCGTTTGACGCCCTTGAACTCCATGACGGAGAAAGACTGGCAACGCTTCCTGCCGCAATAGACGTATCGAAGAATGCCGATCCTCCTGAAAGATAGCACCATGCACACCCGCAAGCGGATGGACCGTGCGCCAAACAAATTCATTCGCCGGCAAACCCTTGGCCGCTTTTTTTGAACCGCATCCACGCGCGGTGCAGAACGGACCGCGAATGAGTAATCGCCCGGGCACCGCGCAAGCCTTTGCCTGGTGTGGCATTGCCCTGCGGATACCGGTGGACTGGGAAACCGGTATGCTGGGGGATGGTTATGCCCTGCTGGAATATCGATTCCGTCCGGTGATGGAATTGAAGACCGCTGTCATTCGGGGCCGTTTTTCACTGCCACGTCATTTGAAGCAGCTGGCCCGTGTGGGTCGCAGCGGCGGCGTCCCGTCCCTCCAACCGACGTCAATGCCGCCCGAATGGGAGACCTTTCCGCCCAGCGCCCAGGTGCGCGCCTTTAGCTGGCAGGGGGCCCGGGTGGGAGGACAGGGTCTCGTCCATTTTTGCCCCAGCTGCCGCCGCGCCACCTTGCTACAATTTTATGACCACGGCGATGGTGTCTCCCGTAGCGCGCCCATGATTCTGAAGACCTTCAGGGACCACGGAGGGGATTTCAATCCGTCCTTGGCGGTCTATGATATCCGCGCCACCCTGCCGGAACGCTTTACCCTGCGGCAGTTTCGATTCGAAGCCGGCCGTTTCTCCTTGAGCTTCGACCATTCAAGGGAAAGTGTGACCCTCCTGCGCTGGAGTCCGGCCGATGTGATGCTTACGGGATGCGGTGGGGGTCTGAAACGCCTGGCGGGAAAGTTGGACTTGCTCCCGCCCGCCGCTGTGATAGAGGCCCATCGACATGCAGGGGATGCGGTCGAATGGCAATGGCGCGTCCAAGATCTTCGAAGAGGCCTGCGCGCGCTTTGGCGTCGGCCGGCCTCCGATGCGGTCAGCGCATTGCGCATCTGGCACCTTCCCTGGGCCAACCGCATTCTGGCCGTGCGTGCGGAGGCCTTGGCCGACTACGCTACGTTTGAGAGGATATGCCGCTCCTATGGGATTGTTCAAAAAGAAAAGGCCGTCACTATCCAAGAATGAGGCGCTGGCCTGTATTCCGGTGAAAAGCGAGGCCGTCACCGCCTATCGCACCGATGCCGGTGTCATCCGCCTGCGCTATCCGCTCGTGGTAAAACCTTGGATCGCCGAACTGGCAAAACGTTTCGGGGCGGCCTCGAACGCGCCACCGGGGCGCCAATTGGAGTTGGATGAACTGGGAACACGCACCTGGGAGTTGATCGACGGGAATCGCTCCGTCCGGGCGATTGTCAGGCAATTTGCCAGCCAAACCCGCGTGCATCCCAAGGAAGCCGAGGCGGCTGTGACCCGCTTCCTGCGGGAACTGGGCCGGCGGGGCATCATCGGGATGGCACCGGCGCGGTCAGGACATCAAAATGGAGGTAGATAGCGCCTGCTATGCGAAACAAGGCGTCAACGGCGATCGCAGGGCGAAATTGTTGCAGACCGCTGAGGAACGCGGTTCAGACCGACTTGACCGCATCGTCCAGGGTTGCCTCAATGGGCAGGAAAGAATCGAAACCGGATATCTCAAAGACTTCCTTGACATAATCCTGCATGGCGCAAAGAACCAGCTTCCCTTCAGAACCTTTCAGATTTTTGGTGGCCTTGAGGATAACCCTCAGACCGGCGCTGGAAATATAGTCCAGATCCTGAAAATCCAATATCAGCCGCTGGGTTCCGTTTTCAATACACTCGAAAAGCTTTTGCTCAAAACCCGTGGCCGTATTTGAATCCAGCCGGCCGTTGAGCTTGAAAATACTATAAAGATCATGTTTCGTTTCGGTAATGTCCATGCTTTCCTCCTTCGACGATGGCCTTCCCTCAGGCCCGCGAAACCCAATTGCCCTCCCCAGGCCGCCCGTCAGAGCGTCTTGGTCAGAACAAGAATATTCTTTCCACCGCGTCGACTGTATTCGATACAGTCCATGTAGGATCGAATCAGATGAATCCCCAAGCCACCGATCTCCCGATCCTTGAAAGCACATTTCAAATTCGGATGGGGGGCGGCCGCTGGATTGAAGGGGATGCCGTCATCCTCGATGGTAATCTTGAGTACGCCTTCTTCTCCTTTACAAGTGACATTGACATGATGCTCGTCGTTATCCGCAAAGCCGTGGGAAATGATATTGGTAAACAGCTCATCCAATGCCAGGTTGATCTCGAAGGTCTGTCGCTTGGAAACACCACAGTCCTGGCAAAACTGTCTGAGATGATCACATAACTTATCCAATTCAGACAGGCGATTTTTCAATTCGAATGATAAGGTTCCCATCGGTTTCGTAAAGCCAGCGTCATCAGGTTCGGAGGGATGCATCAGATCGCGCTGATACCGACCGTGCCCTTCAATGTTAATCCTTTTTCCGTCATTTCAAAGAGGCGCTGCTGGTCCCAATCGCGGATGCTGTCGGCCACCGACTTGAAAACCCTGGGGATCAGGTCCGGAAACTGGCTGATCGCCTTGGCAAACTTCTCCCGGCTGAGCACGAGGCAGTCGGTTGCTTGCCCCGCCTTAAGGGCAAAAATGCGCCGCATGGGCGCCAGCAGGGACAGCCCGCCGATAAAGTCGCCCGGGCTATAATCCCGTATCATTTTCTCCCCATCGTCGGTGTGATGCACCAGAACCAACTGGCCGCTCAGGACGTAGAAGGCCTGGCCGTCGTCGTCATCCTTGCTATAGAGATAATCCTGGGCGGCAAATGATTCACGGGTGCACAAATACGCAAAGACCTTCAAGGTTTCCATCGGAAGGCCGGCAAAAAATTCGATCTGCCGCAGAATTTCAAGATTCTGTTGGAACTCGCACGTGCCGCCGGCACTATTTTTTTCCGTGGATGAGTCCATGGAGCACTCCTTTTTGGGTCATCAATTCTTCATAGGTGCCAATTTCGATCAGTTTGCCGGCTTTCATCACCGCAACCTTGTCATAGTCTTTGATGATGTCCAGCCGGTGGACCACCGCGATCACGGTAGCCTTGCCCTTCAAACGCCGGTCCAGGAAATTCTGAATTCGGGCCTGGGAATTGTTATCCAGCGCGGAAGTGGCCTCGTCCATGATAAGCAGACGCGGTGATTTGAGAAAAACCCGCGCAATCGCAAGCTTCTGACGCTGTCCCCCGGAGAGCTTGTCGCCCTTGCTGCCCACCTGAAACTGCATGCCGATGCCGACGATCGTTTCCAGAAGGTCTTCTTCGATCAAGAGCTGAATGATGCTCTGGGCGATATGATCCTGCGCCTTGGTGCTGGTGGTCTTGGTTTTGCCGAAGAAAATATTGTTCTGGATGGTCTGTGAGAAAATATATTCCCCCTCGTCATAAAAGGCAAATCCACCCGGGTAATCCTCGACAATCTGATTCTTGAACAGGAACCGTCCTTCCAGAATCAGCCGTTCCAAAAGCTCGGGGAAGGACACCATTTTGTGCCGTCCGGGAATAAACCTTAGGGCCAGCCCCAGCAGCTTGTGGCGTTCATCGGAGGTCAATTGATGCAGTTTCCGGCGTCGTGTCTGCTGCGCCAGCAGTTTGAAATCGTCGAGTTCTTCCGGGGCGATGGGGCTCTGCTCGTAAAACACCTTGTCAGGGGGCAGATTGCCCAAGATGTCCACGGTTTGCCGCGCCAGATCGGCGCCCAGCTCCATCAGGGGGCGCTTGAGGTCGGCCTTTTCCAGAAAAGCGATGAAATAGGGGTTTTCAGCAAGAACGGCCGGCCTGAATTCCCTGCGTTTGGAGGTGCCGAACAATAAATTGGCGGCAACACTGGAATGATAAAGATACCGGTCTTCATCAAAAAACTCCACATAGGCCGACAAGGTTTCACCGAACTGCCGACGGAAGTTTTTGCGCACCTTGACCAGCTGCGCCACCAGCGTGCTGTCGCGCTCCGCATCGAGCATCGCGTTCAATCCGAAGCGCAGGGTGTCCACAAAAAGCCCGGTCTGATGCAGCACCTCGATCATATCTTCCAGGGAAGGCCGGAACCGGTTGGCGGCCGCATGGGAATTGTCGTCTGCCGCGCGGCAGGAATAGAGCAGGTTGTCCTGGATCGTGCCGTCGAAAATAAAGGGCGTCTGGGAGACAAACCCCATGTTCCAGGCCATGTCCTTCTTGGTCAACTCGCGAACTTCGGCGTTGCCCAGCAATACTTGCCCGTCCGTGTAATCATAGAGCTGTCCCACGCACAAGGCCAGGGTACTTTTGCCGCTGCCGGAAAAACCCACCAGCGCCACGTGCTGGCCGGCCTTGAGATCAAAAGAAATGCGGTTCAGCAGCCGGATGCCGTCACCGGTAATGAAGCTAAGGTTTTTGACATCCACGTTGCCTTCGAGCTGGTAGGGCGCACGGTCGGAGGGCGCCAGGGCGAACTCGGGCTCGCTGTCGAAATAGCGCATGGTCTTCTCGTAGGTGACGCTGCCGTCCTGGTAGGCCTGGAAGAACTCGATCAGTTCCTTCCAGGGATCGTAAAGCTTTTCCTGGGCCGAGAGAAAGGCCACCAGGGCACCTAGCTCCAGCCGTCCCTGGATCGTCAGATAGCCCCCCAGGATAAATATGAGAAAGGGGCCCAGGCTGACAAAGAAATTATTGGACACCTTGATGCTGGCCCGGAAGAAATCCCAGCGCAGGCGGATACGGTAGAGCTGATCGGCAATGCGGCCGATCTTGGCGTTCTCGATCTCGTAGGCCGCATTGCCGTGGACTTCGTGGATGCCGGAAATGGTCTCCTGGACCCGGTCGGAAAGATCGCGCGTGACATCCACCCGCTCCTTGTTGGCCTGGTTGACCTTCCGCTGGAGCAGCGGCACCAGAAACACCACGACCGGATAGATCGACAGGGACAGGGCGGCCAGCCATGGGTTGAGAAAGAAGAGGTAGACGGCAAAGGTCACCAGGGTCAGCAGGTTGATGACGGGCACGGAAACGGCCATCCCCACGAAATTGGCCGGCAGGGTCAGCTCGGAAACCAGGGAGGACACCACCAGTCCGGGCTGGGTATTGCGGAAAAAGCCCAGGGGCAGGGAGATGATATGCGCAAACAGATCCTTGCGCATGCGGGTCAGGGTGCGCTGGCTGATCATGACCTGAAGGATGGTGATCAGATATTTGAGGCCGCTGGCAGCCAGCACGGATGCCAGGTAAATCGCGCAATAGCGGATCAGCAGATCGATTTGGCGCAGCCGGATGGCCTCGTTGATGATGCGCTTCTGCATTTCCAGGGGCAGAACCCGGGCAAACACCGTCACGGCAATCAGCACCAGCATCACCAGCTGCAGCTTGGTGTTGGGGCCCATGATCCACGAATAAATGGAGCGTTTCACAATGGAAGGCGGCGGTTTGGCCATGACGAAACTCCTGCAGTCGCGCTGCCGTGATCACATAAAGAAAAACATGGGGGATAGAAAGGCCTGCGTCAACTACCGGCAACCTATCTGGAGGTTGCTACACCTTTTAGCGTCGCCTTGACAAGCCCCATTTAAGACAGCAACCCCGGAAATAGCGGTCAGAAAGTCACGCCATCAGTTTGACAACGATATAACACCCGCTGAACTGGGAGAAAAACTGAACACACCCGGCGCGCTTGTCAAAATAATGATGCACCGCGGCCCGGTTGCCCAACAATTGGGCATGGCCGTAATCTTCGAAGACCATGATACCGCCGGGCGCCAGGATGTCCGGGAATATGCGGCGGATAAGGTAGGCCGTGGACCGATAGGCGTCGCAGTCCACATAGACCAACGCCAGCTTGTCCACCTGCGCGGTTTCGAAGGTGCGCGTGAAATCGCCCTTTACGAGGGTCACAAAAGAATAGGCCTCGAATTTTTTTTGCACGTCACGGAAATTGACCGGATGCGACCTGCTCCAGAACTGATCGATCCCTAAAGGCTCCTCCGGAAACGAATCAAACGTGTCGAACATCCATAGCCGCTTGTCCATGCCCAGGGCCGCCATCAGCGACGCCAACAGATAGCCGCTGTGCCCCCGATAGGACCCGAATTCCGCCACATCGCCCCCGATCCGGTTGTCGTGAACGGTCTTGAGCAGCTGGCAGACATCCATATAATCCCGGATGTCACATTTTTTTTCGAAATGGTCCAAAGAGGCTTCGTAAAGGGCAAAGACATCCATGGGGTAGGTGGGCAGAGGGGACACCTTTTCCAGGGCACTCTCGGTATCATGCCGCACCAGCGCGGCATAGCTGGTTTTGGGAAAGGTGACGTATTCAAAGGGCAGGTTGCTCAAAGCGCTATCGGTCAGAACCGCCTGGGCGGTCGCCGTCGTGCGGCGGATATCCATAAAAGCGCACAGGACGCAGGCATAGCGCTCGGAGGCCGGCGCGCCATCCCTTCTCAAGGCTTCAAGGCTCACCAGGACGGGCGTCATGCCGTGATGGCCAAGATCTTCCTGGATAGCTCCCGCGATCGGATCGGGCCCACCGATGATTAGGATATGCGGCCGCCCGCTGGCCTTGAACGCATTGCGGGCCTTTTTGCAGAGAAAGGCAATGGCATCGTCGATATTGCGGAGATGCCAGCGATTGCGTCGGGGGGAAGGGGAAGAGGCCATCGCCACTCCTTGCAAGCGAAATAATGAACGATGCGCCCGAGCTTAGTGGATCGCGGCGGGAATGTAAATCCATCCATGGCGCGCGGGCTTTCTTTTTGACAAGGGTGTCTTTGACAGTCTATAGTCGCCCCCCCAAAGGCCGCACAGGATGCAACTTCAGCGGAAACGGTGTCCGATGAAATTTTTTTTAAGTGTGATCGGTATGGTGATGATCATCGAGGGGCTGCCCTACTTTGCTGTTCCCGCAAAAATGAAAACCTGGATGCGGCAGATCCAGGCCGTGTCCGATGACACCCTCCGGCGTATGGGGCTGGTCTTGATGGCCATCGGACTGGCACTGACCTACATGGGCAAATCAGGATAAACGCCCATGTTTGCGTTGCACGACTACGACTACCCCCTGCCCCCGGATCGGATTGCACAAACCCCTGTCCCCAACCGCGATCAGGCCCGTTTGATGGTAATGGACCGGCAAACTGGGGCCCTCCGCCACCACCGCTTTCGCGACCTGCCCGCATTGTTGACCCCCCGGGATCTCGTCGTGGTGAACAACACCCGGGTGGTACCGGTCCGGCTTTTCGGCCGGAAAGCCACCGGCGGGAAAGTGGAAATTCTTATTCTGGACTATCCCGGCGGTCTGCGGCGTCTCGCGACCGAGGGAGCCTTTATCAGCGTCTGCCTGGTCAAAGCCTCTAAAAAACCCGCCCCGGGAACCCGGCTGCATTTCGGTGAAGACCTATCCGCTGAAATCCTGGCCTCCGATAACGAACGCCATACGCTGAAATTTTCCAGCCGCGGACCCTTTGCCGCCGTCCTGGAACGGATCGGCGTCATGCCCTTGCCGCCCTATATCAAGCGTCCCGATCCCGCGGCAACGCCCAGCGATCGGGAGGATTACCAGACCATCTACGCCCGGGAAGACGGCGCGGTGGCCGCCCCGACCGCCGGCCTCCATTTCACGCCGGAGCTCATGGGCGCCCTGGAGCAGCGCGGCGTTTCGGTAACGGCCCTCACCCTGCACGTGGGTTACGGTACTTTCGTGCCGGTCCGGGTGACGGACATTCGCCACCACCGCATGCATGCCGAATCCTTCAGTGTTTCCCCGCAGGTGGCTGAGACCGTCAACCGTCACCGGGCCCGGGGCGGACGGATTGTGGCCGTGGGCACCACGAGCGTGCGCACGCTGGAATACGCCGCCGGCCCTGACGGACAGCTCCGGGCCATGGAAGGTCAAAACGATCTTTACATCTATCCGGGCTACCGCTTTCGTCTGGTGGATGCCATGATCACCAATTTCCATCTGCCCCAGTCCACCCTGCTGATGCTGGTGTCGGCCTTTGCCGGCCGCGAAGCCATCCTGGCCGCCTACGGCGAAGCGATCCGACAGCGCTATCGCTTTTTCAGCTACGGGGACGGGATGCTGATCGCCTGAACCTCAACCCCATAAACCGTTTGGATCCGACAGCCAAGAATGACACTTCAATTTACGCTAACGGCAACGTCCTCCGAAACCGCCGCCCGTTGCGGCACCTTGCAAACCGCCCATGGCGAAGTGCACACCCCGGTCTTCATGCCGGTGGGAACATCTGGGCACGGTGAAGTCCCTCACGCCGGAGGAGCTTCAGCAAATCGGCGCCCAGATCATTCTGGGCAACACCTACCATCTATACCTGCGACCGGGCTGCGACATCATTGCCCCCTTTGGAGGCCTGCACCGCTTCATGAACTGGCCGGGCCCCATCCTGACGGACAGCGGCGGGTTCCAGATCTTCTCCCTGGCCAAACTGCTCAAGATGGGCGAAGACGGCGCTCTCTTCCAGTCCCATATCGACGGCTCCCGGCACCTGCTCACCCCGGAGAAATCCGTCGAGATCCAGATCGTTCTCGATTCGGACATCATCATGTGCCTGGACCAGTGCATCGGATACCCGGCCACCCGGGAAGCCGCCCAGGAAGCCCTGGATTTGACCACCCGCTGGGCCCGGCGGTGTCACGACACCTGGCAAACCAAGGCCCGCCCGGATGCGGCCCTGTTCGGCATTGTCCAGGGCGGTATGTTCCCCGATTTAAGGCAGCGGTCGGCCGAGGCCCTGGTGGATATGGATTTCCCGGGCTATGCCCTGGGGGGGCTCAGTGTAGGCGAACCCACGGATCTGATGCTGGATATCGCCGAAGCCGCTCTGCCTCACCTGCCCGCCGACCGGCCCCGCTACATCATGGGCGTGGGGACGCCCGCGAACCTGGTGGAACTGGTGGCCCGGGGGGCCGACATGTTCGATTGCGTCCTGCCCACCCGCAACGCCCGCAACGGCCAGCTGTTCACCTCCCGGGGGCCGCTCAACATCAGCAACGCCCGCTTCCGCGATGATGCGGCCCCGCTTGACCCCGATTGTCGCTGCTACACCTGCCGGAACTATTCACGCGCCTACCTCCGCCATCTTTACACCACCCGGGAACTTTTGGCTTACCGCTTGAATTCCATCCACAACATCCACTATTATACCCACCTCATGGCCCAAATGCGGCAGGCGATTACCGAAAACCGCTTTACGGCTTTCCGTCGGTCCTTCTATCGAATGCGACAGGAAAGGAGCCGGCTAACGGAGCGGTCGTCGAAGCACTTCGCCGTCCGCATCTCTGTTGAAAACAGTGACCCAATAGCACCGGGAGGACACCATGCAAGAAAAAGTCAGGGAAGTCCTGGACAAAATCCGCCCTTCGCTTCAAGCCGACGGCGGGGATGTGGAATTGGTGGCGGTCGAAGGCGGCCTCGTCAAAGTTCGCCTCAAGGGCGCCTGCGCCGGCTGCCCCATGTCCCAGATGACCCTTAAAAACGGCATCGAAAAATTGCTCAAACGGGAAGTCCCCGGCGTGACCGCGGTCGAGGGCGTTTAGCCATAGTGCTTTAATCCGAACGATTAATTGGGATTTGATCATACCGGCCGATCCCAAAAGGGTAGAATCCCGTTCAGGTCGAGGCCGCGGAGATTTGGGGAACCAACGGCGCAGCCGTATGATGGAGGCGGCGATACGCCGAGAAGTTCCAAATCACGAGACGGCCGACCTGGGTTGCAAGATGCCCTTTCAGGACCCGGCACCATCCAATGGGGAAATGCCATGACCATCGCCAAAAAGATTGAAACCATCCTCCAGCGCTCATCCTGGATCCGCAAAATGTTCGAAGAAGGCACCCGCCTCAAAGCCCAGCACGGGGCGGAAAACGTGTTTGACTTTAGCCTGGGCAACCCCAATGTACCCGCCCCCGAGTGCTTCGAGAAGCTGCTCAATGAAACCGCCTGTACCTGCTGCGGCGAGCACGGCTACATGCCCAATACGGGTTATCCCCATGTCCGGCAGGCGGTGGCCCGCTATGTCTCAGAGGAGCAGGGCGTCGATGTGGGGGAGGGCGATATTATCATGACCTGCGGCGCTTCCGGCGCCCTCAACGTGGCCTTGAAAACCCTTCTCGACCCCGGCGACGAAGTGCTGACCCCCATTCCCTGTTTTGTGGAGTATGGCTTTTATGCCGACAACCACGGCGGCGTTCTGAAAACCGTGCCCACCCATCCGGATTTCACCCTGGATCTCGAGGCCATTGAAAAAGCCCTTACGGCCAAGACCAAGGTGGTGCTGATCAACTCCCCGAACAACCCCACGGGACAGATCTACCGTCGGGAAAGCTTGCAGGCGCTTGGGGAATTGCTGCAACGAAATAGTGCCGAGCTGAACCGCACGCTTTACCTGCTTTCCGACGAGCCGTATCGCAAAATCGTTTTTGACGGCCACACGGTCCCGAGCATTTTCGCCTTCTATAACAACAGCATCATCGGCACCTCCTATTCCAAGGACATCTCCATACCGGGCGAGCGCATCGGTTTTGCGGCGGTCAACCCGGCCGCCGATTACCACGATGCCGTTATGGGCGGCATGACCCTGGCCAACCGGATTCTGGGCTTCGTCAATGCCCCCGCCCTGATGCAAAAGATTATCGCCTGCCTGCAGGGCACCAGCGTCGATGTGGCGCTCTACCAGCGCAAGCGCGATCTTCTGTGCCAGGGACTGGCCGAGGCCGGCTATGACTTTACGACACCGCCGGGCACCTTTTATCTCTTCCCCCGAACGCCCATCCCTGATGATGTGAAATTCGTGCAGGCCCTGCAGGAAGAGCTGATTCTGGTCGTGCCGGGCAGCGGGTTCAACGGCCCGGGGCATTTCCGGATTGCATTCTGCGTCGACGATGACACCATCGTCAAGGCGCTGCCAGGATTCAAGCGGGTCATGGCGCGCTTTCGCTGAACCGAGGCCCGCCCCACAGCGGTGGGTTCCCGATGTGGCGGATAGCAGAGGCCGCGCATCGCCCCCGTTGCAGGCGTTACAGAGAGGCGCCCCTATGCAACTGCTCCAGTCCTTTCGGGATTTGCGCATCCAGCATAAGCTGCTGGCCGGCTATTCGGCCGTCTTCATCCTGTGCATCACCCTGGGCAGCTTCGTGATTTATTCCGTGGTCCGGCAGACCCTGGAAGCCAACATCCAAAGCGAGCTGCAAAACACCACCACCACCATTCTCAACATGGTACGGACCTCGGCGGCCACTTCCATCAAAAACCACCTCCGGGCGGTCGCCGAAAAAAACCGCGACATTGCCGCCCATTTTCATCGACAAGCCCTGGCCGGCGCCTATTCTGAGGACGAAGCCCGGCGCCGGGTGGCCGAAATCATCCTGAGCCAGCCCATCGGCACCACGGGTTACATCTATTGTCTGGACAGCAACGGCATCATCGACGTGCACCCCAAAAAGGAATTGATCGGTGCCGACTTATCCGAATTCGCTTTCATCCGCGAGCAAATGGCGCGCAAGGAAGGCTATTTGGAATACGACTGGAAGAACCCCGGCGAAACCCACACCCGCCCCAAGGCCCTCTACATGACCTATTTCGAGCCCTGGGACTGGATTATCTCCGTTTCCTCCTATCGCGAAGAATTCCGTGAGCTGGTGAATGTCGAAGACTTTCGCGACAGCATTCTCTCCCTGCAATTCGGCAAGACCGGCTATTCTTACGTCATTGACGAGCAGGGCAATATGGTGCTGCACCCTCAAGTAAGCGGTAATTATCTTTATGCCAAGGACCGCAACGGCCTTGAATTCGTGCGTGAAATTTGCCAGCGCAAAAGCGGCAAGATCACCTATTCCTGGGAAAACCCCGGGGAGCACAACGCCCGCGACAAACTCGTGATCTTCAATCACATTCCTGAATACCACTGGATCGTGGCGTCCTCCAGCTACCTCGACGAATTCTACGCCCCGCTTAAGACCATGCACCGGCTGGTGCTGGCCACGGTGCTCATGTCCTTTATCCTCGTTTTGCCGCTGACCCTGACCATCAGCAACTCCATCACGACGCCCCTCAAGGAACTCATGCATCATTTTTCGTCCGGGGCCGCCGGCAACTACCGGGTCCGCATGCAACGCCGCTCGCGGGATGAAATCGGACGCCTGGCCAACTATTTCAACCAGTTCATGGAACGCCTCGAGGCCTACAGCAGCAGCCTGGAAAGTGAAATCCGCGAACGGGAACGAGCCGAAGAGGCGATCCGCGAAAGTGAGGCCAAGTATCGGGAACTGGTGGAAAACGCCAACAGCATCATTTTGCGCCTTTCTACTAAAGGGGAAATTACCTTCTTCAATGAATTCGCGCAGCGTTTCTTCGGTCAAGAAGAGAAGGACATCTTGGGCCGACCCTTCCTGGGCACTCTGATTCCACCGGTTGATAGCGGCGGACGCCAGCTTGCCGCCAAGACGCAATTGATCTACACCAGCCCCGAAAACCACCCTGGTTTCGAAACCGAGGCCATCCGCCGCAACGGCGAACATGCCTGGATTTCATGGACCAATCGGGCGATCCGCGATGCCCGGGGCGAACTTGTCGGGAGCCTGTGCATCGGCAACGACGTCACCGCCGCACGCACGGCGGAACTGGAAATGGTGCGCCTGCAGCACTATCTGGCCAGCATCATCGATTCCATGCCTTCCGTGCTCGTAGGGGTCGATCGGTGGTGCCGGATCACCCAGTGGAACCGCGAGGCGCAAAAAGCCACGGGTGTCTCAAGCCGCGAAGCCCGCCATCAGAACCTGGAGCGGGTTTACCCCCTTCTGAAACCCTTCAGCGGCATGGTTCACGAAGCCATCCGTGAGCGTACCGTGCGCCAGGCGGAGAAAGTCGCCTACCCGATGGGCGACCAGATCCGTTTTGCCGACATCATGATCTATCCTCTGGACATCGAAACCATGGAAGGAGCCGTTATTCGGGTGGATGACGTCACCGCCCGGGTCCGCATGGAAGACACCATGGTGCAGACCGAAAAAATGCTCTCGGTGGGCGGCCTGGCGGCCGGTATGGCCCACGAAATCAATAACCCCCTGAGCGGCATTCTCCAAAGCGCCCAGAACATCGTGCGGCGGATCGAGCCGTCGCTGGAAAAAAACAACGCGGTGGCGGATCAGCTGGGTGTCGACCTGGCCCAAATCCGCCGCTACCTGGAAGAACGCGGCATCCTCCGATTTATCGAAGGCATCCGCCAATCCGGGGAACGCGCCAGCATTACGGTCTCCGACATGCTGCATTTCAGCCGTCCCAGCGATGCCCGCATGGCGCCCACCGCCATCGATGCGCTGTTGGACAAGACGGTGGCTTTGGCGGCGCACGATTACGATCTGCGCAAAAAGCATGATTTCCGTGAAATCGAAATCCTTCGCGACTTCGAAGAGCGCCTGCCGCTGGTGCCCTGTGTTGCCACTGAGATTGGCCAAGTGGTCTTGAACCTGCTGCGCAACGCTTCCCAGGCCTTCGGCCCGGGCCGGTCACCGGATGCTCCACCCCGTATCGCCCTCCGGCTGCGTCGGGAAAACCAATACCTGCGCATCGAGGTGGAAGATAACGGGCCCGGCATGGACGAAGAAACCCGCAAACGGGTTTTCGAGCCCTTCTTCACAACCAAGGACGTCGGGGTGGGAACCGGCTTGGGGTTGTCGGTGTCCTATTTTATCATTACCAGCCATCACCAGGGCACCATGACGGTGGATTCCGCCCCCGGGCAGGGGGCGCGGTTCACCATGCGGCTGCCGCTTGAAAGCCGCGCTGCTTCGACAGACAGCGCATAGAAAAGGTCTTGGCATGCGAAAACCGCGATTGCCCATGCCGTCTTCGGCCCATCGTCCGGTGAAAATCCTGGCCATCGACGACGAACCCGTCATCCGCGACAGTATCGCCTCCTATCTCGAAGACAGCGGCTTTAAGGTTTTACAGGCGGGGGACGGCAAAGAGGGCTTGATGTTATTCCGCGAACAGACGCCGGATCTGATCCTGCTCGATCTGCGCATGCCGGAGATGGATGGCCTGGCCTTTCTGGAAACCTTGCAGGAGGAAGCCGCCGACATACCGGTCATCGTCGTATCCGGGACAGGGGTGCTGCAGGACGCCATCGAGGCGCTGCGGGCAGGCGCCCATGATTTCGTCACCAAACCCATCCTCGACATGGCGGTGCTGGAACATGCCATTCAGAATGCCCTGGAACGGTCCCGCCTGCGGCAGGAAAACCGACGCTACCGGCAACACCTGGAAGCGGAAATCGACCGCCGAACGGCCGACCTGCTGGAACGCACCCGGGAACTGGAAACCTCCAATCGCCAGCTTAAAAAGGAAATCGCCCAACGCGAACAGGCCGAGAAAGCGCTGCGCAGCCAGGAGCAAAAGTTTCGGGAATTGACGGACCTTCTGCCACAGCCGGTATTTGAAACGGACGCCCGCGAACGCTTCACCTTCATCAACCGCTACGGCCGCGAGATTCTGACTGGAGGAGATAAGCACCTTGCCGATCGGATATCCGCCTTGGACATCTTCAGCGCCGAAACCCGTTCCCAGGTCGCTTTGGCCATGCAACGGACCATGTCCGGGAAAAATCCCGTGGAATTTGAAGCCGTCGTTCGCCGTAAAGATCAAACCCTGTTTCCCGCCATGGTGTATGCCAGTCCGATTCTGCGCGCCGGCACATCCCTGGGTCTGCGCGGGATTCTGTTCGATCTTACGGCCATTCGCAAAGCCGAGGAGGCGCTGCGGGCCAGTGAAGCGCAATTGCGCCAGGAGAACCTGCGGCTGCGCTCCACTCTGAAAGGGGTTGGACGCTTCGGCCGCATCATCGGTAAGAGCCAGCCCATGCATGAGGTTTATCAGGTCATTCTCAAGGCGGCCTCCTCCAATGCCAACGTTATCATCTATGGCGAATCCGGCACCGGAAAAGAACTCGTGGCCCAGACCATTCATGAGTTGAGCGATCGCAGTCACGGTGCTTTCGTGACGGTCAACTGCGGGGCCATACCGGAAACCTTGCTGGAAAGTGAATTTTTCGGCCATAAACGGGGCGCCTTCACCGGTGCCCATAAAGACAAGCCCGGCTTTCTGGCCGAAGCCGACGGCGGTACGCTTTTTCTGGACGAAATCGGTGAAATCAATCCCAACCTCCAGGTCAAGCTGTTGCGCGCCATCGAGGGCGGCGGATACAGCCCCATCGGGAGCAGCGAACGGATTGTCCCCGACGTTCGCATCGTGGCCGCCACCAACCGCAATCTGACCGATGAGGTCCGCAAGGGCCATTTAAGAGAAGACTTTTTCTATCGAATTCATATCATCCCCATCCAGCTGCCCCCTTTACGCTCCCGCCGGGAGGACATCCCTCTTCTAATCCAGCATTTTCTCCAATCCCTGAGCGATGCCGACACCATGCCGGTCATGCCCGAACATGCGCTCCAGGCCATGATGAAGCGGGACTGGCCCGGCAATGTCAGGGAATTGCAGAATGCCGTCCATCGATTTATTACCTTGAACTCCCTGGAATCCACCGAAGCCGTGACGACCTCCCACGGCAGAAACTCTCGCGACGCCTGTCATGGTGGATACCGCCATGTCGTTGCAGGCAGCCATGGCCCATTACGAGAAAGAGTATCTTGTTCAAGTGCTCCATGCGCACCAATGGCACCGGGCCCGGGCCGCTTCCGTTTTAGGCATCGACCGAAGAACGCTCTTCCGAAAAATAAAAGCCCACGGGCTATAGTCGCCCCATAAGGGGACAATATTGTCCTATTAAAATAATTTTCAGTTATTTCAAACCGTTTTATGTTTATATGGTATCTTATAGGACATTTTTGCCTCTTTAATGAATATTGTTCATATCCAGTAAGCCAATTTAACCACTATCTATATATTAGTCTTTAAAAGTCTTTCTAAAGCATAAATTTTATGGCATATGAGTTGCACTGCCATGGGCATCCTGTGCGGAGGGCACCCTGTGTCAACGCTCTTCCGCAATCGGCCGTGAAAGGAGGTGGCGCAATCCAGGGAGACCGGCCGAAAGCAGGAACGGCGCTTCGAGAGCGGGATAATCCGAGGACACGTCCCGCAGGATGATACGCTCCATTGCCTATAACAAATTGAATCTTGGGAGGATGAACATGGCAGAGCAGCAGACAGGTAACCCCGCAGTGGTCGGTCTGGCAGGATTTGGTTTAACGACGCTGGTATTACAATTTCACAATGTGGGCTGGTGTGGTGTCGGTCCGGTCCTGGCCCTGGCCCTGGCCTTTGGCGGCGGAGCGCAGCTGATCGCGGGTTTCCAGGAATTCAAGTGCGGCAACAACTTCGGCTATAGTGCCTTTGTTTCCTACGGCGCGTTCTGGATTGCCATCGGTATTATATTTCTGCTGAACAATTTCGGCATCTACAAACTCAGCGGAACAGACCTGGGCTGGTTCCTGGTGGGCTGGACGTTTTACACGGCGATTCTCTGGGTGGCGGCCATGCGCATTCACGGCGCCATGGCGCTTACCTTCACGCTCCTTCTCATCGGTTTCATCCTGCTCGATCTGGCCCATTTCGGCTACCCCGCCCTTACGAAGGTTGCCGGCTATGAACTGATGGCCTGCGCTGCTGCCGCCTGGTACATGATGGCCCATGTCATCTTTCTTCAGGTTTTTGGAAAAGACATTCTTCCGGTTGGAAAACCGTGGATCACCGGCGAAGCTGAAAAAGTCAAGGATGTGCCGCTGGCTGCCAAGGCCACTTCCCGCTAACGGCGAAGGTCCGCTAATCCGGGCATAACGCCCCGACCATGCTCTTTGACGCTTGGCCGAACCATCGGGTTCCAGCTGCACGGGGTGTTTTCGGCAACTCGGATAAGAAACAGAAAGGAACGCAATCCATGACCAATCTGTATGATGAAGCCTATGCGCAATCCATCAACGACCCGGAAGCCTTCTGGGGCAAAGCGGCCGAGGACTGCCATTGGTACAAGAAGTGGGACAAGGTTCTGGACGACTCCAACAAGCCGTTCTACCGCTGGTTTACCGGTGGCGTATGCAACACCTGCTACAACGCCCTGGACATTCACGTCGAAAACGGGCGTGGCGACCAGGATGCGCTGATCTATGACAGTCCGGTCACCGACACGATCAGGAAATACACCTACACCCAACTGCGAGACGAAGTCGCCAAATTCGCCGGTGTCCTCGCCAACCAGGGTGTCACCAAGGGCGACCGGGTCATCGTCTATATGCCCATGATCCCGGAAGCCGCCATTGCCATGCTGGCCTGTGCACGATTGGGCGCCATCCATTCGGTCGTTTTCGGCGGCTTTGCGGCCAAGGAGTTGGCCACGCGCATCGATGACGCCAAGCCGAAGGTGATCGTAACGGCCTCCTGCGGCATCGAGGTCAAAAAGGTCATCGCCTACAAACCGCTGCTGGACAAGGCCATCGAGCTTTCAAGCTCCAAGCCGGAAAAATGTGTCATCCTGCAACGCCCCATGGAGACGGCCTGCTATGATCGAGGGTCGCGACGTGGACTGGAACGAGGCCATGGCGAGTGCCCAACCCCAGGACTGCGTCCCGGTGGCGGCCACGGATCCGCTCTACATCCTCTACACCTCGGGTACCACCGGCCAGCCCAAGGGGGTGGTCCGCGACAATGGCGGCCACATGGTGGCCTTGAAGTGGACCATGAAAGCCATCTATGACGTGGATGCTGGCGATGTGTACTGGGCCGCCAGCGACGTAGGTTGGGTGGTGGGCCACTCCTACATCGTCTACGGTCCGCTGTTCAAGGGCTGCACCACGATCCTGTTCGAGGGCAAGCCCGTGGGCACGCCGGATGCCGGTGTCTTCTGGCGGGTCATCTCCCAGCATGGTGTACGCTCGCTGTTCACGGCCCCAACGGCGTTTCGGGCCATCAAGCGCGACGACCCCAAGGGCGAGTTGATCAAACAATATGACCTGTCCAACTTCAAATATCTGTTCCTGGCGGGCGAGCGCTCCGATCCCGATACGATCACGTGGTCGGAACGTAATTTGAAGGTTCCGGTAATCGACCACTGGTGGCAGACCGAGACCGGCTGGGCGATTGCGGCCAACTGCATGGGCCTGCACCAGTTTCCGGTGAAATACGGCTCCCCCACCAAGGCCGCCCCTGGATGGGACCTGCAGGTGGTGGACGCCGACTGCAAGCAGATGGCGCCTGGTGAGATCGGCGCGCTGGTGGTCAAGCTGCCCCTGCCGCCAGGCACCTTGCCCACCCTGTACAAGGCCGACGAGCGCTACAAGGAAGCCTACCTTGAAGAGTTCCCGGGCTACTATAAAACCGCCGACGCCGGCTACATCGATGCGGACGGCTACGCCTACGTGATGTCCCGCACGGACGACATCATCAACGTGGCCGGACACCGTCTGTCCACCGGCGCCATGGAGGAGGTCCTGGCGGATCATCCAGACGTGGCGGAATGCGCCGTGCTCGGTGTGGAAGATAGCCTCAAAGGCCAGATCCCGGTCGGTTTTCTGGTCCTGAATGCCGGCGTGGATCGGCCCCACGATGACATTGTCAAGGAAGTGGTTCAGATGGTGCGCGACCGCATCGGCCCGGTGGCGGCCTTCAAGACGGCCACGGTGGTCAAGCGGCTCCCCAAGACGCGCTCCGGCAAAATCCTGCGGGGGACGATTCAGAAAATCGCCGACAACAAGGACTATAATGTGCCGGCCACCATCGACGACCCTTCTATTCTGGGGGAAATCGAAAATGCCCTCAACACCATTGGGTTGGCGGGGTCCCGGAAATAGTTGACCCAAAAGTGGTTTCCGCAGTATGAACCGCGTATTTTAGAACGCTGAAATGCATCAAATGATAGCTGGTACGGAACCGGATTGTTTCGTACCAGCTATCTGCATCCCCCTCCAGCGACCTTAGCATGGCCGCTGTACGACCCAAGCAAATGATAGGCATGGATATTGCTCTCCTCTTACGGGCGAGGAAGGTGATCTATGAAAGGAGAAGGTATGCAAATACTCAAAATCGACCATCTGGGGATTGCTGTGAACAGCATCGAAGACGGTAAAAATTTTTGGTCCGACGTCCTCGGCCTATCGTTCGAGGGGGCTGAAACGGTCGAGGCCCAAAAAGTGACCACCGCTTTTTTCCCGGTGGGCGAAAGCGAAGTCGAGCTATTGGAATCCACCAGCCCGGACGGCCCGGTAGCCAAATACATCGAAAAAAAAGGACCGGGCATCCAGCACGTCGCCTTTCGGGTCGCCAATATCGAAGCCGCCCTTGAGGAACTCAAGGCCAAGGGCATTCGGCTGATCGATGAGAAACCGCGCATGGGGGCCGGGGGCGCCAAGATCGCTTTCTTGCACCCCAAGGCGACCAACGGTGTCCTGGTGGAACTCTGCGAGCGGTAACAACGGTATAACGCCACTGGAATGATCGTTGATCATCCTGACGGCTGTGATTTGAACCTCTATTATATCCTTGAATATCCTTGACAGCCGGTCGGGATTTTTTTAAGGCCTGAAGGGGTAACAAGCGTTCATTTTTAGATGCTTTGTAACCACTATAACTTTTTTAATTATTGTAATCATTATTATATTTTTTCGATAACCAGTTTTTTCTAATGAATCGGACCTGAATCGGAAAACCAACGGAAAGCCCTCTTGTTACAGCCAACCACAGACGACGATCGCGGCGCTCCCGAGCTCCGTCCGGAGGTGCACGCCAGGCTCGAGAAAGCGGTACTGGAAATCTTTTCCCAGTCCGATTTTCACAAGGCCAATATCCGTGATGTAGCCCGCCGCGCCGGGGTCAGCTTTACCACCATTTATAAACATTACGGCAGCAAAGAGCGCCTTTTGTTCAGTTTCGTCGATATCTGGCTGGGTAAACTGACGGAACGCATCATTGATCATTTGCAAGGCATCGAAGATCTCAAAGAGAAAATGCGCAAGGTCTACTGGCTACAGCTGGATTATTACGAACGGCACGAGGGCTTGGGTAAAATCCTTTTCATGACCCTGCCCATGCAGACCTGGATGTCGGATCGCACCTTCCGGCAAAAACGCATGATCAATTTGTATCTGGAAGTGCTGAAAAAAGGCCAGGCCGAGGGGATTCTCAATCCCTGCGTGCGGGCCGGCATTCTGTTGGACTTCATGCTGGGCAGCGTCCAGCGCGCTTTTTTCATGTGGGTATCCCGGGGGCAACAAGAAGGCCTGGCGGGGCAATCGCAGGTGCTTTTCGACATGGTTTGGCGGGCCATTGCCCGTCCGCAGGACGGTTCCAACCGCCATCCCTGCCCATGAGCGTGATCATTTAATAACGGGACGCATCACTAGCGGCCTTGTGGATCATCTTTATCAGAAGGAGTGGATCATGGCAGAACATCCCGAACTGACTCGATGGAAAAAACTGGCGGAAAAGCAGATGAAGGGCAATTCCGTCGACACCCTCACCTGGGACACACCGGAGGGCATCCCCGTCAAACCCTTGTATACGGCTGAAGACCTTGAGAACATGGAGCATGTGAACACCCTGCCGGGCATGGAACCCTACGTACGCGGCCCCATGGCTACCATGTATGCCGGCCGCCCCTGGACCATTCGCCAGTATGCCGGGTTCTCCACCGCCAAGGAGTCCAATGCGTTTTATCGCCGTAATCTGGCGGCCGGACAGCGCGGCCTTTCGGTGGCCTTCGATCTGGCGACCCATCGCGGCTACGATTCCGATCATCCACGGGTCTCCGGGGACGTGGGCAAAGCCGGAGTGGCCATCGATTCGGTGGAGGACATGAAAGTGCTCTTCGACCAGATCCCCCTCGACCAGATGTCCGTTTCCATGACCATGAACGGGGCGGTATTGCCGATCATGGCGGGCTACATCGTGGCGGCCGAGGAACAGGGGGTCAAGCAGGAACAACTCGCCGGCACCATTCAGAACGACATTCTGAAAGAATTCCTGACCCGCAATACCTATATCTACCCGCCGGTGCCCTCCATGCGCATCGTCTCCGACATCATTGCCTACTGCTCCCAGAACATGCCCAAATTCAACACGGTCAGCATAAGCGGCTACCACATGATGGAAGCCGGCGCCAACTCATTGCTCCAGCTGGCCTTTACCCTGGCCGACGGTCTCGAATATGTCAAAACCGCCCTCAAAGCCGGCATGGATATCGATGCCTTCGCCCCGCGCTTGTCCTTTTTCTTCGGTATCGGGATGAACTTTTTTATGGAAATCGCCATGCTGCGGGCGGCCCGCTTTCTGTGGCACAAGCTGATGAGCCAGTTCAATCCTCAAAACCCGAAATCCAGCATGCTGCGGACCCACTGCCAGACCTCGGGCTGGAGCCTAACCCAACAGGATCCCTACAACAACATTATCCGCACCACCCTGGAGTGCATGTCGGCTGTTCTGGGCGGCACCCAGTCGCTGCACACGAATTCCTTCGACGAGGCCGTGGGGCTTCCCACCGACACCTCGGCCCGCATCGCCCGCAACACGCAGCTGGTCGTTCAGCACGAGAGCCAGATCTGCCATGTTGTCGACCCCATGGCCGGCTCCTATTATGTGGAAGCGTTGACGGCCAGCCTCTATCGTGAAGCGGAAAAGATCATCACCGAGGTGGAAAACCTGGGCGGCATGGCCAAAGCCATCGAAACAGGCATGCCCAAGATGCGCATCGAAGAATCGGCCGCCCGTCGCCAAGCCCGCATCGACCAGGGGCTGGACGTCATTGTCGGCGTGAATAAGTTCCAACTGGCCGACGAGACGCCGCTGGATGTGCTGGAGGTGTCCGGTGCCGTGCGCGACGAGCAGATCGCCCGCCTGGAAAAGCTCAAGGCGGAGCGCGACAGCGCCGCGGTGGAGCGCTGCCTGCAAGCCGTCTCCCAAGCCGCCGAAAAGGGTGAAAACCTCATGGCCGCCTGCATTCCTGCGATCCGGGCGCGTGCCACGGTAGGTGAAGTATCAGATGCCATCGAAAAGGTCTTCGGCCGCTACGTGGCCACGACCCAATGTATTTCCGGCGTCTATGCCGCCGAGTTCGGCGACAGTGAAATCATCGCCTCCCTGCGCAAACGCACCGAAGCGTTCGCCGAAAATCAGGGCCGCCGGCCCCGCATTCTGCTGACCAAAATGGGCCAGGACGGTCATGACCGTGGCATCAAAGTCGTGGCCACCGCCCTGGCCGACCTGGGGTTCGACGTGGACATCAGCCCCATGTTCCAGACGCCCCAGGAAGCCGCCAAGATGGCCATTGAAAACGACGTCCACATGGTGGGCGCTTCCAGTCTGGCCGCAGGCCATAAAACCCTGGTGCCCGAACTGATCCAGGAACTGAAAAAGCTCGGCGGTGAAGACATTCTCGTCTTCGTGGGCGGGGTCATCCCCCCCAAAGACTATGGCTTTTTGCAGGAGCAGGGCGTCTCCGGCATTTTCGGACCGGGCACGCCGATTACGGACTCGGCCAACAAACTGCTCAAGACGCTGGGGGCTTAAGCGTGAATCAGGCTGCACCCGACAGCTATGTAGAGGGTGTCCTCCAGGGGGATCGCCGGATGCTTTCCAAGACCATCACCCTGATTGAAAGCGCTCTCGACCGCCATAAGGACGCCGCCCGCGCCATCCTGGACCAGCTTTTGCCCCATTCCGGGAAGGCGGTGCGTGTGGGCATTACCGGTGTGCCGGGGGTCGGTAAAAGCACCTTTATCGAAAGCCTCGGGATGGCCCTGATCCGTCAGGGACACAAGGTGGCCGTTCTGGCCGTGGATCCCAGCTCCACCCGTAGCGGCGGCAGCATCATGGCTGACAAAACCCGCATGGAGCAGCTTTCGACCCAGGCGAACGCCTACATTCGTCCCAGCCCGTCCGGCGGCACCTTGGGCGGGGTGGGACGCAAAACCCGGGAGACCATGATAGCTTGCGAGGCGGCCGGGTTTGACGTCATGATTGTGGAAACCGTCGGTGTGGGCCAATCGGAAACCACGGTGGCCTCCATGGTGGATTTCTTCCTGGTGTTGATGCTGGCGGGCGCCGGCGATGAACTCCAGGGTATCAAAAAAGGTGTTCTGGAGCTTGCCGACGCCATCGCCATTACCAAGGCCGACGGTGACAACGTCGACAAGGCCCGTCAAGCAGCGCGGGCCTATGCTTCGGCCCTGCATCTGCTCTCACCGATATCTCCCAACTGGCAGCCCCCGGTGCTGACCTGCAGTGCCTTGTCCCTGGAAGGTGTGAATGCCGTGTGGGAAACGGTTCTCGATCACCGCCGGCGCATGCAGGCTTCCGGGGAATTCGACATCAAAAGACGCGCTCAAGCCCTGGATTGGTTGCAGGCCCTGGTGGACGACGGACTGCGCGAACGTTTTCTGCGTCATCCGGAAGTTCGCCGGCAGTTTCCCAAATATCGACAAGCGGTGGCAAGGGGCGATCTGTCGCCTACGGTGGCGGCCGGTGAGCTCCTTTTTTTCCTTGACAACCCCAAACCTCTCTAGGATCTAAGTGATTTCGCTTTAGTTACTGAGTGCCATTTTATATAGACACTTAAAAATAAACCGTATCAAAAAATAACGTCTCGATTACTGGAACGGTGCCCGTTTGCGCGAGCATTTACCGGCGGGAGAAAGGAAACGTCAAATGGGGGTTACGGAAGACAGAATCAAGGCTCTCAAGGAGAAAGAGAAGAGGATCCTTGGGATGGGCGGCGATAAGGCCGTCGCCAAACACAAAGAAAAGGGCAAGCTGACGGCCCGCGAACGGCTGAACGTGCTCTTCGATCCCGGAACCTTCAGGGAAATCGACATGTTCGTCACTCATCGCTGCACCAATTTCGGCATGGAGGCCGTCGACATTCCCTCCGATGGCGTGATCACGGGCCATGGCCAGGTAAACGGGCGCACCGTCTTTGCGTTTGCCCAGGATTTTACCTCCCGGGCCGGCAGCCTGGGAGAGATGCACGCCAAAAAGATCTGCAAAGTGATGGATCTGGCCTTGAAAGCCGGCGCCCCTTTCGTGGGGATGAACGACTCCGGCGGCGCCCGCATCCAGGAGGGCGTGGATGCCCTCTCCGGCTATGGACAGATTTTTTTCCGCAACTCCGCGGCTTCGGGGGTTATCCCCCAGATTTCAGCCATCATGGGGCCCACGGCCGGCGGTGCCGTTTACTCACCGGCCATGACGGACTGGATCTTCATGGTGAAGAACACCAGCTACATGTTCATCACCGGCCCGGAAGTGATCAAGTCCGTGACCGGCGAAGAGATCACCTTTGAAGACCTCGGCGGCGCCATGACCCATAATGAAAAAAGCGGTGTGGCCCATTTTGCGGCCGAAAACGACGAGGACTGCATTGCACGCATCCGGGAGATGCTCGCCTACCTGCCGTCCAACAACATGGAGGATCCGCCGCTGGTGGAAACCGGCGATAACTCTCGCCGCAAGGCGCCGGAGCTGGACACCATCATTCCGGACAACCCCAACCAGTCCTATGACATGAAGGACGTCATCCGGGCCATCGTGGATAACGGCACGATTTTCGAGCCCCACGAATATTTCGCCGCCAATATACTGGTGTGCTTCGCCCGGCTGAACGGCCGCACCATCGGCATTATCGCCAACCAGCCCAACGTGATGGCCGGCTGCCTGGACATCAATGCGTCCGACAAGGCCACCCGCTTCATCCGTTTCTGCGACGCCTTCAACATTCCCATGCTCACCATTGCCGACGTCCCGGGCTACCTTCCGGGCAGCAACCAGGAGTGGGGCGGCATCATTCGCCACGGCGCCAAACTGCTCTGGTGCTATTCCGAAGCCACCGTGCCGAAACTTTTGCTGGTGACCCGCAAGGACTATGGCGGTTCCTACCTGGCCATGTGCTCCAAAGACCTGGGCGCCGACATGGCTTTTGCCTGGCCTTCGGCGGAGATCGCCGTCATGGGGGCCGGTGGAGCCGCCAACATCATCCATCGCAAGGCCATCAATGGCGCCGACGATCCCAAGGCCAAGCGGGCCGAAAAGATCAAGGAGTACGAGGATCTCTTTTCCAATCCTTATTGTGCGGCCAACCGGGGCTACATCGATGCCGTCATCGTACCCAGCGAAACCCGGCCGCGCCTGATCGATGCCTTGGAAGCCCTGTGCACCAAACGCGAACTGCGCCCGGCTAAGAAACACGGCAACATCCCGATGTAACACGGCCGGAATGTGTGTTGCCCTAGCGGACAGCGCGCCAACCTATGGAATGGAGAACCCATGGATCAGAAGAAGAAAATGGCGGCGGCCATCGCCGCGGTGACGGCTTACATCAAAACCGAGGAGGAGGCGCTCAGTCTGCAAGCGGCTGGAATGGGTGAGGGGGCGCCAGCCAAGGCGCCGGCCCCTGCCGGTCCGACCAACCTGTGGGGCCTCAGTGGCCGCCAGACGCTCATGCAGATGGGCAATATGATGCAGCTTAAGGCCTTCCATCGCTTTTAAGGGTGGCGCCTGACAATTAACCCATAACCGCAGATTTGCTTTTTATACATGATCAAGGAGAAGGTTTCATGAGCGAGCACACCGTACTCAAAATGACCGACATGAATTACAGCCCGGATCGGCCGGCGGCGGAAAACCCCGTCAAAATTATGGATCTGACCCTGCGCGACGGCCACCAGTCGCTGTTCGCCACCCGGGGGCGCACCGAGGATATGATCCCGGTGGCGGAGAAGATGGATGAAGTCGGCTTCTGGGCCGTCGAAACCTGGGGCGGGGCCACCTTCGACACCATGCACCGCTTCCTGAACGAAGACCCCTGGGAGCGTATCCGCACCCTGAAACGCTATTTCAAGAAAACCCCTTTTTCCATGCTCCTGCGCGCCCAGAACCTGGTGGGCTACCGCAACTACGCCGATGACGTGGCCAACGCCTTCATGGACCGCGCCTGTGAAAACGGCATGGACATCTTCCGCACCTTCGATGCCCTGAACGACTACCGCAATTTCCAGACCGTCGTGCCCAAGATCAAGGAATACGGCAAGCATTTCCAGGGCTGCATCTGCTACACTATGACCGAGCCGCGCCTGGGCGGCGAGGTCTACAACCTGGACTACTATGTCAACAAGGCCAAGGACCTGGAGGCCATGGGCGCCGACAGCATCTGTGTCAAGGACATGGCCGGGTTGATCGCCCCCTACGACGCCTACGAGCTTGTCAAGGCCCTCAAAGCGGCCACCAAGGTGCCCATTCATCTGCACAGTCATTTCACCTCCGGCATGTCCCCCATGAGCCACCTCAAGGCCATCGAAGCCGGGGTCGACATCATCGATACCTGCATGACGCCCTACGCCTACCGCACCTCGCACGCCGCCATCGAACCCCTGGTGATGGCGCTGCTGGGAACCAACCGGGACACGGGTTTCGACATCAAGAAGCTGGCCGAGATCAACGAGATCTTTGAAAAAGAAGTCCTGCCGAAGTACAAGCACCTGCTGGACGACTCCAAGGTGTCCATCATCGACATCAACGTGCTGCTCCATCAGACCCCCGGCGGCATGCTCTCCAACCTGGTCAACCAGCTGCGTGAAATGGACGCCCTGGACAAGATCGACGCGGTTTACAAGGAACTTCCCCGGGTGCGCAAAGACCTGGGCCAGATCCCGCTCGTCACCCCCACCAGCCAGATCGTGGGCATTCAGACCGTCAACAACGTGCTCTTCGACACCCCCGAGGAGCGCTACAAGATGATCACGGGCCAGGTCAAAGACCTCTGCTACGGCCTCTACGGCAAGACGGCGGTCCCCATCAACCCGGAAGTCCAGAAGAAAGCCCTCAAAGGCTACGATCGCGGCGAAGAACCCATTACCTGCCGGCCGGCCGAAGTACTGAAGCCCGAGCTGGAAAAGGCCAAAACCGAAATCGGCGACCTGGCCGTCGATCTGGACGACCTGGTCACCTATGCCATGTTCCCCGTCACCGGGAAAAAATTCCTGCAATGGAAATACGGCCGGGAAGAGCCGCCTGCGGAGGTCAAAGCCATCACCCTTGAAGAAGCCAAAGCCCGGGAGGAGTTGATCAAAAAGGCCCGCAAGGGTGATGTGGTTGAAAAGTCCAAGCTGGATGAAATGCCGGAAAAATCAGAAAATACCCGCAAGTTCAACGTATTCATCGACGATGAATGTGTGGAAGTGGCTGTGGATGAAGTGGGTGGCTCACCGGTATTGAGCTTCTTGCAGGCCGGCGGTCAAGTGTCTGTGGCGCCGGCCGCCGTTGCCCCGGTTCCGGCTGCTCCGAGGCCATCCGCACCGGCGGCGGCCACCCCGGCACCGCCCGCACCCGCCGCTGCAGCGGCACCGGCCGCTCCCAAACCCGCCGCCGCACCGGCCGCTGACGGGACACCCTTAAGTGCCCCCATGCCCGGCATGATCGTAAGCTACCAGAAAGAAGTCGGGGAAACGGTCAAAAAGGGCGATACGGTGGTCATTCTGGAAGCCATGAAAATGGAAAATGCCCTGCCGGCCCCCTGCGACGGTACGATCAAGTCCATCGGCTTCAAGAGCGGCGATTCGGTTGCCAAGAACGCCGTATTGGCCATCATCGGCTAATCTGCCATAGACGGGCGGCAGCCTGCCTGACAACGGTTGCCGCCCGCCCTGCTGCCATCTGATCAGTTCTCACGTTACCGGACAGGGGCGCCTGCGGCGCCCACGGAGCCATCCTAAGGAGAAGGATCATGAAGATCCACGAATATCAAGCCAAAGAACTTTTCCGCAAATATGACGTCAACGTTCCCGAGGGCGGCGTTGCTTTTTCGCCGGCCGAAGCCCGGGAAGCTGCCGCCAAACTGCCCGGGTTCCCGGTGGTGGTCAAAGCCCAGATTCATGCCGGCGGCCGGGGGAAAGGCGGCGGTGTCAAACTGGCCCATTCCCTCGATGAGGCCGAATCCCTGGCCGGTGACATCATCGGGATGACCCTGGTCACCCACCAGACCGGCCCGGAGGGGCGTCTGGTGCGCAAGGTCCTTGTCGAGCAGGGCCTCAACATCGCCAAGGAGCTCTACCTGAGCATCCTGCCGGACCGGGCCACGGCCAAAATGATTATCATGGCCTCCGAAGCGGGTGGCATGGACATCGAAGACGTGGCCGCGAAAACCCCGGAAAAGATCATCAAAGTGTATGTCGACCCCAACGTGGGGATCCAGGGCTACCACTTGCGCCAGGCGGCCTTCGGGCTCAACATGACGCCAGCGACCATGAAGCCCTTCACCCTACTGGTCAAGAATCTGTACAACCTGGCCGTCAAATACGACTGCTCCCTGGTGGAGATCAATCCGCTGGTCATCACCGCCGAGGACAGTGTCATCGCTCTGGACGGCAAGATGGATTTCGATGACAACGCCCTCTACCGCCACCCTGACGTCCAGGAGTACCGCGACCTGGATGAAGAGGATCCCACCGAGGTGGAAGCCGGCAGCTACGGCCTGAACTACATCCACCTGGGGGAAGGCGGCAACGTGGGCAACATGGTCAACGGCGCCGGCCTGGCCATGGCCACCATGGACTGCATCAAGTATGCCGGCGGTAAACCGGTCAACTTCTTAGACGTGGGCGGCGGCGCCAGCGCCGAGCAAATCGAAAACGGCTTCCGTATCCTGCAAAACGACGAGAATGTGAAAGCCATCCTGATCAACATCTTCGGTGGGATCTTGCGCTGCGACCGCTTGGCCAATGGTGTGGTTCAGGCCGCCCAGAAGGTCGGCATGCGCGTACCGGTGATTATCCGCATGGAAGGCACCAACCTGGAGGAAGGGCGCAAGATCCTGGCCGAATCAGGCCTCGACCTGATCAATGCCAAGGACCTCAAGGACGCCGCCGAAAAATTGAAGGCAGCCATCCAGTAACGATCACCATCAATAGGCGAGGATTGAATCGTGAGCATCCTAGTCAATAAGGAAACAAAGCTATTGGTGCAGGGTATTACTGGAAAAGAAGGCCAGTTTCATACCCGGGCATGCGTGGATTACGGCACACGGGTGGTGGCCGGCGTGACCCCCGGCAAGGGCGGCCAGAAAATGGACGAGGTTCCCGTGTTCAACACGGTGGGCGACGCCGTCAAGACCACCGGCGCCAACGCCAGCATGATCTTCGTGCCCCCGCCCTTTGCCGCCGACGCCATCATGGAAGCCGCCGACGCCGAAGTGCCCCTGATCGTCTGCATCACCGAGGGCATCCCGGTCATGGACATGATGCGGGTGAAGAACTACATTCAGAACAAGCCGGTGCGCCTCATCGGCCCCAACTGCCCCGGCATCATCACCCCCGGCGAGTGCAAGATCGGCATCATGCCCGGCCCCATCCACAAGCCCGGTAAGATCGGCGTGGTCTCCCGCTCCGGCACCCTGACCTATGAAGCCGTCCACGCCCTGACCCTCACAAGTCTGGGCCAGACGACCTGCATCGGCATCGGCGGAGACCCGGTCAACGGCACCAACTTCATCGACTGCCTGGAGCGATTTCAGGCCGACGACGCCACCGAGGGCATCGTTATGATCGGCGAGATCGGCGGCGACGCCGAAGAGAAAGCCGCCGATTTCATCAAAGCCAACGTCACCAAGCCGGTGGTGGGCTTCATCGCCGGTCTGACGGCGCCTCCAGGCCGCCGCATGGGCCACGCCGGCGCCATCATCAGCGGCAGCAGCGGCACCGGCCAGAGCAAGGTGGCCGCCATGAAGGCCAACGGAATCAACGTGTGCGAGAACCTCGCATATCTCAGCGATGTCTGTGCCGAAACCTTCAAATGAACAGCCAGCTTGGCAATCGGAAATGATGGCGCTGTTTTGCGGCTAAAACAGAGCAGGGGCGGGATCTCTCCCCGCCCCGTTCTTTTGAAAAGCTTTTCCCACTTGGCTCGGTGTCTATCCAGAAATAGACACAGGTGGTCGCGATCTCCCGCTAATGACGATACAGGACAGGCCCCCGCGGGAGGAATTTTACTGCGAGCATACGGTTGATATTCCGAGGATAAAATTTCAAACGCAAGACAACTATCGGGCCAATTGGCCATTGATGGATTCTATTATGATAAAAAAGGACGGTCTGCTGAGACCGTCCTTTTTTATTGCAGCTTGAACAATTCCGGTCTTGATGATAATTGACCGACTTTGAATTCAACCGACGGAAGACGAAATTCGCTTATCGGCCATCTAACCTCCGACTTCGGTCAATCGGCCTCCGTCATTGGAGAAAGCCATGCATGAAATGGGCATCGCCATGCAAATCGTGGAGATCGCTGCCGCATCGATTCCGGCCGACCTGGCCGGCAGCCGGGTCGCCACCGTCAACCTGAAGGTGGGCAAGCTTTCCGCCATCGTGCCGGACAGTCTGCACTTCTGCTTCGAGGCGGTCTCCAGGGAGACGGCGCTCGAGGGCGCCCGCCTGCATATCACGGAAGTACCGGTTCGCGCCGCCTGCAATGCCTGCCGTAAAGAATGGACGATCGAACAGCCGGCATTTAAATGCCCGGTCTGCGATAGCGGCGACATCACCCTGCTGACCGGTCGTGAACTCGATATCGAATCCATCGAACTGGCCGAAGAGGAAACCTGAAATGCTTCTAGACGGAATCAATGCCATCCAGGCCTGCCACCACAAGGAAGGCCATCCCCATCACCATCCCCATGGGGGCGAAGCGCCGGTGGAAACGCACACCCATGGCGGTCGCGAGATCAAGGTTGTACGACGTGTTCTGGATGCCAACGATATCATGGCCGCAGCGAGCCGTAAACGTTTTGCCGAGCAGCGGGTCTTCGTGCTCAACCTGATGAGTTCCCCCGGCTCCGGCAAAACCACCACGCTCGAAAAAACCCTGGGACACCTCATGCCCGAGTTCCGTTGCGCCGTTATCGTGGGCGACATCTGCACCACGGCCGATGCGGACCGCCTGGCCGCCAGCGGCGCGCCGGTGGTGCAGATCAATACCGACGAGTTCGGGGGCGACTGCCACCTGGCGGCCCACGTCATCGAAAAGGCTTTGGGGGGGCTCAACCTTGAGGAGATCGACATCCTGATCGTGGAGAACATCGGCAACCTGGTATGCCCGGCCGAGTTCGACATCGGGGAAGACAAGCGGGCCGTGATCCTGAGCGTTACGGAGGGTGAGGACAAACCCCTCAAATACCCCCTTATGTTCCGGGAATGCGACGCCGCCCTGCTGAACAAGATCGACCTGCTGCCCTACCTGGACTACGATGTCAAACTGGCCGCCGCCAATATCCTCCAGATCCACCCGGACATGCCGATCTTCGAGACCTCCGCCAAAACCGAGGAAGGTCTTGCCCCCTGGCTGGAATGGATCAAGACCTCCGCCAGAGAAAAACTCGGATAAATTCAGTTTATGTTTGCCATCTTTGGCCTTACGCGCCTTTAGACAATAGAAAGCCGCCGAAACCAGTTTGCTTGCGGCGGCTTTTTTAAATTTTAAGATAGCGGCCTATGGCCGCTATCTTAAGTGGACTTGTTTGACGGATACCATATTCGGCAGCTTGCGGATATCGTCGATGGTGCTGTCGTCGGCCTGCGTGTCGATATTGACCATGCAGACGGCCCGGTCCCCCAGGCGTCCCAACTGGAAGCGGCCGATATTGATGCCGTGCTTGCCCAGGGTCATGCCCACATTGCCGATCACGCCGGGCTTGTCGATGTTCTGGATGATGATCATCGACCCTTCGGGAATGGCGTCCATGTAGATTTTGCCGAACCGGACGATGCGCGGGTGTTTGTCGCCGAAAATCGCCCCCCAGATTTCATTGGGGCCATCATTGTAGCCTTCCAGCCGCATGCGTATCGTGCCGGTGTAGCTACTGCGATCCTTGTTGAGGGTCTCCTTGACTTTGATACCCTTGGCTTTGGCGATGGCCCGGGCGTTGACAAAATTGACCGGTTTGTCGGTAAACACCCCCAGGAATCCCTTCAAGGCCGCATGGGTCAGGGGCCGCGTTTCCAGTTCGGCCACATCGCCTGAAAAGGTCATGGTAATGTCGTGGATGCCGGTCACCATCTGCCCCATGAGCGCTCCCATTTTTTCGGCGAGATCCACCCAGGGCTTGATCTGGGCCATGACTTCCCTGGAAACGGAAGGGAAATTGACGGCGTGGACGATAACGTCGTGCAGCAGATAGGAGGCCATCTGATTGGCGATCATCTCGGCCACCTTCACCTGGGCCTCTCCGGTGCTGGCTCCCAGATGGGGCGTAAAAATGACGCGGGGGTGCTGCAAAAGCGGCAGAGCAGGATCCGGGGGTTCCACAGGCAGCACATCCAGGGCCGCGCCGGCCACATGGCCGCTTTCCAAAGCGGCGTATAAATCATCCAGGTTGACCACTTCACCCCGGGAGCAGTTGATCAGCCGGACACCCGGCTTCATGCGGCTCAGGGTTTCGGTGTTGATCATGTTGACGGTTTCTTTGAGCCGCGGCACGTGCAGGGTGATAAAATCGGCCCGCGCGTATAGGTCATCGCTTGCGACCAGCTCCACATGCAACGCTTCGGCCGCCTCCGCACTCACAAAAGGGTCGGCGGCAATCACTTTCATGCGCAGTCCGTTGGCCAGGGTGGCCACCTCGCGGCCGATATGACCCAAGCCCACAATTCCGAGGGTCTTGCCGGTCAACTCTACACCGGTAAGCGCTTTTTTATCCCAGCGCCCCTCTTTCAGGGACGAAGTGCCCTGGGGGATGTTGCGTGCCAGAGCCAGCAGCATGGCCATGGCGTGCTCGCCGGTGGTGACCGTATTGCCGCCCGGGGCGTTCATGACCACCACACCGTTGCGGGTGGCGGCCTCCACATCGATATTGTCCACCCCGATGCCGGCCCGGCCGATGACCTTGAGGTTGTTGGCCCGCGCTAAAACGGCTTCCGTCACCCGGGTTCCGGACCGCACCGCCAACCCGTGGAATTCGCCGATGATCTCGGCCAGGCGTTCCGGATCATTGGTGGCCTTGTCATTGTCCACCACCACTTCGATCTGGCCGGTGGCTTCCAGAATGTCCTTTGCGACGGGAGACATGCTGTCTCGAATCATGACTTTGAACATGGTCGCTCCATCTCTCCTTGGTATGGTCGTCTTCCCTTTACCGAACCCGAAAGGCGGCTGTATACCACAACCGGGCGCCCTTTAGCAAAGTTGATTTCCGTGCCATCTTCAGGGTGAACCCGTTGAAGTCGCTTTTGACTTCGTCATGCGGAACGGTTACTTTGAATTATACGAGCGCGATTAACCCAGAAGAATCTTGGCTTGGGAAAGACTTCAGAAAGAGGCTCTTGTACTTTCAGCCATCCAAGGAAGGTGCCCCATGCGGTTGCGACACGCGGCTTTCGCCGGCAGCTGGTATCCCGACGATGAACGGTCCTGCCGGAGTCAGATCGAACAATTTTTAGAAGAAACGTTTAGGGGCGTCGATCTGCCCTGCGTCCCGCGGGCCGGCATCGTGCCGCATGCGGGCTGGTTTTTTTCAGGCGCGCTCGCCTGCCATGTGATTCAGGCCCTGGGGAAAGATGCCGCCCCGGATGCCGTGATCCTGTTCGGCATGCATATGCATCCCGGGCAGCGTCCGGTCATCATGGACCGGGGGGCCTGGGAAACCCCCCTGGGGCATCTGCCCATCGCCGAAAATCTGGCGGCCTATTTGACCGAGCGGCTCGATTTTACCGTTGAAAGGCCGGAAGACCCCAACCGGGATAACACCATCGAACTCCAACTGCCCTTTGTGCGTTACTTTTTTGGAGAAATCCCGATTCTGCCCATTGGCGTGCCCCCTTCGGACATGGCCCTGCGCGTCGCACGGACCGTCGTCGCGGGCGCCCGTGATCTGGACCTGGATTTAAAAATCGTGGGATCCACCGATTTGACCCACTACGGCCCCAATTACGGATTCACCCGCCACGGGAGCGGCACGGCAGCGGTCGCCTGGGTCAAAGAGGACAACGACCGGCGCTTTATTGAAGCCGCCCTGGCACTGAATCCGGAAGCGGTTATTGAGGGGGGGCTGCATCGCCAGAATGCCTGTTGCAGCGGTGCGGCCGCTGCTGCGATCCAGGCCGCGCAACACCTGGGGGCATCGCAAGGGGTTTTAATGGCGCACACAACCAGCTACGACAAAATCCCCGGCGACAGTTTTGTGGGTTATGCCGGCATTGCCTTCTGTTGATTCCCGGGCGGGCCGAATCCTGTGCCAGCGGACCGCCTCGCCGCAAATGACTTTAAACCGCCGGTTCCCGGAAAAGCGTGTAGCGAAGCGCAAGATGATCGGCGCCCTGTCCGGCGCCTTTATCCACGATGACCCGCCAGGAGGAATGGTTCTCCAGCAAGGCCAGCGCGTGGGTGATACGTGCCAGGATGGCGGCCGGCTCCGCCCCTCTTAGGTGGATGCTTTCGCGCTCATGGAAAGAGACCGCATCTTCGGCACTCATCCCTTGCGAAAGGCCCACCAGTGCGGAACCCTCCCCCAGGTCGACCAGGGCCCGGTTCAATGCCGCGGCCAGGCGCGGGGCGATGGGCGAAAGATCCCGGTGCAGTTCGCGGGATAATTCATAGGGTGTCATCAGGAAAGTCCTTTGCCATTCGCTTGGGCAGTCATCAACCCGCCTTGGGTGGTGTCTGCTTCGATTGCCGGTCGATTTTCGCCCAGGGATCCCGCAGGGTCACCGTACGGTTGAAAACCGGCCGCTCCGGCCTGCTGTCCCGATGGTCCAGGCAAAAATAGCCCATCCGTTCGAATTGAACCGTGCTATCGACCGCGATGCGTCCCAGGGCCGGCTCAAGCTTGCAGCCGGTGAGTGTTTCCAGGGAAGCCGGATTCAGGCAGGTGCGGAAATCCCCCTCACCGGCCGCTTCGGGATCCGGCTCGGTGAACAGGCGGTCATAGAGCCGCACGTCAGCATCGATGGCATGGGCCGCCGAAACCCAATGCAGGGTCGACTTGACTTTGCGGCCGTCCGGGGCATCCCCGCCACGGGTGGCGGGATCGTAAGTGCAACGCAGTTCGACCACCTCACCGCTGGCCGGGTCCTTGATCACGCCGACACAGGTGATGAAATAAGCATAGCGCAGGCGAACTTCCCGTCCGGGCGCCAGACGGAAATACTTCTTGGGAGGATCTTCCCGGAAATCGTCCTTTTCGATGTAAAGCACCTTGCCAAACGGGATGCGGCGCCTTCCAAACGTCGTATCGGTGGGGTGGTTCAAGGCTTCCAGCTCTTCTTCCGCATCTTCCGGATAGTTTTCGATGACCACGCGCAGGGGGCTTAAGACGCCCATGTAGCGGGGTGCCCGATCGTTCAGATCTTCGCGCACGCTGTATTCCAGCAGGGCCAGATCCACCATGCTGTCCCGTTTGGCGACCCCGATCCGGTCGCAAAAATTCCGGATGGCTTCCGGGCTGTAGCCCCGCCGCCGGATGCCCGATAGGGTCGGCATACGGGGATCGTCCCAACCATCGACAATTTTCTCTTCCACCAGTTTGAGAAGTTTGCGTTTGCTTAACACGGTGTAGCTGAGATTGAGACGGGCGAACTCATATTGCCGGGGCCGGCTTTTCACCGGCAGGTTGTCAAGGAACCAGTCGTAGAGGGCGCGGTTGTTCTCGAACTCCAGGGTGCAGATGGAATGGGTGACGCCCTCGATGGAATCCGACAGCCCGTGGGCGAAATCATAAAGGGGATAAATGCACCATTTATCCCCGGTGCGATGGTGGGCCACTTTGCGAATGCGGTAAATGGTGGGATCGCGCAAACTCAGGTTGGGGGCAGCCATGTCGATCTTGGCTCGCAGGACATGGGTGCCGTCCTGGAATTCCCCCCGGCGCATCCGCTCGAAGAGGTCCAGATTTTCCGCCACCGTGCGGTCCCGGTAGGGGCTGTTGCGTCCGGGCTCCGTCAAGTTTCCGCGGTATTCGCGAATCTGCTCTGCGCTCAAGCTGTCCACATACGCTTTACCATCTTTGATCAGTTGGACGGCATAGGCATAGAGCTGTTCAAAGTAGTCGGATGCGAAATATTCGCGGTCCTCCCAGTCAAATCCCAGCCAGCGCACATCGGCCTTGATGGATTCCACATATTCCACTTCTTCCTTGGTCGGATTGGTATCGTCGAAGCGCAGATTGCAGACGCCATTGTAATCCCGCGCCAGCCCGAAGTTGAGGCAGATGGATTTGGCGTGGCCCATGTGCAGATAGCCGTTGGGCTCGGGCGGGAAGCGGGTCATGATGGACGAATGCCGGCCGGAATCCAGATCAGCTTCGATAATGTCGCGGATAAAATTGGAAGGGGCCGTTTTTTCGCTCATGTTTACCGTCCTAATCATATGGGTTTTTTCTGCCGGAGTCGCTTGCCGCCTGCGGTGCGACACACAGCCGCCGCGGTCAACCGGCCGCTTGCAACCTCTGTCATTATAACGCCCCGGGGGTTCTGTGCAAGTCTTCCCGCATGGAAGCCGCGCTCAGCAGTCAGACACCCAAGGCCAACCGTCCTCGAATCGTCACCCTTCCGAACCGCCCGGTGGTTGCGGTGCGGCCACCCCCATGCGGCCGGACGGGTCAAGTTTTGTGGGATCGATGGCCGGGACCAAACGGACATAGTCGCTGCTGTCCCCACCTCGGATCCCCTCTGCAATCAGTGCCGCCAACTGGCTGGCGACGACCACCGTGTAGTGACCCGTATCCCAATAATGCGAATCTTCAGTGGTGATCGGTGAGACAATATTAAAATCGAGGAGCCAGGTCCCGGGGTGGTTGCGGGCCAAGTCCGTCAGGCGCCGCAGGAATTCGCGCCAGCGGATTTCCTCTTCGGATCCGGGAGGCGGCTGGGCGTAGTGGTGAAACGGTGTCACAAAAAGAATTTTTACCGTCTCCGCGGGGAGTTTGTCCAGCATGCGCGCCAAGACCCCCAGCGCGGGAAACTGCATGGCACGGATGACTTCGGAGGACAGCCGGACCGGCGGATCGACCGCCCGGATGGGCTTAGGCGCCACCGTGCCGTAGGTCTTCACCCGGGCCCGGTTCAGATCGTATTCGTCCAGCGGTTTGGTAAAGTCCGTGTAGCCGTCGCGTCCGTACTTGTAGGTTTCTATTCCGGCGATGGTCAAGAATTCACGCCAGGCATGGTTGAGGGTCCTGAGCCGGTAGGCCGGAAAATTATTGTATGGATTCTGGTCATAGAGCCACTCCGGCCAGTATCCCTTTTCACCGAGATGGGCCTGGAAATTCTTTTCTTCAAAATAGAGATGGTCGATACCGAAAATAACGGTTTTCGGCTTCGGGTGATGTCGGATAAAGATATCAAAAATGGCCTCCTGCTCGAATACGGTCGCGGCGTTCATGGCCAGATTGACGAAGCGGCTGTTCAACCTCGAATTTAATTCCTCCGGTTTTAACAGACGAACCGTGGAGGTGCCGATGACGGCACTGTCAAATCGGGCGGACCGGGCCAGCCCCGGGTAGAAATAGGACTGATCGCGGTCGACGGGCACCCGCTCCCATTTTGGAGAGAAGGGGATCGAATCGTAGGGATCCATCACCAGAATGAACGCGTAACCCCCGATAAACAGCGCCGCCAGCAGGGAAACGTACACGCGTAGAAACGTTCTCCACCTTTTGTCAGAACTGAAAATAGACAAATTCAGAATATCCCTGATCTCCGATGAGCAGGACCAAATAGAAAAACAAACTCGCCGCAAGGGCTGCGTAGACCGGCCGCGGCTGTAATTTTTCAAGCGCCAGTTGTTGACTGGTGGGCCCGAACAGGGCCGGCAGGGCGAACAGAAGGACGCTCCAGCGAAGGGGCACATCGTGGACCGCCAGCGACCAGCCGTTCCAGCCCGTCATGGTGGCCATCATGATCCCGGCATGGGACAGCGTTGCGGAGCGGAAAAGAACCCATCCGAAGATAACAAAAAGCAGGGTCAACAGCCAAGCCATACCCCGCGGCAATCGAAGGCCTGTCTTTTCCCACAGATGATTTACGACTAACCCAACCCCATGCAACCCGCCCCACAGCACGAAGGTCCATCCGGCGCCATGCCACAACCCCCCCAGCAGCATGGTGACCATGAGGGCGGCCATCTGCCGCGACGGCCCGAACCGGTTCCCCCCCATCGGGATGTAGAGATAGTCGCGCAAAAACCGGGAGAGGGTAATATGCCAGCGCCGCCAGAAATCACGGACTGAAAACGCCCGATAAGGTGCGTTGAAATTGATGGGAATCGTGAACCCGAAAAGCAGTCCGAGGCCGATCGCCATGTCGGAATAGCCCGAAAAATCGAAATACAATTGCAGGGTATAGCCGCCGGCCGCCACCCATGCCTCGGCCAGGGTGAGGCCTTTGCCATGGGCAATCAGCGTGAACAGAGGGGTTGCGATTGCGGCCAGGTGATCCGCCAGAACGACCTTCTTAAAAAGCCCGCATAAAAACAGCACCGCCCCGCGGGAAAAACGCTCGGCTTGGCCGTCACGCAGGGGGGCCAGGCCAAACTGGCCGATCAGCTCGTTATGCCGGACGATCGGGCCGGCGATCAACTGGGGGAAAAAGGTGACATAGAGCGCATAGTGCTGGAAGGGGTAGACGGGCGCCCGCCCCGCGCGCAAATCCAAAAGATAAGAAATCTGTTGGAAGGTAAAAAAACTGATGCCCAGGGGCAGCACGATGTCCCATGGCGCAAACCCGCCGCCCGCCGCCTGCATCACGTTGCCCGTGAAAAAGTTCGCATATTTGAAAATGCCGATGATCACAAGATTGGCCATTACCCCCGCAAGCGGCAGAACCGGATGGCCCCTTTTGCCATAAAGGTTTGCCAGCAGCCAGTTCAGGGCCACGGATGCCAGCAACAGGGGGAGAAATCGGACATCCCAATAGGCGTAGAACACCAGAGACGTCAGCAAAAGCCAGCGTAGTCGCCAATTGGGACGATTTTCCAGAAGGTAGTACACCGCCACGGTAATCGGCAGAAAAATGACTAGAAACATCTGCGAATTAAACAGCATAGCAGCACGCCTGGTCTAAAGCTGAAATCACGGCAAGAAAATCCGGCAACCGCGGTGACCGATCGTCTCGAAATCACCCTTCAGAATAGGGCCGACGGATTCCTGGGGAAATATCCTTTGCATCCAAAAACGAAAAAAAGGAGTTGCGGTCAGGCACCACAACTCCTTTCGATGGCTTGGCTGAGGGACCAGGATTCGAACCTGGATTGACGGAGTCAGAGTCCGTAGTCCTGCCATTGGACGATCCCCCAATCGAATACAGGGCAAACCCATTACCGTAAACTGTCACAGGAGTCAAGTTTTTTTAAAGAACCGGCCCTCAATCCGGTGTTCGGGCAATGAATTCCAGCGGCTTGCGCCAAGCGCTTGAGGGTTTCCTCTTTCCCCAATACCTTGATAATTTCGAAGATCCCGGGGCTGACCGTCTTGCCCGTAAGGGCCACGCGCACCGGCTGGGCGATCTTGCCCAGCTTGAGCCCGGTTTTTTCCATGGTCCGAACAAAGGCGGACTCGACGGCGGACTCGGTGAAGGAATCCTGCCCTTCCAGCTGGCTGATCAGGAACTGAAGCGGTTCCTGGATGGCGGGTTTGAGAAATTTTTGGGCGGCCTTTTCTTCGTAAGCGACCTTCTCCTGAAAATAGAAAAGCGCGCCGTCGGCCATTTCCAGCAGTGTTTTGCTGCGCGTCTGGAGGGTTTCGATCACGGCTCGGAGATACTCTTCGGGTGGATCCTGGACTCCCCGGGTCGATAGAAAGGGCCTCAGTTGGGGAGCCAAGGCCGCCGGGGTGGCAGCCTGGATATGATCCGCATTGAGGGCCAGCAATTTCTGCAGGTCGAAAACACCGGCTGATTTGCCGATGTGCTCCAGACTGAATTTGGCAATGAGTTCCTCTCGGGTAAAAAACTCCTGGTCGCCGTGGGACCAGCCCAGGCGCACGAGATAATTTAAGACGGCATCCGGCAGGTATCCCATATCCCGGTATTCGGTCACCGACATGGCCCCATGGCGCTTGCTCAGGCGGGTCCGGTCGCTGCCCAGCACCATGGGCACGTGCGCAAACACCGGCAGCGGCGCCTCCAATGCCTTATACAACAAGATCTGTTTGGGGGTATTGTTGACGTGATCGTCCCCCCGGATGACCGTGTTGATCCCCATCGTGATATCATCCACCACAACGGCCAGATTGTACATGGGCATCCCGTCGCTGCGGCAGATGATGAAGTCGTCCAGTTCGTCGTTCTGGAAAACGATGGGTCCCTTGACGACATCCTCGACCACCGTCGTCCCGGTTCGAGGCGCCTTGAAACGCACCACTGCATCCGGGGAGGCGGGCCGCCCCTTATCACGGCAGCGGCCGTCGTAGCGCGGTTTTCCCCCCCGTGCCATGGCACTCTGGCGCATGGCCTCGATATCTTCCGGGGTGCAGGTGCAGTAGTAAGCACGGTCCTGGTCAATCAGCTTCTGAATGTGCGCACGATAGACATCCATCCGCCGGGTTTGATAGAAGGGGCCTTCATCCCAGTCGATGCCCAGCCATTCCAGAGCTTCGAAAATCGCGTTGACCGAATCCTGGGTGGACCGCTGCACATCGGTATCTTCGATGCGCAGGACGAACCGACCGCCGCAATGGCGCGCATAAAGCCAGTTGAAAAGCGCGGTTCGGGCACCGCCCACGTGCAAAAATCCGGTAGGGCTGGGGGGAAACCGCGTAACAATGGGATCCATTCTCGTTTCTCCTCGTTGCATAGCGCTTTTATGCTTATTTTAAAACGGACTTCATAACATATCCTTAACACGGGTACAATATGGCAATCGGGCCAATTAGTGGAAATTTGCTTGACATTTGCCGCATGTTAAATTATTTATTTCAGTTTATGTCGCAGTAAGATTTTTTTAAAATTTTACCATATGATACCAGCAGGTTAGGAGATCACTCATGGCGGTACCCAAGCGAAAAACATCCAAATCAAAGCGCGACATGCGTCGTACCCATAAGAAGACAGCGGCACCCAGCGTCACCACATGCGCCCAGTGCGGCGAGCCTAAATTGCCTCATCACCTATGCATGAGCTGCGGCACCTATAAAGGCCGCACCCTGATTGAGACAGACGAGGATTAGGACACCCGTTGAGGGCGAAAGGGGCACACCGGCCATATTATGGCAGTCCCGTTCTATAACCGTTTGCCGAGCGCGGTTTTTTACCCGTCGGCGTGACGCAACGCCCGGCACCCGGGGAAAAACCGTATTAATGCGCAATCACAACGTGCAGCTGCCGGAAAAAGGAGGAATTCATGTCGACTGAAGATAAAGTCAAAAAAATGATCGCCGAGAAACTCAACGTGGACCCGTCCGAGGTCGTGCCCGAAGCCAAATTCGTCGATGATTTAGGTGCCGATTCCCTGGATTTGGTCGAACTCATCATGACCATGGAAGAAGAGTTCGATATCGAAATCCCCGATGAAGATCAGGAAAAAATTCTATCCGTCAAAGATGCCATCGATTATATCAACGCCCATTAGACCATAATGGAACGACCCGATACCAGCATCGGGCACGTCCAGGACCGCATTCCCATCCCGTCCTTTCATTCCGGTCTGAAGATCCCGTGAACAGGGTCGGTGCCATCGCGCGCCGGCCCTGTTTTGTTGGCCTGAATACCGCGATAACCCTCTCGCCGCATACCAGCGCTTTTCCGAACTTTGGGAGAGTGCGGGGGCCCGTCTTTTCCCTTGCGCTCCGGAAAGGGGTTGTATTAGAAGCATGGTCCAAGTACCCCGCTGATTTCTTTGAATACCCGCCGCTCCCGATCGATAAATGCTCGGGAGGGACACGATTTGATCGAGGAGCCGACATGACCGACACCAAACCCGCTATTGTCATCGGGTGCGACCACGCCGCATACGAAATGAAGGAAAAGCTCAAGGCCTATCTGCTCCGCCACGGTCATACCGTGGAGGATATGGGCGCCTATAGCACCGAATCGGTCGATTACCCCGACTACGGCAAGAAGGTGGCCGCGCTGGTATCCGAGGGGCGGTATGCCCGGGGCCTTCTCCTGTGCGGCACCGGGCTGGGAATGTCCATGGTGGCCAATCGTTTCCCGGGCGTCAGGGCCGCCTTGTGCCACGACCTTTTCGGGGCCATCATGAGCCGCCGCCACAACGATGCCAACATCTTGGTTCTGGGCGGCCGCGTCACCGGCGAAACCCTGGCGGAAGAAATCGTCAAGGTATGGCTGTCAACCCCTTTTGAGGACGGACGGCATCAGAAACGCCTGGATATGTTTAACCGCATGGACTGAACCGCTTGGCGTTAAGGCCCCGGGTACCGCACGCATTGGCGCGGCGCACCCACAGGCAACACGAAAAAGGGACGACAACGTGGAAGACATCCATCTCAAAAGGATCGACCCGGAGATTGCGAGGGCCATCGACCAGGAACGGTGCCGGCAGGAAACCCATCTCGAACTCATCGCTTCGGAGAATACCACCAGCCTGGCCGTCATGGCCGCCCAGGGCAGCGTCCTGACCAACAAGTACGCGGAAGGCTATCCTGAAAAACGCTATTACGGCGGCTGCGAATTTGTGGACATGGCTGAAAAGCTGGCTGTCGAACGAGCCTGCCTGCTGTTCGATGCCGAGTATGCCAATGTCCAGCCGCACTCCGGCTCCCAAGCCAACATGGCGGTCTACTTCGCACTGCTGCAACCCGGCGATACGGTTTTGGGCATGGACCTGGCCCATGGCGGTCACCTGACCCACGGCAGTCCGGCCAGTTTCTCGGGTCGCCTCTTTCATTTTCAGCACTACGGCGTGGACCGCGCAACCGGATGCATCGACTATGACGAAGTGAAGCGCCTGGCATGCGAGGTCCGTCCGCGGCTGATCGTATGCGGAGCCAGTGCCTATCCCCGCATCATCGATTTCAAGGCCTTTGCCGACATTGCCCGGGAGGTAGGCGCCCGGCTCATGGTGGATATGGCGCATATCGCCGGTCTGGTGGCGGCCGAACAGCATCCATCCCCCATACCCCACGCCGATGTGGTGACATCCACGACACACAAGACCCTGCGCGGTCCGCGCGGCGGGTTGATCCTCGGCCGTGCGGAGTTGGGCGATCGACTCAACAAACAAATCTTCCCCGGCATTCAGGGCGGCCCGCTGATGCATGTTATCGCCGCCAAGGCGGTCGCTTTTAAACAGGCCTTAGACGACGAATTCAAGCATTACCAGCAGGCGGTCATCGACAATGCCCATAAAATGGCCCGAGTGCTGATGGACGCCGACATCCGTCTGGTAACCGGCGGCACCGACAACCACATGCTCCTGGTGGATCTGCGCAACCTTGGCCTGACCGGCAAGGAAGCCGAGGAGGCCCTGGGGCGAGCCGGCATCACCGTCAATAAAAACAGCATCCCCTATGACGAACGCGGGCCATCCATCACCAGCGGCATCCGGCTCGGTACCCCTGTCGTGACCACACGGGGCATGGGTCTGCCGGAGATGGAAACGATTTCCGAATTCATTCACAGGGTCCTGCAGCATCCGTCCGACGAATCCCTGTTGGAGAATGTGCGTCGGGATGTGGAAACCCTCTGCCGCCGCTTTCCCCTCTATCCTGATGAGTCCCCCGTCTGACGCCGCTGCAAGAAAGGATCTGATGACCGCCATAACCGACCGCCCTTCCTGGAACACTTATTTCATGGACATCACCACCCTGGTCGCCAAACGTACGACCTGCCTGCGAAGGGCGGTGGGCGCGATCGTCGTAAAGGATAAACGCATTCTGTCCACGGGCTACAACGGGGCCCCCAGCCATATCCGCCATTGTCGCGAAGCGGGCTGCCTGCGGGAGCAGCTCAAGGTGCCTTCCGGTCAACGGCATGAGCTCTGTCGGGGCATCCATGCCGAACAGAATGCGATCATTCAGGCCGCTTATTACGGTGTTTCCATCAAAGGGGCGACCCTTTACTGCACAACCCAGCCCTGCTCCATCTGCGCCAAAATGATCATCAATGCCGGCATTCAAAAAATCTACTATCAGTCCGGCTACGCCGATTCCATGGCCACCGAAATGCTGGCCGAAGCGGGCGTGAATGTCATCCACCTGGACCCCAGCGATCAGGAGGCCGCTGAATGAAATGCCCTTTTTGCAAGGAAACGGACAATAAGGTCATCGACTCGAGGCTCAGCAAGGACGGCAACGAAATCCGACGCCGACGGGAATGCCTGGTTTGTGGCAGGCGGTTTACCACATACGAACACATCGAAAAAATTCCGATCATGATCATCAAAAAAGATGGTCGGCGGGAAATCTTCTCCCGGGAAAAGGTCCGCAACGGCGTCCTGAAGGCCTGTGAAAAACGCGATATCAGCGTCAACCAGATCGAAATCTTCCTCGATGAACTGGAGCGGGATTTAGGCGAGGTCGGGGAAAAGGAAATCCCCTCCTCCTATCTCGGCGAAAAAATTATGGCCAAGCTGCACGTCCTGGATGATGTGGCCTATGTGCGCTTCGCTTCGGTTTACCGCGAATTCAAAGATGTGAATGACTTCTTCGCGGAACTGAAAAGCCTGCTCAGCCACCGCTGAAGGATCTTTATGGACGCTTTTGCGGTGCAAGACCGATTTTATATGCAAATGGCGCTGGATCTGGCGGCACGGGGTACGGGCTATACCTCGCCCAATCCCTTGGTGGGTGCGGTGGTCGTCAAAGATCAAAAAGTGGTCGGACGCGGCTATCATAAACACTTCGGCGGTGCCCATGCCGAGGTCAACGCCCTTGAGGAGGCCGGCGCAAAGGCCCGCGGGGCATCCCTCTATGTCACCCTGGAGCCCTGCAATCATACCGGCAAAACGCCGCCCTGCACGGAAAAAATCCTTGCGGCCGGTATCCGCCGGTTGGTGGTGGCCATGGGCGACCCCAACCCCGGCGTCAGGGGCGGTGGCAATGACCGTTTGCGCGCTGCCGGCCTGGAGGTGGTGGAAGACGTCGCCCGCAACGCCGCTCAACGGCAAAACGAATTTTTCCTCAAGCATACCCGGACGGAAACGCCCTTTGTCATTCTCAAATGCGCCGCCACCCTGGACGGCCGCATCGCCACACGGACCGGTGATGCACGATGGGTTAGCGGGTCCCGGTCACGCGGCTTCGTCCATGCCTTGCGCCATGCGGTGGACGGTATCCTGGTCGGTGTGGGCACTGTCAAAGCCGATGACCCGAGCCTGACCACCCGGCTCCCGGAGGGCGGCGGGTGTGACCCTAAACGGATTATCCTTGACACGCACCTCTCGATCCCGCTAAACGCGCGTGTGTTGACCCAGCCGTCGGACGCGGAAACCATCCTGGTGACAGGCCCGGATGTTGCCCGAACAGCACGCCGGAAAGTGGAACAAACCGGCGCCCGTGTTTTAACCGTCCCCTGCCGGGATGGCCGCGTCGATCTGAATGCCCTAATGGAAAGGCTCGGCGCCGAAGGCCTGGCCAGCATCCTTGTGGAAGGCGGCAGCCGGGTGTGCGGGTCGACCTTGCGAGCGGGCATCGTTGACAAACTCTATTTTTTTTATGCGCCTAAGCTTTTAGCTGGCGACGACGGCATTCCCATCTGCCAGGGACCGGGCCGGGAACGCATGATAGACTGCCTGAATGTCAACCATATCACGGTACACCGCTTCGGCCGGGATGTGATGATCGAGGGCTACCCGGACAACGCCTGCAATGTGCGTTGACATTTTACCTATTGAAATTATTTTAGTAGTTTACAGATAATGGTCGATCTTTTGGGATCTTTTTCAATCCGCTGACGGGCCGCCTTGCTCGTGCGAGGATGCATACTGCCATCATGTTTACGGGAATTATAGAAGGTTTGGGCACCCTCGCTGCCATGCGATCCTCAGGTAGGGGCCGCCGTCTGGTGATTGAATCGGATTTCAGCCTGGAAGGCACCCGCATCGGCGACAGCATCGCCGTCAACGGGGCCTGTCTCACGGCGGTGCGCATCGAGCGCCAGCGCTTCGAGGTCGATCTCTCTCCCTGAATCCCTGAACACCACCACATTTAAGGAAGCCCGGGCGGGCGACCGCGTGAACCTGGAACGCGCCCTTCGTCTGGCGGATCGCCTGGACGGCCATCTGGTCTCCGGCCATGTGGACGGCATCGGCGAGATCAAAACCCGCGAACGCCTTGATAACGCCCTTCTGATTCGCGTGGCGGTGCCGCCTCCCCTCATCCGTTACCTGATCCACAAAGGTTCGGTGGCCCTGGACGGGGTCAGCCTGACCATCAACCATTGCGACGAGGCCGGCCTCGATGTCAGCGTCATCCCCCACACGGCCCAGCTCACCACCATCGGTTTCAAGCCGGTGGGCAGCAAAATCAACGTTGAAACCGATCTGATCGGAAAGTATGTTGAGCGTTTTACGACGACCGCCCGTGGAGGGATGCAGCCGGTGTCCGCCGTCGATCGGGCGTTTTTGATGAAAACCGGGTTTCTATAGGCCCGGCCGCGATAAATCTCAATCAGGAGGAATTTTCGTCACCCATGCCGCTTTTATCGATTGAACAAGCCCTTAAGGACATCCGCCAGGGGAAAATGGTCATCCTGGTGGATGACGAAGACCGTGAGAATGAAGGCGATCTTTGCATGGCCGCGGAGAAGGTTACCGCGGAGGCCATCAACTTCATGGCCACCCACGGCCGGGGACTGATCTGCCTGTCGCTGACACCGGAGAAAGTCGACGCCCTCGACCTCCCGCTGATGGTGGATCACAATACCTCGCCTTTTGAAACCGGTTTTACCGTTTCCATCGAAGCGCGTTGCGGCGTCACCACCGGCATTTCCGCTGCCGACCGCGCCACCACGGTTCTGACCGCAGTCCGCGACGGTGCCCGATCGACGGACCTGGTTCGACCGGGACATATTTTCCCCCTGAGGGCCCGCAAGGGGGGGGTCATGGTGCGCACCGGCCAAACCGAGGGCTCTGTGGACCTGGCCCGTCTGGCCGGCCTGCGTCCGTCAGGCGTCATTTGTGAGATTATGGACGACGACGGGACCATGGCCCGCATGCCCTCGCTGGAAAAGTTCAGCCAAAGGCACGGCATCGGCATCGTCACTATCGCCGACCTGGTGGAATACCGCATGCGCAAGGAATCCTTTGTGCGGCGGGCGGCGGAAACCAGGATTCCCACAGCGGTGGCCGGCGAATTCCGCATCGTGGTCTATGAAAACGATGTCGACAACCTGACCCACGTTGCCCTGATCAAGGGCGAGGTGGATCCCGAAAAGCCTGTACTGGTAAGGGTGCATTCGGAATGCCTGACCGGAGACGTCTTCGGCTCCATGCGATGTGATTGCGGGGATCAACTGCGCCGGGCCATGGAAAAGGTCGACAAGGAAGGATCCGGCGTCATCCTCTATCTGCGCCAGGAGGGGCGCGGCATCGGGCTGGTCAACAAAATCAAGGCGTACGCCCTTCAGCAGGAGCAGGGGCTTGACACGGTCCAGGCCAACGAGGAGTTGGGCTTCAAATCGGACATGCGCAACTATGGCATCGGAGCCCAAATACTGGTGGATCTGGGAGTGCGCCAGATGCGGCTGATGACCAACAACCCCAAAAAAATGGTCGGCCTGGAGGGTTACGGGCTGAGTATCGTGGAGCAAGTGCCCATTGAGATCGAGCCCAACGAACACAATCGGTGCTATTTGAGCTGCAAGAAGCTGAAGATGGGCCACTTGCTGAAAACGGTCGATTCCACGCCCTAGTCGCCCTTGCCGCATCGGAAAAACGGTTTGGATCGAATGGGATCCTCCCGCACCAATCGAAAAGGAGAAGCCATGCCGAGAGTTCTGGAAGCCAAGCTGCTGGCAGAAGGTAAAAAATTTGCGCTCATTATGAGCCGTTTCAACGATTTTATTACGGAAAAGCTGGTGGCTGGCGCCCTGGACGGCCTGCGGCGCTCCGGCGCCCGGGATGAAGATATCGACCTGGTCAAGGTTCCCGGGGCCTTTGAAATTCCGCTCTTGGCCAAAAAAATGGCTGCCAAGAAGCGCTACGATGCCATCATCTGCCTGGGGGCTGTCATCCGCGGCGCGACCCCCCATTTCGACTACGTCAGCGCCGAAGTCACCAAGGGCATTGCCGCCGTCAGCTTGGAAGCGGATATTCCGGTGATTTTCGGCATTCTTACCACCGACACCATCGAGCAGGCCATCGAGCGCGCCGGCACCAAGGCCGGCAACAAGGGCTGGAGTGCCGCCATGTCGGCAGTGGAAATGGCCAATCTGATGGACGTCGTGCAGCAGTCTTAAGCAATGGGAAAACGCAGACAAGCCCGCGAGCTGGCGTTGCAGGCCCTCTATTTTCTGGAGGAGCAGCGTGGCGATTCCGAGCAGGCGCTGGATCTTTTTTGCCGGAATTTTATGCCCCCCCGCAAAAGCCGCGCTTTTTTTCTGGAGCTCGTCCGGGGGGTGCAGCAGGCCCGCACCGACATCGACCGCATCGTCGAAACCTACTCGGATCACTGGAAAGTCTTCCGCATGCCCCGGGTGGACCGCAATGTCATACGGGTGGCGCTCTATGAGATGCTCTGGATAGAAGACATCCCCGCTAAAGTTTCCATCAACGAGGCCATCGATATTGGCAAACGGTTCGGCACCGACGACTCCGGAGCCTTCATCAACGGGATTTTAGATCGGATTCGGCTGGCGCTCGAAAAGGGTGAAATTACGATACCGGCCGGGGCCCACCCGACGGAAGCATCACCGCCGGTCGAAGCGCTCCATTCAACAACGGAAAATGTTTCAGGAGGCAGTGGTGATCATTAAATCTCTGGCCGTCGGTCCGATTCAAGCGAACTGCTTTATTATAGGATGCGAAACGACGCTGACGGGCGCGGTCATCGATCCGGGCGACGACGCGGACCGGATTATGGCAGAAGTCCAAAAGGCCAAGCTTCACATCGACACGATCATCAACACCCACGGCCATTTCGACCATGTCGGCGGCAACCGGCAACTCAAAGCGGCCACCGGGGCTGCGTTGCTGATCCATCCCCTCGACGCGCCCATGCTCGGCCAGCTCGACCGCATGGCTGGAGCCTTCGGCCTCAAGGCTGAAAATTCTCCCGATCCTGATCGGATGCTGGAAGACGGCGATACCATTGAAATCGGCGAACTGCACCTCACGGTGCTGCACACCCCGGGGCACACCCCGGGAGGCATTTCCCTGCATACCGACGGCTGCGTGTTTGTCGGCGACACGCTTTTCCAGGGCTCTATCGGCCGCACCGATTTTCCCGGCGGCGACTTCGACACCCTCATCGCCAGCATCCGCACGAAGCTCTTTACACTGGACGAGCAAACCACCGTCTATACCGGTCATGGTCCCGAAACGACCATTGGTACTGAAAAGCGCTACAACCCGTTTGCCCGCATGACCTGACACATGCTGCAGACGGTTGACAAAACTTAGCTGGCCCTTGCGCGCATCTCTCATCTTGGTGCCGCTTTAAAGTCTTCGGTGTATCTTCCGTTTAGGCAGGTGCAACGCGGGCGAGATCCCATTTTACTTGAACTACCGCCACCACTTTGATAAATTTTTAACCTACGACCCTATCGGAAGCCGGCAACAGAGAGAATACGCCCCCGCAACGAAACCGATACAGGCGTCATACCCGGTTTATAGCAGGCCAGACCTTTCTTTCCATGGACGAAGTATTCACCATTCATCGCAGGCATTCCCTACCGATCCAAGTCGGCTCTGTCACCGTGGGCGGAGGTGCTCCGATATCCGTGCAGTCCATGACCAATACGCCCACCCAGGATATCCAGGCTACCGTGGCCCAAATCAGACGGCTGGAAGAGGCCGGCTGTGAGATCATCCGAGTGGCGGTACCGGATCAAACCGCTGCCGATGCGATCAAGGCCATCAAAGCCGATATTACCATCCCCCTGATCGCCGATATTCACTTCGACCACCGTTTGGCCATCCGTGCCGCCCGGGCGGGCGCCGACGGGCTGCGCCTCAATCCCGGCAATATCGGCGGACGTGACAAGGTTCGGGCGGTTGTCCGCTGCGCACAGGATCACGACCTCCCCATACGGATCGGGGTCAACGCCGGCTCTCTGGAAAAAGACCTCCTCGATCGCTATGGAGGCGCCACGCCGGCCGCAATGGTGGAAAGCGCCCTGCGTCACGTTGCCTTGCTGGAAGATCTGGACTTCCGCATGATCAAACTGTCCCTTAAGGCGTCCGACGTGGGCCGTACCCTGGCCGCCTATCGCCTGCTGGCAGCCCAAACCGATTGGCCCCTGCATATTGGCGTTACCGAGGCCGGGTCCCTTTATTCCGGGATCGTCAAATCGGCGCTGGGAATCGGCATGCTGCTGGCCGAAGGCCTCGGGGACACCCTGCGGGTATCGCTCACCCGTGACCCGGTGGAAGAAGTGCGGGTGGGATACGAAATTTTGAAGGCGCTCAACATTCGCCACCGCGGACCCGACGTTATTGCCTGCCCCACCTGCGGCCGCACCGAAATCGATCTGTTCGATATCCTGGAGAAAGTGGAAGCCCGCCTGCATCGCATCAAGACGCCCCTTAAAGTCGCCATCATGGGATGCGTGGTCAACGGCCCCGGCGAAGCGCGAGAAGCAGATGTGGGCATTGCCGGGGGGCGAGGGGTGGGTATCCTTTTCAAAAAAGGCCGCGTGATTCGAAAGGTGCCGGAGAGCGAGCTTGTCGACGCCCTCATGCAGGAGATCGACCACTTGGGAAACCAGGGACCTGACATGGATCCCGTTGCTACGAAATCCGACCGCCCCCGTCGTTAACCCGGCCGAGGGTTTCCTTGCACCCGAAGATGAAAGACCTTAAAATGAGCCCTTCGGCTTGCGGCCAAATGGACAGCGAAGCGATGAACAGGGCCTGAACGCCATTTTCCCGGACTTCCGCCCGAGCCTGCAACCCATGAATTGGAGACGCACGTTATGACCAAGCCACTGAAAACGGCTATCACGCCGATACGCGCTGACGATTATCCCGAATGGTATCAGCAGATTATAAAGGCCTCGGACCTGGCTGAGAAATCACCTGTACGAGGCTGCATGGTGATCAAGCCGTGGGGCTATGCCCTGTGGGAAAACATCGTGCACGGCATGGACGGCATGTTCAAAGCCACCGGCGTGAAAAATGCCTATTTCCCGCTTTTTATCCCTTTGAGCTTCCTGGAAAAGGAAGCCGAACACGTCGAAGGCTTTGCCAAAGAATGTGCGGTGGTGACCCACCACCGGCTCGAGAAAAACGCTCAGGGCGGTCTGGTCCCGGCCGGTGAGCTGGCGGAACCCCTGGTGGTTCGGCCAACCTCCGAAACCATCATCGGGGACTCCTTTTCCAAATGGGTTTCCAGCTATCGGGACTTACCGATCCTGATCAACCAATGGGCTAACGTGGTTCGCTGGGAAATGCGCACCCGGATCTTTTTACGAACCAGCGAGTTTCTATGGCAGGAAGGCCACACCGCCCACGCTACGGCCGAAGAGGCCGTCGAACGGACCCACACGATGCTCGACGTCTATGCCCGTTTTGTCGAAAATTTTCTGGCCATACCTGTTATTCGAGGACGCAAAACACCTACGGAGAGATTCCCCGGCGCGGTGGATACCCTGTGCATCGAAGCCATGATGCAGGATCGCAAGGCGTTGCAGGCCGGCACGTCTCATTTTCTGGGACAAAACTTCGCGATTGCTTCCGGGATCCGCTTCCAAAACGCCCAGGAGGAAGAAGAATACGCCTGGACCACGTCCTGGGGCTCCTCCACCCGCTTGATCGGGGGGCTGATCATGACCCATTCGGATGACGATGGATTGGTGCTTCCGCCGCGCATCGCCTCGGCTCATGTGGTCCTGCTGCCCATCTACCGCTCGGAAGCCGACCGCGAGCGGGTAATGGCCTACACCGCCCAGCTGGCGGCCGATCTACGCGCCCAGCGCTACCACGACCGTCGCATCCAGGTTGAAATCGATGAGCGCGACATCGGTGGTGCGCGGGGATGGGACTGGATCAAGAAAGGCATTCCGGTGCGGATCGAAATCGGCCCCAAGGACATTGAAAAAGATGCCCTGTTTGTCGGTCGACGGGATTGTGGCCCCAAAGAAAAGTCATCGATACCCCGCAACCGTTTTTTACAGGACGTCACGGCCATCCTGGACGATATCCAGCACCAGCTCTACGAACGGGCGCGGGCGTTTCAGGAGACCCATACCCAGAGGCTGGACGACCGTGAAGCCTTCGAGGCCTATTTCACGCCCCTTAGTGTCGAAAAACCGGAAATTCACGGCGGATTTGCCCTGTCCCACTGGTGTGGCGATGCCCGGTGTGAAAAGCAGATCAAAGAAAAGCACAACGTTACCATCCGCTGCATTCCCCTGGAGACGATCCGGGAGGAGGGGGGATGTGTCTGCTGCGGCCGGCCCAGCAGCGAGCGGGTGGTGTGGGCCAAGGCCTATTAGGGCACTATGATTCGAATCAACGACATTCTGGATAAGGTCGCCGAAAACAACCTCGAGGCCGATCTGGACATTATTGACCGGGCCTACATCTATAGCGCCCGGGTGCATGACGGGCAGGTCCGGCTGTCCGGCGAACCCTACCTTTCCCACCCCCTGGAAGTAGCCGGCATTCTGGCGGACATGAACCTTGATCCGGTCAGCATTGCCGCCGGACTGCTGCATGACGTGGTTGAAGACACCCACGCTTCCCCGGAAGAAATCGAATCCACGTTTGGGCATGAAGTCCAGCACATCGTTTCCGGTGTGACCAAAATCAGCAAGCTGCCCTTCAGCAGTTCCCAGGCCCGGCAGGCCGAGAGCCTCCGCAAAATGCTGCTGGCCATGGCGGACGATATCCGGGTCGTATTCATCAAACTGGCCGATCGTCTGCACAATATGCGGACCCTGCAGTTCCACAAGGCGGACAAGCAGCGCTTGATCGCCCAGGAAACACTGGATATCTACGCCCCCATCGCCGCCCGCCTCGGCATCTACTGGATGAAGAACGAGCTTGAGAACACCTCCTTCAGGTTTCTCATGCCCGACGAGTACAACCGCATCAAGGACCGTGTCATCGCCGACATCAAAAAACGCGAGTCCTACATGACGACGGTTAAAACCATCATCCGCGAAAAGATGGAGACCCACAATCTCGTATGCGATGTTCTGGGCCGCTATAAAAATTACTACAGCATCTACCAGAAAATGGTCACCCAGAACCTGGCCTTCGAAGATGTCTACGACATTATCGCCTTTCGCATCATTTTAGATACCATTCCCCACTGCTATGAAGCCCTGGGCATCGTGCATTCCCTCTGGAAACCCATCGATATCAAATTCAAAGACTATATCGCCCGCCCCAAACCTAACATGTATCAGTCCCTCCACACCACCGTGATCGGTCCGGGCGGCGAGCGCGTCGAAATCCAGATACGAACCCAGGAAATGGATCGGGTCGCCAAGTCGGGCATTGCGGCCCACTGGCACTATAAAGAGGGCGGCGACGTCGATGAGAATGTCAGCAAACGGTTTGCCTGGATCCAGAATCTCGTGGAGAACCAGGAGAACATCGGCAATCCGGAGGAGTTTCTGGAAAATGTGCGCATCGACCTCTATCCCGACGAAGTCTATGTCTTCACCCCCCAGGGCGATGTCAAAACCCTTCCCAAAGGGGCGACGCCGGTGGATTTCGCCTATCTGATCCATACCGAAGTCGGCAATCAGTGCACGGGCGCCAAAGTCAACGGCCGCATGGTCCCCCTGAGCCATGAACTGGCCACCGGCGATACGGTCGATATCACGACCTCTAAAAATCACAACCCCAGCAAGGACTGGCTCAAATTCGTCAAAACCGTCAAGGCCCGCTCCCGCATCCGCCAGTGGATCAAAACCCAGGAAAAGAACCGCAGCCTGACCCTGGGGCGGGAGATGTGCGAAAAAGCCTTTCGCAAATATCGCCTCAATTTTCATGCCCTGGTCAAATCACCCCAGATGATGGAGGTGGTGGAACACTTCGGTTTTAAGACGGCAGACGATCTGATTGCCAGCGTGGGATACGGCAAGACCACACCGCTTCAGGTTGTGCGGCGCTTCCAGCCCAAGACGGAGGACAGCGAGGAGGAAGTCGAACGGGAATCGATTATCGATCGCCTGATCGGAAGGGTCAAAAAGAAGACCGACAAGACCAGCATTCTGGTCAAGGGACTGGATGATATCCTGATCCGTTTCGGCAAGTGTTGCCAGCCGGTACCGGGGGATCCCATCATCGGCTATATCACGCGGGGCTATGGCGTTACCGTGCACCGGGCCAACTGCGTGAACGCGCTGAAGATGAATCCGGAACGGCAGATCGAAGTTGAATGGACCGAGGAGAATAAGGAAACCTACCCGGTCAGAATTCTGGTTACATCCCACGACCGGGTCGGTCTGCTGGCCGATATCGCCACGACGATCAGCAAAAGCGACGCCAATATCGTCAGTGTCAATACAAAAACGCATGAAAATCAGACGGTCGAAAGCTATATAACCCTGGCCGTCTCAGGCACCGCCCATCTGAACCGGGTGCTATCGGCCCTGCGCAAAGTCCATCTGGTTCAGGATGTGCAGCGCCTGAATATATAGAAGAACGTCTAAATCAGGGGTTGCGGTCGATATACGGCGAAACCGAGACTTCCTGCATAGCGGGACTTCTTATCTAATCATATCCTCAAAGAAGAGTACCATCCGCAGGCATACACACCTATGGCGAGGATTTGAGACGAAGCTTCAACGCCGAGATATATCCCCACGCGGGGGACTCGGTCCGCCTTCGGAGGACGTGTCCGCAAAGGGCGCCAGCCAGCGTTGACAGACTCAGGGCGCCTTGACCACGAGCCCGGATTTAATGCAGTTGGTGCAGACCACCATTCGTTTGGCCTGGCCGTTTTGAAGCGCACGCACCGATTGCAGGTTCGGGTTGAAACGCCGCTTGTTGATATTGTGGGCATGGCTGACATGGCTGCCCACCATCGGTTTTTTTCCGCAAATTTCACATTGTTTGGCCATTGCAGGTTTCCCTTCAATAAAGTCTTAATCTTTATCACTCAAAACACGGTAACATATAGTATGCAACTTTTTTTGTAAAGATTTTTGTTGACCATTTATAGGCTAACGTTATGCCTATCAATAAGGATGCGATCCTTATGATGGATGAGCTTAATGGCTTTATTGTCGGCTTAGAAAAAGGGCAGGATGCTGCTGCTGTCTTCGCGGCTGATATCGGCCAAGGCGGTTTCGGCCTCCATGATGTGGCGCAGGGCCTCCTGGTGAACCCCTACGTCCGGATAGCGGCTCAAAACGTTTTTGAATCGCCGCAAAGCTGCTTTGTAATGACCTGACTTATAATAGAAAAGCCCGATATCGAGTTCGGAGAGCGCCAGGCTGCGCAGGCAGGCATTGATATTTTCTTGGGCCTTCACCGCATAGGCATCGTTGGGATAATCCCTGACCAGGCGGGCGAAAATATCCAGCGCCTTGCGGGTGGATTCCTGATCGCGATCCGGCGTGTCGATCTGCTCGAAATAGCACATCCCTATCTGGTAGATCACATAGGGAATCGCCTCGTTGCGGGGATGCAGACTTTCAAACTCTTCGTATGCGAAAATCGCCTCTTCGTAGTTGCCGAGGCGATAGTTGGCATCAGCGATCTTTAGCTCGGCCAGTTTGGCATATTCACTGTAGGGGTACCAGTCTTTGAGTTTTTCAAACGCGTCCCGGGCACCTTCATAATCGCCCGTTTCGAAGTCGTCCATACCAGCCCACGCCAACGTCTGGGCGGTCTCATCGTCTTCACCCTGCCAGAAAAGGTTAAAAAGGCCGCATCCGGAGATGAAAAAGGGGACGATCAGAAAAAGGATAATCAGACGTTTCATGGGGTCCTGCCGTTAGGATGCCGCTCTATGGCATCACGCTGAAGTGGTGCGGGGGGGCTATCCGCATAATCAGGGCAAGCCCTACCGCCCGCACCCAACCAGAATCTTGCCCCTATAGCAGCTTTCCGAGGGACTCTTCCAGCTTGTTGCGGGCCACCATGCCGGTAATCTGATCGACAACATCCCCGTTCTTGAAAAATATCAGCGTGGGAATGGCTTTGATACCGTATTTGCCCGGGGTCGCAGGGTTGTCGTCGACATTGCATTTCATGAATTTGATCTGTCCCTTGTAACTATTGGCCAGCTCTTCCACCACAGGCCCGATGGCTTTGCAGGGCCCGCACCAGGGTGCCCAAAAATCCACCATTACAGGGGTGTCGGATTGCAGCACCTCCGCATCAAAACGTGCGTCATCAATTTCCATTACGTTTTCAGCCATATCGATTTCCTCTCTGGGGATTGAATATCAAACGTCGCGGGATTATATGCACAGCGCCGATGGTTGTCAACCGCGTAAAGCCGCCTTAATCCCGTAATATCAAGGCATTTTGCGGTGGGCGGGCGTTTGACAGCCACTTGCGCATTTGCTACCACTAGCCAAAGCGGCAACCCACCACCCTCACCTCTAAACCATGGAGAGGCGACCATGAAAGCCAATCTTCGCATCGGAGCCCTTATTTCCGGAGGCGGCACCAATCTGCAAGCTGTGATCGACGGCTGCGAAAACCACTCCATCAGTGGACGGATCGTCTTCGTCGGCTCCGACAATCCCGTCGCCAAAGGATTGGAGCGTGCCCGCCGGCACGCCATCCCCTCCTTTGTGGTGGACTATGGCGCCATCTTTCACCGCTATCGACAAGAGCCGCTCGCGCAACCCCTGCCGAGCGACTTTGATTTCGAAGACATCCAGGGGAAATGCCGCCTGCTACCAGCCGGGACGGATACCGACCGCCGACGCCGATTTCTCGAACCACGCGCCATTGCCGAAGCGGCGCTGATCAAGGCCATGCGGCCTTACCCCTTCGACCTTCTGATTCTGGCCGGTTTCATGCGCAATCTGTCCCCGTATTTCATCGACCGGGTCAACCAGGATGCGGCACTGCCCCGCATCATGAACATCCATCCCGCCCTTCTGCCGTCCTTTCCGGGGGTCGACGGATACGGGGATACCTACCATTACGGCTGTAAAGTCGGGGGCTGCACGGTGCACTTCGTCGACTATGGGGAGGATTCGGGCCCCATTATCGGCCAGCGCGCTGTGGCCATAGCGCCTGGCGATTCCTTGGAAATCTTCAAGCAAAAGGGGTTGGCCGAAGAGTGGAAGCTTTATCCCCACTGCATCGAGCTTTACGCACAGGGGAAACTCAAAGTGGTGGCGGGCGCCAAACGGCGTGTCGTGGCCATCACCCCCCCAAGCGGGCCGGAGATGGGTTAGAGCCTCTCAAACCCCATGAAGCGCCCGCACGATCATGGGAAAGGCCACGAAGGTGCCGATGGAACTGCCCAGGTTGGTGAAGACAACCACCAGAAGGACGCGGGTAACCTTGTTGGTCCAGAACCCTCTGACGGACCGGATATCCTCCTGGAGGGTTTCAAAATCGCGGACTTTGGGCTTGCGGGAGACCGTTTCCACCAGACCCGACACCCAGCCGGCGGCGATCATCGGATTCAAGGAGGTCAACGGCGCCGCAACCATCGAGGATAAAATGGTAAGGGGATGCCCCCAGGCAATCAAGGCCCCCACCCCGGCCAGCAGCCCGTTGGCGGCAACCCACCAGAGAATCATGTCCGAGCCGGTTTTAGACCCTCCGGCGTAGAACCCGTATATAAAAAGCCCCACGATGGCCGCCGGAATCCCCCATTTGAGAAAACCGGTCAAGCGACTTTTGGGCGGAAGCCCTTCCAGCGCTTTGAGGTCGGTATCCTGGGACCAGTAGCGCTTGATCCCGGGCACATGGCCGGCGCCCACCACGGCCACGATATGGCTCCCGGGGGCTTCCTTGATCTTCTGCGCCAGATAGCGATCCCGTTCGTCGATCAGGATCTCACGGATTACCGGCTGGGAAGCGCCGATTTCCTTCAGGAGCGAGTCGAGCACATCCTCCTGCTTCATTCGCTCGATGTCCTCACGGCTTAGATCGTCCACCTCGCCCAGCGACAGCAGCAGCTGGAAGAGAAGCTTGCCTTTATCCCAGAGCCCCATGCTGCGCCACGTGCGGGAGAGTGTCACGCGGATGTCCCGGTCCGCCAGCCAGACTTGCGCTCCGGCCGCCTCGGCCGCTTCCACGGCTGTGATCATTTCCTGGCCCGGTTTGATTTCCATACGGTCGGCAATGCGCTTCTGGAAACTGGCCAAAATCAGGTTCGACAACAAGAGAAAGGCTTTCTTCTCCTTGACAACCTTGATAATGTCCATTTCCTGCCAGCGCGATTTCTGGCGGATGGACTGCAAGCGTGATGCGCATAGTTCCACGCAGACCGTTTCGGGCTTTTCCGTTTCGATGGTCCGACGGACGAGGTCGGCACTTTCCCTGGAGACATGGGCGGTCCCGATCAGCGTAACGGTGCGACCCTGGTGTTCCAGCCGATGGATTGAGGTATCGTCAGTCATGGTGTTCCTGTTTCGGTTATAGGCAATCGAATAGAATAGGACACAAATAGGCCCGGTGCAATACATAAAGGAATTCGGATGCGCTTTCCGGGCCTCTTTTCAAAGCCGGTCAAATACGATAGATTGGCTTGCCATTGCCACATAGGAAGCGTCCGTCCCCAGAGGGTCGATTTTGGTTCCGGCCGGGGCCGAAAGATGCCATCTGTGGATAGGCACTATGGAGAACATCGCATGAAAGCCGCCATGCCATCCCCGGCATCTCAACATATTATCGACCAGGCCCCTTATTATCTGAGTTCGGGCGATGAAGTACAGCAGTTCGAAGCCGCTTTTCGGGCCAAGCTCCCGGTTATGCTCAAAGGCCCTACCGGTTGCGGCAAGACCCGCTTCGTGGCGTTCATGGCACACCGCCTGGGGCGGCCCCTGATAACCGTTTCCTGCCACGAGGATCTGTTTGCCTCCGATCTGCTGGGTCGCTATCTCCTGAAAAACGATGAAACGGTGTGGGTGGACGGACCGCTTACCACCGCCGTGCGCATCGGCGCCATCTGCTACCTGGATGAGATCGTCGAGGCCCGCAAGGACACCACCGTGGTCATCCACCCCCTGACCGATGACCGCCGGCTGCTGTCCATCGACAAAAAGGGTGAGTTGGTCCAGGCCCATCCGGATTTCATGATGGTCATTTCCTACAACCCCGGGTACCAATCCGTCCTCAAGGACCTGAAGCAAAGCACCCGGCAGCGCTTCGTCAGCCTGGTGTTCCGCTATCCCGACGAGGCCCGCGAAACCGAAATCGTGGCCCATGAGGGGGGTATCGAGATGGGGATGGCCGCCCGCCTGGTGGCTTTGGCCACGCGGATCCGCCGCATTCGCGAACAGGGCCTGTCCGAAGGCGCCAGCACCCGTCTGCTCATCTACGCCGCGCTGCTGATCCAGGGCGGTGTGGATCCCGTCACAGCCTGCCGCTCCGCCATCTGCCAGCCGCTCAGCGACGACGAACGGCTGCAGGAAACCATGGAAGAGCTCATTCAGGATTTTTTCTAGCCGGCCATGACCAGCGACAATGCATTGCAGCGCCTGGAAACTTTCGACCCCGAGCTGGCGCAAACCCTGGCCGAGGCCCGCCGGCAGTCCGGCATCGAACTGACCGCAACAGATCTCGCGGATCTGGTGGAAACCATTTTCCTCGGCTATCGGCTGGATATGAATTTGGGGGCCGCCGTGGCCGAAGGCTACCGGCGGCTGCTTGCGGGGGGTCAACCCCGGGCCGTTGCCACCTTCGGCCGCGAAATCGGCCCAGCGGCCGCGCGCAGCGTAGGTCTGGCCCGTAACCTGGCCGGCCTGCTGCCCCATGTGCTGCTGTCCCGTGAAGCCGGCCTATGGGAAACCTTTCAGAACACCCTGGCCATCCTCCTTGCCAAGGGCGAATACCTTGTCAAGGCGCCGCTGGAGGGCTTGGTTCCCTTGACTTCCGCCGCCGACGGCAGCGCCCGGGCCTACCTGGAACTCCTGCAGGCCGTGTTTGACCAACCCCTTTCCTATAATCGCTGCCAATACCTCGGCAACCTGCTGCCGCGCGCCGTCGGACAATTGCATGAAAAGGTGCGCACCATGCAGATCCGGCAACTGCTCCGCCTCATCCAGGTCGACCTGAACCTGATCGAACCCTATCTGGAGGGCTTGTCCGAAGGCCTGGACTTGCTTGCGCCGAAGACCCTGCAATCCTTTGTCGACCAGGCCCTGGAAAGGGTGCACCAAGACCCGCAAGCGGTGCGCCGGTTTCTATCATTGCGCTCCGAGAAAGGGCGATCCGCCTGCCGCGAGCTGCAAACGGCCGTGTTGTTGCATGAGGCCATGCCCCGCCTGACCCGCTATCTCCGGGCCCGAACAGGACAGGCGGCCGGCATCCGCCCTTTTTCCGCCATCCGCCAATACGCAGACCAGCGGAGCGCCGGACTACCCCAATCCGGTACGGATGGCCTGCATCTTTACCTACCCGACATCCTCGATGCGCTTGAATCCCGCGAGGCCAATGTCGGGCTCCTCACCATCATGGCCAAGTTCGAAGCCGGCCTGCTGGAATTCGGCACCCTCACCTTCGACCTGGAACGAGCCCGGGACTTGGGCTGTCTGACCGCAGGCCCTTTCAGGGAGGCCGCCCCCTGTGCAGCCGGTGTTTCGGACTTCACCCGATTCAGCCGGTGTTTCGACAAACCGCGCCTGGCCCTCGACCTTCTCACCGTATTCGAACACGCCCGCCTCCGCCTGCGCCTGGCCCAAACCTACCCGGGGCTTTTACGCAACGGCCTTCCGCTGTATCAGGCGGCCATGCGGTCAAAACTGGCTTCCAGCCGCCCCGGCAGTTTCCTGGATATGTGTTATGCGGTCCTCGCTCTAGACCTTCCCATAACCGCGCTCACTTCCCAGGGCGCGCCTGGAACCGATTTGCTGAGGAGCATGCAGGACGCGTTGGCGGCCAGCAACACCCAAACCATGCGGGTGGAACACGCCGCCGGTCTGGCGGCCAGGTTCTATGATCCTATCCAAAAGACTCTTTCCAGCGAAGGGTCCCGGGAGACCGCCCTGGCCCCTCCCTACCGCCTGCCTCTAATGTCAGCGCTCATCGATGCCGCCGGAGGAAACGCCCATGATGAGGCCGGCCGCCTGGTCCAACGCCTGCGGGCCTGCGGCGTTAAACTCTATCGCGGCGATTTGCGTCAGCAGCTTTTGCATAGCGGTGGACGGCCCACGGCGCAGGACATTCTCCAACTGGCCTGCCCCCCGTCATCCGCGCCTCAGGGAAATGGTCCCGACCCTTCGGCCCTGTCTATGGCTCAAATTCCGGAAGAATTCCTGACGACAGGGGAGCTTGCCAAGGAAATGGAAGATCCCGAGGATGTGGACCGGATCACCTGGTTGAAGGAATGGAACGGGGCCATCGGCGACTACCTGCACGCCCATGTTCGCGTGCGGGACCGCCGCCTGGCCGGCAGCGACACCGCCTTTTACGACGATGTGCTCCATCGCTGTAATGGTCTGGTACGCCGGATTCGCCGCTCCTTCGAGCTGCTCAGGCCCGAGGGCCTCGGGATTCTGCGCCCGTGGGTGGAGGGCGACGATTTCGACTACCGGGCCCTGCTGGATTTTGTGGTGGACCGCAAGGCCGGACGCCAGCCCTCCGAGCGCCTTTACATCAAGCGGGTCAAGCAGCGGCGCGATGTGGCCGTGATGCTGCTGGTGGACCTTTCCCGCTCCACCTCCAACATCGTCAGCGGGGCCTCGCGATCCGTTCTGGATGTCGCCAAGGAGGCCATCGTCCTTTTCACCCAGGCCCTGGAGGTGGTCGGTGACCGTTACGCCGTAGCCGGTTTCTCAGGGACAGGCCGATTGGGTGTGGATTTCTTCCGCATCAAGGACTTCGATGCGCCGCTCGATGCCGGCGTCAAGGGCACCATCAGTAGGTTGACGCCCCAGCGCAGCACGCGCATGGGCGCCGCCGTGCGGCGTGCGATCCTCGACCTGATGGCCCAGGACAACCGGGTACGTCTGCTGCTGCTGATCGGCGACGGCTTCCCCAACGACACGGACTATAAAGACCGCTACGCCTTGCAGGACACCCGCCAGGCCATTGCCGAAGCGCGCAGCAGCGGCATCATCACCCAGGCCATTACGGTTAATCTGCCCGCCAGCCCCCGGCTGGACGAGCTCTATGGTCCGGTGCGCCATACCGTCATCTCCGACGTCCAGGAACTACCGGACAAACTCCTGCGTCTTTACGGCGTGCTGACGCGTGCCTAGAATGGGATTAAGGCCGCGCACGACGAACCCGCATGGATATTTTCAGAAGGGCGGCCAACGCCGCCCTTTAGGCATTTATCCTAAGTGGTCCTGTTCGTAAAAACGGTGACGTCATGAGGGTGCTAAGGCGCCTGGCTGACAAGACGCGAAAACCAAGGAATATCTAAAATATCCCGTGTTGTTCGCAACGCCGCCCAGACAGGATGGATTGGCGGCCGAATTTCAGCGTGTTTGCGAATAAGACCACTAAGTCTTCGCAGCAGGAGGCCGCTTTTGCTTATCTATGACGGCATCTTCGAATGGGATGGATGGGGCGGTCAGCTCAAGCTCGCCAAGGGGCGCTGCCGGTTGTGGATTTTCGATCTCAACTGTCCCGGAGAAAAAGAGGTGCTGCATCTGCGGCCGATGGTGGTGGTGGCCTCCGACCTGCCCCGGACGGGCATGATGAAGGGCGAAGTGTCCGTGCGCAGCGCGGCCGGACATATCGCCACCGTGGTCAGTCGAAAATACCGCATCGATCCCCAGCGCATGCAGTTTGTCGAATACACCCCCCGGGAAACTTACGGCAAGAACAACGAATATGTCATCGAAGCCGGTTATGACGCTGTGGCGTTCACGTGGCAAAACGGTCTGGCCCTGTTTCCCCGGATAGCGCCCCTAACCGGCCCCCTCAAATTATGGCTTCAAGAGATGCTGGGAAAGAAGGCTCCCTAAACGGCGTCGCAACCTTCCAAGCCGTAACCCTCTCTTAAGGTTTATATTCAGGTCCGCACTGCATGTAAGATATCATGCGCTCCACGATTTCCTCGATGACAATGTCAGGTTTTTCTTTGAGGATGGCCGCCCTGAACCGATCCCCGTCTACATTATTGTACCATATATAAACGCTTCTTTTAAAATGCTCCGATAGATAGGGGCGCAGCCTCTTTTCCAAAAGAATCGTGGAACATGACAAGACGCAGATCGGCGCTTGGGCAATTAATAGCCACTGGGTCCGGAAAAGGTTTCCAGTCAAAATTCAGGTAGTTGGGCAGCAGTTCAGCCTGCGAACAAGGTGTGAATAACGGCTCCAGGCGATCATAGGACTCCTTGATATCTCCTTCAATTCCCAGCATGCCAGCTAAATCGCCGTCTTCGCGAACCGATGCGATGCTCCGATAGTCGGCCAATGATCTGGGGGTCAGTCGAGGATCATTGAGTCTGCGGTGCAGGGCTTCCATAATGCGCTGGTAGCCGATAAAAGCGCCGCTGGGGGTCCAGTGCGTATCCGTACTGAAATAAAGCTTTTCTTTAGCCTTGTCCGCAAGGAGGCTTTCCCTTAAATCCAAAACGGGGATGTCTGAATGGGAACGCAAATAGTCGAGCAGCTGATCCAGCCGCGAAGGGTCCTTAGAACGAATATAGCCCTCCGGCATCTTCTCCGGATAAATCGTTTGCTTGTTTGGCGCCACAACAAATAAATAGGGAATACCCTGCGATGCCAACCAGTCGCGCTTGGCTTCCAGAAGGCGCTGCCGATCATGCAATGCCTCTGTCGAAAGGGGCTCTAATCCCAAAAAATCCTGCAGTAAATTATTGCGGGTATAAAAAAACCACCCATCCCGCCCCAGCAGGACATCTTTTTGGGGCGACTTCTTCAGCAGTTTAATCTTCAGGCGATTGTGGCTTCGGATGAGGACTTCCCTTAACTGGAAATGATCATTGAAATAAGCTTCGAACTGACGGGGAAATGCGATAACCGCATCAACCTCCTCGGGAAATCCAGGTCGCTTAGCCAATTGTCGCTTTTCCTCCAAACGACCGTGGGCCTCCTCGTGGGAGGCACCTGTCATTAATGCCGGCAGGAACAGTACGATCAGAAAGAGCGCGGTCAGGATGCGATCGCGGACAGAAGTCATTGAAAGGTATCCCATTGGGTCAAAATCGAAAATAAATAAACGGATTGTAGGTCCCGACCGCGATGTGCATGATGCTAAGGATCAGGATTGACATTAAAATCGCGACATCCAAGAGTTGTCCACCCGCAACCAGCCACTTAGAATACGAAATCTGTCGTGTTTTCGTAAACCATGCGATTGGTCTGCCAGCAAGGCGGCCTACCCATTCGGTTGCCGGCCGCCAGGGTACACAGGCCAGGATGGCCGCTATGAATGTTAGGCGATGCTCCAGCGTGAACAAGTCGATGGTGAGATAGGGCGGCACCTCGCCTTGCCGGACACCAGCCAGGACGCCGATATAGGTCAGAGCATCCGGCAGGGTTTCGAGTCGAAAAAAAACCCAGGCGCCCATCACCACCAGCAGCACATAAGCGTGCCGCAGCGGGCGCCATAGCCAGCGTCTGAACTGCTCAAAACGGGTGCGCTCAAAAGACAGGAAACAGCCGTGTAAACCGCCCCAGATTACGAAATTCCAACTGGGGCCATGCCAAAGTCCGCACAGCAGGAAGACGATCCACAAATTGAAAATAGTACGCAAATGAGAGACATGGCTGCCTCCCAAAGGGATATAAAGATAATCTCTAAACCATGAAGAGAGGGAGATATGCCAGCGGCGCCAAAATTCGCGGATTGAATCGGCGGCATAAGGATAGCGGAAATTTTCTTTGAAGGTAAAACCCAGCATCCGTCCCAGGCCGATCGCCATGTCGGAATAGCCGGAGAAGTCGAAATAAATCTGGAGCGTGTAACAAACGATTCCAAGCCAGGCCACCGGGGTCGTCCACTCTCCGGGTGACAGCTTAAAAATATTGTCCGCTACTTCCCCCATGGGATTGGCAAGAATCATTTTCTTCCCCATGCCAATAATAAAACGGCGAATTCCGTAGGCAAACCGACTCGGATCAACACGCCGCGCGACAATTTCCTTGGCGATATCGGAATACCGCACAATCGGCCCTGCAATAAGTTGGGGAAACAACGAAATGTATAGACCAAGATGAACGATACGCTTCTGAACCGCGACCTTTCCGAAATAGACATCGACCACATAGGACAGGGCCTGGAAGGTGAAAAAGGAGATGCCGATCGGCAAATGCACGGGATCCAGATGGATTAAGGGGGCACCTGACAGATTTAAGAGATTGTTAATATTCTCGGCGAGAAAATTCGCATATTTGAACCAGCCCAACAAAAGGAGATTGAATGCAACAGCAGCCCAAAGCAAAGCACGTCTGCGGCCACCGTAAGGAGCCCGTGCCATGATCCGCGCCAATCCAAAGTTGGCGGCGATGGAAACCAGGATAATAACGGAGTAGAAAACCTCGCCCCAGGCGTAGAAAAACAGGCTGGATAAAAAAAGGAAGCCATTGCGCATCCTTACCGGCAGCACATAGTGCAGCAGCAGCACCAGTGGCAGGAATAGAAATAAAAAGACCGTCGACGTAAATAACATGACCTCAATCCAAGGGGAAATATTCAGTATCTGTTTTCAAAAAGTAAAGAAATCGCTCGCACACTTCTTCGATAACAATGTCCGGATGCTCAGCTGCGACAACCATCTTGAAGAGCTCCCCCGTCGGGTTGTGGTGCCAGAGGAAAAGACTTCGTTGGAATCGTTCTGGGAAAAACGGAGCAAAAAAGGTGGCGAATGAATCATGAAAAACAACGCATCTTGACCCATTGGGGACACCTGTCAGAACAAAGGGGGGCGGCATCGGCTTCCAATCCTGTCCTAAAAATCCCGGCAATTTTTCACCGTTGGAAATGCGATTGAATTTGGGTTCAATAACGTAGCTTTCATCCGGGTCTCCGATCGGATATCCCAAAAGCCGTTCCAAGTCGCCGGCTTGTTGACGCTTGGCTATATGAATCCGGTAATCCGCCAAACCTTTTATCGGTATAGGGTTTGAGCCCAAGTCCACAGGAGGCGCCAACTGCTTAAAAATTTCTCTAGACGCAATCAGAGCACCCATTTCATTCCAATGACTGTCCATACGAAAGTAGATCTGACGGTCAGCCTTCGCGGCCCTTAGCGTCTGGCGAAAGTCAAGAATATCCACATTGGAATGCTGCTGCATATAGGCTACAAATTGATCCAGACGCGATTGGCCTTGCATAGCTTGATAGGCTTTCGGCATGAATTCCGGATAAATACTCTGTTTATCTGGAGGGATCATGAACAGGTATCGAATCCCATGCTTCGCCAGCCAATCCCGTTTGCTTTCAAGAACACGCTGTCGTTTTTGGAGCTGCTCGACTGAAAACGGCTGCAACGATAAAAAATCTTCCAGAACACAATCCCCTCCCCAAAACAGCCATCCGTCAGCCCCAATAACGACATTTCTGTTGGACGAACGCTTCCACAACTTAAGTTCAAGATAATTGTTCCCGAGAATTAAATAATCCCTCAACTGAAAATGATCATTAAAATACCGCTCGAAGCCGCGGGGGAACTCCTGAATTTCGCTGAGAACAAAATTGAGCGCAGGAAAAGGTGACAGGCGGCGGTTTTCATCAATAAAGCGGTTGGCGGTTTCAACCGGCAACAAAGACAGAAGTCCGGGAAGTGATAAGCATCCAAGGAATGCCCATATAAGCAATTTTGAGCGGATGTTTCCTTTTAATTTCATCGTTTACCATCAACAGGCTGGTTCCCCAGGCCCTTCGGATTCCCTTTTTCAAAGCAGCAGCTTAAAAACCATACCGCGCCGTTCGTTTTCTAACCATTTATTGGTTGAGGGTATATCATATTTTAGAAAGCTAAAATCGATCAATTATTTTCTGGAACAATATCAGAATCAAGCGTTTACATTTCTCGAGATTTACCCTTAATCCCTAATGCGCGGTTCTCACGTGGAAACCGTCCTCGCCGTAACTGTGGAACGCTGAAACCTGGATAAGGGGGATCAAAGCAAATGCGCCGACTATGAGAACCTGTGCATGTGTCGTTCAGCAGGTTAAAGGCTCGACCAGAATTATCCGCCAGGACCTTAAACTGGATATAGGCCGCTTACTGAACATTGCCTGAAATGAGCCTTCAAACGAACTGATTTTAATATTAATCTTCGATGTCCGGCATATGTGCAACGCGGCATCGCCTTGACGTGAGCCCAAGGCATTTCTATTTTTATAAGTAAGGGGGACTATGGAAGGTGACGCATTCCACCCCTGTTACGGTCCCCATTCTGTCCGGAATGTAAACGAACGCTCCGATATATCCAGCGCCGAATGATAGCCTTTGGTCCTGAAAAAGCTACTGTTACCTCAAAATCCTCTCCAAGCCCTACTCCCACCTGACCGCCTTCCGCCCCTTTCAGATCGCAATCCGGCATTCAAGCCTGCTATCATC